>CALUMZ010000001.1 GCA_944321865.1 uncultured Muribaculaceae bacterium
GCATCATATATAGACCGGTCAAGGCTTCTGCCCATTTCCCTTGAAGTAACAAAAGCGGCAAAACGGGCGCAGTTCTCTATGGCTCTGTTGAGTTCGTCAAGGCGTTCAGCCAGCAGGCTAATCGCACGGCGTATGTTGAGTTTTCCGTTCGCTTTTTTGAGTTCCTTGCGGATGTCATTCTTATGCTGTTCGATGTCACGGATATTTGCATATCCTGTCTCACCACCGTTCATCATGAACTGATAAAACATCGCTTCTGTCTTGTCGTTCATGTCAAGAGTGCCATTGCGAAGTTTTGCCAGAAGGATTTTCATTCTTGCCGGATTTGCCTTCGTCAAGTAATTCCGGTGGAAACGCAAGGCATAATTCGGGCTTTCCTTTATCCATGCCATAGAGTTTGTATATAGCATGTCTCGCATGAAGTTCGACACGATGAAGTCCGGATTGCGTGTCGTGTAGAAAGCACTCAACTGACGGTTCAGTTTCTCTCCTACACGGAGTACCGCACCGATAACGCCGGAGGTGTCATTGTCCGGATTTGTCTGTCCGTTCAATGCCTGGGCTGCTCTCGGATTGCCGTTGATAGTAATCACATAATCCCGTCCTCCTCGCTTGACAACAACTTGATGTTGCCGTAAATCCCTACTGTCAATCACACGGTATGGGATATTCTCGGCATCACGACCTCTTTTGTACAGGTCCGGGAACTGTTGCTCCAACTGCTTCATCTTTTCCTCGAAGTCGTGCATCTTCTGTTCGACAGTTTCCGGACTGTCGGAAACCTCGATATTGTCCGGAAATACCGGTTTCCACTCGTCAGTAACTGAATCATATTCCAACCAAAGGTCGCTTATGCTCACAAGGTCACTCGGATGATTGAGTGCAAAGTTCAGAAAACGCTGCTTCACGAGCTTGTTGCGGTTGCCCTGCATGATTGCGCTTTCAGCCATTGATTGCAGATTGGCAAACGGATCATCGGCTTTCGACCTACGACCCTCCGCTTTCTTGATAGGGGCATTGAATGCGCTGCTCTTGTGCGTGAGGTAGGCGTATGCCTCGGCACTCGTCTTTTCATCAAATCCACGCAAAGGGATGTAGAACTCGTACATGTCCGATATACTGTCGTATGTAGCTTTGCTCATCATTCCGCATTCGTATGACTTCTGGAGTATAGCCTTGCTGACGGCATTGACCCTTTCCCATAAATTGGCTGTGTCGTGCGCTGATTCATAGTCGTCCACTATCTGCAGGGCTTCTGCTTCCGCAGAGGCAACATCATCATACCCGGTAAGGGCGGTAAGACCGGCATAGTCCTTTTCCCTGAACTTGTCTATAAAGTCCTGCAATGTCAGTTTGCTGTTGGGGTGTTCTTTCTGCCGCTTCTCGTATTCAGCCTTGGCATCTCTTTCCGCCATGACGGTATTTCGCTCAAGTCCGTGCTTTGCCATCATATAGTAGGTCAGTTCCTCCCTTGCAGCTCTTGTCGGTGCAAGTTTGGCTACCTCGTCAAGCATAGGCTTGAACAATAGCCGGGCGAATGCGTCAGCCTCCGCTTTATTCACGCTTGACAGGCGGTTTTCTCCCAGATATGCGTTCTCGAATCCGTCCACATCCTCAATGTTCTTACCTTGGCCGAGAATTGCAGTCATGGCTTCTTTCAATCCGAGCATACTGTCTTGTAATGCTTCCAGCAACTGATACATTCCGCTGCGGACACGCTGCTCGTACCTGTCTCTCGCCAATGCTCTCTCATGTATTTCCGGGTCCCCGTCACGATACATTGTATCCTCCTCAACCTTGGGATTCTCAAAATTCCTTACTATATTTGCAGCAGATACAAGGTCTTGCTTGTCTATTTCCTGCTGAACGGACTGGGACGCTGAGGAGAGCCAAGCGAGGCCTTTCTCTTTGTCAGCCCATACCAATGTATTGTTCTGAACAATAGGATAGATAACATCTGCTTCATTCCGTCCATGTACAGAACGAATGTCATTTACCTCCAAGACATCCTTACCGTCTTGTATTGTTTGGCTTAAAGATATGGCAACACATACATTCTTGCCATCCCTATCTTTCATCTCAGTTAATACCCCCAATACATCATCGGTTCGTTGGAAAACGAATATAGGTTCAGACAAATGTTGTGGCATGTTTTCAAGTGCCATTGGCTCAACGTTATGCTTCTTGGTACTTCCTTTAGTCATTATTCTTTGCCGCATCACGATGGGCAAATCGGGCAAGAACATACGCATCACACCGTTGGGATTGCCCAAATGGAACATCTCGTTTTTGTCCATTTCGCCAGATTTGTAACGGCGCAACTCGTCATTGAAGCGTTCATTCACAGCGTGCTGTTCATTCGTATACTCCCTGACACCCAATTCATACTGTTTGGCAATATCGGCGGCCTCGGTGAAGATGTCATTGCGGTCTCCGTTGCGTAAATTCTCGTAACTGCGCCACAGCACATAGCGCAGTTCATTGTCACCCAACGTCATGCCACTGAAACCCACCTTGCGCAGCATGTCGATGAAGAAGTTCTTTATCTTCTGCCACCACCCGGTCTTTCGGGCGTTCTCAAAGTCGGTACGCTCGGCAAGTCCGGCAAGATATTCCTCGGTAGCCTTTCTGAAATCCCAACCGTGCTTCTTTGACAATTCTACAATTCTGCGGCGTACATCTTCGGAGGCATTGTTGAATACATTGTCAAGGAAGGTGTCAAAATGCTTTCCGAACATCTGTCGTAAGCCATAGTGCGCCACAGCTTCATGAAGCAAAGTCATTTCAACATCAGCAACACTTCTATTGTTCGGTATGACAATAGTTATCTTCTGCGAACTCTTGGAGTAGAAGCCTTTTGCACGGGCTTTCTTGCCGTCCAATCCGCTTACATTTGTAACTACCTCAACATTGTGGAGGTTGAGTTTCTTCGCAAGTTCATTGACCCGTTTGACCATTTCCCGGCGTTCTGCCCGTGGATTCACTTTGGACATTTCGTCAGCAAGACGGAAATCAGCATTGAGTCTGTTGATTTCCTCGTCAGTTACTGCGCCCTCCTGTCGGCGTTGCGGTTCTCGTCCTGCTTTCTCAACCATTTCATCAACCTCTGTAGGAGTGAGCAGTCTATTCACACGCATTGCACCCGTGATAATCCAAGGATCTGTCTCTGGATTTGGATTGGTACGGTAACGGTAAGAGCCGTTCTGCGGAACTCTCGGAAGTCCTGCAAGGGAATGTTGGAATTTACCGTTGGCATTCATTCCATAACTCATTGCCTCCTCTTGATAGTCAACATCATCGGCATACTCGACTTCTGCCCATACGAAATTTGCAGGGAACAGTTCTTTGTTGCCGTATTCATCCATGCGATTGAATTGCAGGGCATACGGGATTTCTCCCAAATGCCATCCCGGACGATAGGCAAGTTTACCGCTTCCACCTTGTGTACCTTTACCTCCGGCTTTCACTTGGTTGCGCCCTGTCTTGCTCTGTCCTGCAATAGGTGCTGCATCAGCATCGAGCCATACTCCCACAGGGGTTTCCGCTCCGCCGGGATTGGCAACCATAGGAGGATAGAGTTTGCCATTCTTCAACACGAATACCTTGTATCCGATACCTGTCTTTACAGGGGGATCGCTTTCACGAATACGATAAACGGTATCATCGTCTCGCATGAGGATGTCATCATCCTCGTCTATACCGGAAATGTTGTCAGCAGCCTCGATACCGGCATCCATTTTCGCATACTTGGCTTCTTTCTCCTCCATTTCCTTTTTCATCAGCTCCGAATACTCCTGGTATTGCTTGCGAGCCTGTTCAAGTTCATCGTTGAACTCGAAAGGTTTTCCCTCTCTTGAAAGCAATTGTTCCAATTCCGACTGATTGTGTGCGAGACTGCGTTCTGCTGCTTCGGCTCTTTCGGCAAACACCTTACCTGTAATCACATTGTTGATAATATCCTCAACGCCATTGCGGAGCAAAGATTGATGTATAGGGACATCTTCAAGTCCGAGTTCCGGGCAGGAATAGGTCATTTTCCTGTGAACATCAGTAAACAGTTGTCCTCCACTTCGTCCAATCTCCCGGCTTAATACAGTTTGCACCTTGAATGTATATCCACCCAAAGAGATTGAAATCTGTCGTGTCTGGTCGCCGGAAGCTCCGTTCTGCTTCATCTTCTTGACTTCATCAAGGATATTCTTGTTATGCTCTTTGAAGAAGTCGCCCATTTCATCAAAGGAAGTGAAGCTGCGCTTTCCTGCTGTTATCTCCTTGAATGTCCCGTCCGGGAAAGACTTTTTGACTGCCTCCAAATATCCACGCTGCGCCTTGCTTCTCTGCTCTGCGGAAGCGATGAGGGCTTTGAGTTTCGGTTTGGCGTTGTGTATGTAGGTCTGATCGACTTCCCATTGCTTCTTACGGGTCTCATACTTCCGGACATTCTTCTCGGCATTGTTCTTAAGCATGGCGTACTCGCTTCCGGAGAGTTGCGCTACGGTATCTCCGAAAACATCCTCATCTTCTTCAAGCACACGGTTTACCATGCTGTTGGACATCATCTGCTTGCCGTTCATGATGCTGTCAGCGATAGCACCTTTGGTTTTCAGACGCTGATATGCGGTCACATCAAGACTGTCCTCCACACCGAAACGCAGGATACGGACAGGTTTGCCCATTTCCTTATGCAGGTTGCCCTGTCTCAGAATACGACCGTTGCGTTGGGTATAGTCCATCGGTCTGTTTGGTGCATCGAGATGAATCAGAGTATGCAGCCGTTCCTGTATGTTCACGCCTGTACCGAGAGTGAATGTAGAACCGAGTATTACCCGAACCTCGCCACGGTTCACTTTGGCGAAGATTTCAAGTTTCTTCTTGTCGGTTATGCCGGACTTCATCACAACAATCTGTTCGGCAGGGACACCTTCCGCAATGAGTTTACTCTTGATGTCCTCATAGATGTTGAAGCCGCTCTGATTGTTCTGGTAGTTGTCTGCAAATATGGCTACAGTTCCTTTATATGATTCAGTCTCTTTCAGCGAGCGCAGGGTTTGCCGCACGGCTTCATTGGTCTTGCTGTTCGGGTCATCTTCCGCATCAGCCTGTACGAGACGGGCATCAACGGCTGCGGCTTTAGCTATTCCGTTCATAGTGAGCGGAATGTAGCTGTGCTCCCGTTTCTCCTTGCCGCTCATTTTCTCGAATTCCTCAAGCTGCGACTTGACAAACTTCATAATGCCACGCAATGCCCGTGTCTGTGGCAGGTAGATGTCCTGTGCCTTGCCGTTCTCAATCTCCGGAATCTTGTCACTCACTCCTCCTGCTTCACGGGTAAGCACGGTATCAGCGACACCAGACCAGATGCGAACCAATTCCGGGAGATTGACATACCCGGCAAAACGGTTGTTCTCTTTGAATTTTCCGCTTGTCGTGAACTCCAACATCTGCTGAATGTTTCCGAAGTTCCGCACGAAATCGTCAAAGTAGTATATGCCGTACTCTTTCATTGTGTCTGACGGCATGAGATAACGCATGAATGTCCATATCTCCGCCGCCGTGTTGCTGATTGGAGTACCGGTTGCGAAAATCACATTCCGTCCGTTATTCTTTTCAAGAACCGCCTGCGTTTTCAAGTACACGCCTTGCGACTTCTTGCTGTATGACGGATCCACACCTTTCACAGCTCGCTGCATCGCAGTGGCAAATCCAAGATGTTTGTATTCGTGTGCCTCATCTATAAGCAGGGCATCAATGCCCATGTCATCGAAATTCTCCACATCGTCAGTCCTGCGGTCAAGCATTTCCTTTGCCCGGACTTCTGCATTCTGCAATGCCACAGCCTTTTTCTTCTGTTCATTCGCAGAACGCTTCTTGGAGGCTTCATCGGTAAGTCCTGCAAGTTGTTCCTCCAACTGCTCAATTTCCCTTTCAGCCTGCCGGGTAATCATGCTTTTGCCGTTTGGATCGGCTTCTTTCATCTGCTCAAGGACAATCATCTTCTCCTGTATCTTGTCTTGAACAAAAGCCATCTGGCGTTCCTCGCTGTCCGGAATGAACTCAAAGGTAGATTGAGGGACAACAATCATGTCCCAATCATTGTAGCGTATTTTGGCATAGAAGTTCTTTCTTCCCTCTGCGCTGCGGTCTGATTCTTCAAGTGTCAGTATTTTGGCATTCGGATACAGTTCCTTTGCGCTTGCGACAAACTGACCTACGGTAGCATTCTGAACGACTATCATAGGCTTCCGGGCAGTTCCGAGCCTGCGCATTTCCATTGCGGTGGAGATAAGCGTGAATGTTTTGCCTGTGCCGACTTCATGAGCAAGCAGCAGGGGCTGCATTGTCCCTCGCACAATAGCCTTGCCTTGGTGGGATCTCATCTTGAATTTATGAGATGCTCCACCGAAGTATTCCGGCACGAAATCGTCCGGGATGCTCATAGGCACGAAATTGTTGAATGTGTCGTTGTAGATGCGCTCGATGGTGGCGGACATTTCCGAGTCGTTCTGCATCTTCTGTCTTGCCCAATCCTTGAAATCCTGCCGGATTTCGTCAATCTTGGCAGAGCAAGCCTGCGTAGCTTCTTTGTCGGTAATCGTCTCTGTTGTTCCGTCCCATTTACGGTTAGTCTGTGAAACTGTAATGGAGCGGTTCTGAATAGCAGCTTCAATAAGGGTATGCCCGAAAATGGTCTTGCGCAACATTTCACTGACCACACCCATAGAGCGGTTCTTCTCTACATTCAGTCCATATTCCGGGGCTTTCATGAACCAAGTTCCACCTGTCGCCGTGAAACGCACATCAATGTCGGTGCGTTCCTTGACATATTCCTCATACAGTTTCGGGTCAATCCATGACGAGCCGAGAGTGAAATCTATCAAATGGGCAGGGATGTCCATCGGAATGACTTCCTGCAACGCCTTGATATTTCCGTCATAAATACCGTTCTCATTGTTTTCCTGCGCAATACGGAGTTTTTCACGGACATTGCCGCTCAAATACTGAAACGACACCTCTATCTGGCGTGTAGCCGGATCCTCAAAGCCATATCCGTTGTCGATGATGTCTTTTCTTACATCCTCGACATTCTCTCCGAGCTGACCTGCAATGTACGGCACATCAATTCGACCGAACTTGAAAACGCTGGCGATGATTCCGTCCTTGACATTGGTAGGGGTCGGCTCTTTTTCTTTCTCCACTACACGCTTGCTGAATACATCTGTCTTTCCGAACTTTTGGACTTTATTGCCGTTCTTGTCTCCGGTCTCCTCGTATTTTTCAAGAGAGAACACATTCGGGAAATCCACATCATTCCGCAAGAAAGATATGGATGTATTCTTGTTGAAGTGTCCGTAGGTACTTACAAAATCATCATAAGCCTTATTCAGTTTGTCAAGCAACGGTTTCAGTCCCTTGTCGCTCTCATTGTTTGTCTGATAGTCCAGAACATCAGCAAGAGCATTCTTAATGGCTTCGTAAGCCTTGAAACACTCCAATTTCGTGTGTCCCTTGACCTTGTTGGCATTCACTTCAAGAGGATAATATCCGCCGACACTGGCAATGACAAGTTTGCCGTCTTTCTCATACAATTCACCGACTTTCTTGCCGTCAGCAGTAGCATCCGCAACATATCCGTTGTCCGAAGCGGTCTCGTTTTCGCTGCGGATTCCGTCATCTGTCCAATCCTTGCCGGAGAAACTGTTGACAAAATCAGACAACATCTGTTCCTGGGACTTGCCTCTTGTCGGGTAAAGTCCTTTTGATGTCGGTCTGAATGTGTCGCCCTCCTCAAAAGCGAAACGCATCTCTCCGGCCATATTCTCCGGATGCTCTATGAAATAACGGTTGTAATCCATAGAGAGCTGCTTGATGACGGGGATTTGCTGTCCTTTTACCTTGCGAGTTTCGCCTGTATCGAATTCTGCCGTGCGCTCTCCGCTGATTGTGCTTACATCAATGGCATTCGGAGACTTTTTACCGTTAACCCTTTTACGAATGACGATAATGTCAGATGTCACAGGAGTACCTCCGAAAGTCTTGTTGTTCATTCGGAATGCCCCAACGAAATCAGAACCTCCCTCATTGACAATCCAATCACGGAGTTTATTGCTGTTGTCAAGCGTTCCGTTGGAGGAAATGAATATGCCGATACCTCCCTCACGCAGTTTGCGCACATTCTTGGCAATACAGAAGTCATGTATATTGTGGAACTTCTTCGACAGGTCTTTATCTCCTGTCGTATCGTCCACACGCAGACCGGTTACGAACGGAACATTGGTAATGGCAAGATCTACGCTACCGTTAGGAATGCGTGTCTGCTCGAAGCCTTGTATGTCCACTTGTGCATCCGGGTAG
Source organism: uncultured Muribaculaceae bacterium (assembly GCA_944321865.1). Lineage (GTDB taxonomy): Bacteria > Bacteroidota > Bacteroidia > Bacteroidales > Muribaculaceae > Avimuribaculum. Next base: position 8,353 of record CALUMZ010000001.1, read on the forward strand.
AGTAGGGAGAGTATGCTGCCGGATGTCTGGTCAATCTCTATTGCGTGAATGTCGCTCCGCTCACTGATGCTTGTCGGCATCTGTCCCAAGATGTTTCCGATACCGGCAGAGCCTTCAAGGATATTCCCACCTTTGAAACCCATCTGTTCCGCAATGTCCCAAAGGGTATCAACGACATAAGCAGGGGTATAATAAGCACTGTTGGCACTCATTATCGCCTGTTCAAATCCCTCTGTCCCCAGAAGTTCTTGCAGTTTTAATGCAGTCTGATTGTCACTGAATGCTTTGCCCAGACCTCCCCAACCGCTGAATTTGCGGAGTACTGACATTTGTTCCGGGGTTGCGGTCTCTCCATTCCCGATAAGCTGCTGCGCAAGCTCAATAGCCTTGATGTTGGCATCAATACGGGCATCGACAGAAGCAGGCGCATGGTTAGCACCTCGTTCAGAGTGGTTGTTGCGTGTATTCTTCGGTGCTGTTACGGCATCTGCAAGTCGAGGTCGCACAGTCCTATTGACTTCATCGCTTTCTCTTTCTCCGATGCTGTCAGTTCCTCGATTTTCTTCTGTTTGGATTTCGCTACCGCTTTCAGAGCCTTCTGATAGTCTTTCTTCGTGTCTATCACTGTCGGCTGGCAATCTTTCGGAGCGAACTGCATCATTTCCTTGTAATCCATTTTCGTTGTCATTTATTCGTTTAACATCTGATAGTTCTGCCAACTCATACATCATGGGCGCAAGTCCTGTGTCAAGTACAGGTCTGCCATCCTCCTCAATGTCATATACAGTGGCAGGTTGCCCCTTGTAGAGAACCTTTTCCCCTTTGCTGAACTTCTGCGGCTCATTGGCAGGCTCATTTTCTTCTTCAAAGATTTCTCCAAAGAGATTGCCTTGTATATGCGAAGATACGGCATTTTTCTTTGCCTTTTTCGGTTTCTCCGTTTTATTTTCCTCTGACCTGGTTGAAGTCTCTGCAAGATTAAATTCTGGTACATGATACCTTACCCAATTCCGTACTTGTCTCAACAGTTCAGAATATGGCGTGTCTCTGTTGATCCATCCGTTATTGCTCACATATTGAGCCTGTCCGCTTGCGGTCGGGTTCTCAATACGGAAATACACATGGTCAAGAATAAGATTGTCCCTAATTCCTTCCTTATAGTCGGTATCAAGGTCAATGTCTATGTACAATTCCCTGTCATTCGTCAGAGGCAGGCGGATAGATATGTCGCCACCTGCCGGGGCGATATTCGCCACAGCATAACTTTTGCGTTTTCTGCCTTTCTTATCGACAATTGTATCCGGATCAATGCCCAAATCCTTTATCAGTCGTTTGGCAAGGGAATTGGCATCCTTTACGGCTTTCTTCTCGGCATTGCGCATATACCCGTATGCCTCGTTGAAGTCACTCTCAACCAAGTCTGCTTCATAATAACCGAGCAACGCAAGCTGTTGATTTACCTTTTCGAGTTGATTGTCGATAATGGCAATTTCATCATTTACTTGCTGTTCAGTTGTCGCAGTTTCGATGTTGCTTTCTGCCTTGCTTGCAGTAGTCTCTGCTTGGCTTGCAATAGTTTCTGTATCTGCTGTCGTTTGTTCATTTTCTTTTCTCCTTTCGTTATTGCGCTGATTTATGATTTCCTGTTTCACTCCGTCTGCCTGCTCCTGTATAGCCTGTTCTGCAACGACCGTTTCAGCAGTGGCAAATGGGTCTGTATTTTCCTTGTCGAAGTTGGCGACATCAAATGTGCGAACCTCGTCATAGGAAGTCATGTCGGCAGACAAGCCGCTTGCATCAACCTCCGGCAGGTCTCTCGCTCCATTGTAAAATGCTTTGAGATATGGACGGACTACATCGCCGAGGTCGGCAATCATTGACTTTGCGAATTCAGCAAATTTCCTTGCGCCTTTCTCGATGTGATAAACCGCCATTTCAGTACCGATAGCAAGGATTTCCGGGTCAATGCCCACATTGAGCTGACCCAGTTTCGCTTTCATTCTCCTTTTCAGCTCCTCATACCGTTCATCAGAGACGAGCTTATTTCCGCTCGGATTCTGTTTGTTTGACGGATTATCGCTATCTTTGTCAGTAGAAACAGTGTTTTGTAGAGTAGCTGTGTCATTCTGCTTGCCGGAAACGGTCGTGTCAGTGTCTGTCGAATTGTCACGGACACTGTTTTTCTCAGTATGATTTACATCGTTGAGGGTAGGATTTGTGTTAACTATTGCGATACCACTTCTATCAGCATATATACCCGTATCAAGCATATCTGCCAAGTCTTGTGCTATCCATGCAAGTGTTTGCCCATCACCTTGCGCAATAGCCTCCTTAAAATAAACATACTCCGTAACTTCCGCATTGCCCGCTACAAACCTGTTAGGTTGACGGCGAGACTTGATAACAATGCTAATCTCTTTCTCATTTTCATCTGCATTCTCTCCATTAACATTGTGGTTGCTCAGACGAAGTGTGTATTCTATACCGGAATTATCCTTAAAACCGAAATAATAGCTTTGCTTCGGTTTGCTTGAATGGTCTCCCATTGCGACCGCCAAGTCTTTGATAAATCCCCTTGTTGTACGCTTCCCGACATATTTGTGTACGATGTTGTTCAACTCATGCTTTGCAGATAACTTGTTAATTGCTATCTTTGCACTCTGAACCGCATCGGAGTCAACTGTGGAGCCTGTGGTTAAGTCCTGCCGACCTTGGTCGGAAGAAGCCGGTTGACTATCCTGCGGTTTTTCTTTTTTTACATGGTCGCTCAACTTGGCTTCACCATTCTCCCGTATGGCTTGCATCAGACCTTCAACATCCACTTGCTTTGGCTGCGTGGATGGGGTACTTGCCTCTCGCAAATCCGCAATGGAGACCGGTGCAGCATCATCAAGTTGTTCTCCGGTCGGGTCAAGTACAGCCTGTGCAAATTTGTCGGCATCAGCCTCATTGTCGAAAATGAAGCCGCCTTTGCCAAAAGAGGAATAATACCCACCGAAATCCTTTACCCGTTTCTTCAGTTCCAGAAAACGCTCACGGGGCATCTGTTCCGTGAATTTGACGGCATGGATGTATGTGCCGTTCTTCTTATGGAAACGCCTTTCAACCGTATATCCGTCCGGTTTGTTTTCATTGCCGGGCATTTCAGTGTCTTTCTTGACAGTCTTGTACTCGGCAAAAGGCTTTGTCTTGCGGTGGCTGCTGTTAATCCATTTCTCGAACTCGTCAATGGTTACAGGAGTGCAGACAAGTTTGCGCTTTTCTGCCCATTCCTTGTCATAGTTGCTCGCAAAGGCTGATTGTGCCTCGTCAGCATCATTGAAGCCAAGCATTACTTTATGCTCGTCAAATGTTCCGTCCTCATTGTATTGGTCAATGACGAACGCACGACTGCCGTTCCAACCATCAATGTTGTCGGAAAGGAATACATCTATATGGTCTCCATCAACACCCTCCGTGCCACGGATGTAGCCGTATGAGTTGTTCATTGTGACAGACCACTTCTTGCCGTTTGCATCAACACCGCTGCGGACAGATCCTCTCGGATTCTCAATAGTCACATCGAAAGTGCCTACCTGTACATGTCCCTTCCTGTAATTCCCGGCTTTTTTCTGCCCCTCGGTGGGGTTGGTGTCGGTTTCCTGCTCGGCTTTTGCTACTTTTTCGCCCAAACCTTGCTTTTCTCCCGGATTATCAGTACCTTTGTTCCAAGAAGATTTAACATCGTCACGAGATTGAAGGCTTATTGCGGGTGCAGTTTCGTCTGCATGACTGATGGAGGAAGTGCCGTCCTCCGGCGATGCATTGGAATCATTGTCGGACGTAGGAACAAGGTCCGGTCCCTCCCGACGAGGAGTTTCGGTTAAGTACCATTCAGAACTGAAAGGCAATCCATTACGGAGATGTAGAATGTTTCCATTCTGCATCTCCTTTTTTACAACCTTTGTATCCACCTCATGGCTGCTTATTGACACTTCCATACCGTCCTTTTGAACGGTAACAGACTCAAAATTCACATAACGGCTTCCGTCTGCCTTGATGAATGTCTTAATGAAAAGTAGCTTGGTATCTCGCTCGACATTAGGTGCCGGTGCTTTTTTCTCAATTATTATGTCGGGATTTGAAAGAGTAGGAGCAACCATGCCAAATTCCTTTTCGCGACCTTTTGCGAAGAACTTAGCTATTTGGTTCTCTCCCATCTTAACTTCTCCAACAGGCGTACTGATAATGCCATTTTCACCAAATTGCTCGTTCCACGTTGTGGGATTGAGTTCTACATTGGGCGCGACATCCGCTTGTTCTTGCATTTGTGCAAGCAGAATATCGCATTGTTCGTCATTCAAACGAATACTTGCCCGCCGTGCTTTTTCGTCCACCGGCGCAGGTTGTCGTATATTTCCTGTCTCCGCCGTTCCATCACGTTGGGATAATCCGCTATCAGTTTCAGATCCTCGGCTATTGTCCGTTTGTCTGCTTTCTCTCTCATCTCGTTCTCCTGCCGGAGCACTTCCATCGCCTCCTTGCTGCCCTCGTTGGCTTGCTGAACTATCGTCAGCCAATACATTGCTTCGCTGTTGTCCATTGTAGTCTATATTTAATGCTTCCTTAATAGCCTGTGCGAGTGAGCGTGGAGTGTTGTCCGGCTTCTCGAACAGGTTTTCTTCTTGCGTTCCCTGTATGAGGTCATACAGCTTGTTGAATGTACCTTGAATCAAGCCTTGGCTTTCTCCCTTGTACATTGCCGCCAAATGCAGGGCAAAGTTACTGTAATTCCCGGCCGGGAGATAGCTTTCCCCTGTCGCGTCGTCGATCTGGTATTGACGTTTCCAACCCTCGACGGCATACCTCGTCTCTTTCCAATTCTTTGCGGCCATGAATGCTGCGTCATGCGACAGGGCGTAGTATGCCCGGATTGAATTCTGTATCTCTTCAATCATGCGCTCGCTTGCAGGGCTGTCATAATCCCTGTATGCGGTCGCAAGAATGGCTTTCTGCGCCTTGGCAGGCATGAGGTTGAACATTTCCTCAAGTCTGGTGCTGCCGTCCTTGAAAATGCTCTGGTACATTATTCCCCGCAGGTCGTTCTTTGCCTCGGCAGTAATGTTGCCTTTGCTGTCAAATGCGCTCTTGTACTGGGTGGGGGAGATGTATCCTCTCTGGTTCATCCATTTCAGAACCTCGTCACCATTCTTGTCCACAAGTCCGGCAAAGGAGGTGTCATCGTCTGTTGATTGCAAGAGAAGATTTGCAAACGTGCGCATGTCCTTGCCGAGCCGTTGAATGGCGTTCTTCGGCTTTATGCGTTCAGTACCTCCGCTTTCCGTATCCTGTGCGACATACTGACCAAGCGCAATGGCAGTATTGTCCTCAACATCAAGCATATTGACAAGTACCGGTTTCTCTACCTTGTCAATGTCCTCCGGAGCGAGTCCGAAATCCTGTGCATGTTCTATCAGATATTGCCTGTACTTTTCAGCCTGCTCCTTGTATCCGTCCCACATATTGCGTAGTGCGGCACTGCGGTTATTACCCTGTATTACTTCTCCCCGTGCATTGACGGTAGGTGCGCCTGTGTAGGCGGTCACGGACGAAGTTATCTCCTCCGGTCTGATGTTCCCGGCAATCTTCTGCGCCGACAGGACGCTTGCATCATCAATGCGTTCTTTCGGCTGTGCCTCGTCAATGAAATGCAGGGGATTGCGCATACCTGCAATGTGGCTCGGCTGCAACATGCTTGCATCTATGACGGCTACATGACCGCTCGGTATGGTGTTGTCGCTGAATTTGACTGCTACCTCCTTGCCCTGTACTACAGGTATCGGTTCCTGCCTGTCAATCTTGTGACCGTTTACACGCCTGTATCCTCTTGCTCTGGCATCTTTCGGAGCATCGTCTACCATGTCCGGCACACCGTTCAATGCTTCTCTTTCGATTCTTTCAGCTTCCTCACGCTCGGCACGCTCTCTTTCCTCCTCGGCCCTGCGCCGCGCTGCGGCTTCATCAGCTTCCCGTCTGCGTTCTGCCTCCACAGCCGCTTTCCTGCGGTTGGCGGTCCCTGCAATCTTCTTCCAAATTTCAACCTGCCCGCGGGCTGCCTCCACAGCCGCCTTGCGCTGCTGCTGAGCTGCAATCTTCTCCGCAGGTGTCTTGCCCGAAATCTTCATGCCCTCCGCACGTTTTAGTGCCTTTTTCCGGTCTGATACCTCGCTGTCGGCTATCTCCTGTGCGTCCTGTTCGCTCCCGGTCTGCTCCACAATGGCATCCCATGCCGTATCTGCGTCTGCCTGCTCATACAGTGGCTGTCCCTGTTCGTCTTTGGGTATGCGGTCAAGCGCAGAACCTTGCATGTCGCCTTGCAAGGTTTCACCTGCGGAGTTGTCATGATTATCTGTTTCGGTGGTCTCCGGTGTCTCGGTATTTGCAGGGGAATCCACACGGGGACGCTCATATGCCACACCGTCATACTCCACCACTCGGCTGTCCAAATCCTCTTTCGCAAACATGGTCGGCTTCCACAGCCCGTTGGCAGGATTCTCTATCGCCACGAGGATACCGTCGGGCGTTATCTCCTCAATGCTGCCTCGCACCACGTTCCCGTCCACGTCACGCAGTGAAATCGGTTTGTTTATCTCATATTGCGGCCTCTGCGCCTCCATAGCCGCCTGTTCCGCTGCCTGGTTCTCGGCTGTGCGTTGCTGCTCAAACCGGGCCACTCGGGCCTTGTTCTGCGCGTCCACCTGCGCTTGAATGAACTCCTTCGCCATCGCCACAATGTTGCCGCTGCCATCCGTCACATTCACCGTGCCGTCTCCATTGTCCACAATCCCATTCTCGTTTGCGACAACCTGTATCTGAGCCTGTGTGCCGTCCTCACCGGAAATCGTATATGTGTCGCCCGGATTGAATGTGATCACACCGTCAATCTTGTTGGCTGTTTCTTGTGCGTACTGCTGACGGATAGCATCTGCCGCCAATGCCTTTTGTTCGTTGGGGTCTTGCGGCTCGTCAACGGACAACACAGCATCCGGGGCGACCTGCTCAAGTGCGCCGGTTTCTGCATCACGGATAATGATGCTGTTGTCAGATTCCGACAAATCTATGCCCGTGCCGTCATCGTATGGCACGAGGTTTCCGCTGATGACATAGACCTTCCGGTCGTCAAGTTTCATGGTTGCGCCCTGTATTCTTCCTGTCGTTCTGTTCACACGGGCATCAACCATTGAATTGCTCTGGTCAATGCGCCCGTCAAGGTCGTCACGGACACGCTGCATCATTCCCTCATACACTTGCTTTGCATTGATGTAGTCAATGACGGCATTCCTTTCAGAACTGTTGATTTCTCCGTTGTTCAGGGGGGAGAGAGTTTCAACAGGGTTGCTGTCAATCATGGCGAGTGTTTCTTCACTGACGATATTCGACACCTGCTGCCTGTGGTATTCATACAGATTCTTGGCATCGTTCATCTCCTGCGGAGAGTTGATGCTGTATCCGTCAATGTAACTTTCATCAGCCTGCTGGATATCCTCATTCCGCTCACCGTTTCGGGATTTTGCCATAGTAGCAAGGTTAAAACCTCTCATGTACAGAGAACGCTCCATATAGTCCATAACGGCAGCTTTCTCCTCATTGGTGAAATCGCTGTCCTTTATGATGTTGTCGGCAATTTTACCGATGTTGTCATTGGTCGTTAGGTCAATTGTGGACTTCATTGGCTCCCATATCTCTGCGCCGAGCAACTCCTTTGCTTTTGTGTCCGCTTTGTTTACCCCATGCTTTGCGGACATGTAATCAACGGCTGTCAGTGTGTGTTTCCCGGCTCCCATCAGACCCATAGAGAGTGCCATTCCACCCCAGATGTCTCCGTGGAATTGACCGGTGAGGAACAGATTGGTACGGGAACCGTCCGGGTTCTGCTGGTATGCGTCATCGAGATTGAGCATGGTACGCCAAAGTTGACCGTAATACTCTTCGGACACCTCGCCTACATAGTCGCTGACACCCATCTTGTTGAACAATGCCTGTGTCTGCCCCATAATGCCGCTTAAAGCACCGGCATCAGCCTTGGCAAGGACAGTTCCGATGCGTTTTGCCCCGATAACATTGGCAAGTTTGCTCATGTTTCTGAGCGTTACAACAGGGTCAAGATGTGCTCCGAACATTTCGGAGTAGTTCTCGATAATGGCATTTGCTTCTCCCTGCCAAATGGCATCACGCCAAGTACCGTCATTTACAAACTCATAGTTGCCGTCCTCTCCGACAACCACATTGCCAAGTTTGCGGTCTATAATGTCCGAGGCAGTTTTGCCAGTCTGTACCGTATTTGTCATCAGTGGCGCACGGATAAGAAGATCATCAGCGGTTGTTCCGAGAGCCTTTATAGTCCAATTGGCGGCTTCCCGTCCCAATCCCTTCATTCCGTTGTTCTTGACATAGGTTTTGAAACCCTGTTCTGCCATTTCCTTGATAGCTTGTTCCCCGACAGCTTTGGTGGCAAGTTTTGTTGATGCCCTGCCGGCTGCATTCAGACCGCTATATCCGCCTCCTGTAAGAATAAAATCAAGCATGAATGAGGGCATATATCCTGTCATCACGCCAGCCCGATTCCAGAAACCGGCATTGCCGCCATACATTTCATCGGCTTTCTCTCTCTCATGGATAGCACCCATCATCGACTGATAGGCTTCCTTTTCCCCCTCTGTTGCGTTTTCTCCCTGTAAGTCCTCTGCATTGACCATTGTCAGTGCATCACGCATATCTCCCATACCGAAATCCCAAGTGCGGACATCTCCGACTGTGCGCCCGAATCCCCTCCAGAATCCTACATCTACACCGTTTTCCCGGTCTCTTTGCTCCTCAAGGTTCTTTATCAGTTCCTCGGTCTCACGGATCGCGACATCCAACGCACTGTTCTCACGGTCGCTCTGCTGCCTCGCCACATAGGTGTCGGCAGCAAGTACGGCGGCAAGAGGAGCTTTATTCTTTTCAAAGTCCTCTTGCCATGCTGCATCAACTTCCTCGGCTCTTTCCGCACGTTTCGTTTGCAGTTCACGCAGTCTCTGGTTGGCCCTGCGGAGCTGACCGCCGATAGTCATGTCAGCCGCCTGACGGTAACGGAAACTCTCCATGTCAGCCATGCTCTTGTCCATGTAGCGGTTGCCGGTAGGGGTGAGGTGTTCACGCTTCAAGCCCTCCGGCGTTGCCACAAGTCCCCCTTGCGCTGTCTGTCCGCGCCCGAGTGCGCCCTGCGAGGTGCTGTAATAGTCGCGCATAACCTGCGTCTGCTCCGTGAGCGCGGCAAGGTCGACAGCCCCCTCTAACTCTTCTTGCTGCTGCCGGTCGTGCGCACGCTGTGCACGCTCCACACCCCGGGCAGCCCAGTCGCCCCACGTCTCGCCGTCGTCCTTGCCCAGTGCGCGACCGGCTATGCGGTCGACACTCCCGGTCACACGGCCTACGAGCGATGGTCCATCATAATTCCACCCCTCGTGGCTGTCCTTAAACTGTTGCTGCTTGCCGAGCGGTATGCGGTAACGCGTCCCCTCGCTGTCATATATCTCTACCTTTGCATTCGGGAATGTTTCTTCAAATTCTGCTGCTTTCTCCCCGGGAATCCTGTATTTTTTGTCCCCAACTGTATATCTTGGCATCTTTTCCTTGTTTTTCGTGTGTTATTCTTCGTATTGGCTCCAATCGCTCGCTTGTCCGCCATCGCTGTATCTGTCCCAATCGGTGTCGCCCGTTGCCAGCTTGGGCTTCCCGCCGAGTTCCCTCACGGCATTCGCCACTTCGGGAATGCCCATGTAGCTGCCTATGATCCGGTAATACGTGTCGGCATCTGGTTCCTCGTAACGGGTTTCATATGTGGATTTGACTCCGTCGCCCACTTTCACTTGATAGGCTCGGCCGCGCAACTCCTCTTGTGCCTGCTGCGGCAACATGTCGATGATTTGCTTGAGATTGACATAGTTGAGCCTGCTTGCCGGGACTTCAACGAACTCACCATCTCCGACGCGGAAAGATTTATAATCCCCCTTGCCGGAACCACCACCATTGTAGTTACGGGTGTATGCGATAGTGCGTTGGTTTTTCCTATTTTTGTCACCCTCAGCAGCCTTAAACTCTTGCTCGGCGTCTTGCAACTCTTTCTTTGCTTGTCTGTCTTTTGCAGCTTCGGCAGCTTTGAAATCCCGGTCGGCCTTTGCCGCTTCTGCCTTCTCGTCGGCTTCTTTCTTGCGCCATTTCCACCACTGTTGCCGTTCTTCATATTCGTCGTCGGCCATCTTAGCACGCTGCAGTCCATCCAAATAGGCTTGCATGTTTGCGTTGCGTTCGGCGGCAAGCCGCTCCCACTTGTCGCGCACACGTTCCGAGCTGTTTCCCTTCCCTGAATACATGTTAGGTGCATATTGGGTGGTGAAATACAGGTTCGACAGAGCCGATATGCCGTCGCCTATCGCCGCGAATATCTGCTCTCGTTTCTGCTTCTTCTGTTCCTTTTTCAATTGTTCCTCCGACGGAATCGGATTCGGGTTTAACAGCCTGTACATTTCCTCATAGCCGACCCTCACACGCGGTGTGGGTGTACCTCCGGTGGTTGCTCCACTTTCTCCGCTGTCGCCAGTAGACTGCCTCACAGCCGCTCGTATGCCGCCACCCGACAATGGACCCGGCGTCACTGGACGCACCACACCTGAGCCATTCCTTCCCTGCACTGTTTGAATCTCTGCGACAGTGCCCTCGCCTTGCACATTCTTTTTGCCATCGGCCGCTTCTATTGCCTGCAGCCTCTTCCCACGCGGGTCATATTTCCCGCTCAATATCTCGTCAAGTTTAGCCATCGTCTTGCAAAATATTTAGAACGGTATCGAATTCGCAGCCTTGCTTACACCCTGCACGGCACCTGCTATAGCATTGGCCCTGCCGGCCTCCATGTTATTGAGTTGTTCTTGTAACTGCGCGTCACGTTGCAAGTATTGCTGCTCTATCGCATCCTTGCGCTGCTCCCCGGCGACGGCTATCTGCGCTGCCGCATCGGCAAGCGCGCGGTTGTTGGCTGCTTTCGCGGCCGCCACGCTCTCCTCGGTGCCGCCCATCACAGCCTGTGTCCCGGCCGCCGCACGGTTGCGGTTGCGTATGCTATCTTCAGTCATTGTCAATATCCGCTGCGCGTCGGCACGCTGTGTCGCGTCCTCGTTGTAACGGCGGTCGTACCAATCCTTATTCTGCTTCTTTTGCGCTTCCACATTCGCCTTGACTTTCTTCATCGCCTTTGATGCCGAAATGCCGCCGAAAATTGCGCCTGCCGCACCTATTGCGCTTCCTATTAATCCCATGATGTCTCCTGTTAAAAGTTAAACCGTTGATGCAAAGCTAACCGCTTATATTCGCACCATCGTTTTATCTTTTTACAGTTGATATGAAAGGCAAGAAAACAGGAGGTAGGGTGGCAGGCACACCCAACAAGACATCGGCGGTGGTGCGTGGAGCAATCGCAAAGATGCTTGACGAATATTTTAATTCGGAGACATTTACGCAGGATATAGCGGCGCTTGATCCGAAAGACAGGGTTGCGGCCATGGAGAAATTTGCGGCGTATGTCGCACCGAAGTTGCAGACAACAACACTTGATGTTGCGAGCGAGATGAAAAAGACTATCGAGGACAAACTTGTCGAGTTGTCCGGGGACGATGATGAGGAAAGCGAATAACTGTCTATTTCTCTCTACTTTAGATACGATTGCTCTAAATAATACAGTCTCATTGTGAACGGTATCCATGCGAATGGATGCCGCTTTTTTTCTTCGGAAACAATCACTATTTCTCCGGAATTAATCGGTATTTCTTCCGAAGTTATCCTCATTTCTTCGGAAGTTATTGCCTTTTCTTCGGAAACATTCCGAATTAATCCTCATTTCTTCGGAATTAATGGGCATTTCTTCCCGGAATGGTGTTTTTTGCATGAAAAAAGGCTGTTTTTTGCCCCAAAATCGGGCATTTTTTCGGTTTATTTCTTCCGAATTAATCCCTATTTCTTCGGAAGAAAAGGGTATTTCTTCGGAAGTTATTGCAATAAATTCGGAAACATTCCGAATTAATCGGCATTTCTTCCGAATTAATGCAACAAAGAAAAGAAAATATATATATATCTTCTTCTCCATCCGCGCGTGCGCACATGCGTGCGCGAGAGAAAATTTTCAAGAAAGGATTTAAGGGAAAAAGGAAGAAGGTTCTTCTACAAGAAAAAAGAGAAAAGAAAAAGTTGCGCCAAAAAGAAAAGAGCAAAAAGAAAACCCCACAAGCATTGTGGGGTTCCCTGTATCATTTTCGTGGCTTCACGCAAATGGTCAGAATCCCTTTCCTTTCTGCCTTTGGTAAACCGCCGTCTGGTTCTTGTCGAGATTGACAATCTTGAACATCACAATTGAGCGGTTGGGGATTTCTTCCGGCAGCATGGTTACAAGACGGACGATCACCTCATCGACATTGTTGAATCCGGTGTCGCTGATTTCCGCAACCTTGTGTCCGTTGTGATATGCCTCGCCTCTGACCATATAACGGAACGACAGCCGGAACCGGTTCTCATCCAGCTTTTGCTCCCTTGACGAAGCCTTGTCGGAAAAGAAAATGAAGTCAATGACTTTTTCGTTGAGTTCCCATGCAGGGGAGTAGTCAATCTTAATGTATCCCATCGTGACCTTGTGTGCACTGCTGTGGTTCATGGCAAAAGCCACTTCGGATATAGATGCCCGGCAGTCGTTCTGCGCTACCGTCCCCCAAGTGTGCCGGAACGTGTACACGGAATACCATTGCTCTTTCGGCAATCCCATAGCCTTGCATATCTGCTTGATTCCGCTGTTGGCATTCGCACAGAAGCTGTCTGATGATGTCATGCGCTGATAGAAATTGAACAATCGATCATCGTCAGCCCTCGTGTTCCGGTACTTCTCAAAAAGCGGTTCAATGATAGGCGGAACTCTCATCTCCATGTAAGCACCGTCCGCCCGGAACTTTTTCGTCTTTGCCCTTTGGTATCTGATGATGCCCCCGGAATAGTCCTGCTTCCTCAGATTGTACAGATCCACCGTGTTTATTCCTGCAAGGCACAGTACCATCATTGCCACATCACGTCCGAACTCCGTCAGCGGAAATTTCATCTTGCTGTCCGGAATAGGGTACGAGAAGAACTCCCTGCAATCCTCCGGCGTTATCGCCAGCTTCTCCGATTTGTCCGCTTCCGGTATCTCCACCTTCACCCATGGATTTGTCCTTATGCGGATGATTCCGTTGTCATAGTCGTTATATTCCAGAACAGCAGCTTTGAATACCTGTCTCATGCAGATAGGATACATTTCCTTTGCCCGGTGGGTCTGTTCCAAAGTCTTTATCCACTTGTTCACGAACTGCGAGGTGAGCTGCGAGAACATTACCTTTGTCGTTCCGGCAAATCGTTCCAGATGCTGCAATGCGAGCTTGTAGTTCTTGGCGTTCCTTTCCTGTCCCCGGTCAATCATCCTATTGATGTGGACATGGGCATAATCTGAGAAACAGATGTCGTCATTTCCGTTCACGAGGAAGTCCACGACCTCTTTTGCTGTCCAATGCCCAATGTCTTTTTTGTTCAGCCGTTCGTTATATTCAAGAATCCTTTTTGTACAGTACTGAAGCACATACGGGTCTTTAATCTCGTTGTCCTTGGTGAGTTCTCTTTTCGTCACCATCTTGTCCGTCTTGATATATCCATGTTCCCTGTGGTGTGTTACACGGATATACACAGTGTAGAATCCATCCGCTCTCGCAGCCTTTACAATTGCCTTAAATGTTGCCATTCGTATTCATTTATCTGTTAAACTTCTTTTTACGTTCCAATGTGGCTGACTTATGTTCCAATGTCCTTGCTGCATTATTCTGCTAATTCATTGACCTCGTTTGCTGTTCGTTTGGGAAACATTAGGGAAACTCTGTTTCCGAAACCATACAACAATTGGGAAACATTTGCGTTCATTCTGCGCATTTTTCGTGTAAAATACACAAACTTTTGGTTAAAGCAATAGGCGGTAAGCTTTTGAAAATGAAAAGCCTACCGCCTAAAGGTTTGTTATTCAGCTATGTCGCCTTATTCTTCCACAGCAGCCTGCGCCGCAGCAACGCGTGCGATGGGCACACGGAACGGACTACAAGATACGTAGTTCATGCCAAGACGGGCACAGAATTTAACTGAAGATGGTTCGCCGCCATGTTCGCCGCAGATACCAACTTTGAGTTCCGACTTGGTGCTGCGACCTTTCTTAACGCCCATTTCAACGAGTTGGCCTACGCCTTCTTGGTCGAGTACTTCAAACGGATCGGTCTTGATGATGCCGAGGTCTTTGTAGAACTTCAAGAACTTGGGAGCATCGTCGCGTGAGTATCCGAATGTCATTTGGGTAAGGTCGTTTGTACCGAATGAGAAGAAGTCGGCAACGGTTGCGATCTGGTCGGCAACGAGAGCTGCACGCGGAACTTCAATCATTGTACCAATCTTGTAAGGAACAGTGTCGCCACGTTCGGCAAATACGGTTTGAGCCGTGCGGTTGATGATGTCGGCTTGCATTTGCAATTCCTTAACAACACCTACGAGCGGAACCATGATTTCAGGATGTACGCTAATACCGCGGGCTTTCACGTTAAGTGCAGCCTCGATGATTGCGCGTGCCTGCATTTCGGTGATTTCGGGATATGTGTTACCCAGACGGCAACCACGGTGGCCGAGCATCGGGTTGAATTCTTCGAGGCTGTCGCATTTGCTCTTAACCTCTTCGATGGTCAAGCCCATTTCTTCGGCAAGTTCCTTTTGAGTTGCGAGTTGGTGGGGAACAAATTCGTGCAACGGTGGGTCGAGCAGGCGGATTGTGACGCCGTAGCCGTCCATTGCTTCAAAGATGCCTTCAAAGTCGCTGCGTTGCATCGGCAACAACTTGGCGAGAGCTATGCGGCGGCCTGCTTCGTCCTTGGCGATAATCATTTCGCGCATTGCCTTGATGCGGTCGCCTTCAAAGAACATGTGCTCGGTGCGGCACAAGCCGATACCGCGGGCGCCGAATTTGCGAGCAACGAGAGCGTCGCGAGGAGTGTCGGCGTTGGTGCGGACGAATACGTTGGTGTATTTGTCGGCGAGGTTCATGATTGCAGCGAAGTCGCCCGAGAGTTCGGCATCGACGGTAGAAACGAGACCTTCGTAAACGTCGCCTGTGCTACCATTGAGGGAAATCCAGTCACCTTCCTTGAATACCTTGCCACCCATTTCAACGGTGCGTGCCTTGTAGTCAACGATGATTTCACCGGCACCCGATACACAGCATTTACCCATACCGCGAGCCACAACTGCAGCGTGAGAAGTCATACCGCCGCGAGCGGTGAGTATACCTTGAGCCTTGGTCATGCCGCGGAGGTCTTCGGGAGAAGTTTCCATGCGCACCATGATGACTTTCTTTTTGCGTTCGGCCCAAGCTTCGGCATCGTCGGCAAAGAATACGATTTGTCCAGTTGCGGCTCCCGGAGATGCGGGCAGACCCTTTGCAACCACTTTGGCCGATTGCAGGGCGGCTTTGTCGAATACCGGGTGAAGCAGCTCGTCGAGCTTTTGCGGTTCCATGCGGCGCAAAACTGTTTTTTCGTCGATAACGCCTGCACGCAGCAAGTCCATTGCGATTTTTACCATTGCGGCGCCTGTGCGTTTGCCATTACGAGTTTGCAACAACCACAATTTGCCATTTTGGATGGTGAATTCGAGGTCTTGCATATCCTTGTAGTGGTCTTCGAGCTTTTGTTGTGTTTCGATAAGTTCTTTTGCGCATTCGGGCATTGATTCTTCGAGCGAAGGGTACTTGCTTGCGCGTTCTTCTTCGCTGATGCCTTGCAATTTTGCCCAACGGCGAGAGCCTTCGATAGTGATTTGTTGCGGAGTGCGCACACCTGCTACAACGTCTTCGCCTTGTGCGTTGATGAGGTATTCACCGTTGAAAATGTCTTCACCGGTAGCGGCGTCACGTGTGAAAGCAACGCCAGTGGCAGATGTTTCGCCCATGTTTCCGTAAACCATGGCTTGCACGTTTACTGCAGTACCCCATTCTTCGGGAATCTGGTTCATGCGGCGGTATAGTATGGCGCGTTCGTTCATCCAGCTGTCGAATACGGCGCAGATGGCACCCCACAATTGGTCCCATGCGCTTTCGGGGAAATTGTAACCGGTAGATTTCAATACGGCTTCCTTGAAGAGCTTGACGAGTTTCTTAAGGTCTTCCACATCGAGTTCGGTGTCGAGTTTTATGCCTTTTTCCTCTTTCACCTTGTCCATGATTTCTTCAAACGGGTCGATGTCGGTCTTATTCTTGGGTTTCATTCCAAGTACAACGTCGCCATACATTTGCACGAAGCGGCGGTAGCTGTCCCATGCAAAGCGGGGATTGCCCGATTTGCGAGCAAGGGCTTCTACCACATGGTCGTTCATACCAAGGTTGAGGACGGTATCCATCATGCCGGGCATTGAAACCCTTGCACCCGAACGAACAGAAACGAGCAATGGGTTTTCGCTATCATTGAACTTGTTGCCGGTGAGGTTCTCGATGTGGTTTATAGCTTTTTCCACATCGCCCTTAAGTAGCTCAACGATGGTATCCTTGCCTTTTTCGTTGTACTCGGTACAAACTTCGGTGGTGATGGTAAAGCCCGGGGGTACAGGAACGCCGATAAGGTTCATTTCAGCCAAATTGGCACCTTTCCCTCCGAGAAGATTCTTCATGTCGGCACGGCCCTCTGCTTTGCCGTTGCCGAAAGTGTAAATTCTTTTCATCGGAAATTGTTTAGTTAATGTATGTGTATTAAAGTTGTTTAAACTTAATGTATGTCCTGTTTGTACTTTTTTATGCAAAGTTTGGTTTGCATAATGCAAATATATATCAAAAGAATAAATAGTAAAAATAATATTGAATAAATCTTGGAAAGATGTTTTATAACATTGTTTGAAAAATTAAAACTTTAAGGAATAGGAATTTGAAACCATTCCTGAATCCTCGGGCTGCGGTATTGTTATATTATAACGGTGTCGCCGCAGCTCATGTAGCCTATTGCATCGTTCATGTTTTTCTTGAGCAATTCGTATTGCGGCAAGCCGGTACAGTGCATGGTATAATACCGGCAACCTTGGTGGTTGAGCAGTTTAAGTGACAAGGCGTGAATGAAGGCTGACTCGGAGTTGTTGCTTAATCCGCTTTTTACAAGGTGCATTCCGGCAAAAACGTGGGTAATGGTGCGATTTGTTGACTTTTCGGCTTTTTGCATGATGTTTAAGATGCCCGTGTGCGCGCACCCTGCAAAAAGCACCGTTTTGTCGTTTTCGGTTATTATTAAGCTTTGTTCGTGACAGAAATCATCGTTGATGTCTTTCTCCGGCCCATACAGCAACTTATTGCCGGTGGGGTACAGGCAATTGTCGTTTACTCCGGAGAACAAGATTATACCGTTGCCTATAATCTGTGTTTCGTTATTGCAAAGTATGAGTCTTCTGTTTGTTTTCAGGTCACAGTCAAGTCCGATGTAGGTCAATCCGGTGGCACGTAACGAATAATGTGGTTCAAAGGCGTGTGTGTTTATGTATACCATTGCCCGACTGTTTTTTTCAAGGAAAGTTTTCAGTCCGCCACCATGGTCGTAGTGCCCGTGTGAAATTATTGCCGCGTCCACCGAGGCAATGTCGATGCCTAAAGTTGCAGCATTGGATGCAAACAGGCTGCCTTGTCCCATGTCAAACAAA
Source organism: uncultured Muribaculaceae bacterium (assembly GCA_944321865.1). Taxonomy (GTDB): domain Bacteria; phylum Bacteroidota; class Bacteroidia; order Bacteroidales; family Muribaculaceae; genus Avimuribaculum. The sequence continues at coordinate 26,140 of CALUMZ010000001.1, forward strand.
ATATTCTGTCCGTTGTCCAATGCGATGTGCAGGCTTAGCCCATGCTCAACGGGTAACCCTGCATGGCTTGTGTTATCAACCAGAGATGTTATTTTCATGTCGAGTATTAAATTGGTTTAGGCATGGCATTTCTCGCAACGGCGAGCCGGTGTGCCTGTTGCAAAGTTAATGAAATTGTCACGATGCCGGCATAGGCAAATGTATAAAATCACATGCGCCGTGACTCCCGGAAACGATTAAAATAGTTGGGTGCTTGCCATTTCGGTGGAAAAATATAACTTTGCAATATACTTTTTCATGTGATATAACAATGGCATTGGATTTCAACAAAATGGGTGGGCTTGTTCCTGCCGTAATACAAGATGCACACACGAAGAATGTGCTGATGCTCGGTTTCATGAACGAAGAGGCCTACCGCACCACCGTTGAAACCGGCAAAGTAACATTTTACAGCCGCACAAAGAAACGGCTGTGGACTAAAGGAGAGACAAGCGGCAATTACTTGCACGTAGTGTCGATCGAAAAAGATTGCGACGATGACACATTGTTGATAAAAGTCAATCCGGCCGGGCCGGTATGTCATCGTGGCACCGCGACTTGTTTTGGCGAAGGCGGGAATGAACCCGGGATTGAATTTTTGAGCATGTTGCAAGATTTCATAGTAAAAAGGCACGAAGATATGCCCGAAGGTTCATATACTACCGAATTATTTAAAGCCGGAATCAACAGCATGGCGCAGAAGGTCGGGGAAGAGGCCGTGGAAACCGTGATAGAGGCGACTAATGGTACTGAAGGGCGGTTGGTGTATGAGGGTGCCGACTTGTTATACCACCTGATGGTATTGCTTACTGCAAAAGGCAGGCGGATAGAAGACCTCGCCAACGCGCTTTATCGCAGACATAATAAAAATAAGGCTGAATATGACAAAAATTGTTGAATATAGCAGGGTCGAAATACTGAGAAAAGAGCTTGTAGTCCTGAAAAATGTGACGTTCAGTATCAACAAAGGTGAGTTTGCATACCTTGTCGGGCGTGTGGGCAGCGGGAAAAGCAGCTTGTTGAAGTCGATGTATGCCGAGATTCCCATTCCGGAAGGAGATGCCAAGGTGCTTGAATATGACTTGACCGACATTAAGCGACGCGATGTGCCGATGTTGCGCAGGAAGATGGGAATAGTGTTTCAAGATTTTCAATTGCTTACCGACCGCTCGGTTTACGACAACCTGAAGTTTGTGCTTCAAGCTACCGGTTGGAAAGGCAAGGGTGAAATAAACGACCGTATAGAAGAGGCATTAAACAGTGTGGGCATGAGCAACAAGTCATATAAGATGCCTCATGAACTGTCGGGAGGAGAGCAGCAACGCATCGTAATAGCGCGAGCCTTGTTGAACCATCCCCAGTTGGTGCTTGCCGATGAACCTACGGGGAATCTTGACCCGGAAACGGGTCGGCAAATAGTTTCGTTGCTTTACGAGATTGCCGACCGAGGCACAGCTGTCATAATGGCCACTCATAATCTGCAATTAATCGAAGGATTCCCGGGCAGAGTGTTCAGGTGCGAGAATAAACAGCTCATTGACACGACGCAGTCATAGTGCCTGTTTCATGCCGGCGTGGTGTGCATGGAAATGCGCCTGTAAAATATTTTAGCCTGCGATGCGTTTATATTCTTGGAGCAATGATTGCGTTTTGAAAAAAATATTGAATTACATACCTGTAATCCTAATGGTTGTGATGCTTCTTTTTGTTACTGCTTGCAGTTCCAAGAAGAATACGGCCATGTCGCGTTTTTGGCAGTCGTTTACCACTCGATACAATGTGTATTTCAATGGCTCGGAACATTATAAAGAGCAATTGAAAGAGATGGAGACCGACTATGAAGATAATTATACGAAACGCGTGTATATCCATCCAGCCGAGGCATACCAGCACCCTTCGGAGCCACAGCCGTCGACAAACTTCGACCGTACCATCGAGAAAATGCAAAAGGCCATAAGGCAGCATTCAATAAAAAAGAAACCGAAGAAAAAAAGCGGCAAAGGAAAAGACAAGAAATACAAGGAATGGATGAAACGCGAGGAGTATAATCCATTCTTGCATAATGCTTGGCTCATGATGGGCAAAGCGCAATACATGAACGGGGATTTTATGACTGCGGCGGCCACATTCCATTATATTACCGGGCATTTCAAATGGCTGCCCGAGGTGGTGGTAGAATCCCGGTTGTGGGAAGCGCAATGTTATAACGCACTCGAATGGACGGCCGATGCCGACAACATAATATCCCGTATTAAAGAAAAAGACTTGACATCGGGAGATTTGCGTGCATTATACAATTTGTCGATGGCCAATTACCAAATAAAGATGGACAGTGCCGAGGCCGCATTGCCTTATTTGCGAAAAGCAATCGATCATTACGGAGGAGCGCAGAAGGTGCGACTCAGATTCCTTTACGGGCAATTGTGTGCCGAATCGGGCAGGAATAGCGAGGCATACATGGCGTTTAAGAAAGTGAATGGGGCAAACGGTGCCACCTACCGTACCAAATTCAATGCCCGGATAAAGCAAAGCGAGGTATATACAGGGCATGATATAGAAAAGGAGGTGAAATCATTGCGCTCGATGGTTAAGTATGACCGCAATAAGGACTACCTTGACCAGATTTATTATGCAATAGGGAATTTGTACCTGTCGCGACAAGATACTGTCCGCGCGATAGAGAATTATGTGCTTGCTGCCGAGGAAAGTACACGTAACGGGATAGAGAAAGCCATAAGCCAACTCACACTTGGTGCCATATATTTCAAGCAGGGGCGATATGACCTTGCACAACCGTGTTATGCCGAGGCTGTGCCGATTATTGGCGAGGAATATGCGGGTTATGACAGTTTGAAAAAACGTTCGGACGTGCTTGACGAGCTGGCAGTGTATGCCCAAAACGTAGAGTTGCAAGACTCGCTGTTACGCTTGTCGGCAATGACGCCCGATGAGCAAAAAGCAGTGGCCGAGAAACTGATTGCCGAGCTTAAAAAACAAGAGGAAGAAGCGGCCGAGGAGGCTCGCCGTGAGGAGTATCTCGCACAGCAGGCGGCGCAAGGTTCCATGCTTGGCAATAATGCCAATGCGCCTACAACGTTTACGCTCAATACCGATGATTCGTGGTATTTCTATAACACGACGACCAAGAATGCCGGAAAGACAGCATTCCAAAAGGCGTGGGGTAGCAGAAAACTCGAAGATGACTGGCGACGTCGCAACAAGGCAACTTTTTCAATGTCGGAATTTGACGAGGTGGATTATGACAACATGGACGAGGATGGTAATATAATAGGCGGGGGAATGGCTGCCGATTCCACGGCAGTCAATGCCGATTCGTTGAAGCGCGCCGACGATCCTCACTATGTGGAATATTATTTAAAGCAGATTCCAAAGACTGATGAGGAACGGCAGACGTGTAATGATATAATTCAAGAAGGATTGTTCAATATGGGCGTGATACTTAAAGACCGCTTGGAAGATTTTCCGGGGTCGATAACACAGTTTAACACGCTCCTTACCCGCTATCCCGACAACATCTACCGGCTCGACACATATTACAACATGTACCTGATGTACGTGCGCATGGGCAACATGGCACAGGCCGAAACTTACCGGCAGCTCATCATAACCGACTTTGCCGATTCGGGCTACGGACAGGCGATGAAAGACCCGAATTACATAGATAATTTACGCAACATGGAGCGCGAGCAGGAGCAGATGTATGCGGCTGCGTATGACGACTACATAAATAACAGGAATGAAAATGTCCATGAGGCGTATGCCGAGATGATGCGCCGGTATCCGTTATCGAAGATTATGCCCAAGTTCATGTTTATTGATGCTCTGTCATATCTCACCGAGAAGAATTACGATAAATTCAAATCCACATTACGTGAGATGCTTGAGCGTTATCCCGAGACAGACATTACGCCAACTGCTTCATCTATAATGAGGCAGATAGCTCAAGGCCGTAAATTGGAAGGGGGAGGCAGCAACCTGCGCGGTATGTTCTGGGCAACACGGCTTACCAATGATTCGGTTGTTCTTAACGATACGTCAACGCAAGTTACACCGTTCAAGTGGGAACCGCAATCTCCCCATTACTATGTATTGGCTTTCCCTCGCGATTCGGTTTCGGAAAACCAGTTGCTGTTTGATATTGCACGACACAATTTCTCGACGTTTGAAATAAAAGATTTTGATCTCGAACAGATGTCATTTGGCAATATAGGGTTGCTTATAATAAAAGGATTTGATAACTTTGATGAGCTTGTTGGTTACAAGACTCTACTCGAGTCGGACAGTCGTCTTAATATACCGGCAAATGTCCAGCATGTGATGATAAGTGTCGCTAATTTCAACTTGTTGATTGATGAGGGACGTTCGCTTGAGGAATATTTCAAGTATATGGAAGAGTTGAACCAAGAGCAAGGCGATGCTATGATGAGCGATGACGATAATTCCGGGAATGGAGCAGCCGATGCCGGAGACGGTGCCGATGTGACAGACAATGGTGATGAATCGCAAGCAACTGCCGATAGTGACGAAGCTACGGAAAACAGTAATGCCGTTGGGCATGATTCTATTCCACAATAAAAAAACATGTTGTCGAGATGAATAACGGATTAATATTGTGGGCCGATGATGAAATAGACCTTTTGAAGCCCCATATATTGTTTTTGAAACAAAAAGGTTATGAAGTGGTCACGGTGTCGAACGGCCGTGATGCACTCGATGCCGCCGCATCGCAAAATTTCGACTTGATAATACTTGATGAGAACATGCCGGGGCTTAGCGGGCTTGAAACGTTGTCGCAAATAAAGCTGTCTTCTCCCGAGGTCCCGGTAATCATGATTACCAAGAGCGAGGAAGAAAATATAATGAATCAAGCAATAGGTAATAAAATCGCCGATTACTTGATAAAGCCGGTGAATCCAAACCAAATATTATTGTCGATAAAGAAAAACCTGCATTCAAGTACATTGGTTGCCCAGAAAACGGCACTTGATTATCAACAGGAATTTCGGAATATCAGCACGGCAATCAATGATGCAGCATCGTTTGATGATTGGTGCGAGGTGTACAAGACGCTTGTTCACTGGGAGTTGACGCTTGCAAGTGCCGACACTAATATGGATGAACTGTTGTTGCTGCAAAAAATAGAGGCAAACTCGGCATTCTCAAAGTATGTCAAGAAGAATTACGAGAAGTGGGTTACGACCGACAGCCACCCATTGATGAGCCATGAAATAATGAAAAGCAAGGTGTTCCCGTTGCTCGATGCAGGAGAGAAATTGTTTTTCATAGTAATAGATAATTTCCGCCTCGACCAGTGGCGCATGGTGAAGCCATTAATAAGCGAATATTTCACCGTCGACGAGGACGGGTTATATTGCAGTATATTGCCGACTGCCACCCAATATGCGCGAAATGCCATCTTTTCGGGGTTGATGCCTGTGCATATATCAAAGATGTTTCCCGACTTGTGGGTGGACGAGGATGAGGAAGAAGGTAAAAATCTTAACGAATCACCTTTGATACAGACAATTCTCGACAGGTATCGCAAGCGTTACTCGTTCTCGTATAATAAAATTAATGATTCGGCAGGTGGTGAAAAGTTGTTGCAAAATTTTGCCAATTTCGCCAATTTCGATCTTAATGTGCTTGTTGTCAACTTTGTCGACATGCTGTCTCATGCGCGCACCGAATCTAAAATGATACGAGAATTGGCTTATTCGGACGCGGCATATCGTGCGCTTACCGAATCTTGGTTCAAGCATTCGGCAATCAGTGAATTGCTCAAGCAAATTTCGGAACATGGGTATAGGGTAGTGCTCACTACCGACCATGGGACGGTAAGGGTAAATAATCCGGTAAAAGTCATAGGAGACCGGGCAACAAATACAAATTTGAGATATAAACTCGGCAAGAACTTAAGCTATAATCCCAAGCAGGTGTATGAAATAAAGCGTCCGGCAAACTTTGGGCTTCCCGCACCAAATGTGTCGACAACTTATATTTTTGCCACTAATCGCGATTTTTTTGCATACCCCAATAATTACAATTACTACGTACAATATTATAACGACACATTCCAGCATGGTGGCATATCGCTTGAAGAGATGATAATACCTGTCGTAACGCTGTCGAAAAAGTGAGGGCGGGAAGGGAAAATTGTGCCTGCTGAGAGATACGGAGGGGGCTTGTTTTTACAGGCTTGTATGATTTTTAGCGCGATTTGCTTTGTGCGGTGGGTGAGTTGCATTAATTTTGCAAAATAGTTACATAATATATCAATTATGCAAGAGAAAATCATAATTCTTGACTTCGGGTCACAAACCACGCAATTAATAGGTCGCCGGGTGCGCGAGCTGAACATGTATTGCGAGATTGTGCCTTACAATAAGTTTCCATACGGCGACGAGTCGGTTATCGGGGTCATTCTCTCGGGAAGTCCTTTCTCGGTTTACGACGAAAAGGCTTTCAAAATCGACTTGACCGGCATCAGGGGCAAATATCCCATATTGGGAATATGCTACGGAGCGCAGTACATGGCTTACGTCAACGGCGGAAAGGTGGAGCCGGCAGCAACCCGCGAATACGGCCGTGCCAACTTGGCCAAGATTGACAGTACCAATCCGTTGCTGCAAGGGATTGAGGTTAATTCGCAGGTGTGGATGAGCCACGGCGACACAATAACCGCGCTTCCCGATAATTTCAGGATAATAGCATCGACCGACAAGGTTGCCGTGGCTGCATATCAGGCCGAGGGCGAAAAGCTGTGGGGCGTGCAGTTCCACCCCGAGGTGTACCACACCGTCGATGGGACGCAAATCCTGAAGAACTTTGTCGTGAACATTTGCGGCGGCAAGCAAGACTGGAACGCATCGTCGTTCATTGAAACCACCGTGGCGCAACTGAAGGAGCAATTGGGCGACGACAAGGTGGTGCTCGGGTTGAGCGGCGGTGTTGACTCGTCGGTGGCAGCCGTGTTGCTTAACAAGGCCATCGGACGGAACCTCACTTGCATATTTGTAGACCACGGCATGTTGCGCAAGAACGAGTTCAAGAATGTGCTTCATGACTATGAATGCCTTGGGCTGAACGTGATAGGTGTTGACGCAAGCGAGAAATTCTTTACCGAACTTGCCGGTGTCACCGACCCCGAGCGCAAGCGCAAGATAATAGGCAAGGGCTTCATCGATGTGTTTGACGAAGAGGCTCGCAAAATCAGCGATGTGAAGTGGCTTGCACAGGGAACCATATACCCCGATTGTATTGAGTCGCTCTCGATAACGGGTACGGTGATTAAAAGCCACCACAATGTGGGTGGACTGCCCGAAAAGATGAACCTGAAGTTGTGTGAACCGCTGCGCCTGCTTTTCAAGGACGAAGTGAGGCGTGTGGGCCGCGAATTGGGAATGCCCGAACACTTGATAAAGCGGCACCCGTTCCCGGGACCCGGCTTGGCGGTGCGCATACTGGGCGACATCACCCGTGAGAAAGTGCAGATATTGCAAGATGCCGACGATATTTTCATACAAGGGCTGCGCGACTGGAACCTGTATGACAAGGTGTGGCAGGCAGGTGTGATACTGCTGCCGGTGCAGAGTGTGGGCGTGATGGGCGACGAGCGCACCTACGAGCGCGCGGTTGCGTTGCGTGCCGTCACCAGTACCGATGCCATGACTGCCGACTGGGCGCACCTCCCTTATGAGTTCCTTGCCAAGGTGAGCAACGACATCATCAACAAGGTGAAAGGCGTGAACCGCGTATGCTATGACATAAGCTCAAAACCACCTGCAACCATCGAGTGGGAATAATCAAGATGAAATGTAACGATTAGTTTATAATTATTCCGCTAAAATAAGCTGTCAACCAAGCCGACACAGTTCGCTGAATTACATCCTGCGATAGTGTGCCGGCTTGGTTGCTTATCTGCACATATAATGCGAAAGCTGGATATGACGCATAAATTATTTGCAATTTTAAGACAAAGTGTATCGTAATTGGACGATAAATAGTTACTTTTGCAATCGTAATTGAAATAAACGGAGAATTATGTAAAAATAATATAGATAAATGACATCGACAACAATCAATCAACCCACGCTGAGGGATTCAGCCGCAATGCGTTGGATAGTATTGCTATTCCTCGCATTTGCAATGTTTTGTTCCTACATCTTCATGGATATTCTTTCACCCATCAAGGACTTGATGCAGTCAACCCGCGGGTGGGATTCTACCGCTTTTGGTACCATGCAAGGTTCCGAGACTTTTTTAAATGTTTTTGTGTTTTTCTTGATTTTTGCTGGCATAATACTCGACAAGATGGGAGTGCGCTTCACTGCAGTCTTGTCGGGTGCGGTGATGCTTGTCGGCGCAACCATCAACTGGTATGCCGTTACCGAGGCGTTCCAAGGCACGGCTCTCGAACAATGGTTTACCGACAACCTGAACTACATTCCCGGCTTTGATGAACTGGGCATATCTCCGTTCTATGAAGGGATGCCGGCATCGGCCAAGTTGTCGGCCGTCGGGTTCATGATATTCGGTTGTGGCGTGGAAATGGCCGGTATAACCGTTTCCCGCGGTATCGTGAAGTGGTTCAAGGGCCGTGAGATGGCATTGGCAATGGGGTCGGAAATGGCATTGGCACGATTGGGCGTGGCAACGTGCATGATATTCTCCCCGATGTTTGCACGGCTTGGCGGCGACATCGACGTGTCGCGGTCGGTGGCATTTGGCGTAGTGCTGTTGATGATAGCGCTGATAATGTTTATTGTTTATTTCTTCATGGACAAGAAACTTGATGCCCAGACCGGTGAAGCCGAGGCCAAGGATGACCCGTTCAAGATAAGCGACATAGGGTCGATTCTCAAGAGCGGCGGTTTCTGGCTTGTGGCATTGCTGTGCGTGCTTTATTACTCTGCCATTTTCCCGTTCCAAAAGTATGCGGTCAACATGCTCCAGTGCAACCTTGAGTTTGAAACGGTTCCCGCCGATTCGTTTTGGGCGACCAACACGGTGACGGTCATACAATATTGCATAATGCTCATAGTGGCTGCTGCATCGTTTGCCAGCAACTTTGTCAAGAAGCAGGGGTTGCGCTACGGAATGCTTGCCATTGCCGTGGCAGCCTTGGTGGCCTTCTGCTACATGGGTTACATGCGGCAGAGTGCCGAGACGGTGTTTGCCGTGTTCCCGTTGCTTGCAGTCGGCATCACGCCGATACTTGGCAATTATGTGGACCATAAGGGTAAGGCGGCTTCGATGCTCGTGCTGGGGTCGTTGCTGCTGATATTCTGCCACCTCACGTTTGCGTTCATATTGCCCACATTCAGCGGTAATGCCGTGGGCGGCGTGATTGTGGCCTACGTCACGATTCTTGTGCTCGGGGCAAGTTTCTCGCTTGTGCCGGCATCGTTGTGGCCGAGCGTGCCAAAATTGGTCGACGCGAAGATAATAGGCAGTGCCTACGCCTTGATATTCTGGATTCAGAACATAGGGTTGTGGCTCTTCCCATTGCTTATAGGGAAAGTTCTCGACCAGACCAATCCACAGCTCGTTGCCGACCTTGCAAATGGGGTAATCACGGCCGAGGAAGCTGCCGTGTCGTATGATTACACTGCACCGCTTGTGATGCTTGCCTGCCTTGGCGTGGCAGCCTTGATTTTGGGCCTTGTGCTGAAAGTGGTTGACAAGAAGAAAGGTCTGGGGCTTGAAGAACCCAACGTAAAAGGTTAACCCCTGCGGGGAATAAATATCAAGCGGTGGCAAAGTCTCGCGAAAACAGGCTCTGCCACCGCTTTTTTCGCAAAAAATATTTTTGATATTGCTTGAAAAAACAATGTTAAACACGTAAATTTGCATATCTATAAACTAACAGTTACCTATTATGAAGAAACATAATTTTTATGCAGGACCGTCTATCCTGAGTGAATATACTATCAACAATACGGCCGAAGCAGTGAAGGATTTCGCAGGGACAGGATTGTCGATACTTGAAATATCACACAGGAGTAAGGAATTCTCGGCAGTTATCGAAGAAGCTGCTGCGATGGTGAAGGAATTGTTGGAAGTACCCGAAGGGTATCATGTATTGTTCCTTGGCGGAGGTGCAAGCCTTCAATTCTGCATGGTTCCATATAATTTGCTGAAGACCAAAGCTGCGTACCTTGATACCGGCACGTGGGCAAACAAGGCAATAAAAGAAGCTCGTCTCTTTGGCGAAGTGGAAGTGGTGGCATCGTCAAAAGATTCAAATTACACATTTATTCCTAAGGATTACGTAATACCCACGGATGCCGATTATTTTCATATAACGACCAATAACACCATTTACGGTACCGAAATGCGCAAGGATATAGATTCTCCCGTGCCATTGGTTGCCGACATGTCGAGCGATATATTTTCACGCCCGATTGACGTATCAAAGTATGATTTGATATATGGCGGAGCCCAAAAGAATTTGGCACCGGCAGGTGTGACTATTGTAATTGCCAAAGAATCGGCAATGGGGCACGTTGACAGGGCAATACCGACTATGCTCGATTATCGCACGCACATCTCCAAAGGGTCGATGTTCAACACTCCGCCGGTGCTGCCCATATACTCGGCATTGCAAACGCTTAAATGGTATAAGCAAATGGGTGGCGTGCGCAAGCTCGAAGAACTTGACAAGGCCAAGGCTGCTGCCTTGTATGATGCAATCGATGGCAGCAAGATGTTTGTCGGAACGGCAAACGCCGAAGATCGTTCGATAATGAACGTATGCTTTGTAATGAAGCCCGAGTATAAAGAACTTGAAAAAGACTTCATCGACTTTGCTTCGACCAAGGGTATCGTAGGCATAAAAGGACACCGCAGTGTAGGTGGTTTCCGCGCATCGATCTACAATGCAATGCCAATGTCGAGCGTGCAGGTTCTCATCGATGCAATGAAAGAATTTGAAAACAATCATTAATATATAATCGGGGTTATGAAGATTTTAGTAGCGACCGAAAAACCTTTTGCGCCGGTGGCGGTAAAAGGTATAAAAGAAGTGGTTGAAGCAGCAGGGCATGAATTGTCGTTGCTTGAAAAAGGGACGAAAGACGATTTAAAAGCCGCCGTTGCCGATGCCGCAGGCCTGATTGTCAGGAGCGACAAGGTAGATAAAGAAGTCCTCGATTGTGCCACAAATTTGAAAGTGGTAGTGAGGGCAGGGGCAGGTTACGACAACATCGACCTTGAAGAAGCTACAGTCAAGGGTGTTTGCGTGATGAATACCCCCGGGCAAAACTCCAATGCCGTGGCCGAACTTGTGTTTGGCTTGTTGGTGATGATGTGCCGCAATTATTATAATGGTACGTCGGGAACCGAATTAAAAGAGAAGACCATAGGCATACATGCTTACGGACAAGTGGGACGCAATGTGGCTCGTATTGCCAAGGGATTTGGCATGAGCGTGTTGGCACACGACCCGTTTGTGAGCAACGAAGCCATGGAAGCCGACGGCGTAACTCCCGTGGGCAGTGTCGAAGAACTTTATGAAAAGAGCGACATAGTGTCGTTGCATATTCCTGCCAACGACAAGACTCGCAAGTCGGTAGTAAAGGAACTTGTGACACGTTTGCCAAAGAAAGGTATACTTATTAATACGGCTCGGAAAGAGGTGATTGATGAAGAAAGCCTCATGGAAGCACTTGCCGAACGCGAAGACTTGAGATATATCGCAGACGTCAAACCCGATGCTGCCGAAGCAATGAAAGAAAAATTTGGCGAAAGAGTGTTCTTCACTCCTAAAAAAATGGGAGCACAGACGGCCGAGGCCAATATCAAAGCGGGTATAGCTGCTGCCGAACAAGTGGTGGCTTACTTGAAAGATGGTTGGAATAAATTCCAAGTAAACAAGTAGAGAAAATAACGAATACCGCATAATAAAGAATACGGACCGGGTTAAGGCTTGCTTAATCCGGTTCGTCGCTTTTTCCCTGCATCTACAAGCGTGTGTAAATGTTTTGTATTGCCCATAACTTTTGTTATCTTTGCAGATGGGCTAAACCTAAGTTAACAGGGGATATAGCTGCATGTGAAGATGGTCGATGACAAGTCAAAACTCAATGCAAGAGGCAAATTTGCCATGTATATGGAAAGCCATAAACTCCGCAAGACGCCGGAGCGTTTTGCCATATTAGACATGGCGATGTCGTTTTGTGAGCATTTCAGTGCCGACAATCTGTTTCAACGCATGGAAGAAGAGGCATACCACGTCAGCCGAGCCACGATTTACAACACACTCGATTTGCTTACCGATTGCGGGATATTGCGCAAGCACCAGTTTGGCGGCAATCAGTCGCAATATGAATGTGTGGCCGATGCTCCCAACCATCATCATTTGATTTGCACGGAGTGTGGCAAAATCAAGGAAATAAAAGATACGGAATTACTGAAATACTTGAATTCAAAAAAATATTCTTCGTTTGCCGTGTCATATTATGTGCTGTATATATACGGTGTGTGTAATACATGTGCACGACGAATGAAAAAGAACCGGAGTATTAATAAAATAAAGATATAACACCAAACAAGATTATGAAAGTTGATGTATTATTAGGACTTCAGTGGGGCGATGAAGGTAAAGGTAAAGTAGTGGATGTGCTTACCCCGCACTATGATGTGGTTGCACGTTTCCAAGGCGGTCCCAATGCAGGCCATACTCTTGAATTTGAAGGGAAAAAATATGTGTTGCGTTCCATTCCGTCAGGTATATTCCAACACGGACAGATTAATATAATAGGCAACGGGGTGGTTCTCGACCCGATTTTGTTTATGGAAGAGGCCGAATCGTTGCAGCAAAGTGGCGTAGACTTAAAACATGTGTTGAAGATTTCCAAGAAGGCACATTTGATAATGCCTACGCACAGACTGCTCGATGCCGCTTATGAGAAGTTGAAAGGTGACGCAAAAATCGGGACTACCGGTAAAGGGATTGGCCCGACATATACCGACAAAGTGAGCAGAAACGGCTTGCGGGTGGGCGATATATTTTGTGATTTCCAACAACGGTATGAAATGGCAAAAAAACGCCATGTCAATTTGCTGAAGGCTCTGTCGGGAGAAGATGTAGATGTAGCCGAAACCGAAGCCAAATGGATGCAGGCAATCGAATACTTGAAGCAGTATGACATAATTGACAGCGAGCACGTTGTCAACAAGTATATAGCCGAAGGCAAAAAGATATTGTGCGAAGGTGCGCAAGGCAGCATGCTTGATGTGGATTTCGGTTCATATCCTTTTGTGACATCTTCCAACACGGTATGTGCCGGAGCATGTTCGGGACTTGGTGTTGCCCCCGGCAAGATCGGAGAGGTGTATGGAATATTCAAAGCATATTGCACCCGTGTGGGTAGCGGTCCGTTCCCTACCGAATTGCATGATGAAACAGGTGCAAGAATCCGTGAAATAGGACATGAATACGGGGCTGTGACAGGTCGTGAACGCCGTTGCGGGTGGATTGACTTGGTGGCTTTGCGGTACACTATCATGCTCAACGGGGTTACGCAACTTATAATGATGAAAAGTGATGTGCTCGATGGATTCAAGACGGTGAAAGTGTGCAACGCTTATCGTGTGAACGGTGTGGAAACACGTGATTTCCCATTTGACATAGAGCATGGCATAGAACCGATATATGAGGAAATGGAAGGGTGGAACGTCGACATGACGGGTATTACATCGCCCGACCAATTCCCGCAACAATTCAAGGATTACGTTGCCTATCTCGAACGGGAATTAAACGTGCCGATAACCATTATATCGGTCGGTCCCGACAGAATGCAGACTATTGACTTGCGGAACAATCGGTAATAGGGGATATGGTAAAGGTTAAACCGTTCAGGGGATTGAGACCCCCGAAGGCTATTGTTGCAAAAGTTGCAGCAAGGCCATACGATGTCTTAAGTTCTGATGAGGCACGGGATGAAGCCTCGGGTAATGAGATGTCGCTCTACCACATAACACGTCCTGAAATAGAATTTCCCAAAGGCACCGACGAGCATTGCAGTGAGGTGTACCGCAGGGCAGTGGATAATTTTCATGCCTTTCAAGCAAAAGGTTGGCTTGTGGAAGACGGGAAAGAGTGTTATTACATATACGCCCAGACTATGGGAAACCATAAGCAATATGGCTTTGTGGTGGCAACCGGTGTGCGCGATTACATAGAAGGACGGATAAAGAAGCATGAACTTACCCGTCACGACAAGGAAGAGGATCGCATGAAGCACATACGTAATACCAAAGCCAACATAGAGCCCGTGTTCCTTGCTTTCCACGACAATCAAGAATTGGAGGAAATAATAAAGCGAGTATCGGAAAAGGAAGCTGAATATGACTTTGTAAGTGCCGACGGCATACGGCATGAGCTATGGGTAATAAGCGATTCTGAAACGGTGAAAGAAGTAACCGATGCTTTTGCTTCGATGCAGGCCTTGTATATTGCCGACGGACATCACCGTACTGCGGCTGCGGCTCTTGTGGGCGATGAAATGGCTCGAAACAATCCTAACCATAAGGGCGACGAAGAGTATAATTATTTTCTTGCGGTGTGTTTCCCCGAGTCGCATCTTAAAATCATAGATTATAATCGCCTTGTAAAAGACTTGAATGGTCTCACGGTCGAGCAGTTCATTGAGGCAATCGGTAAGAACTTTGATGTTACCCCGATGGGCAAGGAGATTTATCGTCCGTCGGGATTACATGATTTTGCTTTGTATGTCGGTGGAAATTGGTATTCGTTGGTAGCTCATGCCGATACTTACGACGACAGCGACCCAATACGTTGCCTCGACGTGACTATTTCGTCGAAATACATACTTGATGAAATACTGGGCATAACAGATTTGCGTCGTGACAAGCGTATTGATTTTGTTGGCGGAATCAGGGGGCTTGGCGAATTGAAAGCGCGAGTAGACAGCGGCGAGATGGCAATGGCGTTGGCGTTGTACCCGGTGTCGATGCATCAGTTGCTCGCAATTGCCGACAGCGGAAATATAATGCCACCTAAAACCACATGGTTTGAGCCGAAATTACGTTCGGGACTTGTAATTCACAAGTTGGTATAGGTTGGGGGGAAAATGAAAAAAACAATCATAGCATCGATACTCTTGGCTGTTGTTCCTGTTGTCGCAAAGTCACAACAGGTGTCGTTCTCCGGTGGCAGCAAGGCTGTGTTTGAAGAAACTCCGGCGGCGTCCACCGGACTCGACAAGATATATGTCATATACGACAGTGACGGGGTATCGATGAATTATGTGCAACATGGCAGTGGCACTACTGTCACATGGTACACCTATGACGAGCGAGGCGGAGGATATGCCGAAGTATTGCCAGACGTTGAACGGGTAGATGCTTCCACAACGCGGTTGCCACAGGTGATGGCAAATTGCGGATATATAATTGAAGAAGGAACTGATCGCACATATTTGTGGGTGGTAGATTATTCCGATTATATGCTCACTTTGGACAATATAGGTTTTGACCCGCAGCGCGATTGTGGAACGACGCGATTATATGTAGGTGGCAGTGGCGGTGCAATTACTTATTATACAATCAATGGCGTCCCTCAGAACCTCGACAGGGGGCTCACGTTGACTTACCGGACTCTCGAGTGGAACGATTCAAACATGACGTGGGATGAAATTCCGGTCGAAGAAAACATCGAGACATTCAGTTCCTCAGTAGCAGTTCCAGCACCATATTGTAATACGGAGTTTACATTGCATGGCGACCGATTTTTGAGGTTTTGGGGCATGGAAGAGTCGGTGACGAGCGATACGTATCTCACGAGTGCCGTGGCAGTGGAAAGTGCCGCAATACAAGAAGGCGAAAGTCCCGACAATGAAAAGGGTGGCGGAGACGAGACCGGTGAAATGCTTGGAGGTTCGGCTCCGGTGACGATAACATTTTCTGCGTATGGTACCGATGCAATGGTGCATAACGAGTGGCAAATGTCGCGTGACCAAGGATTTAATAATATCGACAGCCGTTTCTACCAATCGGAAGTAACCCAGACTTTCAATGAAGGCGGTACGTTTTATTTCAGATTCTATGGCGCCGACAGCTCGGGCGAATGTGTGGCGATAGGCGAGACGTATACGGTGTTTATTGGAGAGTCGAGCTTGGAATGTCCTAACGCATTTTCTCCGCAAGCAAGTGTCGGGATTAATGACGAATGGAAAGTGTCATACCGTTCAATAGTGGAATTCAATTGCTGGATTTTCAACCGTTGGGGAGCCGAAGTGTGCCACCTTACCGACCCTTCTCAAGGGTGGGATGGAAAGTATAAGGGAAAATATGTAAAACCGGGAACTTATTTCTATGTAATAGAAGCCCGGGGCTCGGATGGCGTGGAATATAACCTGAAAGGCGACATAAATATCCTTAATTATACCGGAACAGGCAGCCACGGTATGTCCGGAGCCACAGAATAGGAGAAATCAAAAGATGAAAAGAAAAATATTGCTTTTAGTGGTTGCTTTTTTTGTATCGGCCATTTCAATGTTGAGTGCCGACAATGACTTGGTGGGGCCGTTTATCAATGGATTACATCCCATATCGGCCAATCCCGATGTGCCAATGGCCGTAGTTATTGCCGGGGAACAAGTGTTGCTTGACCGTGTCGATTTGTATGAGCGTCTCGACAGAGAGATGACACAGATTATTTATGGCCACAGCAACTTGTTCTTGTCAATCAAGAGGGCAAATAAATATTTCCCTGTGATTGTGCCAATATTAAAAAAGAATGGAATACCCGAAGATTTTGCATATCTTGCCGTGGTGGAAAGTTATTTAAGTCCTACCGCTCGTTCATACGCCGGGGCCGTGGGGATGTGGCAATTCCTAAAAGGCACGGCCAAGCAATACGGACTTATCGTGAACGATGAAGTAGACGAACGTTACGACCCTGTAAAGTCTACGGAGGCTGCGTGCAGGTATTTAAAAGACGCGTATGCCAAATATAAACATTGGCCCACGGTTGCGGCATCTTACAATGCCGGAATGGGCAGGATCTCAAAAGAGCTGGAAAGGCAGTTTGCCGAAAATTCATTTGATTTGTATCTGAATGAAGAGACTTCGCGGTATGTGTTTCGCTTTATTGCCATGAAGTTGATAATAGAACAACCGAAAAAGTACGGTTTTTTTATTACCAAGCGTCAATTATACCAACCGATGAAGTATACTACTGTTAATGTTACAGGAAGTGTCGATGACTGGAGTGAATGGGCCCAAAAACGTGGAATATCTTATTTGCAATTGAAGGAGATGAACCCGTGGATAAGGTCGACCAAGTTAGTCAATAGAGAGAAGCGTGTATACACTGTTAAGATACCACGGCAAGAAAGCTTGTACAGGAGTAAAATCACTTACAGTGTGTATAATAAGAATTGGATTGTAGATTAATCAATGAAGCTGAACGGGAAAGAGACTGATTGCGTGTCGGTGCTTGGCGCGCGTGTACATAACTTGAAAAATATCGATGTCGATATACCTCATGATAAATTGACTGTTATTACCGGGCTTAGCGGAAGTGGGAAGTCTTCACTTGCCTTTGACACTATTTTTGCAGAAGGACAACGCCGATATGTGGAAACATTCTCGGCTTATGCCCGTAATATGCTCGGCTTGCTCGAACGTCCCGATGTGGATAAAATCACAGGATTAAGCCCGGTGATATCCATAGAACAGAAGACGGTAAACAAGAATCCTCGCAGTACGATAGGCACAACTACCGAGATATATGACTTTCTGCGTCTGCTTTACGCTCGTGTCGCCGATGCATATTCATACGTGTCGGGTGAGAAAATGGTGAAATTCACTGTTGACAAAATCATAAATATGATTTTGAAAAAATATGCCGGTCACCGCATATTTATTTTGTCTCCATTGGTTAAGAACCGCAAAGGACATTACAAGGAGCTTTTCGAGCAATTACGTAAGAAGGGTTACCTGACAGTGCGCGTCGATGGCGTGTTGACAGAAATTAAGTATGGCATGAAGGTCGACCGTTACAAGAATCACAGTATCGAACTCGTAATTGACAAGCTGCGTGCCGAGGACAAGCAGAAGGAACGCTTGAAAGGGTCGGTCGATACGGCATTCAAGCAGGGCGACGGACAATTGATGATACTTGATGCCGATGATAATAACCATATAGGCCACTATAGCCGAAAGTTGATGGACCCGGTAACCGGATTGTCGTATGCCGAACCGGCACCACATAATTTCTCATTTAATTCGCCACAAGGTGCATGCCGCAAATGCAAGGGGCTGGGGTACGTTAATATCATCGACCGGGACAAGATAATGCCTAATACCGAAGTTTCGATTTATGACGGTGGAATCTTGCCTTTGGGGAAATATAAGAATTCTCTTATCTTTTGGCAAATTTCGGCAATATGTGAAAAATATGGTGTTACCATTAAAACGCCCATCAAGGATTTGCCCGATGAGGTTATAGATGACATAATGAATGGAACCGACGAGCATCTTGATATAAAAAACGACACGATGAGCACGTCGAATTATTTTTTGCGTTATGACGGACTTGTCAAATATATCGAGATGCAGCAATCCGACGATGCTTCGGCGCAGGCTCAGAAGTGGGCGGGGCAATTTTTTTCGCGTGTAACTTGCCCCGAGTGTAATGGAGCAAGGTTGAATAAGGAGGCGTTGCATTATTATATAGGTGGGAAAAATATTGCTGATTTGTCGGCAATGGATATATCGGAGTTACAGGAGTGGATGAATGATATAAAAAGCCATTTGACCGACCAACAATGGAACATTGCCAAAGAAATCGTTAAAGAGATAAGCGGACGGCTTAATTTCTTGGTAGACGTAGGACTTGATTACTTGGCATTGAATCGTAATTCTTCGACTCTGTCGGGCGGAGAAAGCCAACGCATAAGGCTTGCAACACAGATTGGGTCGCAATTAGTCAATGTGCTTTATATCCTTGATGAACCAAGTATAGGACTGCATCAACGCGACAATGTGAGGTTAATTTCCTCGTTAAAGAAATTGCGTGACGCGGGGAATACCGTAATAGTTGTCGAGCATGACAAGGACATGATGTTGCAGTCTGATTATATAGTTGACATAGGCCCTCATGCAGGCCGAAAGGGAGGGCGTGTCGTATTTTCCGGTACTCCCGGCCAAATGCTTGAAAGTGATACTATCACAGCCCAATACCTTAATGGTAAACGCAAGATTGATGTCCCGGCCGTGCGGCGCCAAGGCAACGGCAGTTTTATAGAATTGAAAGGTTGTCGCGGAAACAACTTGAGAAACGTGGATGTGAAAATTCCGCTTGGCGTATTCGTTTGCGTGACAGGCGTTTCGGGCAGCGGAAAATCATCGCTTGTGAATGGGACGTTGCAGCCAATATTAAGCCAGCGGTTTTATAAATCGGCACAAGCACCTTTGCCGTATGATGAAATAACAGGTGTTGAGAATATCGACAAGGTTGTCACCGTAGACCAATCTCCGTTGGGCAGGTCGCCACGTTCCAATCCGGCTACTTATACGGGAATCTTTGCCGACATACGCAATTTGTTTGTAAATTTGCCCGAGGCGAAGATACGCGGATATAAGGCAGGTAGATTTTCCTTCAACGTGAGTGGCGGAAGGTGTGAGGAGTGCAAGGGTAACGGATACAGAACCATAGAAATGAATTTCTTGCCCGATGTACTTGTTCCGTGTGAAGCTTGCGGTGGCAAACGTTACAATCGAGAAACGCTCGAAGTGAGGTTTAAAGGCAAGTCGATTGCCGATGTGCTCGACATGACTATAAATCAGGCTGTGGAATTTTTTGATTCCGTGCCTTCGATATTATCGAAGATAAAAGTTTTGCAGGAGGTGGGAATGGGATATATCAAGCTTGGTCAACCGTCGAGTACACTGTCGGGGGGAGAGAGCCAACGCGTGAAACTTGCTGCCGAATTGTCGAAAAAAGACACCGGCCGCACCCTTTATATACTTGACGAGCCTACCACAGGTTTGCATTTTGAAGATATCAAAGTCTTGCTCGATGTGTTAAACCGCCTTGTGGAGAAAGGTAATACCGTAATTGTCATAGAGCATAATATGGACGTAATAAAAAATGCCGATTATATTATAGACCTCGGACCTGAAGGCGGACGCAATGGGGGGATGATAGTTGCAACAGGCAGTCCCGAAAATGTGGTGAAGAATAAGAAGTCCCTTACAGCCAAATTCCTTGAACCCGAATTGAGAAACAGCCAAACAAGAGAAACAGCCGAATAATCATGAGCCGGAATATACCTGAAATAGATTTTGACAATCCCGATTTTATCACGGCAATAGACATGATAAATAACACCAACAGGTCGATTTTCCTTACAGGGAAAGCCGGCAGTGGGAAAAGTACGCTATTGAGGTATATATGTGAAACAACCCGAAAGAAATTTATCATCTTGGCTCCTACCGGCATAGCGGCTGTAAATGTGGGGGGAATGACTATGCATTCCTTTTTCAAGATGCCGTTGAAACCGTTGCTTCCCGATGATCCCGATTATGCTCCGCGCAAGATTCGCGACACGTTGAAGTATACAAGAGAGAAGGTGAAGATAATCAAGAATTTGGACTTGATTATAATAGACGAAATTTCGATGGTGCGTGCCGACATGATAGATTTCATGGACCGTGTGTTGCGTTATTATTCGGGAAATAACCGTGAACCTTTCGGAGGGAAGCAATTGCTGCTTGTAGGGGATATATTTCAGCTTGAACCGGTTATCAAGAGTGATTTTCGTGAAATATTGCGACGTTATTATAACAATTTGTTCTTCTTTGGCGCTGTGGCTTTTTCCAAAATAGGGCTTGTGGCTATAGAATTGCGTAAGACCTACAGGCAGAAAGATGCCGGTTTCATCAGCCTGCTCGACCGCGTGAGGGAAAACAAGGCCACTGCCGACGATTTGAATAAGATAAACAGTCGTTACAATCGATCGGGCGATACAGGCGACGGCAATTTTGTGATGACGCTTGCCACGCGCCGCGATACGGTAGATTACATAAACGAGCAGAAACTCGATGAATTGCCCACCGAGAAGCATAACTTTGAAGGTGAAATAGAAGGAACATGGCCCGAATCGATATTGCCGACGGCATTGAACCTGACATTGAAAGAGGGGGCACAGGTGGTTTTCATCCGCAACGACAAGGAACACCGGTGGTATAATGGCACGATAGCACGTGTGGCAGGTATATGCAACGATGAAATAACGGTGGAACTGGAAGACGGCAACCACTATGTGCTAGATCGCGACCAGTGGGAGAATGTGCAATATGAATATGACGACAAGGAAAAACGCATAAAAGAAACTGTGCTCGGGGTATTCAAGCAATATCCTGTGAAACTTGCATGGGCAATGACAATACACAAGAGCCAAGGGCTCACGTTTAACCGTGTAGTTATAGACATGGAAGGTGGCGCATTTTCTTGCGGACAGACTTATGTTGCTTTGTCACGCTGTACCTCTCTTGAAGGGATAACGCTGAAGAATCCCATTACATTCAGGGATATATTTGTTAATCCCGTTGTGATAGAGTTTAGCAAGCGGTTTAACGACATGAATGCCATAAGTGATGCAAAGCGCGAATTTCGTGTGCGGAACTTGCTTGCTGCCTCAAACAGGGCTTTTGATGCGCATGATTACAAGTTGTGTGTGGATAGTTTTGCCGAGGCTGTAGACTTGTCGGGTCGTTTTGGCGACGATACGTTACGGCGCTTTGTGAGGCGCAAGTTGGGCGTGTATTTGAGCCTGAAGAAGTTGGTTGATGAAAAACAACAGGAGATTGACCGCAAGGATGCGGTGTTGAGAAATCTTGCGCTCGAATATGTTTTTCTTGGGAATGAATCGGTATCGTCGTTAGGTGAGGGTAGTTGTGACAGGGAGATTGCGTTAAATTCAGCAATTGCCAATTTTGACAAGGCAATGAGCATCTATCCCGATTGTGCGGATGCCAAAATGGGGAAAGCTGCATTATTGGCCGATATGGGCCGGACTGCGGAAGCCGAGGCTTTGTATAAAAACGTATTGAAAACCGACAGGCGCAACGGGGATGCAAATTACAGGATGGGGTTGTTGAGTATTGGAAAGAATAAATTGGCCGAGGCATTAAAGTACATGCGTGCGGCCTTGAAATCTATGCCTGAGTCGGCTTCGGTTCATGAATCACTTGCCGATATATATGAGAGGATCGGCATAGATGATAAAGCCGAGCAGCATAAAGAATTGGCCCGTAAGTACCGACGCAAAAAGTGAATGATTACCCCGGGGAGGGCAACAATCTACCAGCCTTCTCCCCGGGGTAAAAGTTCTTTGAGCCCAGATATAATGGCCGTTTGGGCTTATAGCCTGTCGAGGACTGTGACGATGAGATCGCGGACAGCAGTCTTGTAATTAGGCGTAGCGTTACCCGACATGCGGTTGGCAATTATGGCACATACCGTCATGGCCCGGTGTCCCATTAGCTTACACAGTCCTTGCAGTGCTGCACTTTCCATTTCATAGTTGGTGATGCGGAAGTTTTTGTATTGGAACGCTTCGATTTTATGGTTTAGTTCCGGATCGGCAAGGGGTAGCCGCAATTGGCGACCTTGCGGGCCGTAGAATCCGTTGGCCGATATGGTGCATCCACGTTTCATGTCGTTGCCGCCAATGCGGGATATTAATTCGGGGTCGGCATCGGCAACGTAAGGTTTGGCCCAAAGGCTGTTCCAACCCACCGCCTCACAAAAATGATGCTCAAAGTCTATGTCACAGATTTCATTGCGTCCGGAATAAAAATTCAGCACGCCGTCAAATCCTATGCCTTTCTCGGCAATCACATAGCTGCCAATGGGAATGTCGGGTTGCAGCCCGCCTGAAGTGCCGATACGTATTATATTAAGTCTCCGGAATGTTTCTTTTACTTGGCGTGTTGCAAAATCTATGTTAGCAAGAGCGTCGAGTTCGTTCACAACAATGTCGATGTTGTCGCCACCAATGCCATGCGACAGGCACATTACCTGTTTCCCCTTATATGTGCCGGCAATTGTGTGAAATTCACGCGATGATACTTCATATTCAATATTGTCGAAGAATGAAGCCACGATATTTACGCGGGCAGGGTCGCCGACTATTATGATGTTGTCTCGTAATTGTTCGGGACGCAGATGGATGTGGAATATGCTTCCATCATCGTTGATAATCATTTCTGAGTCACTGATAATGCGCTTGGTTTCCATGATGGTAAAAGTTTTTTTGTGTGTTGTCAAAGGTGAAAGTAGAATTATCTTAAGTTCTTTAAGACATTTTTGATTTTTTCGTAAGTGGTGATGCGAGTGGGAACGAGAGGCAGTCGCAATTCGTTTTCTATGTATCCCATTGCGTTAAGCAGGCATTTCACGCCCGCCGGGTTGCCATCGACAAATAACAGGCTGAACAACTCGGTAAAGCGGTGGTGTATTTCCCGGGCTTTGGCATAATCACCCTCGAGGGCAAGCCGTACCATTCGGCTGAATTCACGAGGGAATGCATTGCCAATAACCGATATGACGCCCACGGCGCCAAGAGTTATTAAAGGAAATGTTATGCCATCGTCGCCTGAAATAACCATGAAATCGGTCGGCTTGTTTTTTATGATTGCATCCATTTGTGAAATGTTGCCCGAGGCTTCTTTTACACCAATGATATTTTCAAATTCGTTGGCGAGCCTCAAACATGTTTCCGGAGCCATGTTAACGCCGGTTCGTCCGGGTACGTTATATAATATAACCGGGAGAGGGCTTGCCGTTGCGATGGCTTTGTAATGCTGGTATATGCCCTCTTGCGATGGCTTGTTGTAGTAAGGCACAACCGACAGTATGGCACTAAAAGCCGACAAATCGGTATTTTTTACTGCCTCAACGACCGCCATTGTATTGTTGCCGCCCATGCCAAGCACCAGAGGAACACGTCCATGCACGCGTTCGGCAACGAACCGGCGCACTTGAGCCTGTTCGTCGGGTGTAAGTGTTGCTGTTTCGGCAGTCGTCCCCAGAACAACGAGATAATCGATGCCGCTATGTATTTGATACTCAAGCAGGCGGGCGAGCGAGTCGAAATCAATGGATTTGTCTTTGTGGAACGGTGTAATTAGTGCTACACCCATTCCTTTTAAATTAATGCGGGCCATATTGGTATGACACATTTGTTTTTGTTATATTGTAAAACACGTACTTGAGGTAAATCAGGCACAATGTTTGAATGTATTGTAGTAAACTTTTTAAATAACGAAAGATATGAACAATTTTGAAACTTTAATCTCGGGTGATAAACCTGTATTGGTGGATTTTTATGCCGATTGGTGTCGTCCCTGCCAAATGATGGCTCCCATACTTGAAGAAGTGAAATCGAAGATAGGCGACCAAGCAACAATTGTCAAAATCAATGTGGATGAGAATCAAACCTTATCGGCGCAGTATAACATTCAGTCGATACCATCGTTGCTTATTTTCAAGAATGGGCAAGTGGTGTGGCGCGAGGTGGGCGTGCAGCGTAGTACCCAACTTTTGGCGACATTGAAAAGTTTCGTATAATTGTCGCATTTTTAATGAATGCCGGTGCCGGAATTTGATTATTTCGGCACCGACAGGCATTTGTTGCTATCTTGAAAATTGCGTCGATGGCAGGTTGCGGCAATTGTACTGCATTGCCATGACTTCACCGTATGCGCCGGCCGAACGTAAAGCCAACAAATCTCCGCGATGAGTCAACGGTAATGTTTCATCGGAAGCAAATTTGTCGCTTGATTCGCATATTGGGCCTACGATGTCATATCGGGCAGTTTCTGTTGCCGACGAAGTGATGTTTTCGGCAACATGGTGGGCTTGATATAATGCAGGCCGTATAAGGTCGGTCATTCCGGCATCCACGATTACAAAGTTCTTTGTTGTCCCATTTTTTACATATATGACGCGTGTAATCAATGAACCGCATTGTCCGACGATAGCGCGTCCCAACTCGAAGTGCAATTCTTGTCCTTTACGCAGTTTAAGATTGTTGCGGAAAGTGTCGAAATAGTTTTTGAAATCGGGTATGGGATTCTCATTGGGATTTTCGTAGTTTATACCTAATCCGCCACCCACGTTGATTATTTTAAATGATATTCCACGAGCCTCGAAATGGTCTTGCAAATCGTTGATGCGATCGCACAGCATTTTATAGGGGGTGAAATCAAGTAATTGGGAACCGATGTGGAAGTGCAGGCCGATTAGGTTAACGTCGGGCATCGACATTGCCTTGTCGACAGCCATGTCGATCTGTTCAAGGTTTATCCCAAACTTGTTTTCGCTCAACCCCGTTGTGATGTATTCATGAGTGTGGGCATCGATGTTGGGATTTATGCGTAAGGCAATGTTTGCAATTTTACCTTTTGCCGCCGCTATTTCATTGATGACTTCAAGTTCGGCGAGAGATTCTACATTGAAGCAAAATATGTCGTGGTTTATGCCTAATGAAATCTCCTTGTCGGTTTTTCCTACGCCCGCAAAGGCAATTGTGTCGCCTTTGAAACCTGCGGCGAGGGCAGCTACAATTTCGCCTCCGCTCACGCAGTCGATTGACAACCCGGCTTCTTTTATTTCATGCAGGATACGTGGGTTGGCATTGGCTTTTACAGCATAATGCACTTTGTAGGGTAGGTCTTTTATGCACGCATTCATTTCGTGCAAGGTGGCTTTAAGCAATTCGAGGTCGTAATAATAAAACGGAGTCTCGCAATGCTTGAAAGTTTCTATGGGGAATAGGGTCTTAATCATAATGGTGTTAAAGTTTCTTATTCTTGAACAAGTGGTCGCTAAGCAGGTTCAAGGCTTTTACTTTGTCTTTTTTGCTCACGAGGAAAGATATATTGAAGTTGCTTCCGCCATAAGAAATCATTCTCACCGGTATATCTTTCAATGCGTCGAGAGCTGCAGCCTCAATACCCTTGTTCTGCCATTCGAGGTCTCCCACTACGCATATTATAACCATGTCGCGGTCTATCGTCACGGTGCCGAATTTCTTGAGGTCGTCGAGTATGTGGTCGATATTTTTTTCATTGTCGATTGTTACCGATACCCCGACTTCGGACGTTGCTATCATGTCGATAGGTGTTTTGTATGTTTCAAATATTTCAAACACCTTGCGTAGGAATCCGTAAGCAAGCAACATGCGGCCCGATTTTATTTTAATTGCCGTAATGTTGTCTTTTGCTGCTACGGCTTTTACTCCATGAGGCGTTGTGGTATTGTATATGAGAGTGCCTTTTGCAGTAGGGCAGAGCGTATTGAGCAGTCGCACCGGAATATTGTTTAACTTGGCCGGCAGTACACATGTGGGGTGCAGGATTTTTGCACCGAAATAAGCGAGTTCGGCCGCTTCCTCAAAGTGCAACTCATCGACAGGGTCGGTGTCTTCCACGTAACGTGGGTCATTGTTGTGCATACCGTCGATGTCGGTCCATATTTCAATTTCCTCGGCATTTATGGCAGCACCGATTAAAGATGCGCTATAGTCGCTGCCCCCGCGTTGCAGATTGTCGACTTCGCCGTAAGCGTTGCGGCATATATATCCTTGCGTGATGTATACGTCGGCATCATCAAATTTGGCAAGCAGCGCCGTCAGTTTTTGCTTTATGTACTGGCTGTCGGGCTCGCCGTTTTTGTCGGTACGCATATAATCAAGGGCGGGCAACATGGCCGATTTAATGCCCAAGGACTGCAAGTATATGTTCATCATTGCCGTTGACATTAATTCGCCTTGGGCAAGGATTTCTTTTTCTTCAAATACGGTAAACAGGTCCTTGGTGAACGACCGCATGTAATTGAAGCAAGCCTTGATTTCGGCTGTTGCATTTTCAAGTGCAGCTTGATTGTCTCCAAAAAGTTCGCCAAGCGTTAAAGTGTATTTTTTTTCAAGTGCGTTGATTGTTTCTTTTGCACCATCAATGTTGTGCTTGTATAAGTAGTCGGAAATTTCCACAAGCGTGTTAGTTGTACCAGACATAGCCGACAGGACGACTATGTTTTTACCTCTTTCGGTTATCAACCGGGCTACATTTTTAATTCTTTCGGCCGAGCCGACCGAAGTGCCTCCGAATTTAAGAACTTTCATTGATAAGTAGTATATTTCCGTAAATAATTATCAGTATGCAAAGGTACTATATAAATTGCCGAAGTGTTAAAAACAAACGGCAAAAAAAACTTAATATTCATGTGGAGATGGGCGGGGAATCGTTGCATAAATATCTGTTTATTGCATAGTTGCAGTAGAGACGCAAAATTTTGCGTCTCTACGATTGTGCATGAAAATATGGTGGGTATTGAAATTCAATGTGTTGTGTAGCTAAAACAGCTGCCGGTAGGCATTTCGGCGTTACTTCTTTATGCCGCCTTTGAGCCCGCCGCCGAGGTTGAAGATGTTGTGGTCGTATGATACCGTTTTCAATCCTTGTTCGCGCTTGCGCTTAATGGCGAGTTCTACCAGCTTGTCCATCAGTTGCTCGAAACTTATTCCTGTGGCTTCCCATAGGTAGAACGACAGTGAGCCGGGAATGGTGTTGATTTCGTTGACATAAATGTCGCGCGTCTTGCGGTCGATAATCATGTCGACGCGGCTCACACCGTGGCACGACAGTACACGGAATGTTTCACGTGCGAGGAATTGTATGCGCTTGGTTTCCTTTTCGGGAAGGTCGGCCGGGATGCGCTTTTGCGAGGCTTGCATTCCTTTTGCCCCTTTTGAGCCACCCACATATTTGTCTTCGTAAGACAAAATTTCACCGCTTTTGATAGGCTCTTCGAGCACCGATGCTTTGTTTTCGTCGCAGTCGCCGAGTACCGAGCAGTTTATTTCTTGCAAGTCCTCGACCATGTCTTCCACGATGATGCGTGTGGTGTAGATTTCGGCCCCGTCGATTTTGTCGATTAGCTCCTCGCGGTTGCAGGCACGGCCGATGCCGACGCTCGAACCGAGGTTGGCCGGTTTCACGATTACAGGGTAGCCTATTTCTTTTTCAATCTGATTGATAATTTCCTCGCGGCGCGTGTACCATTCTTTGTCGGAGAACCAGACGAAGTTGACTACAGGAATCCCGCATGATTTCAAAATCATTTTCATTGTGATTTTGTCCATGCCGTTGGCACTCGACAGAGTGTTGCATCCGGCGTATGGGATGCCGATGGTTTCGAGTAAGCCTTCAAATATGCCATCTTCGCCGTTTGAGCCGTGCAGCACAGGAATAATAACGTCGAGGTGCTTTATAACGTTTGATCCAAAAAGGTTGCGTTTCTTTTTGTATAGGTTGTAGTCGCCGAAACTGGGTTCCATATACACTTCGTCCACTTTGGCAAGCAGTTCGGGAATGTTGCGGTAGTTTTGTATGTCAAGCAAAGCCTTGCCCGTGTACCATTTGCCTTGTTTTGATATATATATGGGAACTACTTCATATTTTTCGGCATTTATTGCATGCATGGCTTGGGAAGCCGATATTACAGAGATTTCGTGTTCGGTTGATCGTCCACCGAAGAATACACCGATGGTTGTTTTCATATTCTTGGAAAAGTATATCTTGTTGATTTGTGTTTAGTTACTTAAATGTGTCGGGGAGGTCGTTTTCGTAAAGGACGGTATCTCCGGCCTTAGCCATTTCAAGCATCTTTTTTTGGGCCTCGGCAAACGTTGGTACTGTATGAACGATTAATTTGTCGGACCGTTTGCGTTTGATTCCGTTCAAGATTGCTTCACGATTATATTCGCCCACGATTATTGCGACATCGCAAGTTTCGGCAATATGCTCACCGAAGAGTTCGTTGTAGTGTTCTTGTTTTGAGCCGAGTTCAATCATTCCCGGAGTTATAACAATGCGCTTGCCTCCGGTCATGCCGGCCAGTACGTCGAGTGCCATTCCGGAACCATCGGGGTTGGAATTGAAGGCATCGTCGATTATAGTGATTCCGGCCGGGGTGCGTTTTACGTTCAGGCGGTGCTCGACCTGTTCGATTTTGCTTACCGCATATTGTATTTTGTTGTCGGGTACGCCAAGTCGCATAGCCATGATGACGGCAGCCATCAGGTTTGATATGTTGCATTCGCCCACAAGACGAGTGGAGAGTTCAAGGGATTTTCCACGTCCGACAATTTTGAATGTTGTGCCGCGTGCCGAATATGCAATATCTTCGGCATGGTAGTCGCTTCCGCTTTCGCGCTTGACGGTGTATCGGCACGTTTCAACATTGTCGACCGGACGGTTGGCTATGTATGGGAAATCGTTATTTAACACACCGAAACCATCTGCCGGCAGGGCATCGATAAGTTCAAATTTGGTGCGTTGCACGTTTTCGATGGTTTTAAACGATTCCAGATGCTGTTCGCCTACGGCAGTTATGATTCCGAATGTGGGGTGGACAATGTCGCATATTTCTTTTATGTCGCCGATGTTTTTTGCCCCCATTTCGACAATAAAAAGATTATTGTAGGGTTGCAACATTTCGCGAATGGTGCGAACAACTCCCATCGGGGTGTTGTAACTGCCCGGAGTCATTAAGACCGAGTATTTTTCACTCAAGATGCGGTTAAGGTAGTGTTTCGTGCTCGTTTTCCCATAGCTGCCGGTGATACCGACGATAATCATGTCGGGCTTTTGGGCAAGTATGCGGCGGGCATCGTCAACATAGTGGTTGTTGATTGATTTTTCTACCGGTTTAAGAAGCCAATTGGCGGCAATCACTATTGCCGACGAGAGGGGAGTGGCGAGCATCATCACTGTGGCAAATGTGTGTATTGGATGGTGGGGAGCATTGTAAAATGCTGCCACTAATGCTGCCAGTACCCACGTAAGCACGTTGATAGTGATAAACAGTCTCCACACGCGTTTTGTGAACACAAGTGGCTTCTTGGATTTGCGTGTCATGAGTACAATGCACTCTGCAATCATCACCGCAATTACAATGCCGATTACAAATATGGACCGGGCAAACAGTGAGATTATCAGTATGAACAACGCCGCATTTAGCAATCTGCGAACCGACAGCGTGTCGCCGCTTGAAGTTATCCATCGTGTGTAGCGTTCGTTGCGATATGAGTTTTGTTGCAACATTTGCAGGTCTTTTGTAATTACCGTGCCAAATAGCACTACCGACACCACGGCGAGCAATGTGAATATTGTAAAGGCAATATCTAATTCCATATTTGAGTTACATTTTGTCGTTGTTCATTTCGTCATTTAGAAAGCTGCGTATAACAGCGGCGAATTGGTATGGGTTATCGAGAAAACTGTAGTGTCCGGCACTTTTGAACACGGCAAGTCCTGCCTCGGGTATAAGCCGTTCCATTTTGCGGGCATCGGCAACAGGTGTGGCAGTATCATTTTCACCCCATATCAACAAGGTTGGGCACTTGATTTTCGGCATCAGGTGGCACAGGTCTTCATTGACAACACGGCTCATGATGCTGCGCATCATAGGGGACGCATTGTTATAGTCGCTCGACCCGACACGTTTGCGATAACGGTTTATTATGTCTTCGGCACGTTTTCTGCCCACGATTAGCGGCAATAATCGTTTATATGTTTTGTAGCTGTATACCTTGAAATAATACTTTAGGCTGCGGGCGGGCTTTACACCGGCTGCGTCTATAAGGACAAGCTTTGTTACATCGTTTCGGGAAGCATATACAATGCCCACTCTTCCTCCAAATGAGTGCCCCATCAAGATGGGGGCGGTTATTTTTTCGGCTTGTACGAGATGCTCGATGAGGGTTGTATATTGTTCAACGCCCCAGACGGTTGTTGGCTCGGAACTGTCGCCAAATCCCGGGAAATCCACGTTGTAGACAGTGAAATACTCGGTGAGCAGCTGTTCTATGCTTGCCAAAGTGGTGTGGTTGCATCCCCACCCATGCATCAATATGACGGCTTGTGTTCCTTTACCTTCTATGGTGTAGCAGAATTCCACATTTTGTGCCTTGATAACCTTTTTCATATCCCTGTCATAAACAAGTCACAAAATTAGAAACACTTTTGTTCTTAAACAAAAAAATGCAGAAACTATTTATGCCGTGCGCCCTCCTCCCGGACTTCGCCAATGTGTCACCCTAAATGAGCGTATGAGTCGGGAAAAGGCTTTCAGCTCAACATAATTGCAGAGACGTGAATTGAAAAGCGGAGACTCCGCAAAATTAAGTGGGTCTCCGCTTTTGGATGATAATTCCAAGATTATGGATTAATGTTATTTTTCAGAAGGCTTTTCATCTTTTGTACCTTCTTCTGTTGACTGTGGTTGTTGTTCTTCTTCGTTGTCTTTAAAAGAGGTAAAACCTGCTTCGACCAAGGTATTGTACCAAGCTATAACTTTCGTTATGTCGGTGTCGTATACCCGGTCGGTGTCATAGTTGGGCAGTACGCTCGTGAAAAAGTCATGCAGGGCAGTTGTGTCATTTGTCAATGCCTTCTTGTCAAGCACCTTACCGTTGTTTTGCTTGTATATGGTTTCCATAACATCGGCAAGCGGAACTTCTTCATCGGTAGTATAAATGGCAATGTCGCCAAGAGAGATGATTTTGTTATAGGAATAAGCCGGCATGCGCTTTTTGTCGGCAAGACTTTCTACGACAATGATATTTTTCCCGTATGAAATTAGTTTGTACAATCCCGGTTTGCCTGAAATAGACAGTATTTTCTTTAGCATAATATTTCTTTTTATCGTTTTGTTGTTTTCAAAAAAGCGTTACAAAAATAATATTCATTTTTATTTCTTCAAAATGTGCCGATGCCATAAATTGCATTATAAAGCCGTACACAGTTTAACTATTTGTGGCAACAGCGGCGTTATCCCGTCGTTGATTATGATTGTCGCCCCATTGGTTGGTGTTTCGGCCGACTGGGCTTTGATGCGGGCTTCTACGGCTTGCCGTGGGATGTTGTTCCGGTGCATTACGCGTGAAATTCGTATTTCCAAGGGTGCTTGGACGTTCCATTCTTCATTGGTTATTTCACTCAGTCCGCTACCTTTGAGTATGGCGGTTTCCACAAATGCACAATCAGCTTTAATATTGGCAGCCCATTGTATAATGTCGTGCCTCACTGCAGGGTGCACTATTTCGTTTAATTGTTTTAATGCAGCCGGATTTCCAAATACGGTGCGGCTTAAGTATTTACGGTCAATTACACCATTGGGGGCTACAGCCTGATTGCCAAATGCCTGAACCAATCGTTCTTTGATGTATTGCGAATTGTCCATAACATGTTTTGCCCTGCTGTCGCAATCATATACATGGTATCCAATTGTGCGGAGAATTGAAGAAACTACGCTTTTCCCGCTTCCTATCCCACCGGTTAATGCTATGATTTTCATTGCGCTTAATGTTTTTCGACAATATATTCCACGCTATCGACGGCAAGCGAAACGTTGCGACATTCTGTGGGTGTGTTTACAATTTTCACAGCGACAAGGTTGCTTGCGCCTTTGGAGTAAGCAATGTCGTTATAGTTGACGGCGACTTTTATGTTCATTGCCTTGCGGTATATACTTTGTGGAACAAGGAACGATGCCTCGACTACCGATGGGAATGTTATGACGTTGACACCCATAGGTGCGTTTACGATATCGATGGTTACGTTTTGTTTCTTGTTTATTAATGGTTCGACAGGCACTTTAACGGTTATTTCGTTTGGAACGATTTTGGCTCCCGGTATGGGATTTATTTCAATTTGCTGTGCAAGGGTGTCGGTTAGTCCTGTAGCCGTTATCCGTTTGGTGCTGACTGAAGTTATTGCCGAAAGGGTGTTTTGGTCGGAATATATTATTACCGAATCGGTGCTTAGGATTGTTGCCCCGTTAATTACGCATCTAAAGTCGGCGGCCACATTCATGTCGACTTTAATGGGAACTTTCTTTCCGGGAAGGCTGGTGTATTTGACGCTTAACGAGTCGGGCGATATTGCGGCAACGGTAGTGTTATTATTAAACAGTTTTCTCACGCGGGCCAGCATGTCGATGGACGAGATTTTGAAACTGCCGCTTCCATCGAAATATTCAAGGAAATCGACTGTCATGGTTGGTTCATTGCCGAAGTCGTAACGTATCAACGATGAACCCTTGTCGCGGACACTCACTTTTATTGACTGAGGCAGTCCCGAAATAATAGTGGTACTGTCGGGAACCGCAGTGAGGTTGAATGGCAGTGTCAGGTCTTTTTGCGTTTCACTGTTTAAAGTCAGGAAAAGCCAGAACAAAGAAGAAATTATGAGGCAAATTACATACAATAGAATCGTATTGGTGCGTTTTGAATGCCTCCATGCAGCCCATGTCCTTCTTATTTTTTCAAGATGCGATTTTATGGTCATATATATGTGTATGTATTTGCAAATGTTCTTTTTGTTCAATCAGGGTTCACGTTAGGTATCGGTAGTTATTTCACTCCATGCCCCCTTTATTGGGTGGCAAACGGTGTGATAATGTAGAAAAGCCATTCGCCGCTATCGGATGAATGGCTTTTGGTGGAATTATAACAGATGTTGTTATAATTAATGATTTTGGTTACTTCTTGTCGGCTGCTGCGGCATCGGTTTGTGCGTCCTCGGCAGAAGGGTATACCGAGTTCTTGTCGATGCGTATTTTTACGTTGTCGGATATTTCGAGCAAGAAGGTGGTTTCCTTGATGTCTCTGATTTTCCCGTATATGCCACCGGCGGTTATCACTTTGTCACCAACCGACAGGCCTTCGCGGAATTTCTTGATTTGCTTTTGCTTCTTGGATTGCGGACGAATCATGAAGAAGTAGAAAATGGCAATCAATACTATAATCATTATGAAACTTTCCCACCCGGTGCCGGCAGGATTGGCTGCTCCGCCGGTTTGGGCTTGCAGTAGAATTGAGTTTAATAACATATTTTTTAATTTTTAATTGTTCGGTTAAAATATTTCGACGGCAAAAATAGTAATTTATTTCAGAGCCTGCATGAATTTTGCAATTATTTAGGCACGTTCTTATTCTTTGACTATTATGCGCTCGTCTTTAAGGTGATTTATAATCGAGTTTAAGATTCCGTTTACGAATTGTCCGCTGCGGGGTGTGCTGTAATACTTGGCAATCTCGATGTATTCGTTTAATGAAACTCTGGTAGGGATTGCCGGATAATTAAGCACCTCGGTAATAGCGACATCCATTACTACGCGGTCCATGAATGCCACGCGCTCGGTGTCCCAGTTCTCGGTCTGAATGAAGCGGTTGATAAGCTCGTCGCACTTGTCACGGTTTTGTACGGTCAATGTAAATAATTGCTCTCCAAAACGGCTGTCTTCTTCGTCTTTATACATTGGCATAAATGCTTTTTCTTCGCAGGATTCAAAGCGCTTGATGCTTTTCAAGACAAATGTGCCGATGGTTTCAATATCGTCGTTCCAATATACCGATTTAGATTCGAGTTGGTCGGTAAAGTCGTCGTCAACCAGAATTACACGTTTTAACAAGTCACGCCACAATTCGCAATCGGCGACAAAATTATTATTGCTGTTGCTCATGTATTCGGTATATACATTCGACTTGATTATTTTGTCAAGCAGCAATTTAAGGAAAATGTCATCATCATGCCACGTGAGCTTGTGTTCCTTTTGATATTCGATAAAAGCAGAACTGTTGCGTAGCTTTTTTATAAATTGGTTTTCGACAAATTTCATGTTGGGGTGTAAGTCCTCTTCCGATGGCAAATATTTGTTTCGTGCTGCATCGAGCCGCC
The DNA here is from genome assembly GCA_944321865.1 of uncultured Muribaculaceae bacterium. Classification (GTDB taxonomy): domain Bacteria; phylum Bacteroidota; class Bacteroidia; order Bacteroidales; family Muribaculaceae; genus Avimuribaculum. The sequence goes on from CALUMZ010000001.1 coordinate 60,985, forward strand.
TGTCTTGCATATCGGTCAGTTCCACCATTAGAACGAAGATGTAATTGTAGAGCTGATATGCCATTTCAAGGCTCTTTTTTAATTCTTTCTTTGCATCGGCAAATGTTTTTTCTTCTTTCGTAAGGAAATAAGAATAAAGCATTTGTACGACTTTGATTCTAATAAGTACGCGGTTTATCATATAAATTGATATTGTTTCGTTGTTCTCAACATTCGGTAAAATCCATGCAAAAGTACTGCAAATTGTTTAATTTCCGAAATAGATTATTGTTTATCGGGTGAGATATTGCGTTGTCGCACTACCTCATATATCATTATTCCGGCAGCAACCGACACATTTAATGAGTTGATGTGTCCATATTCGGGAATCGCCACAAGCCCGTCGCAAAGTCGTAATATTTCGTCGGAAATTCCTTTCTCTTCCGAACCAAGGACAATCGCAACCGGAGTTGTATAGTCGGGTGCGATGTAGCTTTGTGTCGCTTTTTCTGACGCTCCATATATTTTGTACCCACTGTCTTTAAGGAACTTGACAGCCCATGTCAAACTGTGTTCCCTGCATACGGGTATGTAGTGTAAAGCTCCGGCGGATGTCTTGACTGCATCGGCTCCCACACTCACGCTGTTCCGCTCGGGAATGACAATCGCATCAACGCCTGCACAATCGCATGTTCGGGCTATTGCGCCGAAGTTTCGCACATCGGTCAGCCCGTCAAGCAGTACGACAAATGGAGTTTTGCCGTCTTCGTAAAGTTGGGGTACCACATATTCGAGTTTATGATATGTGACGGCCGATAGGAATGCCAGCACCCCTTGATGGTTCTTGCGCGTTATGCGGTTGATTTTTTCGATAGGTACTTTTTGTACCATTACCTTGTGTTCGCGAGCAGTTTTGAGCAATTCTTCGGCCAACTCACTTGACAGGTCTTTCTTTACCAGAATCTTGTCAATTTCTTTCCCGGCTTCAATGGCTTCGATAACTGCACGTATGCCAAATATATATTTAGTTTCCATTTTTTATTTTAGTTTCCGTTTAAGAGTGTTCTTGCATTGTTAATTGCGGCTTCACTCACTTTGTCGCCGCTAAGCATGGCTGCTATTTCCATTACGCGCTCTTTGTTGTCGAGTTGGCGTACTGCTGTGAATGTTGATTCGTCGGTATCTTGCTTGTATACCTTGAAATGGTTGTCGCCCTTGGCCGCTACTTGAGGCAAGTGGGTGATGGTAATGACTTGAATGTTTTTGCTGATTTCTTTCATCAGTTCACCCATGCGGTTGGCAATATCGCCCGAGACGCCGGTATCCACTTCATCGAATATTATGGTCGGCAATTTCATGCTTTTTGCGATGATGGATTTTATGCAAAGCATAAGGCGAGAAATTTCTCCTCCCGAGGCTGTTGACTCTACCGGCATCAGTGGCTGTTGCTTATTAAAAGAGAACAAAAATTTCACGGCATCGATGCCTGTTGCCGAGAATGGGATTTTTTCAAATTCTATTTTGAATTGCAGGTTTTTCATCCCGAGGGGGACGGCAAGTTCTTTTAGTTGAGTTTCAAATATTGCCGATGTTTCGTGCCTGTGCTTTGATAATTTGGCCGCAATATCTTCGACAATGGCTTGTTGGGAAGATAATTCTTTCTCGAGACGGTTTATTTCTTCATCGAAATCGGCTATTTCGGATACCTGTGATTCAAAATTCTTTTGCAGTTCAAGTAATTCATCTACCGATTTCACGCGGTGCTTGCTTTCGAGAGAATAGATGTTGCTCAGCCGTTCCCGTATGCGTTCTAATTCTGCCGGGTCATCGACAATGTCGTTTTGCATAGCCGAAATAGAGCGTGACATATCTTTTATGTCTATTATCACGGTTTCGAGCCGGTCGGACATGTCGCCTGTTTCATCGCAAATTCTGTTTAGATTGGATAAATTGGCCGATACTTGTGCCAGTCCGCTCAGAATGGAGTTCATTCCGTCATCGTCGCCTTCAAGCAACTGTTCGCATTGCCACAGAAGGTTTTTTATTTCGTTGACATTGCTTAATCGGCGTTCCGAGGCTTCAAGCTCAATGTCTTCGCCCGGTTGTAATTTCAGTTCGGCGATTTGAGATAATTGGAATTGCAGATAGTCTTCTTCGGCTTTACGGCGTTCATTTGTTTCACGTAATTCGTGTATCCGTGTTTCTATGCGCTTGTATTTTTCATATTCATTGTGATACGTAATGGGTAAAGCCTTGTCACTATGTAAGTTGTCAAGGATGTCGAGTTGATAGCGGTGGCTTGACAAGAGCATATTGCTGTGTTGGGAGTGTATGTCGATTAATTGTACCGACAAGGCTCTCATTACCGGCAGTGTCACCGGTGTGTCGTTAATGAATGCGCGGCTTCGGCCGTTGGGCGATATTTCGCGCCGCAGTATGCAATCTCCGTCATTGTAATATTCTATGTCGTTGTCGGCAAAAAAGTGTTGTAAGCCATATTCATTTATGTTAAAAACGACCTCTATTACCGACTTCTTGTCTAAAGCTCTTATTGCTCTCGATTCGGCTTTTTCACCAAGTATGAGCGACAGTGCTCCCATCATTATCGATTTGCCTGCGCCGGTTTCGCCTGTTATTATGGTCAATCCCGGGGCAAACGATATGTCGAGCTTGTCAATAAGGGCATAATTGGCTATCTTTAATTGTTTAAGCATATTTCTATTATCACTTGGCCGGTTCTTTTATTTTGTTCAATTTTGTTCCCTCGGTAGGGTATAGGGGATACAGCAATTCATATACTTTGTTCTTCTCGGTAGTGCCGGCTTCGGAATAAATGTTTACCAATTCGTCGAGTTTGGAATCTCTGAAAATTGACAGGCACACACTCATTGGTGCGGCATCATACACTTTCTTCAGCTCTTCGAGGCACTGTGTGACAGTGGCGCGCCCCTTGTCAACGCTTACCGCCATTTGGTCGAGCCCCAACCGGTGATAATTGTAAAGAATCGAACGCATGCCGCGAGTGGCATTGTCGGTGTAAGCACTTAACACCGCGCTGCGGTTTTTATTGTCTTCAAAAGCTTTCCATCCGGCTTCGCCCGAACTTTGTGCGAGCCGCACGATATTGGCCGCCGATTCGTAATAAGGGGTGCCACCTTCGGGAGAGAATGTGTCAAAATCCATTGCTATTATCATGAAGCAATAGAAATTGATTATTGCCGTCAGGTTGCTTTCCATCGTTAATTCGGAATATACGAGCGGTTCGTTTTCAATGTATGTGAATTCGATATTCGTGTCTCTGAAATTGAGCACAGTGGTTGTATATGAACTGTTATATACCGGACGCAATGATTGAACTTGCAGGTCTCCCGTAAATTTGTCGCTGTCATACGTCTTTATGGTAAAGTACATGCGGCATTCGATTTTTTCGTTTACTGCAAATTGGGCATTGGTCCATTTGTTGGTGTTGACATATTCGGCAATTGCCTGTTCGAGGGTTTCAAACACTTCTTTTGACGAATTCTGTATTTGGTCGGCATTAACTTCAACGGTGCAATTTAGTTCTTGTGCGTTGGCGGTAGTGGCCATTCCCACACCAATTGCCGTGATGCAGCATAATTTTTTCAGCATCGTTATCATGATAATTTACCCGTTAATGTGTCGACTATATCGCGAGCCACAAGTTTTTTGTCTTTCAGCCCATATTCTTGGCAGGTTCCGTCACTGCCGATTATTGTAACCTTGTTTGTGTCGGTCATGAATCCTGCCCCCGGCTCATTCAGGGAGTTTAATACTATAAAATCAAGGTTCTTGCGCTGCAACTTGGCAAGTGCGTTTTCCCGTTCGTTATCGGTTTCAAGGGCAAAGCCCACAAGAAGTTGCCCGTCTTGTTTCATACTTCCTAATGCAGCTGCGATGTCGGGATTTTTCTTTAACCTGATTACGGGAATTTCATCGTACTCACGTTTTATTTTATGTGAGGCTTGATTCTCAACCGTGTAATCGGCAACGGCTGCACACATTATTGCAGCATCGCATTGTGGAAATTCGGCAACAGAAGCATTATACATTTCTTGTGCCGATTCAATATTTATTGTCTTGATAGCTGCGTGTTTTGCTTTTATCGACACCGGGCCGCTGATGAGTGTGACATCGGCTCCGCGGGCGGCGCATTCCTCGGCTAAGGCATATCCCATCTTGCCCGACGAATAATTACCGATGAAGCGCACAGGGTCGATTTTTTCGTATGTCGGGCCGGACGTTATCAGTATGTGGCGGCCGGCAAGGTCTTGTGACTTTGTGAAGTATTCATCGACTGCTTTAAGTATGTTTTCAGGCTCTTCCATGCGTCCTTTCCCGACAAGATGGCTTGCCAATTCGCCTGATGCCGGCTCGATGATATGATTGCCATATTCTTGCAACAGCTGCAAATTGCGTCGTGTGCTTGGGTGAGCAAACATGTCAAGATCCATTGCCGGAGCGACAAATACCGGAGCTTTTGCCGACAGGTATGTGGTAACCAGCATGTTGTCGGCAATGCCATTGGCCATTTTGCCTATGGTGGATGCCGTGGCAGGAGCAATAACCATCGCGTCGGCCCATAATCCTAAATCGACGTGGCTGTTCCAACTGCCGGTATTGGCTGTGAAAAATTCACTGATAACCGGCTTGCCACTGAGTGCCGACAATGTTACCGGTGTGATAAATTCTTTACCTGCCGGTGTTATCACTACTTGTACCTCTGCGCCTGCTTTAATGAAAAGTCTTAACAGGTAGGCCGATTTGTAGGCGGCTATACCTCCACAAATGCCCAGTATGATATGTTTGCCCTTTAACATTTCTATTTACTTTGAACGTAATTTGATAGCTGTTATCACGTTTTTGGTGTTTTGTGGGAAATCGCCTTGCATTATCCAACTGTAATAGCCGAGGTCTTTTTTGAACACTTCTTCTACCGGCATCCCCTTGTATTTTCCGAAGTTGAACACTTCCACGTCTTTGTCGTTGTATATCACGCGGCCTGCGAAATCGACATTGCGCGTTTGTGATGAAAATTTCGACAGGAATGCCACGTCGTTTTCAAGTGACGGGTACATGTCGAGCTGGGCCTTGAGTACCTCGTAGGTGGCACGAGTGTCGGCGCAGGCCGAGTGTGCATCGTCAAGTTCCTTGTGGCAATAGAATTTGTAGGCAGCCGACAAGGTGCGCTGTTCCATTTTGTGGAAGATGGTCTGTACGTCGATAAATTTCCTTTTGGAGAAATTTATGCTTATGCCGGCATTGAGGAATTCTTCCACCAAAATGGGAATGTCGAATCGGTTGCTGTTGAATCCGGCGATGTCGCACCCCTCAAACACCTGTTCGAGTGAGCGTGCCACCTGCTTGAATGAGGGGCAGTCTTTTACATCTTCATCGGTAATGTGGTGCACTGCCGTAGATTCGGCCGGAATGGGGAATCCCGGATTCAGTCTCACCGTTTTGCAATCCTCTTTGCCGTTGGGGTATACTTTTATGTATGATATTTCAATAATTTTATCTTTTGATATGTTGAGGCCGGTGGTTTCAACATCAAAAAAAATCAACGGATTTTTTAAATTGAGTTCCATAAAATATAGATAAAACCGGTAGAATGTGAGAGCATTATAACATCATTGGCATGAGCAGCATCAGCAAGTCTTCTCCCTCGGGTTGCGAGTCGGGCAGGAATATGCCGGCACGTGTTGGGTCGAGCAATTTTATTACAACAATGTCACTGTTGATATTTGTCAATATTTCAATCAGTTTTTCATCATTGAATCCAATTGACATGTTTTCACCTTTGTAATCGCATGCCACAGTTTCTTCAGCCTTTTTCATGAAGTCGAGGTTCTCGGCTGTCAGTTTCAATTGGTTTTCGCTAATGTCGAATTTCACCATGCCGCCGGCACTTGAGAATACCGATACGCGTTTAACGGCGTTCAACAGCGAAATGCGGTCGATCGAAATCACAAACGGATTGTTTTGCGGTATAACGGAATTGTAATTAGGGTAGCGTCCGTTGATAAAGCGGCATGTGAGGGTGAAATTTCCTGTTTCAAATGTTGCGCTTTTGGTGTCGAAAGTGATTTTCACGTCATCATCGTCGTTCTTGCCGATTATTCCGTTTAAGATTGAGGCCGGCTTTGATGGTAATATGAATGATGATGTGATACCCGGCTTCAGGCGGGTGTTTTCAAAGCGCACGAGCTTGTGAGTGTCGGAAGCGACGAATGTTATGTTGTCCTCCTTTATGTCCCAATAAATACCCATCATGATGCGGCGCATTTCTTCGGTGCCGACGGCAAACAATGTGTAGTCGATGCTTTCTCGTAATTCTTTTACAGGCATGACTATTGATTCTGCTACTTCGCCAAGGCTCTCTTTTTGAGGGAATTCGTTGCCGTCGATGCCCGAGAAATCGAAATGGCCGTTTAGGTATTTCAACTCGATGGCATAATTTTCATCGATAGTGAATTCGAGTGGTTGGTCGGGTATTTCCTTCAACAAGTCGAGCAAACTTTTCACATTGACGGCAAATGAGCCTTCACCCTTGGCAAAAGCCACCTCTACGGTAGTGGTTAATATGGTTTCTTGGTCACTACCTGTGATTATTAACTTGTCACCTTCGAGGCAGAACAAAAAGTTGTCTAATATCGATATGGTATTTTTTGTATTGACTACTTTGCTCACTGTCGATAAGTGCGACAGCAGTAATTTGCTGGAAATGCTGAATTTCATAGTGCGTATATGTTTTTTTGTTTCTTATTGTCTTTGAGTTGTGTGCAATGCCTGTAGCACACGATTTTTCTAACTTACAAATATACGCAGTTTTTCCCGATTTTTAGGTTGTGGGCGTTGCAAAAATTTCAACAATCATATTTTAGATTGGCGGGCATAGAATGTAAACGGCAGCGGCCGGAGACTGTGAAATTGGTCTCCGGCCGCTGTTGTTATGGGGAAATGTGATGTGTGCGGTTACCAGATTATTACGCGCTCGGCAGCCGGGCGGAACATCTTGTCACCTTCCTTGATGCCGAATGCATTGAAGAATGTGTCGATGTTGCGCAGCGAAGCATTCACGCGATAGCGGCCAAGTGAGTGCGGGTCGGTCTTGGTGCGCAGCAGGATGTCTTCTTTGGTGATGTTTGCAGCCCACACGTTGGCGTATGCAAGGTAGAAGCGTTGGTCGGGTGTGAATCCGTCGATAGCTTGGTTGCCTTTACCCTGTTCGGTCTTCTTGAATGCGGTGTAAGCCACGCGCAAACCGCCTTGGTCGGCAATGTTTTCGCCAAGTGTGAAACGGCCGTTGGCGTGAACGGTGTCGGCCACTACGATTTCATCGAATTGTGCGGCAAGTTTGTCGGCAAGGGCATTGAACTTGTTGGCATCTTCTTCGGTCCACCAGTCGAGCATGTTGCCGTTTTGGTCGAAGTTGCGGCCTTGGTCGTCAAAACCGTGAGTCATTTCATGACCGATAACCACGCCGATTGCGCCATAGTTGGAGGCATCATCGTTGTTGATGTCGAAATATGGCGGTTGCAGAATTGCGGCGGGGAAGCATATTTCATTGGTCGTTGGATTGTAGTATGCGTTTACCGTTTGCGGAGTCATGCCCCATTCATCACGGTCGACAGGTTTGTTCCAACGCTGGTAGTTGTCTTGGGCCAAGAAGTAGCTTACACCTTTTAGATTGTCCCAGTAGGTCTTGGTGGGGTCTACGGTCACGCTGCTGTAGTCTTTCCATTTGTCGGGATAGCCTATTTTTACAGTGAAGCTATTGAGCTTGACAAGGGCGTTGACTTTTGTTTGGTCGCTCATCCATGTAAGGCCTGCAATGTGCTCGGCGAGAGCTTTCTTTAAGTTGTTGACGAGCTTGAGCATGCGTTCCTTGGATTCGGCCGGGAAATATTTCTCCACATAAAGTTGTCCTACGGCTTCGCCCAGTGCGCCATTTGGCACAGACAAGGCGCGTTTCCAGCGCGGTTGCATTTCTTTCTTTCCCGCCATGGTACGAGAGAACATGTCGAAGTTGGCTTGAACAAAATCATCGCTCAGGTAGCTCGAAGCCGAAGAAATGTACTCATAGAGCAGGTAATCTTTGATTTCACGGTCTTTAAGCGACTTGACCAATGTGTTGACTTCGGCAAGGAACTTGGGTTGCATCAGGCACACTTGGTCGAGCGAGGGTAGGCCGATGCCGGTAAAATAGGCAGTCCAGTCGATGTTGGGGTAATCGGCTTTGAGTTGGTCGATTGTGCGAATGTTATACTGGATGGCATAATTACGCGATTCTTCGCGAGTCATAGACACCTTGGCCAAAGCTGTTTCTATCTTAAGGACATTCTTTGCAGCTTTCTGTGCATCTTTTTTCTTGAAGCCCGACAGGGTGAAAATCTTCTCGATGTATTTAACATACTCGTTGCGGATATTCGTTGTGTGGTCGTCGTTCTCAAGATAGTAATCGCGGTCGCCGAGTCCGCCTGAGATTTGAGACACATACATGATGTTTATGTCGGCATTTTTCAAGTCGGCCATTACGCCAGTGCTGAAGAATGGCGATGCAATGCCATTATGAAGCCAAGAAACAATTTCAATGAGGTCTTCGCGCTTCATGTTTTGGATTTTCTCGATGTCGGCTTGCAGTGCCGATGCGCCTTCGTTGTTGAGGCGGACGCTGTCCATACCCATTTCATACAGGTCTTTTACTTTTTGACCTATCGAACCTTTGGGCTGATTGGTTTCGCTCAAATGCTGAACGAGTGATTTCACTTGTTCACGACTGTTTTCCGACAATTGGTCGAATGTCCCGAAACGAGAATATTGCGGTGGCAGCGGATTGTTTTTCATCCAACCACCACATGCGTAATCGTAGAAATCAGTTCCGGGCGATACTGTTTCATCGAGGTTTGCGCGGTCTACGCCTTTCACCTCTGCATTGATGCTGTTGACTGTCATTGTCAATGCCAAAATTGGGGTAATGTACTTTAATACTTTCATTATTTATATTATTAACTCAATAACTTTTATATGTTTTCTCAGTCTTGGTCTTGTTTAATGGCTTCAAGTTCGCTACAGGCTATTTCCCATAAACTCATAGCATTGTCGAGCTTCTTGTTTAGTTCGCTGTGGCGTTCATATATGTCGGCCGGCAGTCCTGTGCCTCCGTCGGCGAGGGTACTTTCAATTTCTTTTATCTGCATTTCAATATCATTTATTTCGGCTTCGCAAGTCGCAACACGCTTTTCCCTTCTTTTGATTTCGCGTTCACGTTCTTTTTGCTCGAAATAATTACGCCGGCCACCGGTTGTTTTTTCTTCGGCAGGATTGGGCGTTTGTGATTTTGCCACAGATTCGGTTTTGGCTGTCGAGGAGGAAGCATTGGGAGTGGAGAGTTCGAGTTGGCGTAACGATTCTATTTTTTTAGTTTCGAGGAAATCGTAGATACCGCCAAGGTGTTCTTTTACGTGACCTCCGCCAAACTCATATACTTTGCTTACCAGTCCGTCGAGGAACTCGCGGTCGTGCGACACGACAATTACAGTTCCGTTAAAGTCACGAATGGCATCTTTCAGAATGTCTTTCGTGCGCATGTCGAGGTGGTTGGTCGGCTCGTCGAGAATGAGTAAATTCACCGGTTCAAGCAGCAGTTTTATCATAGCGAGCCGTGTTTTTTCACCACCGGATAATACTTTTACTTTCTTGTCGGAAGCTTCGCCACCAAACATGAAAGCACCCAACAGGTCCCGTATCTTTGTGCGAATGTCGCCTACAGCCACTCGGTCGATAGTATCGAAAACCGTTATCTCGCCATCGAGCAGTTGTGCTTGATTTTGGGCAAAATATCCGATTTTCACGTTGTGACCTATTTTGAGCGTCCCGTCAAATGGAATTTCGCCCATTATGCACTTGACGAGGGTTGACTTTCCTTCTCCGTTTTTACCCACGAATGCAACTTTTTCGCCACGTTTTATGGTGAATGTCACGTTGGAGAACACCGTGTGGTCGCCGTATTTTTTCCCGACTCCGTCGGCTATTACAGGGTAGTCGCCCGAACGAGGAGCCGGTGGAAACTTAAGGTTTATGTGGGAATTATCAACCTCGTCGATTTCAATACGTTCAATCTTGGCAAGCTGTTTTATGCGGCTTTGTACTTGCACCGATTTTGTGGCTTTGTAACGAAATCGCTCGATAAATTCTTCGGTGTCTTGTATCTGTTTCTGTTGGTTGAGGTAGGCACGTGTCTGTTGCTCTATTCTCTCCTTGCGCAATTCCATGAATTTGGAATAATTGACGTTGTAGTCATAGATTTTGCCGCAGGAGATTTCTATCGTGCGGTTTGTAATGTTGTCGATAAAAGCACGGTCGTGCGAAACGAGCATCACAGCATTGGCCTTAGTTTTCAAGAAATTCTCAAGCCACTGAATAGATTCTATGTCAAGGTGGTTGGTAGGTTCGTCGAGTAGCAGCACGTCGGGACGGCGCAGCAGTAACTTGGCAAGCTCGATTCGCATTCGCCACCCGCCGCTGAATTCAGAGGTGGGGCGGTCGAAGTCGCTGCGATTGAATCCCAACCCGACGAGAGTTTTTTCCATCTCGGCATCGCAATTCTCCGATCCCATCATCACGAGGTGCTCATTCAGAGTGGTCACATGCTCTATCAATTTGGCGTATGACTCACTTTCATAGTCGGTGCGTGAAGCTATTTCATTGTTGACGGCATCGATTTCGGCTTTTAACCGGGTTATATTGTCGAAAGCCTTTTTTACTTCGTCACGCACGGTGGTGCTGTCGGCAAGTACCATCTGTTGCGGCAGGTACCCGATTACGGTATCGGCAGGCACGGCTACTGTTCCTGAAGAAGGGGATTGCAAGCCTGCAATAATTTTCAGCATGGTCGACTTTCCCGCCCCGTTTTTCCCGACGAGGGCAATCTTGTCTTTTTTGTTGATGACAAAATTTGCACCGTCAAATAGCGGAGTGCAATTAAATTCTACCGACAGGTTTTGTACCGAAATCATCTATCTATTCAGTGCTTGTTTTTTGAATTTTTCAACCAACATAACTTTTGCCACAACAATGGCTGCTTGTGCGCGTGCCTTATGTTGCAGCAAAACTTGTGCAAAGGTATTGATTTTAATTAAGAGACAGTTTAAAATTTCTGATATTTTAAATTTATCAAGATATTTTGTCATTATTGGCGGAATCGTAACACCCCGGTGTGGAATTTTAACATAGCCTACCACCCCAAACGGTTATTAGACCGCAAAAATTTGTTCTGAGTGTGCTTTTTTGTGCCGGCAGAAACTAAAAAGCGGCATAAAATATAATGGCCGGTCTGGATTAAAAGTATGTTCTATATTATTGAAAAAGGCTGGAATTATTGTGGGAAAGGGGATAAAACGCTAATTTTACAATAATAAAATCGACGCGATTATGCTTGGCAGGATATTGAGGATATGTGTGTTGCTTGCGGTTTGTGTGGGTACAATGGTTTCATGTAGCTCGCATAAGGATGTTTCGAGTGGAGCCTTGAACAAGAATACATATTTCGGCATAAAAATAGACAATGATAATAATAAAGATTTGTACCGTGAGGTGGAAAGCTGGATAGGCGTGCCGTATCGTTACGGCGGAAATACTCGGAAGGGCGTTGATTGTTCGGGATTTGTGGTAAATGTATATAAATCTGTGTATGGCAAAAATTTGCAACGTAGTTCTGAATTGATTTTCAAGAAAGACTGCAAGAAAATAAATAAAGATGAGTTACAAGAAGGAGATTTGGTGTTTTTTAAAACGGGGAGCAAAAAGCGTATAGGACATTTGGGAATATACTTGAAAGATGGAAAATTTGCACATGCTTCATCAAGCAGGGGGGTGATGATAAGCAGTCTTGAACAGGATTATTACAAGCGCAATTTTTTGTATGCCGGGAGGGTTAAATAACGAAATGGCTTGAGTGGGTTATTTCATATATAATGGTGTAGGGACGCCAATGCACAATACGGTTAGTTTCAAATTGTTCTCTTTGGCAGCCTTTTGTTCATTGTCTAACGGTTCATTCCACGGGTGACGTGCAAGTGCATATTTTGAGTGGTGCACGGTGATGATATTTTGGCAACCAAGGTCGGTAGCGGCTTGCCCTAATTTATCGGGCATGGTGTGTATATATTTCCATTCTTCATTATATTGCCCGTTTTCGAGAATTGCTATGTCGATGTCGGGAAACTCATGGCCTATTTCTTTAAAATGATTGCCGTAGCCACTGTCTCCGCCAATGAAAACAGAAAGCGAAGGTGTGCCGATTAGAAATGATGCCCACAAGGTCTTATTGGAAGTTAGTCCCCGTCCCGAAAAATGCCGTGCCGGGAGGCAGTGTACGACGAATCCGGTTTGCAGGTCGGCACTTTCGTTCCAGTCAAGTTCTATAAGTTGCGATTTGTCGTAACCCCAATATTCAAAATGTTCGCCTACGCCAAGAGGACAAATGACTTTTCCCACCCGATTGCGCAATTCTTTTACGGTGTTATAGTCGAGATGGTCCCAATGGTCGTGGCTGATTACCAGATAGTCAATATATTCGGGCATGTCGCATGGTTTGTATATGTCGGTGCCGGGGAATGGCTTGTTGACGAATACAACCGGGGCTGCTTTGTAAAAAACAGGGTCGACAAGAAATCGACGGCCTGACAGTTGCAGCATGTAGGAAGAGTGCCCGAACCACACAATGAGGTCGCTGTCGCAAGGTAATGCCTTCAAGTCAGACTTAACGGCAGAAATCGGTTGCGAAGGAATCAAGTTTGCCGGTTTGTCGGTCAGGAAACGCCATATATTGCTCAATTTGCTGCGCTTTGACGTTATTAAAGGTGCCGATTGCAAATTGTGGAATTGTCCGTTGCGGTAGTGCGGTGAGCGATTTATGCGTTCCAATCGTTCTCCTTGGGGCAGTCGCCCGAAAGCCGGAGTGTTGAGAAATATGTAACCTGCAAGTAATATTGCTATAATGATTCCAATGAATATGCTTATTGCAATCATGATTTTCTTCTTCATCGTCATTATTATTGATTGTGCAAAAATAGTAATAAACCAAACATTGTCAATAGTCCGCAGATATGTGAGTTTAATCATTATTACGGTAATCTTTACCTTTATTACTGATTACGCGAGTCTGCAGGGAACCGCATTAATTTTATGGTTATATTTGCTATTGTAAAAATAAATTATCGATGATGAGGCAAAGGATGTGGTTGCTTAAGACGTTGCGCAGATGCGTAATCGGAACAGATGATTGCACTTGCGTGGATTATGTTGTTTTCATAACAATTGCGAAGTATCATGATTAAGACGGATGGAATTCTTGACATAAAGACGGTGCATCAATGCAATTGTTGTCTTGGCAGCAAAACATTGCATCCACAGGTGAGTGTAATTGAACTTGACGGCAACACCGATGTGGCGCAGAATGGTATTAAATTTGATTTCTATACGGTGTTGCTTATCGACCGCTATGATGGCATGCATTGCAAATGTTGCGGAATGAGACATTATGATTATTCAGAAGCAAGCATGGTATTTTTGTCTCCCGAGAAAGCATTTGACATGACGCATGACCACGTATTGCCAAGCAAAGGGTGGTTGCTTGCTTTTCATCCTGATTTGCTGTATGGGACTACTCTTAATCACACACTGTGCAATTATACTTTTTTTGCATATAGTAAAGAAGAGGCACTACATTTATCATTGCGAGAAAAAAATAAAATTATATGTTGCCTTAAAGGGATTGACGAGGAGTTGCATCACCCAATAGACGGACATAGCCGCATTATTATTACGCGACACATAGAATTATTGCTTGACTATTGCAAACGTTATTATGAAAGGCAATTTATAACACGGGAAGACAAGAATAGCGCATTGATGGCACAACTGTCGAACTTGGTTGAAGATTATATTTTGCAAGGGAAGATTGCCGACGGAGTATTCCCTACGTCGGAGATGTGTGCCTTAAATCTGGGGTTATCGGTCCAGTATTTTAAAGATTTGTTGCAGTTTTATTCAGGAAAGGCATTGCGGGAATATGTAGAGTTAAAACGCATAGGTTTGGCAAAAAATATGCTCATGAAGTGTGATTATTCAGTGTCCCGCATAGTAACAGAGTTGGGGTACCCTTCGGTGCGGCAATTCAATATGTTGTTCAAAAGGCTCACAGGTTTTTTGCCTCAAGATTATAAAGTTGCTCAAAATTAGGTATGATGACTTAACCCCACAAATCTAATGACCGATTTGGGGTTATTTGGGACGCGATTTTGGGGGGGTGTGCAGTGGCGTTATTATTCGGGAAGTTGTAACTTTTTCTTGGCCTTTGCTCCCAATTCTTGCAGGGTTTCGACTTGCCGCAGGATGTTCCCTCTGCCGTCTTGCAATTTAGACATGGCCTTATCGTATGCTTGTCGTGCATTTGTTATGCCTTTGTCGATATTGCGCATATATTCAGTGAAGTCGACAAAGCGGTCATATAATTTTCCGGCTTCTTCGGCAATTTTCAAGGCATTTTTTGTTTGCTTGTCGTGTCCCCATAGTTGAGAAACGAGTTTAAGTACCGAAATGAGGTGAGTGGGGCTTATGATAACTACCCGTTTGTCATAAGCGTATTCCCACAGGTGGGAGTCGGCATGCATTGCTGCAAGGTAAGCACCCTCATTGGGGATAAACATCATAACGAAGTCTCCGGCTTTACGCACATAGTCTTGATAGCTCTTTGTGGCTAATTCATCGACATGCTTCTTGACAGAGATGGCATGTTCGCGCAATTTTTCCTGCTGCGTCTTTTCGTCGGTGGCGTTTACATAATCAACGTATGCCCTAAATGACACTTTTGAGTCGATTATAATATCCTTCTCGTCGGGTAAATGAACAATGACATCGGGGCGCAATCGATTCCCGGCTTCGTTAGTCAGTGTGTTTCCGGCATCATCTTTTGTAACTTGTACTTCAAATTGTTCCCCTTTTACAAGTCCGGAAGTTGAAAGAATGTGTTCAAGCATTTGCTCTCCCCAGTTGCCTTGTATGCTGTTGTTTCCTTTTAAAGCATTTGCGAGGTAGGTAGCATCTTTGCCTATTTGTGTGTTTAAATCTCGCAACAATCCAATCTGCTCACGTAGCGAGGCATGGTTTTCCGAATCTTTTATAGAGCGGTCGTTAATCTCTTTTTTCAGCCGTTCGATGTTTTCTTTCAGGGGATTCAGTATTTCATTAAGACGGTCGTCGCTTTTGCGGGCTTTGTCATCAAAAATCTTGGTTGCCAATTCATTAAACTGCAATTGCGCTTCACGTTGAAGACGCTCTTTTTCCGATGCAGCCACAGTGAGACGTTCGTTGTATTTTGAGTTTTCGGTCGATAGCGTAATGATACGTTCGTTCAAAAGTTGGATTTGTTCGTTATACTTGTCAAGTTGTTTGCGGGCCTCACCAACTTGGCTGTCAAGGACGGCAATCGATGCCTGCCCGGCTGCAATTGCAGCATCGCGGTTAGATATTTCTTTGCGAAGAATTTCGGTAGTTTCAATCATACCGTTTTTTTCTTGCTCGTATGCAGATAATTTTTGCAGGCATTCGTTACGTTTCGATATGGTCCAAGCTATTACCGCTGCGGCCACGACGAGCAGTGCCGCTAATATGATTATAGCGATATTCATAAAATTTGATTTAGTAACTGAATTAAATGAGTGGTTCTATGTCCAAATCGTTTGCCGCATTGTCCCAACTTAGTCAAATATTCCTTCGATTGCTTCATCGGGGACAATCTCATCGTCGGTTATTTGGTCAATGGGCACTCCGACAACTCCTCCATGGGAGCAGGGGTCAAATCCTTTGGGGAACTCGAACTTGACATCTTGCGAATAGGGTAAAGTTGAGTCTCCATATACTTTCATTAAATATAGGCCGTATATTGGCAACGCCATTTCGGCTCCTTGCCCGTTTGCCATTGTGTTGAAGTGTATGTATCGCTCTTCTCCGCCAACCCATACGCCTGTCACGAGTTGGGGTGTGAACCCCATAAACCAACCGTCGGAATTGTTGTTTGTCGTTCCTGTTTTTCCGCCCATTTGAGCTGTCAGTTTGTATGGGCTGCGTCTTACACGATTGCCGGTACCGGCATCTACAACATTTAGCAAAATCGACAGTATTTTGTAATATCCATTCTCGCTTATGCACTCGGTGTGGTTCGGAACAAACTCACTTATTATGTTACCTTGATTGTCGGTTATGCGAGTTACAAAAACGGGGTCAACCCTCATGCCCTTATTGGCAAAAGCACTATAAGCCGTTACCATTTCCTTAACCGAAACATCGCAAGAGCCAAGGCAGATTGATTTTACCGGGTCAAGATAATTGGTAATGCCGAAGTTATGCATGTTGCGCACTAATTGGGCAGGCGACAGATTATCCATCAAGCGGGCCGAAATCCAGTTGTTTGAATTAGTCAAGGCCCATCTTAAGGTTACCATTTCTCCAATTCGGGAACGCCCCGAGTTTCGAGGCATCCAAGGCCGTCCCAATTCATCTTTCAATATGGGCTGTGAGTTCAAAAATTCGTCACACGGGGTGTAGCCCTCTTCCATGGCGTAGGTATACAAAAACGGTTTTATGGTTGAACCTATTTGGCGCCGGCCTTGGCTCACCATGTCATATTGGAAATATCTGAAACTCGGGCCGCCCACGTATGCCTTCACATATCCTGTTACAGGATCCATCGACATGATGCCTGTGCGCAAGAATGATTTCGCGTAAAGCAGAGAGTCAAGTGGAGTCATCGTGGTGTCAATGTCGCCATCGTAAGAGAAAACGCGCATTTCTCGCGGTTGGTTGAAATTGTCAAATATTTCATCATCGTTGAGTCCCGCTATTTTCAGGACGCGGTATCTTTCGCTTTGTCTGACGGCTCGTTTTATCAGTTCGTCTCGTTGCTCGGTTGAAAGTTCGGCACGATTTGTGGTATAAGGATTTTTCGTCCCTTTCTTTTCTTTTATGAAACGAGGTTGCAAACTTTTCCCAAGGTGCTGGAGTACGGCCGATTCGGCGTATTCTTGCATTCGAGAGTCTATGGTTGTGTATATTTTCAGCCCATCGGTATAAATGTTGTATTTGGAGCCATCGGGTTTCCGGTTTTTTTCGGCCCAACCGTATAACGGGTTTGTGGCCCAAGCAATAGAGTCATCGACAAAGGCTTGATAATTCCAACTTGGGTAGTTGCTGCGTTCGGGGTATTTTGCCGACAACATGCGTCGTAATTCTTCACGGAAGTATGGCGCGATACCATCTTTGTGGTCTACACGGTGATAATTGAGAACAAGTGGTTTTTTCTTTAATTCTTCGGTTTCTGCGGCCGACAGCATACCGGTGCGGCACATTTGGTCAAGCACCACATTGCGGCGTTCCCGAGTACGCTCATTGAACCTGACGGGATTATATAGTGATGGATTTTTTACCATTCCTACTAATGTTGCAGCTTCTTCTACACTCACTTCACTCGGCTCTTTACCGAAGTATACATAGCAAGCGCTCTCGATGCCGACGGCATTGTTGAGGAAGTCGAATTGGTTGAAGTACATTTGGATTATTTCATCCTTAGTATAGTATCGCTCAAGTTTTACCGCAATGGCCCATTCAATAGGCTTTTGCAGCATGCGCTGGAACATGTTTTCATAGTCGGGCGAGTATAGTTGCTTGGCGAGCTGCTGCGTGATGGTGCTGCCGCCGCCGGCATTCTTCTGTCTGAGCAGTCCGCGCTTTACGATGGCGCGCAGCAGGGCTTTGAAGTCTATTCCCGAGTGGCTTAGGAAACGTTCGTCCTCGGTCGCAATCAGTGCATTGGTGAGGTTGGGAGACAATTCGTCAAAATCTACATAAACACGGTTGGCCATGCTTTGGAAATATCGTCCCATTTCTTCTCCGTCGGCAGTATATAGCACGGTTGCATAACGGTCGGTGGGGTTTTTTAGCTCTTCGACCGGTGGCATATATCCAATTATGCCATTATATATGAGGCAGAAAATTCCGAATGCGATTGCTATTATTGCCACAAACGAGAACCACATCCATTTGATAATGCGTTTTGTTCGTTTGGCACGTTTTTGTGTATCTGAATTTTTTTCGTTGTTTCCCATTGTTTGTAGAAATGCAATTGTTGGTTTTATGTATCACCGCTGTTTATCGTGCAAAATTAATCAATTAATGCGACACGTAGCAATATTTATGCCTTAGAATTAACCAGTTTTAAAAAGATGTGTATAAAATATAGATTTTTATGTAATTACTTTTTTCTGTGGCTTATTCGAGTATTGATGTTCCGTCGAGGTCGGATATTTTCTTTTTCAGTGCGGCGATGTCGTCAAGATTGGCTTGAATGGTCATTTCGCATAAGTTGTCGAACTTTTGGTCAATGACTTTCAGGTTTTCTCGTTTTATGAGTTTCATTACATCGTTCATGCCAAGGTAGGGGAATGTAAAAATGATGTGTCCCTGTTCATGGCATTCAAGTATTGTTGCATTGTTGATGGCGTCGGCTGCGGCTTCTCGATATGCTATTATAAGTCCGGAAGTGCCCAACAGAATGCCGCCAAAATACCGTACTACGATTATTAGAACATTGGTAAGCCCAAACGAGTTGATTTGTCCGAGTATGGGGCGTCCTGCCGTGCCCGAAGGTTCGCCATTGTCGCTACTTAGAAATTCGGTTCGGTCGGTACCAATCATATAGGCCCAACATACGTGCCTTGCATCATAAAAACGCTTTTGGTATTGCTTGATGATTTCTTTGGCTTCGGTCGCGGAGTTTACCGGAATTGCAAATGAGATGAATTTACTCATTTTTTCCTTATATATTCCTTCGGATGTGGCTGCTAATGTCTTGAAGTAATCGCTCATTATGATAAAAACAGTGGGTTAACATTGCTTGTCACTGCAAAGTTAACCCAAAACAGTCATTAGGTCGCAAATATTTGTATTGAATATGCTTTTTATGCCGCTTTTTGGTTTCCTGCCGGTAATTTTTAATTAGTATTTGTGGTCATCACTTTTCATTTCGTCGGAAGTGATGGGTTCCTTGTTGAGGCACCGCCACGCATATACAATGTAGGCGATGACGAAGGGTATGATTACTGTAACCCAACTCATTACCGACAGCGTGAAATAACTCGAAGAACTGTTGTTGATAGTAAGCGAACTTGCAGCATCGAGCAGCGATGGGTAGTAGGCCGTGTTGTTATAACCGGCAATCCAGAATAATACCATGACAACGAGAACAGAGCCAATTCCACTATACCAAATGCCATATTTGAAGTTGTCGCATAATATGGTTTTGCCGTATGCAAACAGTACGAGTGCTGCACCGATGAGCAGTAAAACCATAGCCCACCACATTTCAATTAAATTGTTCAGATACTTGAAGGGTACCATTGTTATAGTTTCCTTCCCGTCGTGAATGCTGTATTGGTAGCCATCGGCAGTTAGCAGGGTTATCATAAAAACAATAAACAGCAATGTGAATATTCCGCCATTGATAAGTACGGCCTTGCGTTGCAACTTGTAATTGTTGTTATCGTTTATTGAATTGATGAAGTATAGGGCAGCTTGCATGCGTGCAAGATACAGGATTGTGAATCCCAACAATAAATTTTTCCAACAGAAAATAGCTTCTAACCCGTGTGTCGGTGCCCATGTCGATATTGCCGGAGCAGCAGTGTCGAGCAGTCTGCCTTTTTGCACAGTAAATTCGGCACCGAAGAAGAATGTGCCAACTGCAACTCCAAGTAGAACGCACCCCAGTATGCCATTGATGTACAAGAAAGTGTCGAATGTGCGTGTGCCGTAAATATTGCCTTTTTTCTTACGAAACTCATAAGATACGGCTTGAAGAACAAATCCAAGCAAAATCAATGTCCAAAGCCAATAGGCCCCTCCGAAACTTACTGAGTAGAATAATGGGAATGAAGCAAAAAACGCCCCTCCGAAAACGACAAGTGTGGTAAAAGATAATTCCCATTTACGTCCGAGAGAGTTAACCATCATGCTGCGATGTAGGTCGTTGCGGGCATTTAACAACATGGTTTGCCCGCCTTGTACGAATAGCAAGAATACAAGTGCAGCACCCAATATGGAAATGAGTAGCCACCAATATGATTGTAATAATTCGTAAGTTTCCATAATAAGGGTTTATGTTAAATGGTGTCGATGTTTTCTTTAGATTTCTTTGATATGTACTTAAGCATTATATTAATCTCAGCGATGAGCAATCCCGTGAAAATTATTGCAAAAAGGGTAAATGTTGTTATTACCGAGGATGTGGGAATGTTGGATATTGCTGCACGTGCAGGCATAAGCCCTTCGATAACCCATGGTTGCCGACCAACCTCGGCTACGACCCAACCGGCTTCGCTGCATATCCATACTAACGGGATGGATAGCATGGCTATCATTTGCAGGTATTTGTTGCCTTCGATAATATTACGCTTTTTATATGCAAAAAATAGGACGGCGATATAAAATAAAAGGAAATATCCGCCCAAGATTACCATTATGTGGAATGCATAAAACGTCATGGGAATATTGGGTATTGCTTCTTCTACGCTGTTGAAGTACCCATAACCGAAATATTGAAAATCTTTTTTCAGGTCGGAATGAGCCAATAGCATGGCACTTTCGTCTCCGGCTAATTGAGCAGAGTCAAAACGCCGCAATGCTTCATGCGCCGATTTTCCACGAGCTATGCGTTCGGCGTATGAAATGCCGCGTATTGTATCGCCTTGTGGCGTAAGGCTTATTCCGTTTATCAAATCTTCAACGCCGGGAATGAACGCATCGGAATCGCCTTTGGCAAGTATTGACAAGCCATTGGGTATGGATATGTCAAATAGATATGGGGATTGGTTGTCGCCCGGCTGCTTGTCGGGATTTAAAATGCCTGCGGCCACAATCGATTGCCCGCAACTGCCTTTGTATAATCCCTCCATTGCGGCGAGTTTCATGGGTTGAACCTTTGAAACAACTTTGGCCGAACCGTCACCGGTTGCCAATGTGGCGAGGATTCCTGCCAATCCAACCCATCCGGCAACTTTGATGCTGCGTATTGCCATTTCAATGTTGCGCTTTTTTAATAGTAACCAAGCGCATACGCCGATAACGAACACGCCGGCAAGTGTCCATCCGCTAAGTACGGAATGGAAAAATTTGTTGATGGCAACAGGAGATAATACAAGCGCCCCAAAGTCGTCCATCACATTGCGCATTTCATGGGGATTGAATTCCATCCCAACAGGGTATTGCATCCATGAATTGGCAACAAGTATCCATAAAGCCGATAGGCTTGCGCCAATGGCTGTGAGCCATGTGGCCGAGAGATGGAATCGCGGAGATACCTTCTTCCAACCGAAGAACATAACGGCAATGAATGTTGCTTCCATAAAGAAAGCCAAGAGTCCTTCAATGGCAAGCGGGGCCCCGAATATGTCGCCTACAAACCAACTGTAATTTGACCAATTGGTTCCGAATTCAAATTCAAGAATGATGCCTGTGGCTACGCCCATTGCGAAGTTGATGCCGAAAATCGTCATCCAAAATTTGGTGGTTGCAAGCCATCGCGGATCGCGGGTTTTGTAATAGATTGATTCCATAATGGCTACAATCACCGATAAGCCCAAAGTCAGAGGAACAAACAGCCAGTGGTACATGGCTGTTAAGGCAAATTGTGCTCTTGACCAATCAACTAATGATGCTAAGTCATTCATGTTTGTGCGTTTGAATTTGTTGAGTTTATGTCTTAAGTATCTTTATGTATATAGGAGGTTTTATCTGTCGTTCATCAATTCGTGCCTTACGTGCCGGGCTCGTTCTTCATCGGTATCGAAATTCGTATTTAAGAAATCGGGGAAAAAGAATAACTTGAGAACTACGAAAATCAAGAATAATTTTATAAGGATTAATATCCATAACGAGCGACCCACAGTCATGTTACGGAATCCGTCGATATAAAAATCTATTATTCTTTTTGCCCGGTTAAACATACAATAGTTGCAATATTGATGAATAGTTTGCCGTTTTGTGCAATTTAAACAGCATTTATATGAACCATTTAAACGACAACATGGCGTTTCAAAGATAATATTTTTTTGCGTAATTAACCGCAGAGAATATTATTCTTTGCCATCAGTAACGGGGCCTTCGTATTTTGTCTTGATTTTATAGCTATGACTAATTGCTGTCCCCGAGGGTATTTTTTCGGTAATCAAAGCAATGCGTTGCACATACCAGTCGTTTTCGAGCGTGTCGGTTACATATATAGTCTCGGTTAATTGCCATGATTGCCGATACGGATTGAAAATAATCGAATATTCGCTATCGCTTGTATCGATTGTGTATGGGAATACGGGAGCGGTTTTGACTATAAGAGAATATTTGTTGAAATCTACCGACAAGTAGCTTGGGTAATTTTGCAAGAAATCATTTTCCAGTTGGCTTTTAACCTCTTCGGTTGAATTAAACAGGGCGATCTCGTCATTGTTGCTTTGAGATACGTCGATAAGTGCATTTTGGTCTTTAGGGACATAATAGGTCGGTAATTTGCCTGCTACGTTTAGGTATTGGGCTATTACGGGTTCGTCATCATTGTTGCAAGATGGCAGCAACAGCCATGCGAATGTTATTAATAAGGGATAAATAATGCTCTTTTTCATGAGATGCGTTTTGTTATGGTTGAAATGATTTTATTCTTTGATTTCATGATTGCAATATTGCAAATATATCATCAATGCTGCGGTCGAACGGACCTGTTTTTTCAAGTTTCAATGTCGACATGGCAGCTGCAAAGCGACCGGCTTCGTCATAACCGGCACCTTTGCTGCGCATGTACAGGTATCCGGCGGCGTAGGTGTCGCCACAGCCCGTTGCATCGACTATTGCATGTGGGGTATATGCCGGTATTTCGTAAAATTCGCCATTTGCGTAAATTATTGAGCCATAATTGCCAAATGTCATCATTACTTCTTTTACGCCCCATTGTGCGAGTTGCTCGGCTGCACGGTGAGGGTTGTCTTGTCCTGTCAATGTCTCGATTTCAAATTCGTTGACTTTTAATATGTCGACATATTTCAATGCTTCGATTTTCCAATCCCAATCGCAGGGAAATACATCCACGCCATCGACGTAGCGCAAGAAACCTTGAGCATCGACCGACAGCATGCCGCGGCCATGCAAATATTTTATTACATCAAGTGAGAAATCATCGGCCAACAAGCTGCCAAGGTGTATGAAGCGGGCTTCCACATTTTGTAACTTGTCGATAGTGAATGGGTCGGCTTTGGCCAATACGCGTTGTTTCCGGTTATTCATGTTTTCGCCGTATTTATTTTCAAAATATACGGTTTTGCGGCTTGGAATTACTTCGACATCAATACCTTTCTGCCTTATTTCTTCGACTGCGCCGGCTTCGCTTTTGGCAAGAGATGTGATGAGTTTGTATTTGATAGGAGGGAGGTTTGCAATAGCATGTGAAATGTAATAAGAAGTCCCCCCGTTAAGAAAGGCCGTGTGTGTGGGAGTAATGATCTTATCGAGGGTTATGTGTCCTATGCAGCAAATATCTGTCATAATTATTTTATGAATTGGAATCGGTTTATAAACATAAATTAAAAAAAAAGCAGTAACTGTGAAGAATTGGCTCTCCGTATTGTTACTGCTTTATTGTGTGTGTGACCCATACAGGATTCAAACCTGTAACCTTCTGATCCGTAGTCAGATACTCTATTCAGTTGAGCTAATGGGCCGTTTTGTGAGTGCAAAGATAGGTATAATTTCTTAATTGGCAATAATCGGAATCGTTTTTTTTGATTTTTTTCTGCGAAAATACGGCTTGATTGAGTCACGAAGTGCAAAGCCGAATGATTTTAGATAGGCTTGATGGGTGTCGATGTGCAAGGTGTGACCAATGAAGCAAGGTGGCGTGTATTTTTTTGAATCAAGCATTTGTTTTTTCATGAGGTAACATTATATTTGCACTATAAAAAATGGGTGAGGCTAAACTGTGATTATGTTACTCCAGAGACTGCGCAGGTTTGCCCCACAGACGTAAAACATAGAAATATGACACAAAAATTAAAAATCAGAGACCTTACGATGCGCGATGGGCAGCAGTCATTGTTTGCAACGCGCATGAGCCAAGAGAGCATCGATGCATTGCTTCCTTTTTATGAGCAAGCCGGCTTTTATGCTATTGAAGTGTGGGGCGGGGCAGTACCCGACTCGGTAATGCGTTATTTGGACGAATCCCCTTGGCACAGGCTTCAATCAATCAGTGCAAAAATGCAAGGCAAGTCGTTGCTTACGGCCTTGTCGCGCGGGCGTAATCTGTTTGGATATGTTCCTTATCCCACGCCTGTGATAGAAGGTTTTTATAAAAATGCCATTGCCGACGGTTTGAATGTGATGCGTATATTTGACGCGCTCAACGACCTTGACAACGTAAGGGAGTCGGTGGAAATTATAAACCGTCTCGGAGGCATTCCCGACGGTGCCGTTTGCTACACCGTTGACCCCAAAGATGAAGAGAAACAGTCGGGCGGCGGTTTCTTCAGTAAATTGATGGGCAAGGGAAAGAAGCACCATGATAAAATATTCACCGATGAGTATTTTATAGACAAGGCTCGCGGGTATGAGCAAATGGGCGCCAAGATTATCACCATAAAGGATATGGCGGGATTGATTAATCCTGCACGCGTGGCAAGCCTTATGCCCAAGTTGAAAGCGGCAGTCAATGTTCCGGTGGATTTCCACACGCATTGTACTCCGGGATACGGGCTGGCTTCATCGTTAATGGCCATAATACACGGTGTAGACATACTTGACACCAATATTTGGTACTTTGGCGGAGGGTCGGCTGCTCCTGCACTTGAATTGATTTATATATTTGCACAAAAGTTGGGAGTGGAAGTTGAAGTCGACATGAATGCCGTCGGAAAAATACGTTCGACATTGAAAGAAGTACGTAAGGGACTAAAAGACTTTGATTTACAAAAGTCGTTCCCGATAGACTTTGACCCGCTTGTTGATAAGTTGCCGGCCGATGTGGATGCATTGTTTGACAAAGCTATCGATGCCGCCAAGGCAAATGACGAGGACACATTGCTTGACGCATGTCATGCCATAGAGGCGTACTTTAATTTCCCGAAGCCTAATGAAATCGTTAAGAATGCCGAGGTCCCGGGCGGCATGTATTCAAACATGGTGGCTCAATTAAAGCAATTGCATGCCGAAGACGTGCTTGAGGATGCAATGAGGTTGATTCCGAAGGTGCGCCGCGATGCAGGATTGGTGCCACTGGTTACGCCGACAAGCCAAATCGTAGGGTCGCAAGCTGTGAGCCTCGCACTTGACCGTCAGAAAGGGAAGCCCGATTATACGACGAAATCGAATCAGTTTATTTCGCTTGTCCGCGGCGAATACGGACACACGCCGGTGGCGATAGATCCGGAATTCCGTAAATTAATTACAGGCAGCAGCGAGGAAGTACCGTATAACGTTAATTCGTATGTTTATCCCGAAAATCCAGTATTGGCCGAGTATGGCGGTGTGAAGTTGGCTCTCGATGACGAAGAATACTTGCTGCTCGAATTGTTGCCCAATGTGGCCAAGCCATTCTTGACCAAACGCCGTGCCGCCGAGTATGAAGCAACCAAGCCGGCAGAACCAACGGCATCTGCAACACAAGATGAGGTTATTGAAGAAGCCGTAGAACCGATAACCGGACCTACGCTTGACGCACCGATGGGTGGTACTGTTATCGAAGTATATGTTAACCCCGGTGATGTTATAAACAAGGGCGACTCGTTGCTCATGTATGAGGCAATGAAGATGCAGAACGAAATTGAAGCCGAGTTTGCAGGAACGGTGAAACGGATTCTTGTTTCTCCGGGGCAAGTAATCGGTACCGGCGAACCTCTGATAGAGTTTGAATAATACACGAATATGTTTTCAGTATGAAAAATTAGAAAGCACGCCGCAAAAGCAAGGCGTGCTTTCTTCATTTTAGGGTCGTATTTGTAATTGCCTTGTATGTGCGGGTGTTGTTGGGTGTGTAATGTTTGCTTTAGAGTTAAATTGGCGCTGTCATAGTTTTCATTTTTGAATGTGGTGGTTTATTTGTATTTTTGCAATCTGAAAAAAATTCGGTAGAAAATGAATTTATCGAAGAGTATATTTTACGTGGCATGTTTCCCTCGGAATGGGTGGAAAGATGTGAAACTTCATAATGTGCAGTCGCGAGAAGTGCAGTCGCGAATATTGTACCCGCTAATGGCCATATTGTCATTGTCGGCGTTTATGGCATTCATTTATGAAGAAGAGGCGACGGTGACGTTGTGCATACAAAATGCGATAATAGAATTTGTCAAATATTTTTTCACGTATCTTGTCGCAAGTTATGTCCTTACGGGATTTTTCCCTGCCGTGGTGAAAGGGAAGCAGTCGGCAAACAGAGCTAACGTCGTTGTCGCTTACTGTATGGCAATGATGATAGCGCTGAACGTAATCGACAATTTATTGCCTGTGTCATTCCCTTATTTGAAGATTTTGTACCTGTACATATTTTTTGTTGCATGGAAGGCCGACGATTATCTTGAAATAAAGGAAGAGGGCAATAAGAAATTCCTCATAGTGGCGGCTGCGATTATTTTGCTTCTTCCGGCATTTATAAGTTTTTGCCTGTCGAGGGTTTTAATTTGAGTAGAAAATAAATGAAAGCAAGCAATAATATAAACATAAAGAACAAGCGGGCAACGTTTGATTACGAGATACTCGAAACATTTATTGCCGGCATCGTATTGTCGGGGACCGAAATAAAGTCGATAAGGCTTGGCAAGGCCGGATTGTCCGACACATTTTGCTATATCAATAATGGCGAGGTGTGGGTGAAAAACATGTATGTGGCCGAATATAGCTTCGGCTCGTACAACAACCACCAGATAAGGCGCGACCGCAAATTGTTGTTGACCAAAAAAGAGATTGCAAAAATGCAAAAGTTGAGCCAGCAAAGCGGTTACACAATAGTTCCGTTGAAATTGTTCATCAACGAAAAAGGCTTGGCAAAGTTGTCGGTGGGAATTGCAAAGGGCAAGAAAGAATATGACAAGCGTCAGTCTATCAAGGAACGAGAGGACAAGCGCATGATGGACAGGGCGATGAAGAAATAATTCGTAATTGGCACATCTGTTATAATTTGATAGGAATTTCATGGATTATAAACTCATAACAACGGGTATTAATGGCAGCAACGCTCGTGCCGGAGTGATAAGCACCGCGCACGGCGAAATAGAGACACCAATCTTTATGCCTGTAGGGACATGTGGAACTGTAAAGGCGGTGCATCAACGAGAACTCGTCGATGACATTCAAGCCCAGATAATACTGGGGAATACATATCACTTGTACCTGCGTCCCGGAATGTCAATAATCGAGAAAGCCGGTGGTTTGCATAAATTCAACGGATGGAATAAACCGATACTTACCGATAGTGGCGGTTTTCAAGTGTTTTCATTATCGGAAAACCGTAAACTGAAAGAAGAAGGAGCTTATTTCCGCAGTCACATAGATGGTTCCAAGCATTTGTTTACTCCGGAGAAGGTGGTAGACATACAGCGCAGCATAGGAAGCGATATTATGATGGCTCTTGATGAATGCCCACCGGGAACCTCCGACTATGTATATGCAAAGAAATCGCTTGAATTGACGCAACGATGGCTTGCACGGGGATGGAAGCATTTTAATGAAACAGAAGGCAAATATGGCTACAAACAGGCTTTTTTCCCCATAGTGCAAGGATGCGTGTATCCTGATTTGAGACGTGACGCGGCCAAATTCGTTGCCGACCTTGGTGCCGAAGGGAACGCAATAGGCGGACTTGCCGTGGGGGAGCCCACCGAAAAAATGTATGAAATGATAGAGGTGGTGAATGACATTTTGCCACAAGACAAGCCTCGCTACCTGATGGGAGTGGGTACTCCTGCCAACATACTCGAAGCCATAGACCGCGGTGTGGATATGATGGATTGCGTGATGCCGACACGTAACGGGCGGAATGGCATGTTGTTTACCCGCCATGGAATAATGAACATGCGCAATCTCAAGTGGGCAGATGATTTCAGCCCATTGCAAGAAGACGGCCCGTCGTATGTAGACCATGCCTACAGCAAGGCGTATGTAAGGCATTTGTTTGTCAGCGGGGAATTGTTGGCCATGCAGATAGCCAGTATACACAATTTGGCATTTTACTTGTGGCTTGTAAAAGAAGCCCGCAAGCATATCATAGCAGGAGATTTCAAGCCGTGGAAAGAAGAGATGGTGCAATGTGTTACTCGCCGATTATGATAAAAGTGTATGGGAATGAACTTTTTTAGGAAAATAAAAGGCAGAGGAGCCAATAGCAGCGAGGCAAAACCGGCGAGGAAGCCATTGGTTAAAATGTTTGACCGATACATTATTCGTAAATTTCTCGGGACATACATTTTCTCGATTTTGTTGCTGCTTGCTATTGTGATAATGTTTGACATCAACGAGAAACTTGATGCCATGCTCACTGCTCCCCTTGACGAGACTATTTTTGACTATTTTGTAAACTTCCTGCCTTATTTTGCCAATCAGTTCAGTCCGTTGTTTACATTCATTGCCGTGATATTCTTTACGTCGAAACTTGCCGACAACTCCGAGATTATTGCGATGTTGTCGAGCGGAATCAGTTTCAGGCGGCTTGTAGTTCCATATATGGTGTCGGCTGCAGTGATAGCCGTTTTTTCGTTCTATCTGTCGGCATACGTTATACCACCTGCCAATGTCGAGCGAATAGCTTACACTAATAAATATGTGAAAAACAAGGAAGTGAACTATGGCACAAATATCCAGATGCAGGTTTCTCCGGGTGTTATAGCTTATATGTCGCGATATGACAACAGATCAAAGACGGGACATAGATTCTCGCTCGATAAGTTCAACGATAAGATACTCGAATCACGCATGACGGCCGACCGTATAGAGTATGACACACTTTATCACTGGACGGTAAAGAATTATACAATACGATATTTTGAGGGGTTAAAAGAAAAGATAGTCAGAGGCAGCAGCCTTGATACAATTATAGAAATAGAGCCCCGGGATTTCTTGATAGCCAAGAATGACCAAGAGATGCTCACTTTGCCGCAATTGAAAAATTATATCGAACGGCAACGAAACCGAGGTGTCGCCAATATAAAAAATTTCGAGATTGAACTGGAGCGTCGGTATGCATCAACGGCAGCGGCATTCATATTGACAATAATAGGGCTGTCGTTGTCGTCCCGGAAAGTGAAAGGCGGAATGGGAGTGAACATCGGCATCGGTCTGTTATTGAGTTTCTCTTATATTTTGTTTACCACCATAACATCCACATTTGCCGTATCGGGTTATACTTCTCCATTTGTGGCGATGTGGATACCTAATGTGATATATACATTTATTGCTATATATTTGTATCACAAGGCTTCTATTTAATGATTTTCTCAGAATAAAACAAAAAAAAATAATATGGCAAAGAGATTAGTATTAAGTACATTAGTCCTGCTTTCGGTATTTGTTTCGGTGCAAGGGCAGATATTGAATCCGATAAAGTGGACGTCAAGTGTGTCGGTAGAAGATAACGGAATGGGAACGATGACATTTTCTGCCGTAATAGAAAAAGGTTGGCATTTATATTCAATGGATATTCCCGAGGGTGGTCCCGTAGCGACAAGCTTCAACTGGGATAAAATCGAGGGAGTGGAGCTTATGGGAGAACCAATGCCCGACAGGAAGCCACATGAAGAGATTGATGAGGTTTTCAGCATGAAGCTCGGGTGGTGGGAAGAAAATGTTACCATAACGCAGAAGTTCAAGGTTGTTGACATGGCATCGGGGTATGATATCGAGGGTTATATCAATTACATGCTGTGCAATGATGCAACATGCCAAGCGCCAAGCAATGAAACTTTCAGATTTGTCGAAGAAAAGTCACAGTCGGCTCCGACGGTGATGAGTGAACCCAAGCAAGAGGTTGCAGTTTCGCAGCCCGTGAATGCACGGGCCGATTTTTCATCAGAAGAATTGTGGCAACCGGTGGATGTGCAAAATGAAGGGAGCATGGAGGCTACCGGTACATCCTCACGGTCGTTATGGTATATATTTTTCGCCGGTTTCTTAGGTGGATTGTTGGCGTTGCTAACGCCATGTGTGTGGCCCATGATTCCGCTCACTGTAAGTTTCTTCTTGAAAAAGAGCGGGTCTCGCGGAAAATCGGTACGTGATGCTATAATTTATGGGTTGTCGATAGTGGTTATTTACCTTGCATTGGGGTTGTTCATAACAGGTGTGTTCGGCGCCAGCAAGCTGAATGAATTGTCGACAAATGCAATATTCAACATAATATTCTTCTTGCTGCTTGTGGTATTTGCCATATCATTCTTTGGCGCATTTGAAATCAAGTTGCCCGATTCATGGGCTAATAAGATGGATAGCAAAGCCGAACGGACGACAGGAATATTAAGCATATTCTTCATGGCATTTACCTTGACATTGGTATCGTTCTCATGCACAGGACCCATTATAGGCACATTGTTGGTAGAGGCAGCAAGCATGGGCGACATGACCGGTCCGGCCATAGGTATGTTTGGTTTTGCCGTTGCACTTGCCATACCGTTTGCACTGTTTGCCATTTTCCCATCATGGATGAAAAATGCGCCAAAGTCGGGAGGGTGGTTAAATACGGTGAAAGTGGTACTTGGGTTTATAGAACTTGCACTGTCACTTAAATTCTTGTCGGTTGCCGACCTTGCATACGGTTGGGGAATACTTGACCGTGAGGTTTTCGTGTCATTATGGATTGTAATTTTTGGGCT
Source organism: uncultured Muribaculaceae bacterium (assembly GCA_944321865.1). GTDB lineage: Bacteria > Bacteroidota > Bacteroidia > Bacteroidales > Muribaculaceae > Avimuribaculum. Next base: position 91,926 of record CALUMZ010000001.1, read on the forward strand.
TTTGGGGCTATATCTGCTTGGAAAGTTAAGATTGTCGCATGATGGTGACAGCAACGGAGTGGGGGTGTTCAGGTTGTTCCTTGGAATTATATCACTGGCTTTCACGGTTTATTTGTTGCCGGGTTTGTGGGGCGCTCCACTTAAGAGCGTCAGTGCATTCGTTCCGCCGTTGTATACTCAAGATTTTAATCTTTATGGCGGAGGTTTTGCTGAGTATTACGATTATGAAGAAGGTATGCGCGAAGGTGCAAAACAGGGTAAACCCATATTGGTAGACTTCTCGGGTTACGGTTGTGTTAACTGTAGAAAGATGGAGGCGGCTGTACTTGACAATAATGAGGTGCGTCGATTGTTGGAAGACAATTTTGTTATGGTTAAGTTGATGGTCGATGACAAGACCCAATTGCCCGAACCTGTAACCGTGGAAGAATATGGCAAAGAGGTTAAATTACGAACAATAGGTGACAAATGGAGCTACTTGCAACGATATAAATTCAAGGCAAATTCCCAGCCTTATTACGTAATATTGAATGCCGATGGTTCATTGGCGGCCGGTCCTGTATATTACGACGAAGACGTGGAAAAGTTTACCGCATTCTTGAACGAAGGTATTAGTAAATTTAAAGAATAGAAAAGATGTCTAATTCAAGGGAACAGAAACTTGAAGCTTTCGGGAAGCTACTCGACGTACTTGACGAGTTGCGAGTAAAATGTCCGTGGGATGCCAAACAGACCAATGACAGCCTCCGCCCAAATACTATAGAAGAGGTGATGGAGTTGTCGGAGGCTCTGCTTGGAACAGATACCGAGGCAATAAAAAAAGAGCTTGGCGATGTGCTGCTGCATATAATTTTCTATTCAAAGATTGCTGACGAACAGAATAATTTCGATATTGCCGATGTTTGTGATGCGTTGCGCGAAAAACTGATTTTCAGACATCCTCATGTGTTTGGTAGTACCCATGTCGATGGTGCCGAGGAGGTATCGCAAAACTGGGAACAAATCAAACTTAAGGAAAAAGGCGGTAACAAGACTGTTTTGGCCGGAGTCCCGGCATCATTACCATCGATGATAAAAGCTTGCCGCATACAGGAAAAGGCGGCTAACGTGGGTTTTGATTGGGAGAAGCGTGAAGATGTGTGGCACAAAGTAAGGGAAGAACTCGATGAGGTGGAAGCCGAAATGCGCAATGCTAATGTCGAGAACGAGGAAAAGGAATTCGGGGATTTGCTTTTCAGCATAGTAAATGCCGCACGTTTGTATGGCGTAAATCCCGATACAGCTCTCGAAAAGACAAACCGTAAGTTTATTTCACGTTTTAATCATGTTGAGCAGCGTGCTCGTGAGTGTGGCCAAAATTTGAAAGAAATGTCACTTGCCATAATGGACAAGTACTGGAACGAGGCAAAAGAATTAGAAAAAAATGCCGATAAATGAAAGTCTGCATTACCGAGAAACCGAGTGTCGCTAAAGACATTGCCGGGATATTGGGTGCCAATGTCAGGCGCGACGGGTATTACGAAGGTTCGGGTTACTATGTAACTTGGACTTTCGGGCATTTATGCACCCTCAAAGAACCGCAGGATTATACCGATGCTTGGAAAAAATGGAGTCTCGGAGCGTTACCCATGATTCCACAGCGTTTTGGCATAAAACTTATTGCCGACAAAGGGATAGAAAAACAATTTAAGGTAATCGAAGAATTGATAGGGCAGGCCGACGAGGTTATAAACTGTGGAGATGCCGGACAAGAGGGGGAATTGATACAGCGATGGGTGATGCAAAAAGCAGGATGTTCAAAGCCTGTAAGTCGATTGTGGATTTCATCGCTCACCGATGAAAGTATCAAAGAAGGATTTAATAACTTGCGTCCGCAGTCGGATTTCGATCCATTGTATTTCGCAGGGTTGTCAAGAGCCATAGGGGACTGGATACTCGGCATGAATGCAACCCGGCTGTACACGTTAAAATATTCACACGGTGCAGGCAACGTATTGTCGGTAGGGCGCGTGCAAACTCCCACATTGGCATTGATTGTGAACCGCCAAAAGGAGATAAGTGAGTTTGTTCCCGAGAACTATTGGGAAATAAAGACTGTATATCGCAATGTGACGTTTAATGCCAGCAAGGGGCGCTATAATAACGAAGCAGATGCGCAGAACGTAATAAATATTATAAAAGATGTGCCGTTGCGCGTAACAGCGGTAGTGACAAAACGGGGGAAAGAAGCCCCGCCGCGACTGTTTGATTTGACTTCGTTGCAGGTGGAGTGCAACAAAAAGCTGGGTTATACAGCCGAAGAGACGTTAAGGTATATACAATCACTTTATGAGAAAAAAGTTACCACATACCCCCGTGTCGACACAACCTACTTGAGCGATGACATATATCCCAAGATAAATGGCATAATGCAAGCAATGACACCGTATTCCTCATTGACGGCTGCCGTCTTGTCGAAGAAGATTCCGAAGTCGAAGAAAGTCTTCGACAACTCCAAGGTTACAGATCACCACGCCATAATTCCAACGAATGTGCCACCTCAAACAGTGGCAATGAGCATGGAAGAAAAACGTGTGTATGACATGATAGCAAAACGCTTTATTGCAGCCTTTTATCCCGATTGTGAGTTTTCTCAAACAACGGTTAATGCCGAAGCCGGGAAAATTGAGTTCAAGGCGACCGGAAAACAAATATTGATAAAGGGATGGCGGGAAATATATGACCGTGATAAGGCTCAAGGGGGTGTAGCCGGGAATGAAGATGCCGACAATCAGATAATGCCGCAGTTCGTGGTCGATGAAGAAGGTGAGCATGAACCTTCGTTGGTGAAAAAAACTACGCAGCCGCCAAAATTGTATACCGAAGGTACGTTGTTGCGAGCAATGGAAACTGCGGGAAAATCGGTTGACGATGAGGAGTTGCGCGATGCCATGAAAGAAAATGGAATAGGTCGTCCGTCGACTCGTGCGGCCATCATAGAGATTCTATTTAAACGACGATACATAAGACGCGAGAAAAAAAATATTATTGCCACCAATGCCGGTATTTCCTTGATAGCTACGATAAAAGATGAATTACTGAAATCGGCAAAGTTGACAGGAATTTGGGAGAACAAGTTGCGCAAAATAGAGAGAAAAGAATATGATGCCAATTTATTCATTTCGGAATTAAAAGATATGGTGGGCAAGATAGTTATAAATGTCTTGTCGGATAATAGCCACAATAATATAGTGATAGAGAAAGAGGATAACGCCAAAGCCAAAAGGAGGTCTCGTGCAAAAGTCAAGCAGGCACAAGAGGATACTGTGGTAACTTCTGTCTCGGATATAATTTGTCCGGTTTGCAAGAAAGGACATTTGCTTAAGGGAAGTAAGGCTTTTGGTTGCAGCGAGTACCGGAATGGTTGTTCGTTGAGATTGCCATTTGAGGAGTACAATCCCGATTTGGAACCAACTGAATTATTGCGATTGATTGAATCAAAACTGAACATAAAAAAATGAGCGACGAAGAATTGTTTCCTCTTGTCGATGAGGACGGGAATCAGATTGGTAAAGCCACTCGGCGAGAATGCCATTCGGGTACAATGTTATTACACCCTGTGGTTCACTTGCATGTTTTTAATGCCAAAGGTGAATTGTATTTGCAGAAGCGTTCAACGGATAAGGATATACAACCCGGCAAATGGGATACATCGGTAGGCGGGCATGTGGATTATGGCGAAACTGTGGAGAATGCCTTAAAGCGCGAAGCCCGTGAAGAATTGGGATTGGAGATTGCCGATGCAAAATTATTATACAGGTACATCTTTAAGAGTCGGGTGGAGAAGGAACTTGTAAATACATATATGATTGTGACAGGCTGCCAAGATGAAATAAAAATTGACCCGGTCGAGATAGAAGAGGGCCGATTCTGGAAACTTAATGATATAAAGTCAAGATTGGGCAGTGGAATCTTTACTCCGAATTTTGAGATGGAATTTGAACGTCTGATGCAAGCATTGGAACAGGGAGAATGTGGCAATACATAGCAGTATCGGTTGTTTTGTTGATAGTGGTATATGCGGTTATATCCAAGTTGATAAAATCGCATAAGAATAATTATGCCACGAATCCGTTTTGTGCAGGTTGTGCATTGGCAAAAAATTGCACGAAACGCAAGAAGTATGTCAAATCTAAAGACATGAGGTGCGATATGCAGTCAACTAAGCCTCCAATTCGACAACAGTAATACCGGCGCCGCCAAACTGTACGTGCTCGTCACGATATGATTTTACGCCATTGACGGTGTTGAGGTATTCACGAATGCGTTGACGCAAGATGCCGTTGCCTGTGCCGTGTAAAATGCGAACCTGCTTTGAATTAAATTGTATGGCATCATCGATAAAGTAGGTTACGGCCTGTATTGCTTCGTCGGCTCTCATCCCTCTCACATCGATGTCGGGCTTAAAATTTAATTGGCGTCGGCGTATGTCGTCAGACATTGTTACCGAGACGGTGGGCTTGTGGCCGGTAATGCTTTCGGCGTGGTTTACCTTGTGCAGGCGTTTCAGGGCCACTCTTGACTGGAAGTTCCCCATTGCAATAGTTGCCATGTCACCTGTGATTTCCATTACCTTGCAAGGAGTCTTGTTATTATCGAGTGTGGCAAAGCAGCCTATGGTTACCGGTTCTTCTTGAACTATTGTCTTCTTCTCCGGGCGTTTTGCGCGCCGTTTTATTTTGCTGTTTATTGGGAGGTCGGCAAGTTTTATTTCATCATTTTCGAGTTGAGATTTAAATTCATCGAGTTGGCGGCGTATTTCTTTCGTTTGTTCTTTCTCGGCTTGAGATTTACGAATTTCATGTATTGTACGCTCGATTGCCGCATTGCTTTGAGACAATATTTGCCGAGCCTCTTCGCGGGCTACTTTTATGATATTGCGCTGTTCGTTCCCGAGGCGTTCTATTTCGGTGGCATATTGCTCTTCAAGTTGTTGCAGCTTCTTGTTCCGGTTATGTATTTCTGCGCGTTTGTTTTCCCAGTATTTCTTGTCACGGGCAATGTCGAGCAAGTACTTGTCCATGTTTATATAGTCGCTACCAACAAGCTGTTCGGCATCTTTTATTACTTCGGACGGTAGACCTATGTTACGGGCAATCTCGATGGCAAAAGAACTGCCGGGGTATCCGATTGATAACTGGAAAAGAGGGCGCATGTTTTGTCGGTCGTAAAGCATGGCACCGTTTATAAGTCCGTCGGTGTCTTCGGCAAAGTGTTTTAAGTTCTGGTAGTGCGTGGTTATTACTCCGAATATATGCTTTTCGTTTAGCTGTTTAAGTATGGCTTGTGCAATGGCTCCGCCTATTTGGGGCTCGGTACCGCCGCCAAACTCATCGATTAGTATGAGAGTGTCGTTGCCACCTTTGTTCATGAAAAATTTCATGTTGGTAAGGTGGGAACTATATGTACTCAAGTCGTTCTCGATAGACTGCTCATCACCGATATCAATGAATAAATTATTAAAGATTCCAATATGGGAGTTGTTGTAAACCGGTGGCAACATGCCGCATTGAGTCATGTATTGAACGATGCTTACTGTTTTCAAGCACACCGATTTGCCCCCGGCGTTAGGTCCGGAGATAAGCAAAATGCGATTTCGGGAGTCAAGTGTTATGTTGAGAGGAACCACTTCCTTGCCTTGTGCCTTGAGCGATAGCAACAGTGTGGGGTGAATGGCATGATAATATTCAATATGGGGCTCTTTTTCGAGAATTGGCATGCTGCCTCCCGTTTCGTTGGCAAACAATGCTTTGGCTCTAATAAAGTCGATAATACCAAGTATTGAGTAAGAATCAAGCAGACTGTCAACGTGAGGCCGAATGGTTGAAGATACTTCGGTCAATATGCGAATTATTTCACGTTGCATATCGTTTTCGAGCTCACGGATGCGGTTATTTGCTTCGACCACCTGTTCGGGTTCTATGAATATGGTCTTTCCTGTTGCTGATTCATCATGTACGATACCGCGTATCTTACGCTTATTCATTGGTGCGACCGGAATCACGAGTCGTCCGTCTCTTATCGACGGTGCCACATCGCTATCTATGAAGCCCTGTTCCTTGCCTTGCGCTACAATCCTTCTCATGATTGTATTGACGCTTTGGGTTGCCGCAGAAAGCGACCTTTTTATTTCAAGCAGTTGCGGTGATGCATTATCTTTGATATTCCCATATTTGTCAATTACGGCGTCGATGCTTGCGATTAGTTGAGGGAACGTCAGCATCGAGGCAACTAATTCGGTCAACCTTTTATAGGCAGGCGAATCGTTTACTGTGGCATTGTTAAAAAATGCCACTATGTCGGATATGGTTTGCAAAGAACGGCGCAGGTTGAACAAGTCTTCGACAGACATGTATGCGCCGACTATTTTGATTGATTTCAGATTCTCGGTTAAATCATAATAATTGCTTAACGGAAATTCTTTCCCGGTTGTTATTATTGAAAGGAATTCGTCGGTCTGTTCCAAGAGTTTTTTTACAGTTGCATAATCGCTTGAAAAGTGCATCGTTTTGCAGCATTTGATGCCGAGAGTTCCAATACATTTGCTTTCAAGCAAATGCCTTATAGTCGCAAAATCAATTTTACTTTCAAAATTTCGCGGATAAACCATTATATGTAGTGCAGTGAATGTGTGGAATAAAATCGGAGATTAATCGAATTTTTTGCGTCGGAATACGAAATTACGGCCGAGATATTTTTCCCTGACTATAGGGTTCTCGGCAAGTTCCTCGCTTGTGCCTTGGAATAGAATTTTGCCTTCAAAGAGCAAGTAAGCACGGTCGGTTATACTGAGGGTTTCGGGTGCGTTGTGGTCGGTGATTAAGATTCCAATGTTTTTTTCCTTGAGCTTATATACTATGTATTGAATATCTTCTACCGCTATAGGGTCTACGCCGGCAAATGGTTCATCAAGCATTATGAACTTGGGGTTAATTGCGAGGCATCGTGCAATTTCACAACGTCTGCGTTCACCTCCCGACAATTGGTCGCCAAGGTTTTTCCTGACCTTTTGTATTCTAAACTCAGATAGCAGGCTCTCTAACTTCTCGCGTTGATATTCGGCCGAGGTATTAGTCATTTCCAATACGGTGCGAATATTGTTTTCAACGCTTAATTTGCGGAAAACCGATGGCTCCTGAGGTAAATATCCGATACCGTATTTTGCTCGTTTATATACCGGAAATTTAGTAATATCGTGATTGTTTAGGAAGATTTTCCCTTCATTGGGAGTTATAAGTCCGGTAGTCATGTAGAAGGTAGTGGTCTTACCGGCACCATTGGGTCCGAGCAATCCCACAATCTCTCCTTGTTTAACGTTGATTGACACGTGGTTCACGACTGTGCGTTGCCGGTACTTTTTTACCAAGTCTTCGGTACGAAGCACCATGTTGCCATCATCGTTTTGCGATTCGGCTTTTAACTGTTCTTCTTCTAAGCGTTCTTTAGGGTCGAATATTTTGTCTATCCACTTGAATGCCATATAAGTATCAAGTATCTGTGTGTTGGAAAATCTTATTTCAAACGGCTTTTTATATAATCGGTGAGGAGGTTTATTGCGACCTCGTTGTTGCCCCCTTGGGGTACAATCAAGTCGGCATATCGTTTGGCCGGCTCTATATATCGGTTGTGCATGGGTTTCAGTACCCGTTCATACCGGTCGATTACCATCTGTGGAGTGCGGCCCCGTTCTATGCAATCTCGATAAATTACTCTTATGAGCCTGTCGTCGGCATCGGCATCAACAAATACCTTTATGTCCATCATGTTGCGTAATTGCGGGTCGGAAAAGACAAGTATGCCTTCCAATAGGACGACATCATGCGGATCAAGGTGAACCGTTTCTTTTTGCCGGGTACAAGTGAGGTAGGAGTAGGTGGGCATTTCCACTGCCTTCCCCTCCTTCAGCATTTTCAGGTGTTTCAGAAGCAGTACCCAGTCAAAGGCACCCGGTTCGTCGAAATTGATTTTTTGCCGGTCTTCGACAGGAACATGACTTGAATCTTTATAATAAGAATCTTGTGAAATCACGCCGACTTCCCCTGCGGGTAGCCGTTCCATTATTTTGTTGACGACGGTGGTTTTGCCCGATCCGGTGCCTCCTGCAATTCCGATTATAAGCATTTCTTGTTTGTGAAAAATATAACGATACAAAAATACATATAAAAAGTGGATTAGAACAGATGTGAAGTATAAAAAATGAAATTGTGTGTATTGGGGCATTTTCGTACTTTTGTACCAACAGATTATGAACAATCGCGATGAACAGTATATTGCAAATTGAGAATGTGTCGAAGTCGTATGGCGACCGACTGTTATTTTCCGGCGTCACGCTTGGTGTGAATGAAGGTGATAAAATTGGATTGATAGCCAAGAATGGTACGGGGAAATCTACTTTGATGAAAATAATATCGGGTGTAGAAAGTGCCGATGATGGAAATATTGTTTTGCGGAATGGGATAAGAGTGGGCTACCTTGAGCAGGTTACTGAAATGGATCCCGATACAGTCGTCATAGATACATTTATTGGAGATGATAGCGAACGATCTGCTGTGATAAAAGATTACGAGCGTGCAATGGTCGCCAATGACCTTGCGTCAATAACTGCATTGACCTCGAAAATGGATGCATTAGGGTTGTGGGACTATGAGAATAACTTCAAGCAGGTGTTGTCGAAGTTGAAAATAGATGATTGTTATCAACGCGTGGGTGAATTGTCGGGAGGCCAGTTGAAACGTGTCGCACTTGCCAAAGCTATAATAGATGCTCCCGACCTGTTGCTGCTTGATGAGCCAACCAACCATCTTGATGTGGAAGTGATAGAATGGCTCGAAGATTACTTGTCGCGGTCGCGAATGACGCTTTTAATGGTAACACATGACCGATATTTCCTTGACAGGGTGTGCAATAAAATAGTAGAAATAGATAATGGCTCGATATATGAGTATTCGGGGAATTATTCTTACTATCTTGAAAAGCGGCAAGAAAGAATCGAAGCAGAAAATGCCGAGGCTGCCCGTGCCAAGAATTTGTTGCGTACAGAATTGGAGTGGATTCGACGTCAGCCACAAGCGCGAGGCAGCAAGGCACGTTATAGGATTAATGCTTTTCACGAGCTTGAGAAGCGTGCGCAGAACGTGCGTATTGAACGAGACGTGGAACTTGACGTCAAGGCTTCTTACATAGGCTCCAAAATATTTGAGGCACACGGTGTGTGCAAACGATTTGGTGACAAGGTTATACTTGACAATTTTAATTACACGTTTGCGCGATACGAGAAATTGGGGATAGTGGGCAATAATGGTGCAGGGAAGTCCACATTTATAAAATGTTTATTGGGATTGTTGCCTGTAGACAGCGGATATTTTGAAGTAGGGGAAACTGTGCGATTCGGTTATTACAGCCAAGAGGGAATTGAATTTGACGACACAAAGAAGGTGATTGACGCAGTAAGGGAAATTGCCGAATATGTGAAATTTGATGAAAAAACATCTTATACGGCATCACAATTCCTGCAATTGTTCCTGTTCACGCCGGCCGACCAACAAAAGTTTATATCAAAATTAAGCGGAGGTGAAAAACGCAGGTTATACCTTGCCACAGTATTAATGCGCAAGCCTAATTTCTTGATACTTGACGAGCCAACCAATGACCTTGATATAAAAACACTTGAAGTTCTTGAAAATTATATTGCGGGTTTCAAGGGGTGCGTCATAACGGTATCGCATGACCGTTTCTTCATGGATAGAATCGTGGATCACTTGTTTGTGTTTGAAGGTGAAGGGGTAATACGGGATTTTCCGGGTAATTACAGTGATTACCGGGCTGTCAAGGAAGATGAAAAACGTGTAGAGGCTGCTAAACAAAAAGAGGCAACAAAACCACATGCAGCATCGCAGCCGCGCCAGAACAAACCAAACAAGATGACGTTCAAGGAGCGTAAAGAATTTGAGGCTCTTGACTCTGAAATTACGCAACTTACGGCCGAGAAAGAAGCCCTCGATGACTTGTTTAACAGTGGAGAAGTGATTGCCGATGTTGCAGCCAAGTCGAGCCGCTATGATGAAGTGTGCCGCCTGCTCAATGAAAAAGAAATGCGTTGGCTCGAATTGAGTGAAAAAGAGTAGCTGCGTTTTATCTTCATTCGGGCATGTGAGATTAGTCGCAGGCCTGTTTTAGCCGTCGATGAGTTGCAAGCTATACATTTCACCATGTACACTTTCGTTGTATAAGGTGCTGCGTGTTACGGTTATCCCTTCGTCAATTTTTATTTCTTTCTCAGGCTCGTAGTTTGCATTCCATTTGGCTTCCACTGTGGTAGCGAAAGTCCCGATGCTTATTTGTTCGCCTTCGCGATATGCGACTTTTACGGATTTGTCATTGATTTCGGTGATTTTGAATAATTGGCATTCTTCGATTATGCCTAATTTTATGGGTAATATTTTCTCATCGATTAAAGTAGATGAGTAGCCGTTCCAATCAGATTCGGAGTATTTCCTAAAAGTGATTTTGATTTTCATGTGCATGGCAGGTTTGAGAAATTTTTAATCAATTGCAAGTTATAAAAAACAGGACATATTACAAAAGATTCAAAGAAGCGTTTTTTATTGCGTAGGCTGTGAATTTTTATGTATCTTTACGGCGATTATTCATTTTAATACCAAATAACTAACTTATGAAACATTTATTTTTGACGTCGCTTGCTGTCGCTTTGGGATTAAGTGGTTATGCCGGTGACAAGCCATCGGAGATTGTTACTAACGACGATGTTATTCTGCATGCATGGTGTTGGTCGTTTAACACCATAAGGGAAAACATGAAACAGATTGCCGATGCGGGTTACCGATATGTGCAGACATCTCCGGCTCAACATTGCGTTACCGAAACAAAAGGTGACAAAGGGGGAGGAAACCAACTTTACGGGCATGGACGTTGGTATTATCAATATCAACCGGTTGACTGGAAGATAGGCAATTACCAGATGGGAACACGAAAAGACTTCATGGACATGTGCGCCGAAGCCGAGAAATATGGAGTGAAGGTAATTGTGGATGTATTGCCTAACCATACAGCAATAGATGACACCCGTGTAAGTGACGACCTCGATGCTGCCGTGGGCGGGCATGAAAATTTGTACCATGCGGCAGGATTCACTGAGATAACCGACTACAACGACCGCCGCCAATGCACGACGGGGCAAATGGGAGGGTTGCCCGATGTAAACACCGAGAATCCTGATTTCCAACACTATTACATGACGTATGTCAATGATTTGCTGGCTTGCGGAGCACGCGGGTTCAGATATGATACGGCAAAACACATAGGGTTGCCGAGCGACCCTCTTGATGAGAAATCAAAACAAAACGACTTTTGGGATGTTGCAACCGGACGCAAGTCGGTAAAGGGGCTGCGTCTGGCTTTGCCTATGGACAGCTTGTTTGTATACGGCGAGGTGTTGCAGGATAAAAATGTGAAAGAAGCCGAATATGGGGAATATCTAAATCTGACGGCAAGTTCATACGGCTATGTACTGCGCAATGTGCTTGAAGCAGGGAATTGGGGTGCCGACAATATCTTAAATTGGTGCCATACAGTCAGCCCTTATAACCTTGTTACATGGGTGGAATCGCACGACACATATTGCAATGCTCATGAATCGGCAAGTTTGACCAATGAGCAGATACGTATGGGGTGGGTATTTCTTGCAGCCCGTCAAAACGGAACACCATTGTTCTATTCCCGTCCAAACAACAGTACGCCTGATAATGTGTGGGGAGACAATATAGTAGGAGCGAGAGGAAATGATGAGTTTTTCCATCCCGAGGTGGTTGCCGTCAATAAATTCCGTCGTCAGATGCACGGGCAACCCGAAAAACTGTATTTCAGCAGCGATAACAAAATAGCCGAAGTGTGCCGAGGAAAGAAAGGAGCCGTATTAGTAAATATTACAGGCGAAGAGCTTGCGCTCTCAATGGAAACCACTTTGCCTTCGGGACAATACGTAGACATTGTGCACGGCTTGCGTTTTGAAGTTTCTAAAGGCATTGTAAAAGGTAAAGTCAAGCCATATACGTCTTACATATTAATGAAAAAATAATAGATGAAGAAAATGCGGGAGGCCAATAAAGGAAATCCCGCATTTTTCGTTACGCGGTTTGTTTGTTAGAGTATTTTAACACTTTTCGTCGTAACGACATATTTAAAGGATAGAGGATGCCTAAAAAATATTTTTAATTAACCTGTAAACGGCAAAAATGATAGCATGAAAGCTTGTCTTTGGTGAGTTGTAGTGGCTGCATATTTGGGATAATTGTTTTTTTTTATCTAATTTTGCCGTTGTAATTATTTGGATTAGATGCTGTATGATAGAAAATGCAGAAAAGCCTGATATGATATTTGAAACAAGTTGGGAAGTATGTAACAAGGTTGGAGGTATATATACTGTACTTTCAACGAAAGCAAAGACTTTACAGAACGATTTCAAAGATAAGGTAATATTTATAGGACCGGATATATGGAGTAAAGATAATCCATGTCCGTTTTTCAAAGAATCGAAAACATTGTTGCAGGAATGGCGCAAGCAAGCTGTGTTCCCTCTGGGAATGGAAGTGCGCATTGGCCGTTGGACCATACCGGGCAACCCAATAGTGATATTGGTTGATTACAAAGCTCTTTTTACATATAAGGATGAGCTTTATGCCCAAATGTGGAATAAGTTCAGTGTCGATTCTTTGCATTCTTATGGAGACTATGACGACAGTTGCATGTTTGCATACGCTGCTGCTCTCGTGATCGAGAGTATTTATCTTGATTATTATAATGATGGCAAAAGCAAGGTAATAGCGCATTTTGACGAATGGACTACCGGCATGGGGTTGTTGTATTTGAAATCCCACATGCCAAGCATCGCTACCGTGTTTACCACGCATGCCACAAGCATAGGACGAAGCATTTGCTGCAATAACAAGCCTCTTTATGATTATCTCGCCGGTTACAATGGTGACCAAATGGCCGGGGAATTGAACATGCAGTCGAAGCACTCTCTTGAAAAAGCCGCTGCATGGAATGCCGACAGCTTTACAACCGTAAGCGAGGTTACCGCAAGGGAATGTGTGCAACTGTTGGGCCGCAAGCCGTTGGTAACGCCAAATGGGTTTGAACAGACTTTCGTCCCGTCGAAAAAAGAATATCCATCGAAGCGCGCCGCCGCCCGAGGGAAAATGTTGGAGGTGGCACGTTCGCTTACCGGTATTGACTTGAATGACGGTGATACATTTATTGTAGCCACCGCAGGCCGAAATGAATTCCGCAACAAGGGATATGATGTGTTTATCGATGCGATGAATAACATCCGTAACACACAACGAAGCGACAATAAAAAAGTGCTCGCATTTATGTTTGTTCCGGCTTGGGTAGACGAGCCTCGCCGTGATCTTGCTGCCGCAATGCAGGCAGGCAAGTGTGAAAGGCTTGAAAATCCGGTTATAACACATACGCTGCATAATTATTCGCAAGATGCCATTTATGGCAAGATTAATTATCTTGGAATGCATTATTCATGCGATAATAACTTTGTGGTTATATACGTACCATCGTACTTGAACGGCACAGACGGCATCTTCGACATGCCTTATTATGATTTACTGCCGGGATTAGATTGTACCGTATTTGCATCGTATTATGAGCCGTGGGGATATACTCCGCTTGAAAGTATAGCATTTGGGGTACCAACCATAACTACCGACCTTGCCGGTTTCGGGCAATGGATACTCGATAGCTTTGAAAACGGATTCACGTCGTGTGGGGTTAAAGTGCTGCATAGGAACGACTCGAATTATAACGATGTGGTCGCTAATATTGCCGACAATGTGCTTTCGTTGATTTCTCAAGACGGCAAGAGCATAGAAAAAATGAGGGCTGCTGCCTCGGCTACCTCTAAGCAGGCCCAGTGGAAACAATTTATGAAATTCTATTACAAATCATACGAAGAAGCTTTGCAATATACGGTAGACCATAGCAAAGAAATGTAGTGAATGAACGATAACAACTAAAACATCATAAAAACAAAAATGAAATTACAAGTTAGCAACACCAATTCCCCCTCGTGGAGGGATGTAACTGTAAAATCAGAACTTCCTGCGAAATTGAAAGTTTTGGAAGAATTAGCTAAGAATCTTTGGTGGGTATGGAATAGTGAAGGCAAGGCCTTGTTCCATGACTTAGACCGTGATTTGTGGCGCGAAACAGGACAAAATCCTGTATTGCTTTTGCAACGCTTGGGTTATGAAAAATATGAAGCCATATTGAAGGATAAAGCTATGATGGCTCGCATCGACAAAGTATATTCCGACTTTAAGGATTATATGAAAGTTCCGATGCGTACCGATGTTCCGTCTATTGCATACTTCAGCATGGAATTTGGGTTGTGCAGCGCATTGAAAATATATTCGGGTGGTCTTGGTATTTTGGCCGGTGACTATATAAAAGAAGCCTCTGACTCTCGTATCGATATGGTAGCAGTCAGCTTCCTTTACCGTTACGGCTATTTTACTCAAACCCTTTCAATGGATGGCCAACAAATTGCAAATTACGAACCACAGAATTTCAATCAATTGCCCATCGAGCCGGTTCTTGACGAGAATGGCAATCACATGCTGCTCGAAGTTCCTTATCCCGGCCGCATAATTTATTCCCGTATCTGGAAAGTGAACGTTGGTCGCATGAATCTGTATTTGATGGATACCGATCTTGACCTTAATTCAGAATTTGACCGTTCGATAACTCACATGCTGTATGGCGGCGACTGGGAAAACCGTATCAAACAAGAGTACCTGTTGGGTATAGGTGGCGTGCTGATGCTTAAGAAGCTCGGTATCAAACCACAAATCTATCACTGCAACGAAGGCCATGCTGCATTGCTCAACCTTCAACGCCTCGTAGATTATGTTCAAGGCGAGGGCCTGACGTTCAACCAAGCTCTTGAAGTGGTGCGCGCGACTTCATTGTATACCGTACATACACCGGTTCCGGCCGGACACGATTACTTCGACGAATCGTTGTTTGGCAAGTATATGGGTGAGTTCCCCGAGAAATTAGGCATATCTTGGGCCGACTTAATGAATATGGGTCGTGAGAATCCCGATACGAATGAACGTTTCAGCATGAGCGTGTTTGCACTCAACACATGCCAAGAGGCAAATGGTGTAAGCTGGTTGCACGGTGAAGTATCGAAAAAAATGTTCCAAGGCATCTGGAAAGGATATACATGGGAAGAATCTCACGTTTCGTATGTTACCAATGGTGTGCACATGCAAACTTGGGCAGCTACCGAATGGAAAGAATTCTATGCCGACCTGTTTGGAGCCGGCTATCTTGAGGCACAAAGTGACGAAAAGACTTGGGCTCCGATACTGAAGGCCAAGGATGAAGATATATGGGCTCTCCGCATGAAGTTGAAAAACAAGCTTGTCGAATTCATAAAGAAAGACTTTACTGCTTCATGGCTCAAGAATCAAGGCGACCCCACTCGTATTCTCTCAATTGTTGAGAAAATCAATCCTAATGCATTGATGATAGGCTTTGCACGTCGTTTTGCAACTTATAAACGTGCGCATCTGCTTTTCACCGACCTTGAACGCTTGTCGCGAATTGTCAATAATGAGAAGTTCCCGGTTCAATTCATCTTTGCCGGAAAAGCTCACCCGGCCGACGGTGGAGGTCAAGGCTTGATCAAGCGCATCATCGAGATTTCGAGAATGCCTGAATTCCTCGGCAAAATTATATTCCTTGAAAATTATGACATGACACTGGCCAAGAGATTGGTGAGCGGTGTAGATATTTGGTTGAATACCCCGACCCGTCCTCTTGAAGCATCGGGAACATCGGGAGAAAAAGCCGAAATGAACGGTGTGCTCAACTTCTCGGTAAAAGACGGTTGGTGGTATGAAGGTTATCGCGAAGGTGCCGGTTGGGCATTGACTGACAAGCGTACATACACCGATCAAGGACAACAAGACAAACTTGATGCGGCTACAATATATTCGATGCTCGAAAACGAGATAATACCGTTGTACTTCGCTAAAAACAGCAAAGGGTACTCGCCTGAATGGATTCAATATATCAAGAATTCCATTGCACATATTGCACCTCACTATACGATGTCGCGCATGATCAATGATTATATCGACCGCTTCTATCTCAAAGAAGGCAAGCGTTCGGCCGAACTTATGGCAAACAATTATGCCAAGGCAAAAGAGATCGTTGCATGGAAAGAGAATGTGGCATCGAAGTGGAACGACATTAATGCAGTAGACATACAGGTGTCGGATGCGCTGAAGACTACTGCAGTAAATGGCGATGTGTATGAGGCAACAGTTGTGCTTTACACAGCCGGCCTCGGTAAAGACCTTGGAGTGGAATTGGTAGTATATAACGACGCCGATGGTGACTCTAAGTTGATTGACAGGGTAGCTCTTGAAATTACTCATGTCGATGGCGATAATGTAACATATCACGTAAAAGACAAGATTAAATATGCCGGAGTGTTCCGCTATGCGTTTAGGGTATATCCAAACAACAAGGCACTTCCGCATCGTCAAGACTTTGCTTACGTAAAGTGGTTATAATAAGCACTTTGGCGTAATATAGATTAGAATGTGTGCATGCCCGTCGATATATGGGCATGTGCACTTTTTTATATGATGCAAGAATTTCACGAAATGGCCATGACGTGCCGTTATGGAATATTAACAAATGACGGCTTGGCGCATTATCTTTTTGTGCGTATATTTGTACGCATTATTTTGTCATTCTTTTGAAGAAGTTGTATTTTTTTACTACTAATTTATTATTTTAAAAGCTAATAGTATGCGTAAATCTCTTTATTTATTATCGGGCGCAATGTTGTGCTTATTGGCTTCATGCGTCGAAAAGGAACCTGACGGAGGTCTTATAAATGAAACGCCGAATGTGGGTGACGTGTCGGATTTTTCTACTGAAAAAACAGTTACATTGAATATCGACTATGGCTATAGCGGTTATAGCGCAGGTTTCAATGTATATATTGAGAATCCGTATAATGAAAATGGGACAAAGAAAGAAGGCATTGAACCATATTACGGAGGTTTTACCGATGAAAACAGCCGTTATTCGGCATCAATGGTATTGCCGGCTTATGTAGAAACGGTGTATTTGTGTTCAGAATATGTGGGAATCCCCCGGTGCATGGCACTTAATATAGAGAACAATGCCGTGTCATATAAATATGAATTGCCTGAACTCCCGGGTGTGACTATGCTTTCTACTCGAGCCGGGGTTGATGGTGAAGAATGCTATAATGTAAGCAGCCCTATCCGGTTGTCAAATAATCTTTACGGATTATACAATAACATCAAAAAGACTAATTGGACTAATTTGACTACTTATTGGGCATATAATTCGGGTGTTGATAATTTGTATACTGTTGATAACAGTTCTGAAACATCAGTATTGTTGACTCGTGTACAGAAGTCTCTTAGAAAACCAAATGGGGACAAGAAGAATAACAGTAACTTGACAAGCGACTCGGAAGACACGAATATAACCATACCTACAACATACGACGGTAAAGACTTGGAAAGTTGTCACCTTGATCTTGTATTCCTTTCGGCTTCGGGAGAATATGAGAATGCAATGGGATACTATTATTATAAAACGGGAACTAATCCCGACGTAAACCGACTTCCAAAATATGTTGTGTTCCCATTGACGACAGACGGCCATCCCAATCATCCGGTAAAGGCACGTTTGCAATTCTATGGTGAAGATTACAAGGATGCCGGAACTGACGATTTCCCCGGTGGATATACAATAGGATGGGTATTGTTCCCGAACATCGACCGTACCGTAGGTGGCTGGTTCGCAAACTATGAGTCGTGGAAAATAGAAGACATTAACGACGGCATCGGTGAAGTATACAAGGCAGGTATGGCTATTTATTCAAATAGTGAATACAATTACCATGCAAAAAAAGGTTGTATCACACTTAATGATGACGAGACCGGCAGGGTCATAATAGGATTTGAAGACCAAACTAACAATGTAGCCGGTAGCGACAATTCGTTTGATGATATTCTGTTTTATGTAGAATCAAATCCCGATGTTATTTATAATCCTGAACGTCCGGACATACCGGATGTGCCGGAAGAACCGTCGGAAGACACATATACAACGACGGCGACTATAGCATTTGAGGATATTTGGCCCACCGGAGGTGATTATGACTTGAATGATGTGATTGTAGAACATGGTAGGACAATAACTCACAATAGCAATGGCTATATTACAAAAATTGAAGATTCATTCAAGGTGACAAACTTGTCGGGTAGTGCAGAATATACCGATGCGTTTGGTTTCACAGTAGCTTCAAATGCAGTGGGCAGTGCCGAAGGAGCATTGGCTGTCGAGGCAAACAATCAATTTATAATGTTTGCCGATGCTCAGGCATCGATAGGAGAAACCTTTGTTTTAACTCGCACGTTTAAAGAGGGTGATCTTGCATCCAAGAATTTCGATGATGAATTTAATCCGTTTATTGTGATTGACTATGTACCCGGAGCAAAGAACCGTAAAGAAGTTCACTTGCCCAAGATGGCAGCTACAAGTTGGGCCGATGCTTCCCAGCAAGGTACCGGTGATGATGCATATTATGTGAACAAGAACGGCAAGTATCCGTTTGCCATAAGCTTGGAAGGCGTAACAAATTGGATTCCGGTAACCGAGAGGGTCACCATAGGAAGCGAAGGTGAGTATCCGTTATATAACAATTGGGTTGAAGCAGGTATGCCTACTGAAGGAAAATATGCCAAATGGTACTTGAGTAAAGAATAAAGGATATATACGCATAAAATAATTATATCAGAAATCGGAGACCTATTTTTATGGGTCTCCGATTTTTTTTACTCTAATCGGGCAAAATAGTTTCCATTCAGACTCCTCTCCAAAATGCCTTTTTGCGGTATAATGACCGATTTGGGTTTAATGCCGTAAATCGATGATTCCCTTGTTCTTATGTTCCACAATGTGTGTATGTTATTGAAATGTCATTGCATTGAAACCATTTCGTTACCTGTGTAACAAGATTGTCATGATTCTGAAAAATCATTGTTACAGCGAGTGAAGAAATTTGCACTGTAAAAAAATAACAGGTATAAATTGAAATGGAGAAAGGTAGAAATTGTTTTAGGTTTATTTTTTTGATATTTACAGGATTGATTGCCATATCGGCCGATGCCGCAGCCTTGAAGGGGAAGGTGACGGACGAAAACAGTGAGCCATTGATTGGCGCAACGGTAACAATACCAAGTGCCGGTATAACTGTGGCTACGGATATCGATGGTAATTATGAGATTCCCGGATTGCGCAACGGTTCTTATGTGGTGGAAGCGTCATACGTTTTTTATAAAACACAATCCACAACAATCAATATTGAAGGGTTGACGACGATGGATTTTGTGATGCAAGCCGAGAGTCAGACACTTAAAGAGGTCGTGGTTACGGCTCAGGCTCGCAGAGATTCGGAAGGGACCATTGTTAACCTGCAAAAAAACAGCCTTGTAGTGCAATCCGGAGTTTCGGCACAGCAAATAACCCGTACACAAGACAGTGATGCTTCGGAAGTGATAAAGCGGGTACCTGGTATCAGCCTGATAGATGAACGTTTTGTAATGGTGCGAGGTCTGTCGCAACGGTATAACAATGTGTGGCTTAACAATAGTGCAGTGCCAAGTAGTGAAGCCGATTCGCGTGCATATTCGTTCGACATGATACCGTCGTCGCAACTTGATAACATGATAATAATCAAGTCGCCGTCGCCGGAATATCCGGCCGATTTCAGTGGCGGTTTTGTTATGATTAACACAAAAGATATTCCCATGAAGAACTTTTTTAAAGTCTCTCTTGGCGGAAGCATTAATGATAACACGCACTTTCAAGATTTTCAATATTCACTGGGCAGCAGTACCGATTTCTTAGGATTCGATAATGGTTTCCGCAGTTTGGATGGTGGAATTAGCGGGGTGCTGAAAAATATCGCAGGTGACGGTGTAAACTTGCAGGGTAACGGGTTCAATAACGACTGGCGTATCCGTAACAAAAAGCCTGTTGCCGATGTATCGTTTAATGCAGAATTGAATCGACGGTGGATAAGCGAAGAGGGTAGGACATTTGCACTACTCGGTTCACTGAATTATGGCAATAGTTACCGGACTATATTGAATATGGAAAATTCGCTTTTCGGTGCATACGATGTGGCAAATGACCGGCCGGTATACTTGCGCAATAGTAGAGACAACCAATATAATCATTACGCCAAAGTTGGTGCCATGCTCAACTTGACGTATTTAAGTGCCGATGGCAATCACAGGTATGAATTTAAGAATATATTCAATCAGATAGGTCGTGACCGTTATACTTCACGTGTGGGAATAAATGCACAGAGTAACAACGAACAGAGTGCCGAGTATTATTATATGAGTCGCACCACGTATAACGGACAGTTTACAGGCCGTCATCAATTTACCGACAACCGTAAATTTGATTGGAGTGTGGGTTATGCTTATGCCAATAATTGTATGCCCGACCGTCGCCGGTATGTAATCAATGATGCACTTGAGAAAGGCAAGCTCGGATTGACGAGTATCAATGACATAGAACGTGAATTTACACGTTTGAATGAGCATACGGCATCGGTGAATGTGAATTACCGCGACACTTATACAATAGGACAAATAGAACCGGAATTAAGGGTTGGTGCATATAGCGATTATCGCACAAGGTCATACCGGGCAAGAGATTTCATATACACTTATAATGCCGCCAATAATACATTGCCATCGGGATTCATGTATATGGATATTCCCACAGAATTGCTCGTCGATGGAAATTATGGTGCAGATAAACTTTACATGCTCGAAAACGTAAGGTGGACTAATAATTACGACGGCAACAATTGGCTCATGGCGGGGTACATCGGAATAAATATACCGATTAATAAATTCAATGTATATGCAGGCGTTCGATATGAATATAATAAGATGGAGCTCATCAGCAACACTCGCAATTACGAAAAGAGTCCACGCAGTTTATTCTATGAAACTAATGACTTCTTCCCGTCGATGAACGCAACTTACAGGTTTACCGACAAACATCAGGCCCGTATGTCATACGGACGGAGCATAAATCGTCCTGAATTCCGCGAAGTTTCCCCGTCGGTATATTACGACTTTGACTTGGCCAGCAATGTACAGGGTAACACCGGCTTGGAGTCGGCATATATTGACAATGTTGATTTGAGCTACGAGTTTTATCCGGCTTCGGGAGAATTGGTTTCGGTGTCATTGTTTTATAAGCATTTTAAGAATCCTATAGAATGGACATACACGGTGAACGGAGGGACAAGCCTGACTTATTCATACGAGAATGCCGAAAGTGCCAATACATACGGAGTGGAATTGGAAATAAAGAAGAATCTTGACTTCATGGGACTTGACGATTTCAGCATAAACTTCAACGGGGCATTGATTAAGAGCATGGTGGTGTTTCCCGAAGATTCGAAGGAGAAAGATCGCCCCATGCAAGGTCAGTCACCGTATCTCATAAATGCCGGTATCTTCTACCAACCGCGTAACCTTGGCTTGAATGTGGCACTGCTGTACAACCGGATAGGGAAACGCATTATCGGTGTCGGCCGAAGCCTTGGCAGTGGTGATAATGTCGTGAATATTCCTGATTCATACGAAATGCCGCGCAATACTCTTGATTTGAGCGCGTCAAAGAAATTCGGCGACCACTTTGAAGTGAAACTTTCTTTGCGTAATATCTTATCGGAGGATATATCGTATAAACAATTTGAAGAAACCGAGCATGGAGAAGTGGAGGAAGTGACACGCCAATTTGACCCGGGACGAAATTATTCGATAAGTGTAAGTTATTCATTTTAATTAGAAATAAATATATTACTTATTAACAATTATTCTAAAATCAACCAACATGAGATTTAAAAGTTATTTTGTCTATGCCCTTATGGCAGGCATTTCGATGGCCTCTGTATCATGTAGCGATGATGAAACGGTAGCCGAAGGCGGTCTTTATCAATGGGGCGACGATAACGGAGCGATGAGTTGCAACAATGTGCTTTTCAATGCAGACGGTTCGGAGAATCCTAATGGTACTGTAATAGGTAACGGTTCGCAAGATTTCGTATTCAAAGGTACACAGACCTTGAAAAAAGGAACCTACTTGCTTAAGGGTTGGGTGTATATTGCAAACGGCTCGCAATTGACTATAGAACCCGGAACCGTAATCAAGGGTGACAAAGGCACTATGGCAGCCCTGATTGTAGAAAAAGGAGGAAAGTTAATAGCCCAAGGTACAGCAACCGAACCGATTGTATTTACATCCAATTCTCCCAAGGGTCAACGTAAACCCGGTGACTGGGGTGGTGTTATCATTTGCGGACAGGCACGCAACAACCAAGAAGACATGCAGATAGAAGGCGGTCCGCGTACACACCACGGAGGCTCAAATGATGCTGACAATTCGGGCGTGTTGAGCTATGTGCGTATTGAATTTGCAGGTTATCCATTTCAACCCGACCAAGAAATCAATGGTCTGACACTTGGCTCGGTAGGTAGCGGAACAAAGATTGACCACGTTCAAGTATCGTATAGCAATGACGACTCTTTTGAATGGTTTGGAGGAACAGTAGATTGTAAATATCTTATAGCATACAAAGGTTGGGACGATGATTTCGATACCGATAACGGATTTAGCGGTAACGTGCAATTCTGTTTGTCGGTACGCGACCCGCGCATTGCAGATACTTCAAATTCAAATGGTTTTGAGTCGGACAATTGCAGCGATGGCTATAATATAGCGCCTCTCACAACATGTACGTTCAGCAACGTTACTTTCGTAGGCCCGGTTGGTCGCGACAATTTCGCAAACACAGCCAACGAATATATCAACGGTGGAGCCTATTTCCCCAACAATGGTTCGGCACTTGGCAAGTTCCAATCGGCCATGCAAATACGCCGTGGCAGTAGCTTGAATTGCTTCAATTCGGTGGCAGTAGGTTTCCCGATCGGGTTGATAATCGATGGTCAACGCGGTAATACTGTGGACTTGGCCAAGAATGGAGATGTGAAGGTTCAAAATGTGTGGTTTGCCGGAATGGACATACTTGGCAGCGACTTCAACGGGATATATGAGGATGTGCTGTATGATGCAGTTAATGATGCCGTAATAGATGCAAATCAAGTATCCTATTCACACACTTACTTCATGAGCCAACCGGGGAACCGCGTGTTTGACGATGCTTCTGAATTGATGCTTGCAGATGCTTGCAATATGGGGGTAAACTTCATGCCCCAGAGCGGCAGCCCGTTGCTTGGTGCAGCATCGTTTGACGGTGTCGATGGAATGGAGACGGTAAATTACATCGGTGCATTCGATGCCAACGATGACTGGTTGGATGGTTGGACAAATTTCGATCCTAATAATGCCGACTATTAATCGATACTGAAAATACACAAAAGAATTGTCAATTAGGTCGTCGCCGTTTATTGGCGGCGACTTTTTTTCATGGTCTTTGCCGGGGCATTAATTGGAATTTTTTGGTAAAGAGCAAAACTTCGCTTTGGAACTGCCGTTATCGTTGCATTATTTTAACAGGTTTGTTACTTTACTGTAATATGGCGGGTGTAATTTTGCTGCACAAAGAATGAAAAAGATTAATAAAGGCTTGATACTTCACACCTTCTAATACGAGTTGGTTAATACGAGAAGAATGATGTATTGACAATCGCAATACATTCTGTAAATATCGTTTATGAGGAAGCCCCCTGCAGTGATTGTACGGGGCTTTTTTATTGGGCTTAATGATAATGTGCGGAGGGCTTATTCGGAAATAATGGCTAACTTTGTAAATTAATAATGAAAGAGAGTCCTTTAAGGGAGAGAAACCGGTTGTGGCAGATTTGTGTTGCAGGCGTATGTTGCCCTTAAATAAAATAACCGAATGTGAACGTGATTTAAAACAAATCTGATGGAAAAATTGAATGTAGCAGAACGCGAACAGCGAGGAATGGATAATTTTAAGCGTGGATACAATTGTGCACAATCTGTGGTGCTCGCTTTTGCCGATGTATATGGCCTTTCTGATGAAATGGCATTGCGTGTGGCGGCTTCGTTTGGTGCAGGAATAGGCCGAATGCGACTTACGTGCGGTGGCGCAAATGGAATGTTTTTGTTGGCCGGGCTAGAGAATGGTTCAGTAATAGCCGGAGATTTAAAAGGCAGAGGTGACAATTACCAATTTGTGCAAGAGCTTGCCGCACGGTTTAAGCAAGAGGCAGGTTCCCTGATTTGTGCAGAATTGCTTGGCTTGAAACCCGGATTGAAAGAGGGTACAATGCCGGGAGAACGCACGGCTGAATATTATCGAAAACGGCCATGTGTGGGGATGGTGGGACTCGGTTGCCGCATATATGCCGAGATGTTAAATGAAAGACACGGATATGCCGAAAACGATTCAAATGATTTGAGCAAATGATAACGGCCGAGAATTTTCTATTAATAGGTTCTGTTCTTATATTCATCAGTATATTAATCAGCAAGGCCGGATATAAATTTGGCATTCCCACCCTGTTTTTGTTCTTGGTGATAGGTATGTTCTTTGGCAGTGATGGCTTGGGCATACAATTCAATAGTGCATCCGACGCGCAGTTGATAGGTATGATGGCGTTAAGCATCATTCTATTTTCGGGGGGAATGGATACTAAAATTTCGGAGGTCAAACCCGTCATGCTTCAAGGGGTACTGTTGTCGACAGTTGGAGTTTTATTAACCACCATATTGACCGGGCTGTTTATTTTTTATATATCGGGTTGGAGCAGTACAAGTGTTCAATTGGGATTGTTGACATCGATGCTGCTTGCCGCCACAATGTCGTCGACCGATTCAGCATCGGTATTTAATTTGTTGAGATCGCAACGCATGAATTTGAAATATAATTTGCGTCCTATGCTCGAACTTGAAAGTGGAAGTAACGACCCAATGGCATATATGCTTACGATAGTACTGATACAAGTGATAAACAGCGGAGGCGATTGGAGTATAGGTATTGTTATGCGGGATCTCGGCTTGCAATTTCTTTTTGGAGGAGTAATAGGCTATGCAGCCGGGAAGTTTAGCGTATGGCTGATAAACAAGGTTAATCTGTCAAATTCGGCATTGTATCCCATTTTATTGCTCAGTCTTGTCTTTGTGACGTTCACGGTGACAGATCTGGTAAAAGGGAATGGTTATCTTGCCGTGTATATCGCCGGAGTGATAGTTGGTAACGCCCGATTGGTTAACCGCAAGGAGATTAATACATTTATGAACGGTTTGACATGGCTTGTCCAAATCGTGATGTTCTTGTCGCTCGGGTTGCTTGTCAATCCGCATGAAATGCTCGATATGGCAGGAAGTGCAATGCTGATAGGTATATTTATGATTTTGGTTGCACGGCCGTTGAGCGTGTTTGCGTGCTTGCTTCCATTCAGGAAAATGAGCGGAAAGGCACGTGTGTTTGTCTCTTGGGTGGGACTGCGTGGCGCAGTACCGATTATATTCGCTACGTATCCTGTAGTGGCGAATATTCCGGGGGCCGACTCAGTGTTCAATATAGTATTTTTTATAACGTTGCTGTCGTTGCTGCTCCAAGGCATGTCTATTTCGGTAATGGCACGGTGGTTGAAACTCGACTTGCCACTTGCGCGGGAAGGTAATGAATTTGGCGTGGAAGTTCCCGAAGAAACCGAAACTCAACTTAAGGATATCACACTCGGCGCAGCAGACCTTGCCAATGGTAACCGCCTCGCCGATATGAATTTGCCGGCCGGAACACTTGTGATGCTTGTTAAGCGCGGAAACGAGTTTATGATACCAAACGGGCAGCTTGAACTGCATGCAGGTGACAAATTGCTCCTTATTTCGGAAAATAGGACAAAAGAAACTTTAACCCCGAATGGTCATTAGACTGCAAAAGGGCACCGGCATGTCGTCCCGAATGGGGTGGAGCCAAAATATAATCAATG
This sequence comes from uncultured Muribaculaceae bacterium, assembly GCA_944321865.1. Lineage (GTDB taxonomy): Bacteria > Bacteroidota > Bacteroidia > Bacteroidales > Muribaculaceae > Avimuribaculum. The sequence goes on from CALUMZ010000001.1 coordinate 118,079, forward strand.
CGGAACGTTATGTCGCTATGTGATTAGAATCAATCGTACCGGCAGTATGATACCATTTGTTGAATATTTACAAAATTTCAAAGAAGCGGTAAATAAATGTTCATGGTGACAACAAAATTAGATTTTTTTTTGTAATTTTGCAGCCTGCAATGATGAAATGTCAAACAAGAAAGTACGATTTTATTTGCAGATAGTTTATAACATTAAAAAGCTAATAATCGATAAACTATGAAGCTACTACAAGCTAAGCTCTCTCAATATCAAGAGCCTCAGAAAGCCAAGGCGTTAGGGATATACCCATATTTCCGTAAGATTGAGAGTGAACAAGACACCGAGGTTTACATCGGAGGTAAAAAAGTATTGATGTTCGGCTCCAATAGCTATATGGGTTTGACCAATCACCCAAAAGTAAAAGAAGCTGCAATAGAGGCCACTAAAAAATACGGTACAGGCTGTGCCGGCTCTCCTTTCCTTAACGGGACTCTTGATATCCATAAAGAACTGGAAGCCCGATTGGCTGCATTTGTCGGGAAAGAGGACGCAATGATTTATTCGACAGGATTTGAAGTTAATCTTGGAGTAGTTTCATGTATAACCGGACGTGAAGACTATATTTTGCTTGACGAACAAGATCATGCTTCGATTATAGAAGGCCGCCGGTTGTCGTTCTCTACGGCTTACAAATATAAGCATAATGACATGGCTTCTCTTGAGACACAATTGCAGAAATGCGCACCGGACAAGGTTAAGTTGATTGTAACCGACGGCGTGTTCTCAATGGAGGGCGATGTGGCAAACTTGCCCGAGATTGTACGACTTGCCAAGAAATATAACGCCACAATCATGGTTGACGAGGCTCATGGTATCGGTGTGTTTGGCAAGCAGGGACGTGGAACGTGTAATCACTTTGGCGTGAGTGACGATGTTGATCTTATAATGGGAACATTTAGTAAATCGTTTGCTTCGCTGGGTGGTTTCATCGCATGCGACAAATCCATTACGAATTATTTGCGTCACCATTCGCGCTCATATATTTTTACTGCAAGCATCACGCCGGCTTCAACTGCAGCAGCCAATGCCGCGCTTGACATTATGTTGAATGAACCCGAGCGTCAACAACATCTGTGGGATCTGACACATTATGCTCTTGACGGATTCCGTTCGATGGGATGTGAAATAGGCAATACGTCAACACCTATTATACCGTTGTTCATACGTGATAACAATAAGACATTTGCTATTACACGCGATTTGATGAATGAAGGTATTTTTGTGAACCCTGTGGTGTCTCCTGCAGTGGCATCTCATGATACTTTGATTCGTTTCAGCCTGATGGCGACACATACTAAAGAACAGGTAACCATAGCACTTGAAAAGATACACAAAGTGTTCCGCAGTTATGGCTTGGTTGAATAAATCATTTACGCGTAGATAAAGACTTCAATAAATTATATAAAATTTTCACCCCGATACGGTTATGTGTCGGGGTGTTTCAATTATGCCCGGCATAAATATTGGGGAAAGGGAAACGCCTTTTTTCGTTAATCTATAATTGCGTATCTTTGTCATAAAGAAAAGATTTGGCTGAAATGGGTAATCTATATAATATCGTAAAAAGCAAGCATTATATACAGAGATTGATTGAGGAAGGGGAACACGAAAAGCAAGAATTCAAGATTCAAATATCAGATGCACGAAAGATAGCGCGTAGCATCTCGGCTTTTGCCAATAATGATGGCGGACGATTGCTTATAGGAGTGAAAGACAACGGGAATATAGCAGGAATAGAGAGTGACGAAGAAATATACATGATAGAACAAGCTGCGAGCATGTTCTGTCGGCCACCGCAGAGTGTGGAGTTTAAAATATATCGTGTAGATGGTAAGAATGTGCTTAAGGTCGATATAAAGCCATCGAGGATACGTCCGGTGAAAGCACAAGACGATGATAAAAAGTGGCGAGCTTATTACAGGGTGGGAGATGAAAATATATTGGCACACCCATTGCATGTGAAATTATGGTTGCATAATAGGAACAACGATGGAGCGCAGTTTACGTATGGGGAGATTGTCCATGAGATAATAAATCGAGCAAAGCGTCAGGGTTCGATAACCATTGAAGATTGTATGAAAGAGTTGCACATATCCAAGCAAATTGCCGAACAGTCCATAATCGCTCTTTGTAGCGTAGGAACGCTTGCAATGCACTATGAAGGTAATAAATTTATAATATCTCCGGGAACTTGATTTGTGGGAAAAATCGGTTTTGAAATTATTCAACCTAATGTTTTCGGGTGCCGTAATACAAAAATATTTGTAGAAAAACAAAAGTGTTCCTAACTTTGCGGAAAATTTTTATAAAGTGCATAAAATGGATAAAAAGTTCAACGAATATAACGGTTTCAGCCTTTCCGGTATAAATAAGGAAATACTGGAAAAATGGGATCAAGAAAATGTGTTTGCCAAAAGTATATCCACTCGCGATGGAGCACCGTCGTTTGTGTTTTACGAAGGTCCCCCGTCGGCAAACGGCATGCCGGGAATTCATCACGTCATGGCACGGACCATTAAAGACGTGGTATGCCGCTTCAAGACAATGCAGGGCTTTAAAGTGCTGCGTAAAGCGGGATGGGATACCCACGGGCTTCCGGTTGAACTTGCCGTGGAAAAATCTTTGGGAATAACCAAAGAGGATATTGGCACTAAGATTTCGGTGGACGAATATAATGCAGCATGTCGAAAGGAAGTAATGAAGTATACCAAGGAATGGGAAGACCTCACCCATCTTATGGGCTACTGGGTCGACATGAAGCATCCTTACATAACGTATGAGAATAGTTATATAGAAACCTTGTGGTGGTTGTTAAAACAGCTTTACAATAAAGGTTTACTGTATAAAGGCTATACAATTCAACCGTATTCGCCTGCTGCGGGAACAGGGCTTAGTTCACACGAACTGAACCAACCGGGATGTTATCGGGACGTGAAAGACACTACCGTAACTGCCGAATTTAAGGTGTCGGGTGACGGTAATGCTCTTATTGAAGAATTAAAGGGCAAAGCAGATGAGAAATTTAGAAATAATATAAAATTTCTCGCATGGACAACCACGCCATGGACATTGCCATCTAATACTGCACTGTGCGTAGGTCCTAAAATAGAGTATGTGGCAATAGAAAGTTACAATCCGTATAATGGAACACCGGGTGTATATATTCTTGCCAAGCAGTGCGTGGGAAGCTATTTCAATCCTGCCGGTGCCGAGTTGCCGCTCGATGGATATGAGCATGGTGACAAGGTTATTCCGTACAAGATTATAGCCGAGTATACCGGTCCGCAATTGGTTGGAATTAAGTATGAACAATTATTCCCATGGGTGAAGCCGGTTGACAAGGTGGGTGATGAGATAGTAATCAATGAAAACGGTTTTAGGGTAATACCGGGAGACTATGTGACAACCGACGAGGGAACCGGTATTGTACACATTGCACCGACTTTTGGCGCAGATGACGCATTTGTGGCAAAAGCTGCCGGTATACCATCGCTGTTTATGATAAACACTAAAGGCGAGACTCGTCCGATGGTGGATTTTACCGGGAAATACTGGTTAACCAAGGATCTTGATGCTGACTTTGTGGCTCGTTGTGTAAACAATGATTTGTATAAAGAGTATGAAGGAGCATACGTGAAGAATGCATACGATCCGCGTTTCAATGTAGATGGGAAGTATGACGAAGCGGCAGCAAATAAGGCTGAAGACTTGAACATATACATCTGCATGAAGATGAAGCAAGCCGGAAGCGCGTTCAAGATTGAGAAGCATGTACATAGTTACCCTCATTGCTGGCGTACCGACAAACCGGTGCTTTATTATCCACTTGACAGTTGGTTTATTCGTTCCACGGCATGTAAAGAACGGATGGTGGAATTGAACAAAACCATACGCTGGAAACCCGAGTCTACCGGAACCGGTCGTTTTGGTAATTGGCTTGAGAACCTTAACGACTGGAACTTGAGCCGTAGCCGGTATTGGGGTACACCTCTCCCCATATGGAGAAGTGAGTCGGGCGAAGAAAAATGCATAGGCAGCATTGCCGAACTGTGCGAAGAAATCGACAAGTCGGTAGCGGCGGGCTTCATGAAGAGCAATCCTTATACCGACAAAGGATTTGTGCCGGGGGATTACAGCGAAGAAAATTATCACAAGATAGATTTGCACCGCCCCTATGTAGATGATATAATACTTGTATCAAATTCAGGAGAACCGATGAAGCGTGAACTTGACTTGATTGACGTGTGGTTTGACTCGGGGTCTATGCCATACGCACAGGTTCACTACCCATTTGAACATAAGCAGGAGGTAGACAGCAATATTGTATATCCTGCCGACTTCATTGCAGAAGGTGTAGACCAGACGCGTGGCTGGTTCTTCACGCTCCATGCCATCGGTACAATGGTATTTGACAGTGTCGCTTTCAAATCGGTTATTTCCAATGGCCTTGTCCTTGATAAAAACGGCAACAAGATGAGCAAGCGATTAGGCAATGCCGTAGATCCGTTTGAAGTGATAAGGAAATACGGAGCCGACGCTGTGCGGTGGTATATGATTTCAAATTCATCGCCATGGGATAATCTTAAATTCGATGAGGCCGGAGTACTTGAAGTGAGCCGGAAGTTCTTCGGAACTTTGTACAATACGTATTCATTCTTTGCATTGTATGCCAACGTCGATAATTTTGACTACAACCAGCCGGAGATTCCATACGCCGAAAGGCCTGAGATTGACCGATGGATTTTGTCGCTGTTGAACAGCCTTGTGAAAAATGTTAGCAAACAATTCGACGATTACGAACCCACCAAAGCCGCACGAGCCATACAAGATTTTGTGTGTGACAATTTAAGTAACTGGTATGTACGATTAAACCGCAAACGTTTCTGGGGCGGGGAAATGACATCCGATAAGTTGTCGGCATATCAAACCTTGTATAAATGCTTGAAGACTGTGGCATTGCTGATGGCTCCGGTTTCACCGTTTGTGTCGGACCGCATATACCGGGATTTAACCGGCAATAAGCATTCGGTTCATGTTGCACATTATCCGAGTGTCGACGATGCTGTGATTGATGAAAAACTCGAAGAGCAAATGCAGGTGGCACAAGATATAACATCGATGGTTTTGTCGTTGAGACGGAAAAAGAATTTGAAGGTAAAACAACCGTTGTCTCAAATTATGATTCCGGTTCTTGACGAACAACAAAAGCAAGATGTGGAAGCAATGAGCCAACTCATCATGAACGAAGTCAACGTCAAAGAGATAAGATTCGTAAGTAATGAGGATGGCGTTCTTGTAAAGAAGGTTAAACCCGATTTCAAGAAGCTTGGTCCTAAATATGGCCCGATAATGAAGCAACTGTCTAAGTTGATTGCAGGAATGAGCCAGAAGGAGATTGTGGAATATGAAAAAAATGGTATTTTCACATTTAAAATCGACGGAAATGATGTAACGATAGCCGCGGAAGATGCCGAAGTGTATTCCGAGGATATTCCGGGGTGGCTTGTTGCAAATTCCGGCAAGCTCACAGTAGCTCTTGATATTACGGTTACCGAAGAACTTAGAAGGGAAGGTGTGGCACGTGAGATTGTAAACCGCATTCAAAATCTACGGAAGAGCAAGGATTTTGAAATCACCGACCGCATCAATGTGAAAATATCGTGCAGTGAACATGTGGCAGAGGCAATACATGACTTTAACGACTATATATCAAAGCAGGTACTTGCGACATCAATAAATGTTGTTGACGGGCTTGAAAATGCCGAAAGTGTGCAACTTGATGAAGAAACCTTAATGATATTAATAGAGAGAAACTTAAAATAACCTAAACATTAACATATTATGAGTGAGAAAACCCGTTATTCAGATGAAGAGTTGCAAGAATTTAAAGAAATAATTCTTGCAAAACTTGATAAGGCGATGAAAGACTATGAATTGTTGAAGTCGAATGTAATGAATTCTGACGGGAACGATACAAGCGACACCTCGCCTACATTTAAAGTCCTCGAAGAAGGCGCCAATACATTGGGCAAAGAGGAGGCAGGACAACTTGCACAACGTCAATTAAAGTTTATCCAGAAACTTAAAGCCGCATTGGTTCGCATTGAGAATAAGACATATGGAGTATGTCGAGTGACAGGGAAATTGATTCCCAAAGAACGTTTGCGTGCAGTACCTCATGCTACGTTGGCCATCGAAGCCAAGAATGCTATCAACCGCAAGTGACGTTCTTGAAAGAGAAAATGGGGGAGCGGAGCACAATGGAACTTCACTCTCCCCAATTTTTTTGACAACAAGTAACAATGTTATAGAAATTAAAAGGGAAGGGGATAAAGGCCGGTACGGAACCGACGTACCAAACGGCAGGCACGATTATGCCGTCGGCATTCGTCCTTGACGCGACAGTATGGGGGTAGGACTTTTTTTGATTGGAAGAATGGATATACAGCAAATGAGATTTTCAAAGGGTTGGTTGGCGGCGATTATAATAGTTTTTATTATTCTTGCCGACCAAGTATTGAAGATTTGGGTGAAAACTAACTTTTATTACGGGGAAGAATATGTAATAACAGACTGGTTTCGCTTGAATTTCATTGAGAATAATGGGATGGCGTTTGGTTTTGAATTTGGCAACAAGCCCGTATTGACATGGTTCAGAATCATAGTCAGTGCCTTGTTTGTATATTATGTGGCAAAACTCACACGTCGCAAATATATTAATACAGGTTATCTCATTTGTGTGTGCATGATAACTGCAGGTGCCATAGGCAACATGATTGACTGTGTGTTTTACGGTGTCATTTTCAATGACCCCGTTTTACCGCAAACAGCCACGTTGCTTCCACCCGAAGGTGGGTATGCGTCATTATTTAACGGGCGCGTGGTGGATATGTTTTACTTCCCGCTGTTTGACTGGTATTGGCCTCAGTGGATGCCGGTTATTGGTGGTGAACATTTCGTGTTTTTCCAACCTGTGTTTAATATAGCCGATGCATCGCTGAGCGTGGGTGTAATAGTTTTGATACTGTTCTTTTCTAAACATTTGAACTTCGGAGAAGAAGACAAGCCTGTACCGGAAGACGACATTAGTACGGAAAACAAAAACTGATGAGGATGAAATCGTTATTGTCAGCAGCAGCTGTTGCATTAATTGTGTTGTGCGGGTGTACTTCCCGCCCTGATGAAGTATTGGCTCAAAATGAGATGGTCGATTTGATGACCGATATGCATAAGGCCGAGGCTGTCATAGACATGAACAGCACGCTATTTAATAACGATTCATTGAAAAAAACAATGCGTCAGTCTGTCTTAATGAAGCATGGCGTAACTCAGGCACAATTTGATTCAACTCTTGCATGGTATGGCCATCATGCCAAGCAATATGATGAACTTTACGAGGAAGTGATTCGGGAACTCGATGAAGAAAAACAAGAGTTATCGAATGTTAAAGGGCCGATGATGCGTGAAGGCGTAGTAATGGCCAAACGTTACCCGTCGGCCGGCGACAGTGCAGATGTGTGGAGCAAGCGTCGGGTGTGGTCGATTTCCAATGAAGGCATCGATGATAATACTATATTTTTTGATTTTAAAACACAGTCGGATAATCAGAATGGAGACCGTTACCAATTGTCATTTAAATTCACGAACAGCAGCAATAATATGCTTGAAGTGTTTTTAGGTGCCGATTATTACGATGGAACATTGTCATACGTTTATCGGACATCCGGACTTGAAGGTGTAAATCGTTATATATTACAGGGAGATTCTACCAAAAAAGTGCGCAGAGTGTTTGGATTCATAAAGGCCGTACCTGATGCAGGTAATATTTGTTTTATTGACAGTTTGCAATTACTGCGTACAAGATTTAACGTTACGCAATATGATGCCTTTGATAAGCAGAAATGGGTAGGACCGCATAATTTGCAGCCCGAGTACAGGGCATTGCTGAATGAAAACAGGAAAAAACAGCAGGCAGAAAAGGCTGCTGAAGTTGCTGAAGAAAAGCGGCAAGCCGAATTGGATGCACAGAGACGCGTGCAACGACGCAATTACAGAATCCGTCCCGAAGACAAGGGAAATGATCGAGAAGAACAAATTGAAAATACACAAGAACGCGAAACTGAAAAGGCAGAATGAAACGATACCTGTCAAATTGGATAGTTTCGGCAAAAGGTATAACGAGATTGTCGATAATTACGGTAGACGATGCCGGCCAACTTAAATCAATAGAACCTTTTGGGCAGGAAATTGCGAATACAGAGTTTGTGCAAGGTGTAATAGTAGCCGTTGCAAAAGAAACTGAAGTGTCAAGAGAATTAATAGCAGCTCATATAGGTGAAGATAATGCAAAAACGGCCGAAAATATATTTAATATTCTGTCAAATTGTGATAACCAAGAAGTTGGGTGGGGTATAGAGGTCGTATTATATGCAGTGGATTCGTCGGCGCATTCGGTAAAGAGGTTGCAAATGAAATAAATCCAAAATAGTCCATTAATCCGCAAATAGATGTTTTGAACGGGCTTCTCTTATGTTGTATTTTAGTTTCTGCCGGCAGTTTCCCAATGCATGAATCTTGACATGGCTATCGATGCCTGCGGTTCATGCATTGAAAACCTGTTCGACATGATCCTAAAAATCGTCATAAAATCTAATGACCGATTTGGAGTAAATATTATTTTGTCCCACTTTGATCGGGATTTAAATCGATATAATGTTTTATTCGTTCATTCCACGGAATATTTTCAAGGGGGAATACATTGCAAGACTTCGCCCAATTGTTCCACTTGTCCTCCAATTGTTTTTTAACGTCAGGCTCTTTTGAAGATAAGTCGTGTTGCTCAAATGGGTCGGTTGCAAGGTTATATAATTTCCATGGAGTATTGTTGTCATATCTTACCAATTTCATGCTTTTGTCTATTATGGCGCATGATGATTGGTGTTCGTAATATAAAGTTCGGGGAATGTCACTTTCGGTGTTGTTTATGACATTGGCAAGGCTCATGCCGGGTAAATCGGGATGATTGTAAACCTCGGAAGGGTATCGAGCTTTGGCTATTTCCAAGCAAGTAGGGAGAATGTCAATTATGTGGGAGCGTTGTGCCGTCCATTTCCCACTGTTTGCATTATGTGATTCAACGTTGCCGCAAGAAATTATGAGAGGCGAATATATCCCTCCGTTAAGGCACCATGATTTATAACATCGGTAGGGTGTATTGCTCAAGTCGGCCATTAATTGCTTGGTTAAACCTGTTTCACTTGTCGAACCATTGTCGCTCAAGAATAGAATGACAGAATTGTCGAGCATGTTTTTCTGTTTTAATGCTTCTATCAATTCACCGATGCCATCGTCTACGATTTCAATCATGGCAGCATAGGTCGCCATGTTGTTTATCCAATTTTCTTGTTGCTGTTTGCTTAATTCATTCCAATTAGGGCGTTTCCCATTAAACTCATACTCATATATAGGCAATTGGGCAGTGTCGGGAAACAACCCTAATTGTTTCTGCCGGTCGAGTCGTCGATTGCGCAATACGTCATATCCGTCGTTATAGTATGGACGGCAACGGGCAACCCTGTCTTCCGGTGCTTGGAGAGGCAAATGTGGCGCATAATAAGCAACGTATAGGAACAAAGGCTTTTGTGTGTCATGCTGCAAGATGAAGCTGGTTGCAGAATCGGTTATTGCCGTAGTGTAATAGTAGTCATCGGGTATTTCTTTGAGGCCTATTGAGTCCATATTGTTATACAAAGGTTTGGGCTTATAGTAACTGCCTCCCCCTGAAAGACAACCGTAGAAACGCTCAAAACCTCGTTGAGTGGGCATGCTTCCGTTGGGCTTGCCGTAAGATTGGTCGAGAGTAAGATGCCATTTTCCCGACATATATGTTGAATAACCATTGGCTTTTAATATCTCGGCAATGGTAGGATAATCATTGCTTATCTGGCCTCGGTAGCCGGGGCGATGCTCGTCTACGGCTGTCATCCAGCCCATTCCCACTTCATGTTGGTAACGCCCGGTGACAAGTGCGGCGCGGCTCGGGCAGCTACGACCGGTATTGGTAAATTGTGAAAACCTAACGCCATGATTGGCAAGTCGGTCAATGTTGGGCGTGCGTATTTCGCTGCCATAACAACCAAGGTCGGAGAAACCCATGTCGTCGCACATGATGAGAATTATGTTGGGTTTGTTGTCGGGCTTCTGCCCACAGATGGAGATTGTGGCAGAGCCAATCATAATTGAAGTCAATAAAACATGTTTCATAGAAGGCTTGTTTTTACGGCAAAGGTAGCTTTAATTTTATTATGGGTTTAAGTATGTTCAAATAAAAATGCTATATTTGTAGAATAAATTCAAACCATTACTAACTCTAAAAATAAAAAACTAAAACTCATGAGAAAAAGACTGATGATGCTGTTGGCCTGTGCCTTCTCGGTGTTTGCAATGGCTGTAGCCCAAGATGCGGTCCCGCAGGTGATTCCGGCGTTGCAAAGCTGGAAAGGCAAGAAAGGTAAATTGGAAATGCCTCAACAAGGCAGGGTGGTTGTTGATACTGAAGCAACAGCGGAGCTCAAGGATGCCGCTTCAATTTTGGTATCGGACCTTGCCGAAATGTTTGGTTACAACTATGAATTAGTACAAGGGAAGCCTTCCAAGAATGACATATATATAAAACTCGATTCCAAAGATTCGGAATATGGTGACGAATGCTATCGACTGACAATTGATAAACAAGTGAAGATAGTTGCGCCGACGGTAAAAGGAGCATTCTGGGGTACTCGTACATTGTTGCAGATGTTATATAATCAGCCCGAAGGTTTGCAGAAAGGTGAAACTCTCGATTATCCGGAATACCGCGACCGTGGTTTCATGCTTGATGTGGGACGTAAGTTCTTCACAATGGATTATCTCGAAAAGACTGTGAAGGTGCTGGCGTTCTACAAGATGAACTTGTTCCAAGTGCATCTTAATGATAATGCGTTTGTTGAAGATTTCAATAACGACTGGAAGCAGACATATTCGGCATTCCGCCTTGAAAGCGAAAGTTTTCCCGGTCTGACAGCTTTGGATGGTTCATATACAAAGGCTGAGTTCCGCGATTTCCAAAAGATGGCGATGCGCTATGGCGTAATGGTAGTGCCCGAAATTGACGTGCCTGCCCATTCGCTTGCTTTCACGCAATTCGACCCGAGGCTTGCAGCCGACAAGAAAGAATATGGTATGGACCACTTGGATCTGTACAAGAAAGAGGTGTATCAGTTCCTCGATACGCTTTTTGCCGAGTATATAAGTGGTGACGATCCGGTGTTTGTAGGTCCGTATGTTAACATCGGAACCGATGAGTATGACTTGAATGAAGGAGAACAGTTTAGAAAATTCTCAAATTACTATATCGACTATATCAGCAAGTTTGGTAAAAGACCTCGTATATGGGGTAGCTTGAACATGATGAAGGGCGAGACCCAAGTTGATTTGACAAAATGTGACGTGAATGCATGGAACTATGGGTGGATGGGTGCCGATACCGTCTTGAAGCAGGGCGGAACAGCAATAAGTTTGTGTGACCAGCATTTATATATAGTACCGGGCATACACACTTATTATCATGACTTTCTTGATGCAAAATGGCTGTATGAGACTTGGAAACCTAATCAAATGAATCAAGGGAATGAATGGGACAAAGATAATCCTGATTTCCTCGGTGTTATGTTTGCGCTCTGGAACGACCACGCAAAGAATGGCATAAGCCAGCAAGATGCACATTACCGTACTATGCCGGCTTTGCAGGTTGTGTCAGAACGCTTGTGGCGCGGCAATAACTCGGGAAGCGTGCCATACGCCCAATTCGAGGCATTGTGCAAAAGTACACCCGAAGCCCCCGGAGTGAATATGCTTGGACGGGTAAAAGGAACTGTTAATGTTACAGAGCAAGGGAAAGTCATAGATTTGACAGGCAATGACTCAATTGCAACAAAGGTGCCGGCTGTGGGATACCCATATAAGGTGGAATTTGAAATATATGCCGATAAGGATAAGCAACCAAAGGGTGGCATATTGTTCCAAGACCAGTATTCAAAGTTTATCACCAACTGGGGTGGTATGGGCAAGTTTGCATTTGAACGCGATGGTTATGTAAACATATTTCATGCTTACAGCCTCCCTGCCGAGACTTGGGTGAAGGTGCGCATAGAAGGAGACCATGAGTCTACCTCGTTGTATGTAAATGATAAACTGGTAGAACGCTTGGACATAATAGAAAGTGACGTATATAACAAACGTTGGGATCGTGTGGATCCGTTCTGGTATTATCAAACACTTGTATTCCCGTTGCAACAAATCGGCGACAAGCATCTCGGATTCAAAGGGCAATTGCGCAATGTGGTTTGCCAAGGCCAAGAATAAATCCAATATGCTGCCGATATAAACTAATATAGTATATTGAGCCTTTTTTAGCGATAGTTTGCCCAATATTAGGCAAACTATCGCTATCTTTGCATTATATATGTAAAAATACAGCCATTGTGGAAACGAATAACAAGATTGTATCCTTTTTTAAAAGGCATCCTATAATTTTTAATTTGAGCCTTATTGTATTGGCTTTGTTTGTGGTTTGTTATGCGGCATTGTTTTGCCTTGATATTTTTACAGAGCATGGAAAAACGGTAAAAGTGCCCGATGTGCGGAATTTATCCTTGTCGGAAGCTACGAGCGTGTTGCATAGTGCCGGGTTTAATTGCGAGGTGACTGATTCCATGTATAATGAAAATTATAACCTTGGAGCAGTTGTAGACCAATCGCCCAAGGCAAATTCGGAAGTAAAGTCTAACAGGACAATATACGTAAGTATAAATTATTCGTCTCCACGCACTATATTGCTGCCCAATCTGGCAGATTACTCGGAACGACAAGGGGTGTCGATGTTGCAGGGATTAGGCTTTAGTAATGTTGAGGTTGTATATGTAACCTCACCATATAAAGGATTGATACTCGGAGTATCGGTAGATGACAGGCAGGTAGAACCCGGAACAAGGGTGTTGCCTTCGGCCAATATCAAGTTAAGGGTGGGGGATGGCAATGAGGAAGATAGCCTTCTGTAACTCCAAGATGCATCATATATATTATTAAAAAGATGCCTGTTTGATTGATGGATATTCGCGACTTGGATAATGAAATAATAGATGCCCCCGATTTTGTAGAAGATGGCCGAGAGTTATGGGAGCATTACAGATTTGTTGCCGACAAGGGGCAAGAACTGTTGCGCGTCGATAAGTTCCTTGTAGCCCGCATTGCCGGCACATCGCGCAACCGCGTGCAGCAGGCGGCCGATGCCGGTTGCATAATTGTCAACGGAAAGCCTGTCAAGTCGAACTACCGCGTAAAGCCTGCCGATGTGGTGAGCATAGTGATGGACCGGCCTCGTTACGAGAATGAAATCATTCCTGAAGATATTCCTCTCGACATAGTATATGAAGACTCGGAATTGCTCGTTGTCAACAAGCCGGCAGGACTTGTTGTTCACCCCGGACATGGGAATTATTCGGGTACACTTGTAAATGCGTTGGCTTATCATTTCAAGGATAATCCGGATTATGATGTGAGCGATCCCAGAATGGGGCTCGTACATCGCATAGACAAGGACACATCGGGACTATTGGTAATAGCAAAGACCCCCGACGCAAAAACTTCGCTTGGTAAACAGTTTTTCAATAAAACAACCAAGCGGCAATATGTTGCAGTCGTATGGGGTGAAATGGACGTAACAGACGGAACGGTGGAAGGGAATATAGGCCGCAATCCCAAGGACCGGCTGCAGATGACGGTGTTTCCTGACGGCTCAGATGGAAAGCATGCAGTAACGCATTTCCATACGCTTGAGAATCTATCCCATGTGGCTGTGGTCCGCTGCCAACTTGAAACAGGCCGAACGCACCAGATACGGGTACACATGAAATATATAGGGCATCCATTGTTTAATGATGCCCGTTATGGTGGCGACGTTGTGTTGCGTGGAAACAATACGGGGAAATACATGCAATTTGTGCGTAATTGCTTTGATATATGTCCGCGTCAGGCGCTTCATGCCAAGACATTGGGTTTTATCCACCCAAAAACAGGAGTGCAGATGGACTTTGACAGTGAGATTCCTCAAGATATGCAAATGCTGATAGAAAAATGGAGAGCATATGCAAATGCAATAAAATAACGGGCGCAGATGGTGCGTTTGATGCAAGAAAGGGATTATTTTAAACAAAACTATTTGTCGTGTGGGGAATAATGAGTAAATTTGCACACTAAATAGGTTTTTAGACTATTCGGGAAAAATTATGAAGCAGATTGTTTTTGTGCCGTTGCTTGCGCTTTTATTGCTTGCCTCAGGGTGTGGCGAGTATAATAAAGTGTTAAAAAGCAATGACTATAATTATAAATATGAATACGCAAAGAAGGCATTTGAGCAAAAGAAATATGCCCAAGTGACGACCATACTTACAGATTTGGTTACCGTATTCAAGGGTACGGATAAAGCCGAGGAATCCCTTTATTTGTTGGCTCTTGCGTATTATGAGAATCAAGATTACACAAGTGCGGGGTCTTATTTTAAAACATATTACACGCATTACCCCAAGGGACAGTATGCCGAGCTTGCGCGTTATTATGCGGGATATGGCTACTATCTTGATTCGCCGGACCCGCAATTGGATCAAACCGACACGTATAAGGCGATAGAAGAATTGCAATCATTCCTTGATTATTTCCCAAAGAGTGACAAAGTGTCGATTGCACAGAATGCCATATTTGAGCTGCAAGACAAACTGGTATATAAAGAATTGCAAAATGCGCAGCTTTATTATAACCTTGGTAATTACTTGGGAAATAATTATGAATCGGCCGTAATCGTTGCGCGAAATGCAATAAAGGACTATCCATATAGCAAATACAAAGAACAACTTGAATTACTTATATTGAAATCAAGGTATCAAGAGGCTTCACAGAGTGTCGATGAGAAGAAAGTGGATCGTTTCAGGACTGTAATAGATGAATATTATTCTTTCATAAACAACTATCCCGAAAGCGAACATCGCAAAGAAGCCGATAATATATTTGCCATTGCAAGTCGTTACGTTAAAGATTAGGAAACATACAATTTTCATTACATATCAAGAATGGATTACAAGAAAACAAATGCACCGCTAAGCACAATAACTCGCGACATGATAAAAATGTCGGAGGATACAGGCAACGTATATGAAACTGTGTGCATAATTGCCAAGCGTGCCAATCAAATTTCGGTGGAAATGAAACAAGACTTGGAGAAAAAACTTCAAGAATTTGCATCGATGAATGATAATCTGGAGGAAATATCGGAGAACAGAGAGCAGATTGAAATCTCCCGGTATTATGAAAAATTGCCCAAACCAACGTTAATCGCAGCTCAAGAATATATTGAGCATAAGTTGGTGTATCGCAATCCGGTAAAAGAAAAAGACAAAATCGATGCATAAACGTATTTTTCGGCAGGGTATTTTATGACCTGTTGAATAATTCAATAAAAGAACGAAGTATACTCGGCTACTGCTTTGCAGGCGGCCGAGTTTATTTTATGGAATGCCGCTCGCATTGACAGTTGTATGGCTGAAATGATTTTTGTAAGTTTGCATTCCAAAAAAACAGCGTATCGAAAAATGGATAATGTATACTCATATAAAAGTGACGGTAAACCGCAATCAAACCGTAGGCAGCCGTCGCAACAGCTCGTTGCCGATTTCGGCATAATGCCTCCGATGGATACCGACCTTGAAGAGGCGGTGCTTGGTGCGTTGATGCTTGAAAAGGATGCCTATACCGTGGTTTGCGATTTGTTGAAGCCCGAAAGTTTCTACGACCCCAAGAACCAGAAGATATATGAGGCTATACAGCAATTGGGAGCCATGCAGCGCCCGATAGATATGCTGACTGTCACGGAACAATTGAGGCTCGATGGAACTCTCGATGAAGTGGGTGGGGCTATAAGGGTCTCGGAATTGACCGGACGTGTTTCTTCGGCCGCCAATGTCGAGTATCACGCACGCATTGTAGCGCAAAAGTATCTGGCCCGGGAACTTATAAGTTTCTGTTCATCGGTGCAGACAAAGGCTTTTGACCAGTCGAACGACGTTGACGACCTGTTGCAGGAAGCCGAAGGTAAATTGTTTGAAATATCTCAACACAATGTTAAAAAGGATGTAACGCAGATCGACCCTGTAATAAGCGATGCCATAAAGAAGATAGAAGATGCTGCCAACCGGGAATCGGGGCTTAGCGGGCTTCAGACCGGTTTTGTGGAATTGGACAAAGTTACCTCCGGCTGGCAGGCCAGCGACTTGATTATTATAGCGGCTCGTCCGGCCATGGGTAAAACGGCGTTGGTCTTATCGATGGCTAAAAATATGGCCGTAGATTTTAATATCCCTATTGCCATATTTTCTCTTGAGATGTCGAACATACAGCTTGTAAATCGTCTCATCAGTAACGTATGTGAACTCGAAGGCGAAAAAATTAAAAGTGGACAATTGTCTCCTGCCGAGTGGAATAAATTGATGAGTCGTATAAAAAATTTGTATTCGGCTCCATTGTATGTTGATGACACGGCCAACTTGTCGGTGTTTGAATTACGAACCAAGGCGCGCCGACTGGTGAGGGAGCATGGCATTAAAATGATTATAATAGACTATTTGCAATTGATGAATGCAAGTGGTATGAAATTCGGTAGCAGGGAACAAGAGGTAAGTACGATTTCTCGCTCACTTAAACAGCTTGCCAAGGAATTGGAGATACCGGTAATAGCATTGTCACAATTAAACCGAAGTGTGGAAAACCGCACAGATGGCAAGCGTCCGCAATTATCCGACTTGCGTGAATCGGGTGCAATTGAGCAGGACGCCGACATTGTGTGTTTTATACATCGTCCCGAGTATTATACAAAGTCAAGTGAAGATGCCAGTGGAAATGATATTCGCGGCTTGGCCGAATTTATTATCGCAAAACATCGTAGTGGTGCTGTGGGTGATGTGAAAATGAGATTTAGGGCGCAGTATGCACGTTTTGAGAATTGGAGTGATAATGTAATAGAAGTTGGAACTTATGAGTCTAAATTGGGGGGAGGCGCGTTGGCAAACGGAGAATCTTCACAAATGTCGCCACCGCCAGCCGTAGACGACAATAACATGGGCTTGCCTGCGAATTTTGATTTCTCGGCAAGTCCCGATGATATTCAACCTCCTTACTAAACCCGGATTGGTCGTTAGTCCGCAAAATGTCAGTTATATTAGCATTGTGGTGGAACTCCGTGGCTTAAACCACCACCTAATATTTAGATGGGATAATTTTCCACGTCGTATAATTTTGTGGATAGATACCGTTCTCCGGTGTCGGGCAAAATGGCTACTATACATTTGCCGGCGTTTTCTTTGCGACGTGCCAATTGTATGGCGGCCCATACCGCGGCTCCAGAAGATATGCCCACGAGCAGGCCTTCGTGAACTCCGAGCATTCGGCTAGTCTTTATGGCTTCATTGTCGGGAACATCTATAATTTCGTCAACAGTCGATGCATTATAGTTGGCCGGAATAAAATTTGCTCCGATGCCTTGTATCATGTGTGGTCCTGCGTGACCTTCTGTCAGCAAGGGGGAGGATTCGGGTTCTACTGCCACTATTCTCACATTGGGTTTCAAGCGTTTTAATTCTTTCCCTGTGCCACTGATTGTACCTCCGGTTCCTACACCGGCAACAAATATATCTATTTCCCCTTGGGTGTCTTTCCATATTTCCGGGGCTGTGGTAGATTCGTGGATTTGAGGATTTGCCGGATTGGAAAATTGTTGCAAAATTACGGAGTTGGGGGTGTTGCGCTGAAGTTCTTCGGCTTTGTCAACAGCACCTTGCATGCCGTTTGCTCCCGGAGTCAGTACAACTTTTGCTCCCAGAGCCTTTAAGAGCATTTGCCGTTCAACACTCATCGTTTCAGGCATCGTCATTATTGCTTTATATCCACGTGCGGCCGCATTCATGGCTATTCCAACGCCGGTGTTTCCGCTTGTCGGCTCTATTATGGTTCCACCGGGTTTCAGTTTCCCGGAAAGCTCGGCATCATCAATCATGGATTTTGCGACACGATCTTTTATGCTTCCGGCAGGATTAAAGTATTCTAATTTTGCAATTATGCGAGCTTTTAATTCAAGTTCTTTTGCGATATTGTTTAATTCAAGCATTGGCGTGTTGCCAATTAACTCGGTAATATTCTTTGCTAACATAGTATTCAATTGCTTTTATCGTAATCTATTATTATCTAAGTAACTATAATATCCGGTTTCACTCACAATTACATGATCGACAAATTCTATGCCAATGACTGAACAGCTCTTGTGCAGTTGCGTTGTGATAGCATCGTCGTTATCACTTGGATAATTGTTGCCCGATGGATGGTTGTGGACGATAATGATACCTTCGGCAAGATGGTCGATTGCTGTTTTCAAGATGATTTTAGGATCCACGGCAGTCATGTGGGTCCCGCCGGTGCTTATTCGTATTTTTGCAGTGATATGTTTTGCCCGGTCCAATGTAATCATCCAGAATTCCTCATGGTGCAAATGTATCAAGTCCATTTTCATGTAGTCATAGACCGACGCGCTCGATGTAACCTGCGGACGGCTTGGTAATTTCTCGGAGTGGTATCTTCTGCCAAGTTCGAGGGCAGCAAGTATTGTAATTGCGCGTACCGTACCAATTCCTTTGAACTGTTTTGTTAAATCTTTTATGGATAACTTTGCGATGTTATTTAGCTTATTGTCAAATGTGTTTAGTATGCGTTGGCATAAATCCACGACAGATTCGCCATGAGTGCCGCTCCCCACAAGAATCGCAAGCAATTCGGCCGAAGATAAGCTCTGGAAACCATTCTTTAGGGCTTTTTCACGAGGGCGGTCATCGATGGCAAGATCTTTGATTGCTCGTGTATATGTCATAGGAAATTTTTTTTGTTCCATAGACTATTTACCTTTGCGTATTTTTATTTCTTCTTCGATATTGCGCCCACGTTTAAGCAATATTTTAGTGAACCAAGCTTTGATGAAACCAGAGCCGTATGCTCCTAATTGGATTATGCTTGCAGGAATTGCGAGAACCCCGATTTTTAAACTTCTGTTTTTTATTGTCGCAGTCATGAATATGGCAAGCAAGTAGGCTGCGAGAGGTGTGATGGCCCAAGGTGTTACGGTTATGGCAAGAACTATCATTGCAAGAGAGCCAATGACAAATGCGGCAGGCAGGCAGTGAACAATTTTTAAGGAATCGGGATATAATAGTTTTAATGTTATACGGGACATTCCGAATACAAAGGTTTGCCGACTGAATAAACGCAGGTTTACACGTCGTTTATGGTACACAAAAGCGTCACGGAACAATTGTATTGAGAACCCTGCATTGCGAATACGGGTACTCATGTCAATATCTTCGGAAAACATTTCCCTGAATCCGCCAACGGTATCCCACACTTTTCGGGAATATCCCATATTGAATGAGCGAGGCACAAATTTTTCGAGTTTTATTTTACCTCCACGTATGCCGCCTGTTGTCAGGAACGAAGTCATTGAGAAATTTATGGCTTTTTGTACATCGCTGAATGATTCATGTGCGGCATCGGGTCCGCCGAAACAGTCGGAGTAGTTTTGTTTCAATTCAGATTCCAGTATCTCGAAATATTGCGGAGGGATAACGCAATCGGAATCGAAGAATATGAAGTATTCTCCTGTTGCATGTTCAATGCCAAAATTACGTGCAATGCTTCGGCCTTCGTTGCTTTTATAAAAATATTTTACGTTCAATGTTTCGGAATAGCACTCAACAACCGATTTACACGGAGTTGTAGAGCCATCTTCAACAATTATGACTTCAAAGTTCTTGTAGGTCTGCTTGGATAAGCTATCCAATAAATCGCGTATTTCATCAATGCGGTTATAAACGGGCGTGATTACCGAGAAATATGGCATAAAAATAATCTTTGAAAAACTATGCTAATTTAGGGAAAAAAAGCCGATTGCACAACAAATAATAAGCAGCCGCGTCGTTATTGCGGCACGGCTGCACTTAAGCGGTGATATAGAATGTGGAATTATTTATAATGTTATCGGTTCATAAGGCATGTCCCATACGTCGGCGACTGCCTTGTATGTTATTTTCCCGTTTATTATGTTTAATCCGCGGGCCAATGCAGAATCGTCGCTGCATGCCTTTTCCCAGCCTTTGTCGGCCAATGCTATTGTATATGGCATGGTCGCATTGGTGAGAGCCATGGTTGATGTATAAGGAACTGCCCCGGGAATATTGGCTACTGCATAGTGGACTATGCCGTCGACAATATATACAGGTTCGGAGTGGGAGGTGGGGTGAGAAGTCTCAAAGCACCCGCCTTGGTCGATGGCAACATCAACAAGCACGGTTCCCGGTTGCATAAGTTTTAGCATGTCTTTGGTAATAAGGTGAGGCGCTTTATCTCCCGGAATTAATACAGAGCCTATCACAAGGTCGGTTGATGGCAATTCTTGTTCTATATTGTGGCGTGATGAATATAAAGTCTTTACATTCTTAGGCATTATTTCATCAAGGTATCGTAGCCGGTATAAATTGATATCGGTAATTGTTACATCGGCCCCAAGGCCGGCAGCCATTAAAGCTGCATTGGTTCCAACTGTGCCGGCTCCGAGAATCAGTACTTTTGCCGGTTTTACTCCGGGGACTCCGCCTAATAATATGCCTTTCCCTTGTTGGGGCTTTTCAAGGAAGCGAGCACCTTCTTGAATCGACATGCGTCCGGCTACTTCGCTCATGGGAATAAGCAAGGGTAAGGATTTGTCGTTTAATTCTACGGTTTCATAAGCAAGGCAGACGGCTTTTGACGCAATCATAGCTTCGGTTAACCGACGATCGGATGCGAAGTGGAAGTATGTGAAAATCAGTTGATTTTCTTTTATTAAAGGATATTCGGGTTCGATAGGCTCCTTTACCTTTACAATCATATCGGCAATATCATATATTTCATTTATTGTCGGTAAGATTGCTGCTCCTGCAGCTTGATATTCATTATCGGAGAATCCGGAACCGTTTCCGGCTGTGTGTTGAACATAAACTGTGTGACCATGACGGATAAGTTCAGAAACTCCGGCCGGAGTCATTCCTACTCGGTTTTCGTTGTTTTTAATTTCTTTTGGAATACCTACAATCATAGCTTAAGATTTTAAGTTGGTTATTTTTATGCTAAGATAATAAAAACGACAAATATATAATCACAAAAAATATAAAATGTTATGAGAAGGCTTTGGGGCGTTGATAGCCAAAGGTGGTTTATGATATCGTTTTTTGATACTTGTGGATATTGATATAAGATGTGTGTTGGCGATATGAAAAAATGTGCAAGCCCATTTTTTTGTATTGCACCCGACTTTCACTATATTTGCATTGCCAAAATCGACATATATAGTATGATATGACAAAGTATCAAATTTTCCGCTTTGCTTGCGTGGCATTGCTGTGGCTTGCCTTGTGTGCCATATTGCTCACCCGTGTGGAACGGGTCGATTTTATGACGGTGTTTGCCATAGTGGCTTCGGGTATCGTGGTGTTTGTGCCTCTTTACAAGAAGTATATGCGTAATCGCAAGTAAAAAGGAAACAAAATTGAACAGGGGGGATGTATTTGAAATTTTCTCGAAAAGAAAAACAGTCTATAGGCTGAGATTTCAAGGCAATTTCTTCTTGTCGTTATGTCGGAATGTATAATTGCAGTTTTATAACTAAAGATTAGTTGTGCCCGAAGAATTTAAATTGGAAAAAGATTGCCCGTTGCTGGCAGGAATAAATACGCCTGCCGACTTGCGAAAGTTGCCTATCGAGGAATTGCCGCAAGTGTGCAGCGAGCTTAGAAAATTTTTGATATACTCGCTTTCGCGTAATCCCGGACACTTTGCTTCGAGCATGGGTACGGTGGAATTGACGGTGGCATTGCACTATGTGTTTGACACTCCCAATGACCGCATAGTGTGGGATGTAGGACATCAGGCATACGGGCACAAGGTGCTTACCGGCCGCCGCGACAGCTTCGACAGCCTGCGCAAGTGGCATGGTCTGAGCGGCTTCCCTAATCCTGATGAGAGCGAATATGACAGTTTTATTGCAGGACATGCGTCAAACTCGATTTCGGCCGCATTGGGTATGACAGTGGCCTCAAAACTCAATCAAGACGGGAGTCGGCGCAATGTAGTTGCCGTGATAGGCGATGCGTCGATAAGTGGCGGTTTGGCTTTTGAAGGTATAAACAATGCATCGTTGTCAAATAGTAATTTGCTTATAATTCTTAATGACAACGATATGGCTATAGACCAGAATGTGGGGGCCCTCAATGAATATATGACGCGAATAAATACGTCGAAGGCTTACAACCGGTTACGGTACAAGGTTTACCACTTCTTGAAACGATTGCACTTGATTGATGAGAAACATCGCGGGCTGATATTGAGATTCAATAACAGCATTAAAGCCTTGCTTACTCGTCAACAAAATATATTCGAGGGACTCGATATACGTTACTTCGGTCCGTATGACGGGCATGATGTGGAACGCATCGTCAGAATATTGGGCGACATAAAGGATATGGAAGGCCCACGGTTGTTGCATTTGCGCACACGCAAGGGCAAGGGATTCCGTCCTGCCGAGGAAGATCCTGTCACATGGCATGCCCCGGGACGTTTTAATCCTGTTACGGGTGAACGAGAGGTGGAAGATGCTACTGGCAAGCCTCCCAAGTACCAAGATGTGTTCGGACATACGATTGTGGAATTGGCGCGAAACAATTCCAAGATTGTAGGAATCACGGCAGCCATGCCCACGGGTTGTTCGCTCAGCTTTATGCTCGACGAGATGCCCGGCAGGGCTTTTGATGTGGGTATCGCCGAGGAACATGCCGTAACATTTTCGGCCGGAATGGCCAAGGATGGGCTGATACCATTTTGTTGCATATATTCTACATTCTTGCAACGGGCATATGATGAGATAATACATGACGTTGCCATACAGCGGTTGCCGGTGGTGTTCTGTATAGATCGTGCCGGGCTTGTGGGTGACGATGGTGTGACGCATCATGGTGTGTTTGATTTGGCTTACTTGAGTTGCATTCCCGGCGTGGTGATAAGTTCGCCAATGAACGAGCACTATTTACGCCATCTGATGTACACAGCGAGCATGGGTAAAAACGGACCGTTTGCCATTCGCTATCCGCGGGGATGCGGCGTTATTCCCGACTGGCAATGTGAAATGCACGAATTGGCAGTTGGCAAAGGTCGAAAACTTTGCGATGGCGACCGTGTGGCAGTGCTGACACTGGGTCCCATAGGAAATGACGTACAGGATGTCATAAAAAGCCTTGGTAATAAAGGCTGCCATGTGGCTCATTACGACATGATATTCCTTAGCCCCATCGATGAAGGCATATTGACCGATGTCGGACAGCGGTTCAAGCATGTGGTGACGGTAGAAGATGGGGTGGTACATGGCGGATTGGGGTCGGTTGTGACCGATTGGTTCAACGATCACGGCATGGCCGTACATGTGACCCGAATGGGCATACCTTCACGTTTTGTGGCACAGGGTTCTATTGGACAGTTGCGCCATGAGTGTGGCATTGACAATGATAGCATAAAAACTAAGATTCTTGATATAATAGACAACAAGCAATGAAAATCGTTATTGCCGGAGCCGGCGAAGTGGGATCTCACTTGGCAAGGCTTTTATCGGAAGAGGGGCAAGATATAATACTCGTTGATGATAACGAGGAAAAGCTCGATGACTTTGAAATGTACAACCTGCTGACTTGTGTCGGCCGCCCCACCTCGTTTGCCGCTTTGCGAGAAGCCGGGACCAAGGGGTGCGACTTGTTTATAGCCGTTACGCCATTTGAGTCGAGGAATCTGATGGCTTGTGCCATAGCCAAGAAATTCGGAGCCAAGAACACTGTGGCTCGGATTGACAACTATGAGTACACGAAGCCCGAATACAAGCAATTCTTTTCAGATCTCGGTGTGGATGATATTATATATCCGGAATATCTTGCCGCCCAAGAAATCTTGACATCGTTGAAACGCACATGGGTTAGAAGTTGGTTTGAACTTGTCGACGGACACCTTGTGATAGTGGGTGTGAAGTTGCGGGGCAATGCAAAACTCGTGGGAATGCAACTTAAGGAACTGAGTATGCAGTCGGGTTACATGCACATATCGGCAATCAAGCGCAATCACGAAACCATCATACCCGGCGGCGATGACCGCGTGTGTGAGGGTGATATTGTGTACATTGCCACTACAAAAGAATTCATTCCCAATGTGCTTGAAATGACCGGGAAATCGGAAGTTGAAGTGAAGCGGGTATTGATAATGGGAGGCAGCCGCATAGCCGTACAATTGGTGCGTGCCGCCGCCGGACGATATAAATTTAAAATTATCGAGAGTGACAGGCGGCGTTGCGAGGAACTGGCCGAGATGCTGCCCGACTGCAACATTGTGCACGGCGACGGGCGCGATGTGGAACTTCTACAAGAAGAGGGCGTGGGCGACAGCGAGGCTTTTGTGGCATTAACCGACAGTTCTGAAACGAACATACTTGGTTGCCTCGCAGCCAAGGAGTATGGCGTGAAAAAGACCATAGCCGAGGTAGAGAACATACAGTTCATTTCTGAAGCCGAGGGCTTGAACATAGGGTCGGTGGTGAATAAGAAGTTACTTGCATCGAGCCGGATATTCCAGTTAATGCTCGACCGCGATTCAAGCAATTCTAAGTGTCTGGCTCTTGCCGATGCCGAGGTGGCCGAATTGGTGGTGAAAGAGGGTTCGCGCATAACACGTGATGCGGTGATGAACCTAAACTTGTCGCGCGATATGACCATAGCCGGACTGGTGCGCAATGGCAAAGGACTGCTTGTCAAAGGTAACACCCGCATCATGCCGGGCGACCATGTGGTGATATTCTGCTTGCAGGGAGCTCTGCACAAGATGGAGAAATTGTTCAAGTGAAACGAAGTGAGTGATGGAGGGTGTATCAAAAATATCATTTCAAAGTGGCAGTAGAGACGCAAAATTTTGCGTCTCTACAACCGGGTTGGATAAACCGGGTGGTATTAAATGTTTTAGCGCCATTGTTGCAATCGAGGCGCGGCACGCCACGTCTCTGCACTTGATAAAATAGCATTTTGAGACACCGCAATCAAGTAAGAAGATATATACACGTACACTGTCATGTATTTGATATTGAAGAAAAAGTCGTTAATAAATGTGCCTGCCATTTTCAGGGTACTCGGGTGGCTGCTCATGATGGAAGCATTGTTTATGGCAGCCCCATTGGTTGTGGGTGTTGTGTATGAAGAATGGGCTGCAGTTGAGGCAATGGCATATTCCATACTCGCCACTGCAGGATCCGGAATGTTGATGACTTTCGGACTGAGACCCAAAAGCATGGACATGCACAAGCGTGAAGGTATATTGCTCACGCCGGTGGTGTGGATATTTTTCTCGGCATTCGGTATGCTGCCATTTTTCTTTACGCACTCAATCAATGACGTTGCCGGAGCGTTCATGGAAACGATGTCGGGCTTCACAACGACCGGACTAACGGTGATAGCCGATGTGGAAGTTTTGCCGAAGACTATATTGTTCTGGCGTGCCGTGATGCACTGGATTGGCGGTATGGGTATAATATTGTTTTCATTGGCTGTGTTGCCAATGCTTAACCATGCCGGCGGAATGCAGCTGTTCAATGCCGAGGTTACCGGTATAACTCATGACAAGTTGCGTCCGCGCATTAGTTCCACGGCAAAAAGCCTGTGGATGGTATACATAGCACTTACGGGCATATTGTGTGCCATGTTGTGGCTTGGCCCGATGGATTTCTTTGATGCCTTGTGCCACTCCATGAGTACGTTATCGACCGGCGGCTTTTCGACCAAGAATGCAAGCATAGCATGGTGGGACTCGGCATACGTTGACATCACTGTTACGGCGTTCATGCTTATTGGCGGCGTTAACTTTGCGCTCATATACCACGGTGCTCGTGGAAATTTCAAGGCATTGACTTCAAATGCCACGTTCCGATGGTTTTTAGGTACGGTGTTCACAGCGGCGGCATTGTGCGTGATATATATCTTGCTCGACGGAACTGATGGGCGCAGCCTTGGTGACATAGTCGTGGACGTGATGTTTACGTGTGCGTCGGCTATAAGCACCACCGGATTTGTCGTTATTGATTTTGAAAAATGGGGGCAATTTGTGGTGATGATGCTGTGTATAATTATGTTTTTCGGTTCTTGTGCAGGATCTACGTCGGGTGGTGCAAAAATCGACCGCATGGAATTGATGGCCAAGAACATCAAGAATGAACTTTACCGAGTGCTGCACCCAAACAGTATAGTGAATGTGCGTATCAACCATAAAGTGATACCGCAAGAGATTGTCACCAAGGCAGTCGTATTCCTTGGCATATACGTGTGCATAACGGCGGTGGGCACGCTTGCGCTCACGGCATTAGACATTCCCATGCACGATGCGTTTTTCTCGACCCTGTCGGCATTGAGCAATGTGGGACTGGGCGTTGGTGATGCCACAGGTGGATGCTATGCGTCTTATTCCGAGTCTGCGAAGTGGATAATGTCGTTTATGATGTTGCTTGGTCGTCTTGAACTATTTACCGTCCTTGTGGTGTTCACATCCCACTTCTGGGTGAAGTGACGTGTCCGGCCGGAAAGACTAATCAGGAGACCGTTCTGGGGAACGCAGTGCGTTGCGTCTTTGTATGTGGCGTGACGGGAAAAATATTGGCACGAGACTGCATAACGGGTTAGCATCTCGTGCCGAAAAACAAACATCTAACATCGTATAACTTCTGCCGGAGCTGTCTCTTTTTCCTATTCATGTACAGCTGCGCGCATGTGTGCCTTGTCATGGATATTCGGGTGTGAGCACTACCGATTTACTAATGTATAAACTATCTGTATGCAAAGATACGGGCAAAGAAATGCGACGCCAAGAAAACCGGCGTCGCACATATACTATTTTGTCAAGATTGATATACTGTTTTGTCCGAATTATTCGTAATGCGTTGAGGCATAAGAATGTGACTGCTCTTTTGTGGCTTTACGGAATTCGGTAGGAGTCATTCCGAAGTTTTTCCGAAATAGCCTGTTGAAGGTTGGAACATTAGGTAGGCCGCAAGATTCTGCAATTGCATTTATGGTGTATTCAGGGTGAGAATTGAGTTGTGTTGCTGCATATTCCAGACGTTTGCGATTTATATAGTCGGACGTATTGGCAAATTCATGTTGTTGCATTATTTTGGCGAGCCTGTTTTTGTCGGTATGAGCTATGCGCAACAGGTCGTCGCGAGTCAAATCGGGATTAAGGAATAGTTGTTCATTATTGATTTGCCTGTCGAGGCGCTCGAATATGTGGTGGTTGTCTATTTCATAGTTGCTCATGGTTCCAGTTGACTCTGAGGCTTGCCTATCGTATTCTTCGGTTTCATGTTGAGGTAGTAATTGTTTTAGACGGTCAAGCTCTGATTTGTAAGCAAGCAGATCTTGGATATTTTCAACTAAGGCCATGTTTTTCTTTTTGATGAGTCGGGTATGTCGCATTTGTCGTGACATAAGCACGAGCAACAAAATCAGGGCAGCAACAGTCCCGACAAGCCAAGCGTTGCGCAAACGCAGACTGTTGCTGCGTTTAATTAATTCGGTTTCTTTGCGGTGTGTGTCGTAGGCTGTTGCAAGTTCTTGTGCCGAACTGTTTTGCTCCCTCACCTTCAGGCTGTCGGTGACATTTGCGAGGCGCAAGAAGTATTCGGCGGCACTTTTGTACCGCCCTATGCGGTAGCATGTCACGCCCATCGAGCGCAGCATTGAGCGCATGTGGTAGCTGATGGTGTCGCCACGCTGCCGCAGGGTGTTCTCGTAGTCGGTGTAAATCTTGATAGCCTCGTCGGCCCGCCCCGAGTTGGCAAGGTAGGGGGCAATGATGTAGTCGTCGGCAGTGTATTCGGGTGCGGCAGTTTTCCATTTGGCGTATGCCTTGTCGGCCTCTTCGTCGCGCCCGAGCTTGTGCAAGATTATGGCCTGTTGTGCGTACAGCGTTTTAAGCTCTTTCCGGGAGAGGTTGCGTATTTCAGGCTCGGCCTCGGTCGATGCCGTAACCACGCTTTCAAGTCCCAGCAATGCGTTGTAGGCTTCTTCATACCGCTCGTCGCGTTGCAGCATTATTGCCAGCGTGTTATAGTCATATCGCAGGTTGTCGTATTTGTAGGCATAGTCGCTTCGCTTCATCATGTCGATGGCTTCATACATCAGCTTGTAGGCCAGATCTTCGTCTTCTTGGTAGTATGAAAGTTTTCCCATGTTGAACAGTGCAATCGACTCCATCGGCTTGTTATGGTTTTTGCGGGCTTCGTCGAGCAGCAGTTTCACATATTTCGTGGTGTTGCGGTCGTCATGAATGCCGTCGTAGCAGGTTATCATTCGGTGCAGCAGGCTCATGCGAGTATTAGGGTCGCTTTTCACCGAATCGCTTTCTAAAGCCTCTAAATATAATACTGCGGCTTCATCGAAATAATGGTTGTTGACAAGGAGGTCCCCTTCGATGAAATCGAGCTCGTGCTCGGGCAACAATTTGCGGCGGCGCATCTCGTCGATGATTGATTTTGCCATGTTGGGGTCGGAAAATGTGAGTTCATAAACCTTATCTTCGGTGAGCATGCTGTCGGGCAAATCGGCTATGCCGATATTGCTTGCGCTAACCGGGAAACATGTTGAGCATAAGGTTGCTATGAACCATGCAATAACCCATGACGAAAAATTGGAGATGTATTGGGATAGTTTCATACTTTTGCGGCAGTCTGTTTAATGGCAAGGAGTTGCAGAACCATATATTGTGGCAGTTTCTTTGTGTGGCAAAATTAATTAAATATTCTTATGTGTGGAAATGTGGCCTTGAAAAATAGTTATAGCCAAGCACAGGGTATGAGTAAAAAGTTTTTTGAATTAATGGGGGATTTTTTGTAACTTGCGGCAGAAAACCAATGTAACACATAAATAATAGTAGTATTCACTTATTTTTTTCAGATTACATGAAAACAAGCCTAAAAACAATTATTGCGGCCGTGCTGATTGCTGCGGCATGCAACATCGGTGCATGGGCTGCCGGCAAACAGTCGGCCGATGTGCGTATCGACCCTCCGTACTGGTGGGCGGGAATGAAGAACACAAGTGTACAACTGTTGGTGCATTCGCCCCAGATACGCGATGCCGAGCCGTCGATAAGCTATCCCGGGATAAGCATCGATAGCGTGGTGCGGTTGGATAGCCCCAATTACCAGATTATTTACTTGAATGTGGCACGGTCGGCTGCCCCGGGCAAGATGAATATATTCTTCAAGACGGGAAAAAAGTCGATAACTGTGAAGTATGAATTGAAAGAGCGTGATGGGGTTATGCCCTCACCGTTCTCGTCGGCCGATGTGCTTTATCTGATAATGCCCGACCGGTTTGCTGACGGTGACACCACCAACAATGATGTTGCCGACCTTAAGTTTCATGCTCCCGTCGACCGCAAAGCACCTAATGGGCGTCATGGCGGTGACTTGAAAGGAATCGAGCAGCACTTGGGATATATCGACTCATTAGGTATGACGGCAATATGGCTTAACCCTGTGCTTGAAAATGATATGCCCGATGGGTCGTACCACGGGTACGCTACCACCGACTATTACCGTGTGGATCCTCGACTTGGCAGCAACGAGGAGTATGCCTCGCTTATCAAGAAAGCGCATGACCGCGGGCTGAAGGTGGTAATGGACATGATATTCAATCACAGCGGTAGCGAGCATCCGTGGATGCACGACATGCCTTCGCACGACTGGTATAACCACCCCGAGGGGGACGTGATGACTAATTTCCGCTTGTCGACAATCAACGACCCTTACGTCAGCGACTATGACTACGACCGCACGGTGAAAGGGTGGTTTGTATCGGCAATGCCCGACCTTAACCAGAACAATCCGCACGTGATGAAGTACTTGATACAGAACTCGGTGTGGTGGATTGAATACAGCAAAATCGACGGTATCAGAATGGATACTTACCCGTATGCCGAAATGGGACCGATGGCGCAATGGATCAAGGACGTGCAAATGGAGTACCCGGGCTACAACATAGTGGGTGAATGCTGGTATGGCGATGTGGCAGGCACTGCATTCTGGCAGGGTGACAACCGCCTGAACACCAAAGGGAACCCTGTGCTGCCGACGGTGATGGACTTCCCGACGATGCTCATTGCCAACAGCACTTTCCACGGCGACACACAACAGTATGGCAAGGGCATGAACGAGATATACAACCGCTTGTCGCTCGACTACTTGTATGTCGATCCGCAACGTGTGCTCACATTCCTCGACAATCACGATACTGATCGTTTCTTGCTTGAAATGCCCACTGACCTTGGTTCGTGGAAGCAGGGTGTGACGTTCCTGCTCACCACCCGCGGCATTCCGCAAGTGTATTACGGCACCGAATTACTCATGCACGGCACCAAGAAGCGTGCCGACGGCGACATACGCCTTGACGTGCCCGGCGGGTTCCCGGGTGACACTCGCAACGAGTTTGTGGCAGCAGGACGCAGCGAATTGCAAAATGAGGCATACGACTTCATGAGCCGCATAGCCAAGTGGCGACGCGGCAACGATGTGATTGCCCGAGGTACACTCAAGCACTTCATGCCCGAGAATGGCATGTATGTGTACGAACGCAGTTACGAAGGGAAGCGCGCGATAGTTATTATGAATGGAACTGACAGAGCTCTTGACATTGACATGTCGATATATAAAGAAGTGATGCAACCCGGACAATCGTTCAAGGATGTGATTACAGGCAATGAAATTACGATATTGCCGAACATGAAGTTTGAGCCGCGTGCGGTGTATATCTTGGAATAACGCGCAGTGGCGGCATATAATAAATATCGAAGCCCGGCGTATTAAAGGGAATCAATGTAAAAAATTAATAGGAGGTATGTAGAGGCGCAAAATTTTTGTGCCTCTACTGCTGTATAGGGCTTTGAAATATGCGGCTGTGATAAATAAAGGGTGCTTATTTAGAATTAGTTTAAATTATTGCGTAAAATTTGATTATATGTATATCTTTGTTCCCGGAAATATGAAAAACAGAATAGATGGTGAAATTATCTGAACTAAAGACGGGAGAGGAGGGTGTCATAGTCAAGATATTGGGACATGGCGCTTTCCGGAAGCGTGTTATTGAAATGGGATTTGTACGAGGGCATGAAGTAAAGGTGTTGCTTAATGCCCCCTTGCGCGATCCGATTAAATATAAGATACTCGATTATGAATTGTCGTTGCGACGCAGTGAGGCCGACCTTATCGAAGTGATAAGGAAAGGTGAAGAACTGCCATATACCATTGAGCATGAGCCATCGACAGTTGAGGATGAGAATGCGGCAGATGGAACGGGAAAAAACGACATAGAAAAAGAGTCAAACACGATAAATATAGCACTTGTGGGTAATCCCAATTGTGGCAAAACGTCGTTGTTTAACGAGTTGTGTAACGGCCATGAACGGGTGGGTAATTACAGTGGAGTTACTGTAGATGCCAAGGACGGACATTTCAATTACAAGGGGTTTCATTTCAAGGTAGTGGATTTGCCCGGGACCTATTCGCTGTCGTCTTATTCGCCCGAAGAGCGATATGTGCGTAAATATTTGAACGACGAGGTGCCCGATGTTATAATAAATGTGGTGGTTGCATCGAACCTTGAGCGTAACTTGTATCTTACCACTGAGCTTATCGATATGAACCGCAGCATGGTGATAGCCTTGAACATGTATGACGAGATGCAAGCTTCGGGGGCGACACTCGACCATGAGAAACTTGCCGGCATGATAGGTGTACCGATTGTGCCGACGGTGTCGAAGTCGGGTAGAGGTGTGCACGAATTGCTTGACAATGTAATTCAAGTGTTTGAAAACACCAATAAGACTGTGCGACATGTGCATGTGAACCTTGGCCAAGAGATAGAGGAGGCGATAAAATCACTTAATGATGAAATCAAAAAAAGCGAGTTGCCGATAGCTCAAAAATTCGCTCCGCGTTATATTGCCATAAAATTGCTTGAGAATGACTCGGAGATGCTCGAAGAAATGAAGGATGTTCCTGAATTTGCACACTGGAAGGATATTCGCAATCGTGCAGTGGAACATATCGAAAGTGTTGTCAACGAGGATATTGTATCGGCCATAGCAAGTGAGAAATATGGCTTTATATCGGGGGCATTGAGGGAAACATATAGAACCGATGCTGCCTCGAATGAACAAAAAACTACTGACATTATCGATGCCATTGTTACCCATAAGTTGTTTGGTTTCCCCATATTTCTATTAATAATGTGGTTCATATTTTGGGTTACATTCGAGCTTGGCAATTATCCGATGGACTGGATTGACGCCGGAGTGGGGTGGCTTGGCGACACTGTCAGGGAGTTAATGCCTTCGGGACCGCTTAAGGACATGATTGTCGACGGAATAATAGGCGGAGTGGGAGGTGTAATCGTGTTCCTGCCAAATATAATGATACTTTATTTCTTCATTTCATTTATGGAAGACTCGGGTTACATGGCTCGGGCGGCTTTCATCATGGATAAGATTATGCACAAGATGGGGTTGCATGGCAAGTCGTTCATTCCGCTCATAATGGGTTTTGGCTGCAATGTCCCGGCTGTTATGTCGTCACGCATCATCGAGAGCCGCAGCAGCCGGTTGATAACCATGCTCATAGTGCCATTCATGTCGTGCAGTGCGCGATTACCGTTGTACTTGTTGCTTGTGGGGACTTTCTTCCCGTCAAATGGTACGCTTGTGATATTCTCGCTTTATGTATTGAGCATCATAGTTGCCATACTAACAGCAAAATTGCTGCGTAAGACAATGTTCAAGAAAGACGAAACGCCGTTTGTCATGGAGTTGCCACCTTACCGTGTGCCGACCATGAAGGCATCGTTGCACCACATGTGGGAGAAAGGCGAGCAGTACTTGCGCAAGATGGGAGGCGTGATTCTGATAGGTAGCATAGCAATATGGGCATTGAGTTATTTCCCCCGCGATTTCAGCAAGAGTAATGAAGATCTCACTGCCGAAGAGCTTGTCCAACAACAGCAAGACAGCTACCTTGCTACGATCGGACGATTCTTTGAGCCTGTGGTTGAACCCCTTGGTTTTAACTGGAAAGGGTCGGTGGCTCTTATCAGTGGCGCAACGGCCAAGGAGATTGTGGTGTCCACACTTGGAGTGCTTTACTCGGGTGATGGAGATGCCACCGAGAGTCTGTCGCAGCGTATTGCCGAGGTCAATCCAGAAACCGGACGTCCCGATTTTACGCCACTTGTTGCATTGAGCTTCATGGTGTTCGTCTTGCTCTATTTCCCGTGCATAGCCACAGTAGTGGCCGTTTCGCGCGAGGCCGGGAGTTGGAAGTACGGCATGTTTACCCTGTTGTATAATACGGCTGTGGCTTGGGTGTTTTCATTCTTGGTTTATCAGACAGGAATGTTGTTTCTGGGTTAATTGGGCTTTTATGTGGAAATAAGGCTTGATTTATTTTGATGGAATAGATTTGTTATATACTTTTGAGAAACAGTTTCGGAAGACGCGGCTGTTTCTCTTTTTTGTATGTAAACATAAGTGATACACATGCAGTATTATTATATTATAAACGGACGGCAAATGGGACCGGTTGACGCGCAGCAGTTGCCCGCGATGGGAGTGACGCGCGATACACTCGTGTGGCGCGCAGGGCTGCCGCAGTGGGTGCCAGCCGGGTCGTTGCCCGAGTTGGGCTATCTGTTTGACATTGCACCCGACGTGCCGCCATCGGCTACCGGGCAAGCGTGGCCGGGGGCTGTGGCGGGCTTGGTACTCGGAATCTGTTCCATCTGCTTCAGTGCTCCGGTTTTGGGACTTTTGCTTGGCGGAGCCGGATTGTGGGTGACCAACGATAGCTACAAAGAGTATAAGGTGACCCCGTATAAGTATGCATCGGGCGGTATGCTATATGCAGGCCGCATAGTGTCGCTCGTCGGCACTATTTTGGGTGGTGTTACCACCGCATGCATGGTGTTTGCAATGTCGATGTACGGGTTGGCAATGTTTGGATTATTATTTAACACATAAAAAATATATGCAATATTACGTAGTTATAAACGGGCAGCAAACAGGTCCGGTAGATGAATCAAAGTTGCTCTCGATGGGCGTGACAAGGGAGACACTTGTGTGGCACGAGGGAATGCCGCAGTGGAAACCAGCCGGAACGGTGCCCGAATTGTCGCACCTGTTTTCGGGTAACGGGTCGATGTCTAACATGGGAACAGCTCCGGGAATTGGAGGAAATGTGCCAATGCCCAAGACATATCTTACAGAGTCGATATTGGTGACGATATTTTGTTGTCTGCCTTTCGGCATTGTTAGCATTGTTAATGCCGCCGCAGTGAGCAGTGCATGGGCTTCGGGTAATTATGCTTTGGCGCAAAGCAAGTCGCAAGCAGCCAAGAAGTGGGCTTTGGTTTCGCTCATTGTGGGGCTTGTCGGTGGCATCTTGTATGGAATATTAGTAGGCATTGCCATGGTTAATGATCCCAATATTATGAGGGAAATATATGGAATCTAATAAATATTATTGAATCATGGAAGTGGAAAAAATAGATTATCCTCAATTCTTCGACCTTGTGAGCCGCAGGTATTCGTGCCGCGGATATGACGATGCACCCGTGTCGCGGGAAATGCTGATGGCGATAGTGGAGACCGGACGCCTTGCACAGTCGGCGTGCAACCGCCAGCCGTGGAAGTTCCTTGTTATCGACACTCCCGAATTACGTGAGCAGGTGACCAAGTGTTATGAAAGAGAATGGGCTCGCGAAGCGCGTGCCTTCATTGTCGCTCTTGGCAACAGCAGCGAAGCATGGGTGCGTCCTTGTGACGGACATAACGGCATGGACGTGGACGTAGCCATTGCGTGCGAAAACATGTGCCTTGCTGCGGCATCGCTCGGACTTGGTGCTTGCTGGATAGGTAATTTTGATGTCGAGACGTTGCGCTGCACCCTCGACATTCCGGCTGAGTGGTCGCCGGTGGCTATCATATCGATAGGTTATCCCAAACCATCGCAGGTAGTTCCCGAAAAAAAGAGGAAAAACATAGACGAGGTTGTGAAATGGGGAAAATTCTGACGGTCATAGGCATAGTATCAGGTGTATTATTTGCCGTTGTGTCATGTTCCACCAACACGTGCCGTGAAAACGTTAGTGCATTGCCTCTTGCAACATTCTACTCAAGTTCCACAGAGAACGAAATATCGGTTGATTCGCTCACGGTTTATGGAGTGGGTGTCCCGGGTGATTCGGCTATAATTCGCAATGGTAATGCATCGATGGTCTATTTGCCATTTCGCGTAAGTGCGGCAAGTTGTGGTTATGTGTTTCATTATGAGCAGAAACTTCTTTCCGACACGCGTCTGAACGACACGCTTACTGTGAATTATAAATCGAATCCCATGTTTACGTCGGTTGAATGTGGAGCGATGTATTTTTATGAAATAACCGGCTTGAGTTGTACTAATCACTTGATTGATTCGGTGGCGGTAGTGAATGCATCGATTACTAATGTAGAGTCGGAAACGATTAGGATATTTTTTCGTACTGCCGAACCCGATGACGATGGTGATGACTCATCCGGAGACATGGTGTGAATATTCTGCCTCCGGATGATGAGATTGGACATTCAATAAAAAAGGA
Organism: uncultured Muribaculaceae bacterium; assembly: GCA_944321865.1. Taxonomy (GTDB): domain Bacteria; phylum Bacteroidota; class Bacteroidia; order Bacteroidales; family Muribaculaceae; genus Avimuribaculum. The sequence continues at coordinate 154,042 of CALUMZ010000001.1, forward strand.
TAGGAAAGATTATGCCGCCGATAAAGAGTAAAGAACTCACGCCGCAGCAAGCACAAATGCGGTGTGAAGTTTTGTGTGCCCGCAGTGAACAATCATCTGGCGACATTATGTCGAAGTTGATGAAATGGGGGATTCCATCGGATACTGCCCGGACGATATTGCAACATCTTGTCAAGGAAAAGTATGTTGACGATGAGCGGTATGCCAGGGCGTATGTGCGCGATAAATTTCGCTATGCCGGTTGGGGACGCCTTAAGATTGCTTATAACTTGCGACAGAAAGGAGTTGATCGTATAATAATCAATGAAGCCATGGAGGCGGAGATAGAAGTGGATGAATATGCCGACTTGGCCGAAAGGTTGTTACGTGCAAAGTGGCGCGATGTGAAATCGCGTCCGTCATGGCAGGCTCGTGCTGCGCTTTTGCGTTATGCCGCGCAACGCGGTTTTGAAAGCGATGTGTCGGTTACCGCTGTCGAGAAGGTATTGGGCAATGGCGCAGATAGTGATTGTTATGATGAATAGGGCCGCATAATTATGGCATGATGCAGGGGAATATAATCAAATATGTTGCCGATATGCTTTTCCCTCGCTTATGTGTGGTGTGTGGGCGAGCATTGAATGATGGAGAAAAGCATGTGTGCTTGGAGTGCATGGACGAGTTGCCGCTAACGGGTTACCATTTGGTCGATTTTAATCCGGTAGAACAATTGTTTGCGGGGAAAGTGCCGGTGGAGCATGCCACGGGTTACTTTTTTTATGAGCGTGGCAGCCGCCATGCCGCAATCTTACATTCTATAAAGTATCATAACAATCCACACTTGGGAGAATGGCTTGCCGGTCGTTTTGCCGCAGAACTTGAAACGGCAGGGTGGTTTGGCGATGTCGAGGCTGTCGTTCCGGTACCGCTGCACCGCAGTAAAATGGCTGCGCGCGGATATAACCAAAGCGAATATGTGGCACGTGGCTTGGCATCGGTTGCCGGCTGCCGGGTGGAGCGGTTGGTGAAAGCGATAAAAAAGCATGAAACACAGACACACAAGGGGCAATATGAGCGGCAACTCAACATCTCCGGGGTGTTCAAGGCCACCCGTCGGGCAGGAGACTTTGCGGGCAAGCACATATTGCTTGTAGATGACGTTGTTACTACGGGAGCCACATTGCTGTCGTGTGCTGAGGCGTTGAGGCAAGCCGTTCCCGATATTCGCATTTCGATTGCCACACTCGCCGTCACCCGGCTACAATGATGTAATTTTATAGACAGAAAGACAAAAAACATATGGTTTTTTAGAGACATATTCCGGGTTTCTCGTGAAGTGTGTGCCAAAAATGTGATTTCGTTACCGTAGAGACGTGGCGTGCCGCGTCTCGATGGCATCAATAAATATATAAATCATTTAATATAAGATAGTTTATTCGACGAGGATGTGGGGGATTTCAATGTGGCAGTAGAGACGCAAAATTTTGCGTCTCTACAACCGGGTCGAATAAACCGCTGATATTTAATATCTTATATGAGATTGTGTCAGTGGAATGATAATTTTGTTACGCCCTTCTCCTGTTGCCTCCATGATAGAGCTGCCATGATATGTCGGCTCTACACACGACGCAACATGGGGGAATGTGTGTATTTGAACCGCAGTGCCGGATTATTCCGTGGCGGGGTGGAGCTTGGGGCGCAGGTAGCGGCCGGTGTAGCTGTCGGCGCAGGCGGCAATTTCTTCGGGGGTGCCGGTGCATACGACCCGGCCGCCGTCAACCCCACCCTCGGGCCCCATGTCGATGATGTGGTCGGCACATTTTATCACGTCCATGTTGTGCTCGATGATTAGCACCGTGTGCCCATTTTTGAGCAGGTGGTCAAACGACTGCATGAGTGTGTTGATGTCGTGGAAGTGTAGGCCGGTGGTTGGTTCGTCGAAGATGAACAGCGTGGGTATCTGTTTTTCGCTGCTGAGGAAGTAGGCGAGTTTTACACGTTGGTTCTCTCCGCCCGACAGCGTTGACGACGACTGCCCGAGCTTTATGTAGCCCAATCCCACGTCTTTGAGCGGTTGCAGTTTTTTGACAATCTTTTTCTCGGTGTTGCCGGTGCCTTGCGAGAAGAAGTCGATGGCTTCATTTACCGTCATGTCGAGAATATCGCTGATATTCTTGTGGCGGTATTCCACTTCGAGCGCGCTGCTGCTGTATCGCTTGCCGTGGCAGCTGTCGCATTGCAGCGTGATGTCGGCCATGAATTGCATTTCGATGGTAATAGTGCCCTCGCCTTTACACTCCTCGCAGCGGCCGCCCGGGGAGTTGAACGAGAAGTATCCGGCACTGTACCCCATCTGTTGCGACAACTGCTGTTCGGCATAGAGTTTGCGTATTTCGTCAAAAGCTTTTAAATATGTGGCGGCGTTGCTGCGCGTGGATTTCCCTATTGGCGTTTGGTCGACAAATTCCACGGCTTGTATCATCTTGAGGTCGCCGCACAGTTCCGAGAACGTGCCCGGCGCGTCGCCTCCCTCACCAAGGTTGCGCATCAAGGCGCGGTACAGAATATCTTTTACAAGGGTTGATTTTCCCGAGCCGCTCACGCCGGTAACAACGGTCATCACCCCGAGCGGGAATTTCACGTCGATGCCCTTCAGATTGTTTTCGGCTGCGCCCTTCACTTCGATGTAGTTGCGCCACTTGCGCCGCATCGCAGGCACCGGGATTTGCAGCTCTCCGGTAAGATACCGCAGGGTGTAACTCTCGGGGGCGGCTTGCAGGTGCGCCACGTCGCCTTGGTATATCACACGGCCGCCGTTGCTGCCGGCTTCAGGGCCAATGTCGATGAGATAGTCGGCGGCACGAATGATTTCTTCGTCATGTTCCACCACCACTACGCTGTTGCCAATGTCGCGAAGCGCCTTTAGCACGTTAATCAGGCGGTCGGTGTCGCGTGAGTGCAGTCCTATGCTCGGTTCGTCGAGAATGTATAGCGACCCCACGAGGCTGCTGCCAAGCGATGTGGCAAGGTTGATGCGTTGGCTTTCGCCCCCCGAAAGGGTAGACGACACGCGGTCGAGCGTGAGGTAGCCCAGCCCCACGTCGAGAAGGAATTTTATGCGGTTGCGTATCTCGACGAGCAGGCGGCGGGCTATTGCGGCATCTTCCTCTCCGAGCTCGAGTTTCATGAACCAGTCGTAGAGGTCGGTGACAGGCATTTTCACGAGGTCGGAGATGCTTGCCCCGCCCACGAGTACGTAGGAGGCCTCACGCTTGAGCCGCGAGCCGTGGCATTCGGGGCAGGTGGTTTTTCCCCGGTAGCGGGCAAGCAGTACGCGGTATTGAATGTTGTAGATTTTGCTTTCGATATACTTGAAGAATCCGTCGATGCCCGGGAACTGCTTGTTGCCGTGCCACAGCAGCGACTTTTGCTCGTCAGTTAGTTGGTAATATGGCTTGTGTATGGGGAAACCGAGAGGCGTTGCAATTTTTATGAACTCGCGTTTCCACTCGCTCATTTTCTCGCCGCGCCAACAGAAGACGGCATCTTCGTATACCGACAGCGTCTTGTTGGGGACAACCAGATTCTCGTCAATTCCAATCACTTTCCCAAAGCCCTCGCACACAGGGCATGCGCCAATGGGGTTGTTGAAGTTAAACATCAGGTCGGTAGGCTCTTGGAATGTAATGCCGTCGGCCTCGAAGCGGGTAGAAAATTCCCGGTCAACAACTTCGTCGCCGTCCCATATTTTCACGCGGCACTTGCCGTGGCCTTCAAAGAATGCTGTCTCGATGGAGTCAAGCAGGCGCACGTCGTCTTCGTGGGTGTGCGTCACGGCCATGCGGTCGATGAGCAGGTGGCACTCCGCAGCGTCGGCCTCGGCCTTGCCGGAGACTACATCTTGTATCGACATGAACCGCCCTTGGCATTCAAGCCGCGAGTAGCCTTCCTTAATGTATACGTCAAGTTGCTCGGCAAAGCTGCGACCTTGCGGCATTTCTATGTCGGCAAGCAGGGCAAACCGCGTGCCATCGGGATAACTGTTTATCGCCGCAAGCACGTCGGCCGGCGTGTGCTTCTTTACCTGTTGGTGAGAAATGGGCGAGATGGTTTTCCCTATGCGGGAAAACAGTAGCCGCAGGTAATCGTAAATTTCGGTCGATGTGCCAACGGTGCTGCGCGAGTTGCGGGTGTTCACCTTCTGTTCGATGGCAATCGCGGGCGGCAGGCCCTTGATGAAGTCGCATTCGGGCTTTGGCATTCGGCCAAGGAACAGGCGGGCATAGGACGACAAACTTTCGACATACCGCCGTTGTCCCTCGGCATAAAGCGTGTCGAATGCCAATGATGACTTGCCCGAGCCCGACAGTCCTGTGATAACCACTAATTTCCCGCGGGGAATGGTGAGGTCGATGTTTTTAAGATTGTTAACGCGTGCTCCCTTAATCTCAATATCTTTTTCCGATGCCATTGTAAAACCATGAATAAGCCCACAAAGTTACAAAAATCCGCCGAAAAAGGAAATTGGTTGTGGTGCGGTACTGAGGGGCAGACGCATGTGGAGTTGGCAGGAAAAATTATGCAGCAGGAACATTATGTTTGCGGAGCATAATAAATGTACAAGTCCATTTTTTGTTTTTGCGCTCGACTTTCACTATATTTGTAAAAGAGCTAAAAATGAATGTTATGATGAAGTTAAGGGTGATTTTTATCGGTGTGTGCCTGTGTGCCATGGTGGCGGCATGTTCGTCGGCTGCCGGTGACGGGCAGAAAGATGCAGCAGATGTTGAGCAGGGTGGAAGTTATGCAGATGCCAATTATGAAGTTTATTCGGCCGAGCTTGGCGTATTCATCAAACTTGACACGAGAACGGGACAGCTGTGGCAGGTGAGGTATAACGCAGCCGGCGAATGCATGGTTGATGAATTGAACACCAAGCCCTTTGTGCAAGTAAACGCGCAGGAGAGCGGCAGGTTTGCATTGTACCCGTCGGTTGATAAATTCTCATATATACTGCTTGACAAAAAAGACGGGCGGACATGGCTCGTGCGCTGGGCTGTAAATAAGGATCACCAAGCCGTGATACCATTGGGCTGATAAGAATAGTAAAAAAAGATACCGGTTATGAAAAAGATTTTAGCACTTCTGCTTGTCATGATGTCGTTCGTTGGGTTTGCCCAAGACGGCACTTCACAGCACATGAAATTTAAGGGAATACCCATTGAAGGGAGTATGACCGAGTTTTGTCGTAAACTAAAGGCCAAAGGATTTACCTCAATAGGACAGGACGGCAATGTCTCGTTGTTTACGGGAGATTTCACAGGCCGCGAAGCGACGGTGGGTGTAACTGCCGCCGACGATGGGAAAAATGTGTTTGCCGTGGTCGTTTTGTTTGACCCAAGCGACGAGTGGAATGACCTTGTCAATACTTACGGCTATTATAAGGATTTGTATACCCGCAAATATGGGAATCCGGCTGTATCTGATGAAAGGAATCCGTCTCATTTAGATTCAAACACTGGGTTAATGATACAATTGCAAGAAGGGACGGTCACATACTATAGCGCATGGGAAGTTGACGGAGGGGATATACAGCTTTCGATTGAAAAGTCTTCGGGAATGTACGAAGGCGTGGTAACGATTCGTTACCGTGATTCACAGAATGTGGAGGCCAAGATTCAAAGCGACTTGGAAGATATTTAGAGTCTGTTTAAATTTTGCGAAATTTTAAACTTTTCAAGTTATTTTGAGTTTCTTTTCGGTCTGTTTTTCTATTTTGGCTTGTCACATAGTCCGCTATGCTCCGCACAAAAATAGAAAAATATCCTCGAAAATAACTCTCAAAATATACTTGAGCAAAATTTAAACAGGCTCTTAGGCGTTGTGTGTAATTTGAAATATAATATTGGGGGCGGGCTGCTTGGCGGTTCGCCCCCATTGCTGTTTCTCCCCGGGATGGGTGCTAATAATGTTTCGTTGTGTGCAAGAAATGTTGCATTTAACAGGAGTTGCAGCCGATGAAACATATTTGTTACAGCGTGCGCGGGTGCTGCATATATCTTTGTGTCAGAAAACCAACGAAACATTATATGCATAAACCTGAAATGAAAAAAGATGATCTGCCGGCTTGTTGCACGGAGACCTCCCTTTTGAGGAAGGTGCCGCCGTGATGTGTGAAAAAGAGCGCATGAGATGTGCATTTATATTTGTATATTTATATATTTGCACATAAGTAAACGTTGCAAAACTCTAATGCCGCTCTACCTTGAAAAAAGAACCTCTATAATTTAATTTCCTAAACTTAACAGTAAACCCAAGATGAGAAGCAAAATCTTAATACTATGCGCCATGTTCTATCTTTTTGCAGGATACATGTGGGCGCAGACAACTTTAAAAGTGAGCGGAACAGTCGTGTCGGGGAGTGACAACCTGCCCGTCATAGGTGCGTCGGTGGTCGAGACCGGCAAAAGCACAAACGGCGCAGCTACCGACATTGACGGAAATTTCCATCTGAATGTGCCTGAGGGCGCGTCGGTCACGGTGTCTTACATTGGCTACAAAAGCGTGACCATGAAGGCCGAACCGCAAATGCGGATTGTGCTTGAAGAAAACAATGAATTGCTCGATGAGGTAGTTGTGACCGGATACAGCACCCAGCGCAAGGCCGACCTGACCGGCTCGGTTGCCGTTGTGAGGACCGACGAGCTGAAGACCACTGCCGACCCTGACCCGATGCGTGCGTTGCAGGGCAAAGTACCGGGCATGACCATCACGGCCAACGGTTCGCCGAGCGGCGTGGGCACTGTGCGCATTCGCGGTATCGGCTCATTCAATTCGTCGCAAGACCCGCTGTATATAGTAGACGGAGTGCCCACTACACGTGCGCTCAACTCGCTGAACACAAACGATATTGAAAGTATGCAGGTGCTGAAAGATGCAGCCTCGGCTTCAATATACGGGTCGCGGGCATCAAACGGCGTCGTAATCATCACCACCAAGCAAGGAAAGAAAAACGACAAGGTGCGGGTGGACTTTTCGGCCAACCTGACGGCACAGTTCTATACCAAGCAGTCGAAAATGAAGTTGCTCAACAGTGCCGGTTATGCCACAGCCATGGCGCAGGCCGCCCTTAACGACGGGCTTGACCCGGTGGCCTACGCAAGCAACTACGGGCTTGACCTTAACGCGGCAGGCGGCACACCCATAACCGTGTGGAACCCGGCACAGAACCAATATGTGAATTACAGCGTGGGTGGCTTGTATGACGGATTCGTGAATGCCAACAAGACGATGCGCTACTCCGACACCGACTGGCTCGACGAGATTTCGCGCACGGGCTTTTCGCAAAGCTACGACCTGTCGGTTTCCCATGCCAACGACAAGCACTCGGCCATGTTCTCGCTCGGTTACAAGAAGAATAACGGTATCATCGAGTATACCGACTTCCAAAATATATCGGCGCGCTTGAACTCGTCGTACAATATCAACAAGTATGTGACCGTGGGCGAGAATTTCACCGTCACGTATACAAGCCAAGTGGATGTGGCTCCGATGGAGAATGCGCTGAAGATGGCACCCATACTGCCTGTGTATGAAGTGGACGGTACCACATTCTCGGGCCCGGTGGGCAGCATGAGTGACCGCCAGAATCCGTTGCGTGAGGCATACGACAACCGCGACAATAATTTGGACTACTGGCGTATGTTTGGCAACGCCTACGTCGATGTGAAGCCGTTCAAGGGGTTCACTTTCCGTTCAAACTTCGGTATAGACTATTACAGTTCGTTCATCAACTCCCTGACGCACACTTACCATTCCGACCGTGTGAGCAATGACATAGCAAAGACCACCCTTTCACACAACAACGAGGTGAACTGGACTTGGTCGAACACTATCAACTACAACTTCAACATTGCCCGCCAACACACTTTCAACGTGTTGCTTGGAGCCGAGCTTAACAAGCAGACTGTCATTGACTTTTCGGCCTATTCCGAAGAGTATGCTCTCGAAACACCCGACTACATGTGGCCCAACGCCGCCACCGGTGCAATGAGCAACACGGGCGCAAAAGTGGGCTACCGCCTGGCTTCGTTCTTCGGCAAAATCGACTACAATTGGCGCGACTTGGTGCTTGCGTCGTTCACGTTGCGTCGCGACGGCTCGTCGCGCTTCGGCAAGGATAACCGTTGGGGTACATTCCCGGCAGCCACCGTCGGTTTCCGCATCTCGCAACTCTTGAAGAAAGACTGGCTTACCGACTGGAAGATACGTGCATCGTGGGGACGCACCGGTAACCAAGCCATCGACAACAATGCGCAATTCGGGCTTTATGTGGTGGATTACGGCCTCGACCGCGTCACTTCCACGGCCTACGACCTTTACTTGCAAGGCTCGGGATTGTTCCCCTCGGGGTACAGGGCAACGCAATTGGCCAATCCCGACTTGAAATGGGAATCGGCCGAGCAGTTCAACGTGGGTACCGACTTCACGCTGTTGAATGGCTCGCTGTATGGCTCGATCGACGGATATGTGAAGGATGTTGACGACATGCTCATTAATCCGGCTTACTTGGGCGCACTTGGCGAGGGTGGCGCATCGTGGCTCAACGGCCCGTCGCTGCGCAACTGGGGTATGGAGTTCAGCGTGGGTTACCGCAAAGACTTTGCTTGCGGTCTCGGCATCGATGTAACGGCCAATGCCGACTTCTTCCGCAACCGTGTCACCTACCTGCCATCGACAACCACCGGTTCGTATGCTCATACCACCACCGAAGACCTTGTGCAGTCGCGCCAACCTTACGGTTCGATTGTTGGTTATGTGGCAAACGGCATTTTCCAGAATCAGGCTGAGGTTGCCGCTTCGGGACAGGCTAATGCCCGCGTGGGTGGGTTGAAGTATGCCGACCTTGACGGTAACGGAGTCATCACCGATGCCGACCAAACGTGGATTTACAACCCGGTACCCAAGTTTTCATACGGGTTGAACATAGCACTGAATTACAAGAATTTCGACTTGTCGATGTTCTGGCAGGGCGTGTGTGACAAAGATGTGTATAACAACCAGAAGTTCCAGACCGACTTTTGGGGCGTGAACGACCCCGGCTCGAACAAGGGCGAACGCTTGCTTGATGCTTGGACCACGGCCAACACCGGCTCCACTATTCCCGCACTCAGCACCATGAATACGGCCGACGAAGGGCGTGCATCGAGCTATTTTGTCGAGAACGGCTCGTACCTGAAGTTGCGCACCCTGCAATTTGGCTACTCGCTGCCGCAGAGCCTGTTGTCGAAGATTAAATTATCGAATGCCCGCGTTTATGTTTCGGGGCAGAATCTGCTCACTATAAAGAGCAAGAGCCTCACCTGCACCGACCCGGAGAACCCTGACTGGAACTACCCGTTGGCTACTTCGGTATCGTTCGGGGTGCAAATAGGATTCTAAACCAAAACTCAATCAAGTAAAAACCATAAAACTGCAAACCAAGATATGAAAAAGATATATGCATCAATAGCAGCCTCGTTGTTGTGCATCATGGGGGCGACAATGACAAGCTGCGACGACTTTCTCGATTACCAACCGACAGCCGTGATTGACGAGGATACAGCTTTTGAGCATCCCGAAGAAATGGTCACCGCCGCATACGCCATGCTTGGCGACTGCTGGTATACTTATCCGTTCAACTTGTTCCCTTACGGTGACATAACGTCAGACGACTGTCTGAAGGGCGGGTCGGGAACAGGCGACACCAATTACCACCACCTTGAAATATGGAGTTCGCTCACATCGCGCAACCCCGACCACATGGACGAGTTGTGGTATCGCCTGTATTGCGCCATCTCGCGATGCAACCGCGCGTTGGTATCGCTCGACCGTAATGGCGATGCCGTGATGGGAGCCGACTTGGCCAACCAACGCCGCGCCGAGGTGCGCTTCCTGCGCGCCCACTTCTACTACAAGCTCATCACGCTGTGGTACCGGGTGCCTTGGATCGACGAGGTGGTGTATGCCAACAATACCGTGGAGCAGACTTCAAACACGCAGTTCACCCACGAACAATTGATGCAGAAATTGGTCAATGAATTTAAGTTTGCCTACGACAACCTGCCCGCAGTGCAGGAAGACGGGGGGCGCGTCAACAGGATTGCGGCCGCAGCCTATATTGCGAAGTGCTACTTGGACATGGCTTGGGGCGACGGCTACGAGGCAACGACCGGCGTAGGCCACATCAACCAGCAATACATGCAAGAGGTGGTCAATTACACCGGCGTGGTTGCCAACTCTCAATATGGCTACCTTGAGGACTATGGTGACATATTCCTGCCCGAGTACAAGAACAGCAAGGAGGCCGTGTTTGAAGTGCAAACGTCGCTTTACACTGAAGACAACACCAAATTCGGCCGTGCCAACTGGTCGGTGGTGCTCAACGGGGCAAAGGACATCTGGACGTATGGGCATGACTTCCACAAGCCGTCGCAAAACCTTGTGAATGCCTTCAAGACCGAGAACGGACTTCCCATATTCGACCAATACGAAGATGGCAACTACGAGATAGATTACCCCATCAACGGCCAGCCGACTGCCCAAAAGTGGGATCCGCGCTTGTTCCACACCGTGGGAATGCCCACCTTTCCTTACAAATATGAGGAACAGTACACTTTGAAGCTGTCCAACGCCCGCACGCCCAATGTGTATGGCTATTATAATTCTATGAAGGAAGTGCCGCAACGCTCAAAAGGCGAGTCATACCACGACACGTGGGAGGAATTTGCGACGGCCGACTATGTGTTCCGTTACACCGACGTAATGCTGATGCGTGCTGAGGCAATGATTGAGACCGGCGACCTTGCAGGCGCCCGCACCATAATCAACGACATTCGCCGCCGTGCAGGTAACTCTATTGCAAAGCACATAAGCTATGCCGCCGACCAATGTGAGATTGCAGAGTATCCCATGTCGCCATACTTCGACAACAAGGAGAATGCCCGCGAGTGCCTGCGCTGGGAACGCCGCCTTGAGATGGCAATGGAAAACTGCCGCTACTTCGACCTGCGCCGCTGGGGCATAGCATCGGAGACGCTTTCGGCATATTTCGCAAACGAAGTGAACGACGTGTACAGCTGTGCCGACAAGAACGGAACCCCGCTGGAAGGTGCTACGCTCGATGCCGACGGCAATGCAGTGCCGCAAACGTATGCGACATACTACAAGGACGCACGTTACACCACCGACAAGAACGAGTATTTTCCGATACCTTACAACCAAATGTTCTACATGCCGGGGTTGTATGAGCAAAACCGGAATTATGAATAACAAAATCAATTCGCTAATTAACCACATAACCCGTTATATATTACTATGAAGTCAATTACAATAAATATTCCGTGCGCAATGTGTGCCGCAGCCGCAATGGCGCTTGCGCCGATAACGGCCGAGGCTGCCGGGAATCCCTCTTTCAATGTGCGCCACATGGCAAGCGAGCAAAATATAATCTCTGTGAAGAACACTTCAAATTACCTGTTGCTGCCTGTGCAGGATAACGCGCCCGAAGCGCGCGTTATCACTGTCACGGCCGACAACGAGCCGGTGGGTGTGGCTGCCAATGTGCGCCTTGCCCGCGAAAAGGTTGATTATTATGTGCCGCTCGACTTGTCGGACTATCGCGGCGATGATGTGACCGTGCAAGTGCTCGGGCTGCCTGCCGGGGCTTGTGCTTGGGACAAGATGAAATTGTCGGAGACCTTCGATACGGCCAATCGTGAAAAATTTCGTCCCATATATCATCACACTCCCGAATATGGGTGGATGAACGACCCCAACGGCATGTTCTACAAGGATGGCGTGTATCACCTGTATTTCCAGTATAATCCTTACGGGTCGACTTGGGGAAACCTCAGTTGGGGACATTCCACCAGCACCGACTTGGTGCATTGGACCTATGAGGGCGCGCCTGTTATACCCGATGCCTACGGCATGATATTCAGCGGCTCGGCTGTGGTCGACCATTACAACACTGCCGGTTTCGGCGAGGGGGCGATAGTGGCCTTCTACACATCGGCCAAGCCGTCGCCGTGGGGCGACAGCCAGTCGCAAAGCATGGCTTACAGCACCGATGGCGGCAAGACGTTTACCAAGTATACGGGCAACCCCGTGTTGGTGTCGGACAAGCGCGATTTCCGTGACCCCAAGGTGTTCTGGTATGCGCCCGGCAAGCACTGGGTGATGATTCTTGCGGCAGGGCAGGAGATGGAAATATACTCTTCGCGCAACTTAAAGGAGTGGAAGAAAGAGAGCAGCTTCGGTGCCAAGCAGGGTGCGCATGGTGGCGTGTGGGAATGTCCCGACCTGTTTGAGTTGCCGGTTGAGGGTACCGACGAGACGCGCTGGGTGCTTATATGCAACATCAATCCCGGCGGTCCGTTCGGGGGCAACGCAGCCCAGTATTTCGTCGGCACGTTCAACGGGAAGAAGTTTGTGAACGAGTCGCCCACCGAAACCAAGTGGATGGACTGGGGCAAGGACCACTATGCCACCGTCACGTTCAACAATGCTCCCGACGGCCGCGTTATAGCCCTTGGGTGGATGAGCAACTGGCAATACCAGACGGTGCTGCCCACGAAGCAGTACCGCGGTGCCAACACGATAGCCCGCGACTTGACACTGTTCCGCGACGAGGATGGCGAGTTGCTGATGCGTTGCGCCCCATCGCCCGAGATTGAGTCGGCGCGTGTGGAAACCCGCGACTTCCCGGCATTCAAGGTAAAGGAGAGCTATGAGATTCCGTCGCTGCTCGACGACAACGACGGCGCATACGAGATAGAGCTGCAACTGAAAAACTCGGGTGCGTCGCGCATTATCCTGACGCTCTCTAACGACAAGGACGAGAAAGTGCACATGCACTATGATGTGGCGCGCCGGCAATTTGTGATGGAACGCAGTGAAAGCGGTCTGACCGATTTCAGCGCCGACTTCCCTGCAATGACTGTGGCTCCTGTGGAAGATACCGACAACATCAGGTTGAGCCTGTATGTCGATCGCTCGAGCATCGAGGCATTTGGCGACGGCGGCAAGTTTGTGATGACCAACCGCGTGTTCCCGTCGGCTCCCTACAACAAACTTGAATTTGAGACGTGGCGCGGCCATTTCCAAGTCAAGTCGATGAAAGTGTATAAATTGAAATAACCTCCTCTTCTGAAAAACCGTACTGTCATGGCTTCAAAATACATAAAACTGCTGCCGGTAATGCTCTGCTTCTTTGCAATGGGCTTTGTCGACTTGGTGGGGATAGCGTCGAATTATGTGAAGGCCGACTTGGCCCTGAGCGACGCGCAGGCAAACATTTTCCCCTCGTTGGTGTTCTTTTGGTTCTTGATATTCAGCGTTCCCACGGGAATGCTCATGAACCGCATAGGCCGCAAGCGCACTGTCTTGCTCAGCCTTGTGGTGACGGCCGTTTCGCTGCTGTTGCCGATGTTTGGCGACGGATATGGGCTGATGCTGTGCTCGTTTTCGTTGCTCGGCATAGGCAACGCGTTGATGCAAACGTCGCTCAACCCGCTCATGAGTAGCGTGGTGAGCGGCAACAAGTTGGCAAGTTCGTTGACCTTCGGGCAGTTTGTCAAGGCGATAGCCTCATTCCTTGCTCCGTATATAGCCATGTGGGGTGCCACGCAAGCCATTCCCACCTTCGGGCTTGAATGGCGGGTTCTGTTCCCTGTCTACATGGTGGTTGCCGTGATTGCGATATTGTGGCTCGGGGCAACTCCCATCGAGGAGGAACAGCCCGACAAGGCTTCGAGCTTCGGCGGCTGCCTGAAATTGCTGGGTCGGCCGTTCATATTGCTTTGCTTCCTCGGCATTATGTGCCATGTGGGCATCGACGTGGGCACCAACACCACCGCGCCCAAGTTGCTGATGGAACGGCTGGGCATGACACTCGACGAGGCTTCGTGGGCTACAAGCCTGTACTTCATATTCCGCACTGTGGGCTGCCTGTCGGGGACATTCATATTGAGCCGGTTCAGCTCGCGTGGATTCCTTTGGCTCAGCGTCGGCATGATGCTCGTGGCCATGGCGGGATTGATGGTCGCGGATGTTCATTACGTGATTTACATTTGCATCGCTTTGATAGGTTTCGGCAATTCCAATGTATTTTCCATTATCTTTGCGCAAGCCTTGCTTGCCGAGCCGGGAAAGAAGAACGAGGTGTCGGGACTGATGATAATGGGCTTGTTTGGAGGTACGGTATTTCCGTTGCTGATGGGATTTGCCGCCGATGCCATTGGGCAAAGCGGTGCCGTAGGCGTGATGGCTGTGGGTGTACTTTATCTGCTGTTCTACACGCTGAAGTTGAAGACTGCCAAACAGTAAAAGGATAAATAAAAGTATCAAGTGTATTATAAATCATTAACAACATAAAAACTAACGATATTATCATGAATCATATAGTAGTAGGAATGGGCGAGGCACTGTGGGACGTGCTGCCAGAAGGGAAAAAACTGGGTGGAGCACCTGCCAATTTTGCATACCATGTTTCGCAATTCGGGCTTGACAGCCGTGTGGTGAGTGCCGTCGGCGACGACAAGTTAGGCACCGAGATATTGGATAACTTCAGGGAAAAGGGGCTTAATTGCATGATTGAAAAAGTGCCTTATCCCACCGGGACGGTACAAGTGTCGCTCGACGATGCCGGCGTGCCGTGCTACGACATCAAGGAAGGAGTGGCTTGGGACAATATCCCTTATACCATGTCGCTCGACAACCTTGCGCGGCAGACGCGCGCCGTGTGCTTCGGCTCGCTTGCGCAGCGCAGCGTGGTGTCGCGCGAAACTATTAACCGCTTTCTCGACGCAATGCCCGACGGAGAAGGTCAACTGAAGATATTCGACATCAACCTGCGCCAGAATTTCTATACCAAGGAGGTGTTGTGCCAGTCGATGCGCAAGTGCAACATATTGAAGATTAACGATGAAGAGCTTGTTACGATAAGCCGCTTGTTTGGCTATCCCGGCATAGACTTGCAGGATAAGTGCTGGATATTGCTCGGCAAATACGACTTGAAAATGCTGATTTTGACTTGCGGTGTCAACGGCAGCTATGTGTTCACGCCGGGACGTGTGTCTTTCCAAGAAACACCGCGGGTGAAGGTGGCCGATACCGTCGGCGCGGGCGATTCGTTCACGGCGGCGTTCGTGTCGGCGCTGCTCAAGGGCGCACCGGTGGAGGTGGCTCACAAGTTGGCCGTTTGCACGTCGGCCTATGTGTGCACGCAAAACGGGGCAATGCCCGTCTTGCCGCCCGAGCTGACCGGCGTTCAATGAGCCGGTAACAGGTAAAAGAGATTGTTTCCAAGCGTTTTTTAGGTTTAAGGTTTGTTTTAGTTGAAATGACCCGGGCAGTCGTTCCCGGGCCATTTTTTTGATACACCCTCCCATTGCGCTCGATTTTCACTATCTTTAGCCTAAGATAGGCTGCACCTCGGCATTGTTGAGAAAAATAAACGAGTTAATTTTTCCTCATTGCGCTCGGTTTGCACTATCTTTGCATTGCATGAACCTAAAAAGGAGAAACCATGAAACCTGTTTTCTTGCTTTTTGCCATTGTCGCTTTGTTGCTGCCGCTCTACTCGTGTGGCGGTGGCGGGCACGAATACTTGATAGGAGTGTCGCAATGCAGCGACGACGACTGGCGAACACAGCTGAACAACGAAATAAGGCGCGAAGCCCAATTCTATAACGGGGTGTCGGTGGAAATCCGTGCTGCCAATGACGACAATGCCCGCCAAATGCGGGATATAGAGGAATTGGTACACATGGGTGCCGACTTGCTGATAGTGTCGCCCAATGTGGTTGACGACGTGAGCCCGGCAATCGAGCGGGCTTACCGTGCGGGGATACCGGTGATACTGGTTGACCGCCGCACGCGGTCGGAGGAGTGTACGGCATACGTCGGTGCCGACAATTACGACATAGGCCGCCGAGCCGGTGAATATGTCGTAAACCGGCTTGATGGTAACGGCATGGTGGTGGAAATAACGGGATTGTCGGCATCTACTCCCGCCATCGACCGCCACCAAGGGTTCATGGATGCCATAAAGGATACCTCGGGCATTGTGGTTGAGGCGACAGCCGACGCTTGCTGGGACGAGAAACGTGGCGAGGCGGTGTTTGACTCGATACTTGGCGTGCTGCCTCACATCGACCTTGTGTTTGCGCACAACGACCGCATGGCGGCCGGTGCCTACCGCGCGGCACGGCGGCACGGACGCGAGCATGAGATGCTGTTCATCGGTGTCGATGCGTTGTCGGGTGAAGGACGCGGGGTCGACATGGTAGCCAAGGGGGAACTTGATGCAACGTTTATCTATCCCACCGGTGGCGACAAGGTGGTGCAAGTGGCGATGAACATATTGCAAGGGAAGCCATACGAGTACAAGAACATGCTTTCGACTGCGCTTGTGAACAAGGCAAATGCGCGCATCATGCAGATGCAGACAGCCCAGATTTCCACGCTTGACGCTAAAATCGAGACGCTTAACGGCCGCCTTGATGCCTTCTTGATGCGGTATTCGGTTCAGCGCATTTTGTTGGTGTTGAGCTGTGTGGTATTAGTGTTGGTATTGACGTCGCTCTTCTTCGTGGTTCGTGCCTATTGGACCAAGAAGCGGCTGAATGCCGAACTGAGCAACCAAAAGCAGCAGCTTGAACAGCAGCGCGACCGGCTAATCGACATGTCGAAACAGCTTGAAGAGGCCACACATGCGAAATTGAAGTTTTTTACCAACATTTCGCACGACTTCCGCACCCCG
Source organism: uncultured Muribaculaceae bacterium (assembly GCA_944321865.1). Lineage (GTDB taxonomy): Bacteria > Bacteroidota > Bacteroidia > Bacteroidales > Muribaculaceae > Avimuribaculum. Next base: position 170,825 of record CALUMZ010000001.1, read on the forward strand.
CTGACCCTCATAGCCGCACCGGTGGAGCAGCTGACGGAGAGCAAGTCGCTCGGAGACGATGAGCGTTTACTGCTCGGGCTTGTCAAGAAGAATGTAACAGTGCTGCTACGGCTCGTGAACCAGTTGCTCGACTTCCGCAAATATGAAGAAGGCAAGCTGGCGGTGCACCCTTGCCGTTTTGACATAGGCAAGGAAATAATGGGGTGGACCGATGCTTTCAAGTCGCTATCATACAGCAAGCACATACATTTCAAGGTGGTGGTTGATACCGTTGCTGAAGGGTACGAAATAGTTGCTGACATTGAGAAGATAGAGCGTATCGTGTACAACTTGCTATCGAATGCGTTCAAGTACACCCCGGGCAACGGCAGCGTGACGGTAGCCCTGTCGCGAGGACAGATGGCCGGCGGCAACGATTGCGTGTGCCTGAAGGTGGAAGATACCGGTATAGGGATTCCGGCCGGGAGCAAGAGCAACGTTTTCGATGATTTCTACCAAGTGGACGACCTCACCGGTTCAGGCATAGGGTTGGCATTGGTGAAGGCCTTTGTCGACTTGCACCACGGCGAGATTGACATGGAGAGTGTCGAGGGGAAGGGGAGCGTGTTCGGCGTGAAAATCCCGGTGCATCAAGATTGGGAAGTTGGGGAACGCAGTGCCGCGACAAGCGCAAAGATGGAGAACTTGCGCGAAGGGGCTGTATTGGCCGCCGGGCAGGCGACTGCCGTGAGCAAGCCGCTTGAAATGCTTGGCGGCGATGCGGTTGCCGACGGCGGCGGGCGCGAAACCATTCTTGTAATTGACGACAACGAAGACATACGCAGCTACATGAAGTTGTTGCTGGGGCAGGAGTATAACGTGATTGAGGCTGCCAATGGGCAGGATGGGCTGGTGATGGCGATGAAGTATGTGCCCGATGTCGTAGTGTGCGATGCCATGATGCCGGTGATGGACGGGATGGAGTGTTGCCGCCGCTTGAAATCGGAGTTGCAAACGTCGCACATACCGGTGTTGATGCTCACGGCATACGCCATGGATGAATATGAGTTGCAGGGATATGAAAACGGTGCTGACGCTTACATGGCAAAGCCGTTTAACGCACGAATACTCCTTGCCCGGGTGCGCAACTTGCTTGACAACCGCCGCCGGTTGCAGAAGTCGCTTGCTTCGCATCAGGTACCGGGACAGGACGGTAAAGGCGGCGAAATGGGCGGCATGGATAAGAGCTTTATGGAAAAACTCTATTCGCAAATTGAGGAGCACCTTGCCGATGCCGACTACAACGTTGAAGCGATGGGGGCGCAAGTGGGGCTGAGCCGTGTGCAGCTATATCGCAAGACCAAGGCACTGACCGGATATTCCCCCAACGAACTGCTGCGCATGGCGCGCCTGAAGCGGGCAGCAAAATTACTTGCATCGACTGATAAGACCGTTGCCGAAGTGGGCTATGCAGTGGGGTTTGCAAGCCCGTCGTATTTTGCCAAGTGCTACAAGGAATGCTACGGCGAAAATCCAACTGACTTCATCAGGCGAAAGCAGGGTGGCGGGGAAGTGCGCCAGTAACCTCGTTGCCACTCAGTCGGGAGCTGTTGCCGTGTTGCCTGCCGGAGGGGTGTCGGCACTGAAGTTCCGCAGAAATTCTTCCAACGATTCGGCCGGGTCGAGGCCCAACTTCTTGCGCAGCCGTTGGCGGATTTTGCGTATCGACTCGATTTGTATGTTCAGGATAAACGCAATCTGCTTGCTGTCGAGCCCCGAACAGGCGTAGGCGCAAAATCGCAGTTCGTGTTCGCTCAGTTTCGGGAACTCACTTTTCAGCTTTTGGAAAAAGTCGGGACGTATTTTCTCGAACGATTCTTTGAATGCGTTCCAGTTGGAGGTGTCTTGCAGGTGGTATTTAATCTGGTTGTCGATGGTTTGTGCTATTTCGGGCGGTATCTTGCCATTGACGTTGGCATCGGATATTTGCTGTCGCACCGACTTGAGCGCGTTGGCTTTCTCTTCGAGTATCATCAGGTTGAGGCACAGCCGACGGCTCTGGTTTTCTATTTCCATTTTCCGTGCCCGGTTTTGCAGCCGTTCGTTGTTGAGCAGAGCCGTGAGTTCGCGGTTCTTGGCATCTTCAAGTTCCTTTTCGATGTGGGCTTTCTGCTTCTTGTTGCGCAAGATGATGATAACCACGGCGATTGACAGCAATATGAGGATGACTGTGAGCACGATGATTTGTTGCAGCAGAGCCATCTTTTCCTGCTCTTGCTTCAGTTGCGCCTCGTAGTTTTTTATGGTGTTCAGCGATTCCATCTGTTTTATCTGCGAGGCGTAGGCGACGTTTTCGACCGAGTCCTTGAACAGGTGGTATTTGCTCCAATACACGGTGGCACTGTCGTATTGCCGTGTGGCGGTGAAATTGTAAATCAGCCCCAGAATACAATTGGCTTCGGCTGGGTCGTGGTCTCGCTTGGCTTCGAGCATGGCTTCGCGGTAGAGGGCGATTGATGCGGCATAATTCTTCTTCAGGTATTGGCAGAAACCCAAGTGGGTGTTGCGCTTGTAGTTGAGTTTCGGGTTACTTAGCGGGAGCATTTTCAGCGTGTCGACATAGCTGAAGTATGAGCGTATGTCGTTGTCCGACATGAACGACCTCAGTAGCGAGAAAAGCACGCTGGCATGGTAGTCGGTGTCTTGCCGCGATATTGCTTCCCGTTCGAGCGGCAGCAGGATTTCTTTGGCCTTTTGCCTCTCGCCCTGCTTGAAGTAGCAATTGGCGATGTTCAGCTTTATTTTGGTAGTCGAAATGCTGTCGCCGCATTTGGCATAAAGCGCTTCGGCCTTCAGAAAGTTTTTCAGGGCAAGGTCGGTTTCGTCGAGTTGCTCAAACAGGTTGCCGAGTGCATTGTGCGTTCCGGCAAGGTTGCACAACTTGCCGTCGGCTTCATATTGCCCTGCCGCCTGCGACAGCATTAAGTAGTCGTTGAACAGGTCGCCCGACTTTTGCAGGTCGCGGTGCCGCTTCATCAGACCGGTATAGGCAGTGTCGGCATCGAGCTTACTGTTGCCTGTTAATGGCGGCGAAAAAGTTAATAATATGAGAAATACCAACACCTTCATGTTGCAAATTTACATAAAAATTAATATTGTCCCTACATTGTCCCCCATTAAAAAAGCAATTTTTAATAGGAATATGCAATATTTGTGACGCAAATTAAGAACAAAGATGCTTATGAAGAAATTGTTTACTTTTATGTGTCTCGCCACTTGTGCGACGCAGGCGTTGTGTGCGCAGGAGGCGTTGCCGTTTATCGAGGCGTTTGATGACGAGTTGTCGATGGACAGGTTTACCGTTGTGGATAACAACAAGGATGGCTTGACATGGACTTACGATGCCGACTTGAAGTTGGCACGCTATGACCGCAGCGAAGTCAACGCGGGCGATGACTGGATGTTCACGCCGGCATTCACGTTTGAACAGGGACACAGGTACAAGGTGTCGTTCACGACGCAAGGCAAGTATATTTCGATGACTGAAAGGATGTCTGTCACCGTGGGACGTGACTTGGAACCGGCAAGCCACACAAAAGTTGTAGGAACCGTCGAAGTGATGTGGAACAGCGAGTTCAGACTGACCGAATATGAGTTTACGGTTGACGAAACGGCAACTTACCATGTGGGATTCCATGAGATAAGCGACGCGTATACTTACTATCTGCTTCTCGATGATATTCGCATCGAGGAGGTGTCGGACGAGACAGCACCCGGGCCGGTGCAGCAATTGACTGCGACACCGGGCGCAGACGGTGCGCTGCAAGCCGACATTTCGTTTGTCACTCCCAATGTTGATGCCACCGGTGCACCGCTGGCATCGCTCGATGGCGTGGAGATATACCGCAGCGGTTTGGACAATCCTATAAAGTTGATCGATGTCCACGAGATGGGCGACGTGTGCGAGTTCAGCGACGCGGTGCCTGCTTCTGGCGAGTATAGTTATAAGGTAATGGCTCGGAACAAGGGAGGGCTGAGCGAAGCTGCGACGTGTGAAGTGTATGTCGGTAACGACAGTCCCGAAGCAGTAGAGAACTTGCAAGTGAGCATCGTCGCCGGCAACCCGGCACTGCGGTGGGAAATGCCGCAGCGCGGCGCGCATGGCGGTTATGTCGATGTCGATGCCATTACCTTTACCGTGATGCGCAACTCCATTGCAGGCGACGGTACGGTTGAGGATGTTGTGGTATCGCAAGGGAAGCGCGACCTTGCTTTTGTCGACAACGGCATAAATTTTGACTATATGCCGCAGGTGCTTGTGCGCTACACTGTGTGGGCCGTCAACAACAGTGTAGACGGCGTGAAAAACATCTCCCGGTATGTAGTAGCCGGAGAGCCTTACCAGGCTCCGATGACCGAGGATTTTGCCATGTGCTCGACGATATACTATCCGTGGTATTCCGAGAAGACAGGCACTGACGAGGAGAAGTATTGGGACATCAAGTATTACGGGACCAGCCCGGCGGCTTATTCCGACGACATGGGCGTGATGATGTTCCGCTCGGTGAATGCCGACATGGGCGAGAGCGAGCGTTTTTATTCGCCTGTATTTGATGTGTCGGGATTGCTGCATCCGGCTGTGCTGTTGAAAGTGTATCACACTACCGGAGCGTCCGACCAAGATTGCCTGCAAATAGAGGCTTCGGGCAATGGCAGTGAATGGAAAGAGGCCGGAGAAGCCATTGTTGTGGGTGGCGCGGCGGTCGAAGATTGGCAAGACCATGTGGTGTCGCTCGACGAGTTTGCCGGGTGCGACAGCCTTGTGTTTGCCATGAAGGGCATATCGGCGCAGGGTAGCAACATAATCGTCGACAATGTTTCGCTGATTGACAATTGCTACGACATGGGCATAACGCAGGTCGCAGCCGACGGCAGTGCTGATCCGGACAAGGACTTCACCATAACGGTGGCGGTAGAGAACTGCGGTGCAAAAGTGATAGACAGCTACAAGGTGGAATTGTCGCGCGACGGTAGAGAATCGCAACAGGCTGCATCGGAAACTGCTTTGGCTCCGGGCGAAACTGCAACTGTTGCCTTCACGTGCCGTGTGCCGATTGAAACTGCCGGCAGCGATGTGGTGTATACTGCCCGCATTGTGTGCGAGCAAGACGAGAAACCGGCCAATGATGTACAGGAAACGACGATTGAGATTTATAAGCCCGTCTTCCCTGTAGTGCAGGGATTGACGGCTTCGGCCGACGACCGCGGGGTGCACCTGACGTGGCAACCTGCCGAGGCATATAAAAATTATCCGGTGGTAACCGAAGACTTTGAGGCATACGAGCCGTTCATAATCGACAATATCGGCTTGTGGACCGTGGTTGACGGCGACGGAGCCGACACCGGCATATCAAGCAATACCACAGGCTATGCCCACCGTGGAGAGCCGATGGCCTTCCAAGTGTTCAATCCCGTAGAGGCGGGCATCGACATGGAGAGCTACCAAGAAACATGGGGTACTTATAAGGGTGAACAATACCTGCTGGGCATTTTCAACGAAGACGACATGACCCCCAACGACGATTGGCTCATTTCGCCTGAAGTGGAAGCCGGAAGCTATGTTTCGTTATATGCCAAATCGGTGACCGCAGGCTACCGTCTTGCCGAGATGGAGATATTGTATTCAACCGAGTCGGTCGAACCCGAAAGTTTCGAGCTGTTGCAGTCGGTTACCGTCCCTGCAAGCAGTTGGACCCACTATGAGTTCCGCCTCCCCGAGGGTGCATCTTACTTTGCCATCCATCACATCACGCAAGGCGGATTGGGATTGATGATTGACGAAATTGAATATAAGCCATTGGCCGGAAGTCCGGTTGAGGAGCAAGCTACTGGATATAACGTTTACCGCAACGGGGAGTGCATCACCGACGAGCCGGTGACCGAGGCTTCGTTTGACGACACTATTGCCGAAGCCGGCAATTACTCATACACGGTTACGGCCGTTTATGCGTCGGGTGAATCTTACTTCTCCGACCCTGCCACGGTTGACGTGAGCGCTGGCGTAGGCACGGTAGAGTATGACGGTTGCACAATCTCGGGCGGCGACGGCGTTATAGAGGTGAGCGCTACTTGCGCCGGACAGCTCGGCATCTATGCCACCGATGGCACCATGCGCGTGAACAAGTGGATGACCGACGGCCACGAAGCATTCTCAATGCCTGCCGGAATATACATTGTCCGTTTCGGCAACTGCGTCCGCAAGATAGTGGTTCGTTGATGCGTTCGTCATTTTAAATAGTTACACTTAATCTGCACCCCGCCATGTCCCGACAAGAGGCAAGGCGGGGGTGCTTTTTTATATAATTGCTAAATTTGCTTAAAAACGGCGGTGGTTGCTTGGATTATCGGGCTATTCGGCGTAAATTTATATATTCCATTGAGCGTATGCTCGTGGTGGTTTATTTGTGTAACTAAAAATAAACGATTATGAAACCTTTGCACATTGTTTTGGCTGTCATCGGCGGAGCTATTGCCGGTGCCACCGTAGGATTGTTGTTTGCTCCCGAAAAAGGGGCAGATACCCGGAAGAAGATTGCCGATTATTTGAAAGAGAAAGGCATAAAGTTGAAAAAGAACCAAATAGACGAGTTGGCTTCTGAAATAGATGAAGCGTGAATTAAATGAAAGGAGATAAGGCGATGAAGAATATAAGTATTTTGTACGCATTTTTGGGCGGAGCTGTTGTTGGGTGCGTTGCTGCATTGTTGTTTGCCCCCGAAAAGGGAGTGGAATTACGTGCTCGCATTAAGAACAAGCTCAAAGAACACGGCATTGACTTCAGCGATGATGAGGTTGAAGAACTGGTTGATCAAATAGCCGGTGAGATAGAGTGACAGTATGAGGGCAACGTGTGTGCATGTTTGCTCGTGGGTGGCAAAATTCCAGCATTGATATTGTAGAGACGTGGTATGCCACGTCGCGATGCGTGCAACGGCATACAAAGTATTAAATATCAATAATTTACTTAACCAGATTGTAGAGACGCAAAATTTTGCGTCTCTACTGCCACATTGAAATAATAATTTTGATGCACCCTCATATTAAGGAAAAATGGCAGAGAACCAATATATCAGGTTGTGGGAAGAACTTAAAAAGTTCTTGCGCCTGCAAATAGATTACACCAAGCTAACGGCAGTGGAGAAAGTGTCGCTGCTGCTGTCGGCTGTTGCTGTGGCTATCGTGTTCGGCCTGTTGTGCGCTTGTGCGCTTTTCTATTTGTCGTTTGCGCTTGCTTGTGCATTAGAACAGTGGATTGGTGTAGAATGGGCGGCTTACATGATTGTGGGTGGGGTGTTTGCCGTGTTGCTGCTGATTGTGTATGCATTCAGGAAGCAACTTATAGTCAACCCGGTCACACGGTTTGTCACGCGGCTGTTCCTCGACAATAAGTAGCGCTGCGACGGTGTGTTTACAACCATAAAAACAAGCCTCATGGTATTATAAATGACAAAAATAATGGCAACAATGACAGATAACACAAGAAGCTGCCTTCCGGCAGCCGCCGGCGAAAAGTGGCGCGGTTATACAATCGACGAGTTGAGGTATCGGCGTGCCGTGTCGCTCGTCAGGCTTGAGATGCAAAAGGCGATGCTTGCCGGGTCGTTCAAATCGGCAACCGGGGCTTTGTCGGTTGCCAAGCAGCAACTGACGGGCAATATAGACGGGAAACTGAAATTTGCCAATTATCTGTTGATTGGCTACAAGTCGGTGAAGGTGGCAATGAAAATGTGGAACACATTCAAGAGAAGCAAAAACAAACGATGAATAATTACATGAAGGTCGCATTCTCGCTCACACCATACGATGAGATGAAGTGCGACATATTGGTGTCGGTGCTTGCCGATTACGGATATGAGTGTTTCGAGCCTGCCGGCGACGGAACCAATGCCTATATAGTGGCCGGCGACTATGATGCGGCGGCCGTGGAGAAGGCTGTGGAAGAAGCCGCCTTAGACGGCGTGCGGGTGACGTGGCACACCGAGGAAATAAAAGGCGTGAACTGGAACGAGGAGTGGGAAAAAAATTATTTCAAGCCCATGACCATTGCCGGGCGGTGCGTGATACACAGCACGTTCCACACCGACTATCCCAAACTCGAATATGAAATAGTGATTGACCCGAAAATGGCTTTCGGCACCGGACACCATGAGACCACGAGCCTGATGGTGGAGCAGATTTTGCGTGAGGATCTGACCGGTAAAAGCGTGATTGACATGGGAACCGGGACAGGCATACTTGCCATCTTGGCATCGATGTGCGGGGCAGACAAGGTGACCGGCATAGAAATTGACGAAGATGCTTACTTGAATGCCGTTGACAACTTGCGCCTTAACGGAGCGGAAAACAAGGTTGGCTTGATTCATGGTGACGCGTCGGCTCTTGCCGGCATTGGCAGAGCTGATGTGCTGCTGGCCAATATCAACCGCAACATCATCACTGCCGACATCGCCCGTTACCGGGCTGCGTTGAAAGATGGCGGGATAATGCTGTTAAGCGGTTTCTATGTCGAGGATATTCCGGTGGTGATGGAAGCCGCCCGTCCACAAGATCTGCAGCAAGTGCTGCATAACGAGAAGAATCGCTGGGTGATGCTAAAGCTGACGGCGGAGTGAAGGTTTTTTTTGTCTTTTTGTCTAAAGAAATTCTGTTTTAAAACATGAGTGGCGAGCCAATTCTAATATTTGGCTTGCCACTCGTTGTATTGTTACTGCGTTGTGCGGTTATTGCTTGTTTTGCTCCTTGGCCCAACTGTCTTTTAGTGAGATGGTGCGGTTGAACACAATCTTGTCGGTCGTGGTGTCGGGGTCAACGGTGAAGTAGCCCGTGCGCTGGAACTGGTAGTGGTCGCCCACGCGGGCAGTTTCGGCAAGGAACGGCTCGATTTTCACATGTTTCACCACTTTCAGCGAGTCGGGATTAAGAAGCTCGCGGAAGTCGCGATCTTTCTCCTCTGCGGGATTCTCGCAGCTGAACAGGCGGTCGTACAGTCGCACTTCGGCATCTTTGCAGTGAGCGGCCGACACCCAGTGCAGCGTGCCTTTCACCTTACGCATCGAGCCGGGCATTCCGCTTTTCGACTCGGGGTCGTATTCGCAGTATATTTCGGTCACACGGCCGTCATCGTCGCACTTGAACCCTGTGCACTTGATTATGTAGGCAGCCTTGAGGCGCACTTCGCGGTCGGGGGCAAGGCGGAAGAATTTCTTTGGCGGATTTTCCATGAAGTCGGCGCGCTCTATGTACAGTTCGCGCGAGAACGGCATTTCATGTGTTCCGGCATTGGCATCTTCGGGGTTGTTCTCAATGGTGAGCATCTCGGTTTGCCCCTCGGGGTAATTGGTGATAATCACCTTTACCGGGTCGATGACTGCGCTCACGCGGTTGGCCCGCTTGTTGAGGTCTTCGCGAATGCTGTGCTCGAGCAGCGAGATGTCGTTTAGAGCTTCATACTTGGTGTATCCTATTGCGTCGATGAATGCCTTTATCGACTCGGGCGTGTAGCCGCGGCGGCGCATTCCGCAGATGGTCGGCATGCGAGGGTCGTCCCAACCCGAAACCAGTCCCTCTTTCACCAATTGCAGCAGCTTGCGCTTGCTCATCACCGTGTAGGTGAGGTTGAGGCGGTTAAACTCTATCTGCCGTGGGCGGTAGCTCTCGTCGGCAATCATGTTGATGAAATAGTCGTAGAGCGGACGGTGTGGCACAAACTCGAGTGTGCAGATGGAGTGCGTTACACCCTCGAAGAAGTCGCTCTGCCCGTGCGCGAAGTCATACATGGGGTATACTTTCCACGTGGTGCCGGTGCGATGGTGGGGGTGCTTGATGATGCGGTACATGATGGGGTCGCGGAAGTGCATGTTTGACGAAGCCATGTCGATTTTGGCGCGCAGCACACGCGAGCCTTCTTCAAACTCGCCTGCGTTCATTCGCATGAACAAGTCAAGGTTCTCTTCCACCGAGCGGTCGCGGTAGGGGCTATTGATGCCCGGAGTTGTGGGTGTGCCCTTTTGCGCGGCAATCTCCTCGGACGATTGGTCATCGACGTATGCTTTGCCTTCCTTGATAAGGCGTATTGCAAGGTCAAACAGCTTTGGAAAATAGTCGGACGCATAATATTCGCGGTCGCCCCAGTCGAAACCGAGCCAGTGAATGTCTTCCTTTATCGACTCCACATATTCCACATCCTCCTTGGTGGGGTTGGTGTCGTCGAAGCGCAGGTTACAGGTGCCGCCGAATTTTTCGGCAGCCCCGAAGTCCATGCAAATAGCCTTGGCGTGGCCTATGTGCAGGTAGCCGTTAGGCTCGGGCGGGAATCGGGTGTTTAGCCGTCCGCCGTTTTTGCCGGCACTCAGGTCGTCGGCAATTATCTGTTCAACGAAATTCAGCCCTTTGCGGGGTTCGTTCGCATTGTTTTCAATGTTCTCTGCCATAAGACAAAAAGTAAAAAAACTTTATACAATTTTATTAATTGTGGCAAAGGTAGTGCAAGTTGAGCGCAAATGCAAATCATGCTTGTATGAAATTGCCATTTGCCGACTTATGTAAATGCCATGTCATTCCTACGGAGCAAAAACGGTCTCGCTTATTCCATAGGACGATGTGTATAACGGTAATGAAAAAATGTGGTTGTACATCTTTGCATTACTCTTGACTTTTACTATATTTGGAATGCTTAAATACAATGAAGTTATGGACGGTGATAAAAAATATGTAATAACCATTGGTCGGCAATATGGCAGTGGTGGCAGAGAGATAGGACGCATGGTTGCAAATGCGTTGGGTATACGTTATTATGACAAAGAATTGCTTACCGAGGCTGCAAAATCATCGGGAGTGAATCAAGAATTGTTTGAGGCTGCCGATGAGCGGACCCCGTCTTTTTTTTCAAATCTATGGTCGTTTAACCTCGGGTTCAATTCGGGTGCCTACTTGTTGGGAAATACGCCTTTGTCGGATGATAGCATTTATTCGGCACAATGTTCTGTCATGAGGCAGCTTGCCGAAAAATCGTCGTGTGTGATAGTTGGCAGGAGTGCTGATTATGTGTTGCGTGCAAATCCACGGTTGATAAGTGTATTTATTCATGCTTCGATAGAATCAAGAGCCGAACGAATCATGAAAAGGAAAGATTGTGAGACGATTGATGCAGCAAAATCACTTGCGACTAAAAAAGACAAATTGCGTTCGAGTTACTATAATTTTTATACCGATAAAACGTGGGGAGATGCAGCATCATATGATTTGTCGATAGATTCATCAAAACTTAGCAGTGAAGATGTGTGTAAAGTTATTGTCGATTACGTACATCTGAGGTTGAAGCAGTAGAATTACTTGTTTCGGTATTCTTGAGGCGTCATTCCGGTATATGTTTTGAAATAGCGGGTAAATGTTGTGGGAGTGGGGAATCCAAGTGATGTGGCGATACTGCTAACAGAATTGGATGTGCCTTTTAATTGCGTTTTTGCGTCCATTATTATGAGGCTCATGATGATTTCTTGCGGTGTCATGCCTGCAGTACGGCTGATAACGTTGCAAAAATGCGATAGTGACAAGTTGGCTTCGCTTGCATAGAATGAAATCTTGTGTTCGTCGCGGTAATTATCGAAAGCCAATTGTAAAAATTCAGAAAGGATGGTGCGTTCACGCGAAGTAGGTAAAGTTTTATTGTCGTGTTGCGTATTTTTTATTATCTGCAACAACATTTCGATATATAATTTAAATATGCTTTGCGTTAGGCCGGGTGATAACAGTGGGTCGGTAATGTTTCCGGCTTTTGTTAGCAATGCCATCATGTCTCCAAATATTGAAGCCAATTCGGGTTTAAGAGAAAAGACGGGATTCTTGAAAATCGGGAACATAAGTGAAGTAATATATTTATAGAAATTTACCGTTTTCAAGAATGAAGATGAAAAACCGGCGAAACTGATTTTGGTGTCGCTGCTTGTTTCTTCTATTTGAATGAAGCTACCGGGGAAAATTGCAACGAAATCATTTTCTCGTATTGTGTAGTCCCAAAGGTTTATGCGGGTTTTAATGCTGCCTGAAGACACAAAAGCAAATATGCATGCTTGAATTTTGCATGGGTATGAGGCATAAAAATTAAGCAAATCGGTTGTTATATTATCATATACGATAAAATCGACAGGAAGGTCAAATTGCGGAAGTTTGTCGATATATAATTTTTTGTTAGTTACCATTTTGTATATTTTGTATTGCAAAATTACTAATAAACAGCTAAAACTGAAAATGAGTGTGGCAGTCCGAAAACACAGTTATAGCATTTTAAGAGGCAAACATGACGAATAAGGACTATATTACCACCTTGTACCTTCCGCATTAAAGCCAAGAATTCGGCTGCGAAGTTGCTGAACTATGCTAACATTCATGGTGGAGCGACCGTCAGGGAGCGAAACCCGAGGACACGCATCCTCACGCACAAGCACGGCTTCGGAGATGCAGAACTTAACTGAGACTGCTTCTTGTTCGGCATCTCCGAAGCCGATTTGATAAGTTGAGCATTTCTGTCCGCAAGTTTCGCGTCCGTCGGACGCTCCACATGCGGTTAAGCCGAGTATGGCAGCTCCGCAGCCACCACTATATTTGCTCGCAACCGAGTTTTCGGACTGACCCAAATGAACTCCGACCGTACACAAATCATGAAGTCGTATCAAAAAACCAAGTGCCCCCCAAAAAAAGTCAGACAAAAAACTTTTTGGGGGGGACTTGGTTTTCTTTTGATGCGCCTCGATATAGAATAAGAATAGGTATTATTCTATATTGCTTCTTACCTCATTGAGGTATTTTTTCATTTCGATGCTATCTTTTGATGCAACTATTTGCTGTAACCTTGTCAATTGCCGTTGAATGTTATTCAACTGCTCGGTAGTGTGAGTGTTGAATAAAATTTCCTGTAGCAAATAATCATCTTCCGACATCAACCCCTTTGCGATGGCCATGTGCCTCTTAAAAGTGGTTCCCGGTGCTTCTTGATGCTTCATTATGCTTGCAAAAACAAGGGTACTTGCAAAAGGGATAGATAGCGAATACGCAATTGTTTCATCATGTTGAGTAAACGTGTATTCAAAGATATTCAGGTTTAATTCATTATACAAATCTTTGAAGAAAACCTTTCCTAAATGGTCGCTTTCTGCTATTATGATGGCGTTCTCGTTTGCCAAGTTACTTAAAGATGCGAAAGTGGGACCAAACATGGGGTGCGTGCTTACAAATGGGTGGTCACAAGTAGCATAAAATTCGGGCAATCCGTTTTTTACCGATGCAATGTCGGAAATTATGCAGTTGCTCGGTAATAGAGGCAAGATTTCTTTGAATGCTTGAATTGTGTATTTTACGGTGACTGCATTTATAAGCAAGTCGGGTTTAAAGTCGCGAATCTCATCAAGAGAAGAAAGCCGCATGGCATGAAATGTAAACCGCAAGCGTTCAAGATTAACATCATATACAGCCACTTCGTGCTTGAAACTGAGGACATCGCAAAAGAATGTCCCCATTTTCCCTGCTCCCAGTATAAGAATTTTCATAAATGTTACCGTTTATTTAATACGATTGTTCAGAACCTCAATTTGTTGTCGTACAGATTCTTCGTGTATTGCTTCAACTATAGTGCGCATGAAGTTGCCGCTCATTCCGAGTTCTTCTGCGAGTTTCATGCGTGATTTCATAATGTCGTCGTACCTGTTTGTGTGCACAATCTGCATTCGGTGTTCTTTTTTGTATTGCCCTATTTCACGTGATACCCTCATGCGTTTGGCGATGATTTCGATAAGGTCATTGTCGATTTGGTCGATTTGCTGACGCAGGAGGGTTAAGCTTTCGGTAGTTTGCGTAGTTTCTCTTAAGACAAGAGTATTGAGAATAAAGTTAAGGACTTCGGGGGTTATTTGTTGGCTTTTATCGCTAAGGGCACAGTCGGGGTCACAATGCGATTCAATAATAAGTCCGTCGAATCCCATGTCGAGAGCCTGTTGTGACAAAGGTGCGATTAATTCCCGTTTGCCTCCAATGTGTGAAGGGTCACATATAATTTGCAGATTGGGCAACCGTCGATGCAGCTCAATGGGTATGTGCCATTGAGGCATATTCCGGTAAAGGTGTTTACCATAGGCGGTGAAGCCTCGATGAATGGCTGCAAGGCGGTGTATGCCTGCATTATAAATACGTTCGATGGCACCTATCCATAATTCAAGGTCAGGGTTTACCGGATTCTTTACCAAAACAGGCATATCGGTTCCTGCAAGGCTGTCGGCTATTTCTTGAACAGCAAAAGGGTTTGCCGATGTGCGTGCTCCAATCCACACCATGTCGATACCGGCTTTTAATGCAGCCTCAACGTGTATTTTATTGGCGACCTCGGTGCATACAAGCATCCCGGTTTCGGCTTTTACTGTTTTCAACCATTCGAGTCCGGGTTCTCCGACACCTTCAAAACCACCGGGTTTAGTGCGAGGTTTCCATATTCCTGCTCTGAAAATCTTTATGCCATATTCGGCGAGAGCATGAGCGGTTCTTAATACTTGTTCTTCACTTTCGGCACTGCACGGGCCGGCTATTACTATCGGTTTGCCAACTTGCTGTGTTGTGGCAATGGGAAGTAAATCATTCATGTCGTATTGTATTTAAATTGTTAATTCATTTGATTGATTCGTGTTAATGCTTCTTGTAACCTTTGCTCGGAGGCACACAAGGATATGCGCAGGTATCGTGTTCCGTTGCTTCCAAATATAGATCCGGGGGTTATAAAAACACGAGCTTCACTTAAAATCCTGTCGGATAAAGTTTCGGCATTAGTCTCAGTGTCGGGAATTTTCCCCCACAGGAACAGGCCTGCTTGAGTCGAGTCAAATGAGCAACCAATGGCTGTCATAATTTTTTCGGCAATAATTCTTCTGCTTTGATACAGCGTATTTACATTGTCGTACCATGATTTGTCGCAGTTTAAAGCTTTTACTGCTGCAAGCATCATTGGCTTAAACTGGCCGGAATCGATATTGGATTTTACTCGCAGAATCCATTGTATGAATTGCGGGTTTGATGCAATCATGGCGATTCGCCACCCAGCCATATTGTGTGATTTGCTTAATGAATTCATTTCGATTGCAATATCCTTGGCACCGTCCACATTTAGGATGCTCAGCTGTTGTTCATGCAGAATGAAACTGTAGGGATTGTCGTTTACTATGACAATATTATGTTTTATTCCGAAATTTACCAATCGTTTGAATAAGCCAATTGAAGCTTTATGCCCAGTCGGCATATTTGGGTAGTTTACCCACATTAATTTTATTTGATTCAATGGCAGCTTTTCGAGTTCGTTAAAATCAGGTTCCCAATTATTTTGTTCGGTTAAATCATAATTAAATATTCTGGCATCGGCGAGCCGACTGACAGATGTATAAGTAGGGTAGCCGGGATTTGGGATTAAAACCCCGTCTCCGGGATTGACAAATGCCAATGTAGTGTGTAGAATACCTTCTTTTGAGCCTATCAATGGCTGTATCTCGGTTTCAGGGTCGAGTGCCACACTGTAATAACGTTTATACCAATCAGCGAAGGCTTTCCGCAATTCAGGAATTCCTGTATATGGTTGGTAGCCGTGATTTCCGTCATTATGGGCTTCTTGGCATAATGTGTCTATTACATCATTGTGCGGAGGACGGTCAGGGCCACCTACGCCAAGAGAAATTATGTCGGCGCCGTGGGCATTTAGTTGGGCTATTTCTCGTAATTTTCTTGAGAAATAATATTCTTTGACCTCTGAAATGCGATTTGCAGGTTTTATTTGATTAGCTTTCATAGACAAATTCGTTATATTCTCCTAATATTTTAAATTCGTTGATAAGTGGTTTTACCGCATCGATAGATTGGCGGTATCTTACGTAATCGTTAAATGTGAGATTTATGTAAAACCTATATTCCCATTCACGACCAATAATCGGGAGCGACTGTATCTTTGATAGATTGATGTCGTAAAAAGAAAAAATTGTGAGTATTTTTGATAAACTGCCCTGTGTGTGCGGCAAAGTGAATACCAGTGAGGCTTTGTTGATATTGTCATGTCGTATGAGGTATGGGGCCTCAAGAGGGTCGGCGATTATCAAAAATCTGGTAGAGTTTCGCTTATTGGTTTGTATGTCTTTGGCCAAAATATTAAGTCCATATAGTTTTGCTGCATATTCGCCACATACGGCACCAATTCCGGTTAATTGCTTTTCGGCAATTTCTTGGGCGCTGCCTGCAGTGTCGTTTCGTTCGACTATTTTCAAATTTGGATATTTCCGGAGGAATTGTGCACATTGCATAAGTGCCATCGGGTGCGAATGTACTTCGTGTAATTCATCGATTGTTTGTCCCGGCAATGCTGCCAGTACATGTGAAATGTGCATTTTATATTCACCAACAATCGACATATTGCTTTTACGCAATAATTCATGATTCTGCAACAGGCTTCCGGCTATGGTGTTTTCTATGGCAAGAGTGCCTATAAGAGAAGCATCGTTATTTAGTGTTTCAAACATTGAATTGAATGTTTCACACGGAATTGTTTCGATTTCTTCTCCTTTGAAATACTGCCTTGCTGCTGCTTCGTGGAAGCATCCGGGTTCTCCTTGAATTGTAACTCGTTTCATAGTTAAAAAAAGAATCCCGCCGTATCTGAATCTTACGGCGGGATTTATATATTTTGTTAATATTTAATTCTTAATTAAAGTTGTGCACATAAAACCTCGCCTTTATTTTTAATAAAATAAAAGTAAAAGAAAAAGCTATATGCAAAAAATCTACTCATAATTAAGTCATCTTTTCAGTTGCAAAGATATATAATTGTTTTAAAAAACAAACATTTTTGAAAGAATATTTTTTTGTGTACGTGGCGAAATAGTTTTAATCATTTAGATTCAGTGCCGTCGGTATCATTGTTGCTTTTGTCTTTTTCGGCGTATGTGGAATATGTGTCATCTTCGCGTTCTTTGACTTTTTGCTTTTCGCGATATTTCAAAGTATAGTGCAAGAGGACAATGATTATGAGTGTTGCTGCAATTATGCCAAAATAGTAGAGGTAGCGGCCGGCTTGTAGATATGGCAAGCCTAAATAAGCCATATATGCAAGATATAAAAGCAGTAATAACGGGATGAGTGTGGATTTTTTAATCTTCGTTTTCATTGACAACATATTTAGATTCTGTGGGAATAAAGTTCCCGGAATTGAGATATTGATATATTTTCAAGCATGCCCACGCATCAATTGCTGCATATTCTTGTTGTGCACCGGAAAGCGTATCGGCTTCCCAGTTAGACAATCTTTGCCCCTTGGATATTCGCTTGTCAAAAAGGATGGCATATATTTTCTGGAGGCTGGCATCTGCTATATTGAATGTTGGCACAATTTTTTGCAGGTCTACAAATCCCGACATTTCTGCATCATAGCCTTTGTGGATGACTCCGAAATCATCTTTCAGGGACAATCCCACTTTTGTTATTGTTCCATCTTCAAGAAACATGCGTAATGTAGATGGCATGCCTATTTTATTTATACGAATCAGATAGCAATCGGTCAATGTTGATATTTGCATAAGTGCGACACTATGTGATATGCCTTTTTTAAAGGACGGCCGTGTTTCGGTATCGAAACCAAGTGTGTTGTGTTCTTTAAGTTTCGTTATGGCCATGTCTAATTTTGGCAATGTGTCGACGATGTGTATATTTCCATTAAAGGATACGCGGTCGAGAGTCGCTAATTGTTCCTTGGTTATTGTTATTTTCATCGTTGTTCCTTTTTTATATCTAACCGAGGCATGATGAGGAAAACCGAATCGGGCGATTCTCTTAAGAAATAGTCTTTTAGGAATCGTTTGTTGTCGGCTGCGATTACATTGTCTTCGTCAAAGAACCGGTTATATATGATGAATGGTACAGGTATATTCCGCGATTTCAGTGCCTCGAATGACAACAGAGTGTGATTAATCGAACCTAACATTCCGTTGGTTACCAAAGCCACAGGATAGTTGTTGTCCTTTATATAGTCAATGGTAAAGTAATCTTCGGTAACTGGAACCATTAGCCCTCCGGCACCTTCCAATAAGACAACATCGTATTTTTCGGACAATTTATTAGTGGCATCTTTAATGTGATCCAAATTTATGCTTTTACGGTCTATGGCCGCAGCGAGGTGTGGAGATGCAGGGTATGAAAAAATCACGGGTGCGGTGACGTGGTCATAATCCCATTGTGTATATTCCATGCCCATAACTTCACGGTGAATGGATATGTCTTCAGAAAAATCGGAGTTGCCTGTTTGAATAAATTTTTGAGTAATGACTCTTTTCCCTTTTGCCATTAAATGGTTAGCCAGCCAACCTGTAGCATAACTTTTCCCTACATTCGTGCCGATTCCACTTATGAATATTATATTATTTGTCATTTTAGTTTTGCTAATATGTATATTGGATTGTAAGTAAGCGGGTATTTGCCATCGGTTGCTTCATAATTGTTCAGCAGTTGCTTAATGGCCCGTTGTGGTATTTTACCGGAATTAATGGAATTGACTCCGGTTGATTGAATATGCCTGAGCACTTGCAATGGAGAATCGAAAAGCATTGTTTCGTGTTCTTCGCTTACTAAAACAATGTCAAAGTTACGTTTTATTTCGTTATTAAACCAATATGCCGATTTATAATTAAGTGATATTTTAAGATGCTCTTTAATTTCTTTCATATTGTCGGGGCCAAACGATGACATTATTATAGCGCCTCCCGGTTTAAGCCAATGATGAATGTTGTTGAAAAATCCGGGAAGGTTCTCAAACCACTGTATGGCCGATGCCGACACAATGTAATCGAAAGAATTGCAGGGGAATGTAAGCTGTTCGGCATCTTTTTCTATAAATTCATATTCGGTAACATTTAAATTCAGAAAGACCGTAGGTATATTGCATAAATCATTCAGGACCAGTCGGGACGGATATGAAGTGTGTGTATATAGCCGGGTAAGCAGTCCTGTTCCGCAACCTATTTCAAGAATGGATGCATCGTGTTTTATCCCTATTAAATTAACCCATTTGTCGTAGAGAGATTTGGCAATCTTGCGTTGGATTATTGCATTGTCTTCATATCCTGAGTTCAGACTGTTGCTGAACCTGTGCTTTATTAAGTCTTTATTTATAATGTTTTGGTTTATAACTGATTCTAAATTTTCGGGGTAGTGAGCACCATAATCATTAATTTCGAGTGAAAGACAGTAATTGTTCCATCCGCTTAGCTGATTCTCAAAAGGAAATATCAAGTCATTTTTTGATGCGACAACCTTGTCCCATGTGATATGATTGTTGAACGTCGATGCGGCATCGTGGATGTTAATCAATTCCTTTCGCAAAGAAATAATAGAGCGGTGGGGCAGATGCTTTATGAAATCCCGGTATGCCGTAGAAGATCCGCATATACGGTGGTAGAATTTCATTAATGAGCGTTCTGATAAATTTTCAAGAGTAGCATTGAATATGTTGAGAGGTATCCCTCGGTTATCATCTATCGGGAACTGTGTACCGTTTATGGCCATTTTGAAAATTATCGGTAGTCGGGAATGGCTTTGTATAAATTTTGTTGCGGCAAATATACCAAAAGACCAAGCAAACAAATATATGTTTTTATATGACGTAAATGGGGTTGTGTCAATATCAAAATCTTCATAATCCCAAATGACAGCCATATCACATCTTGTTTTGATTTTATGGAATGGCGTTGCATCCATACCCCATCCTGCAAACAACAATATCAAAGACTTGTTTTCGCCGAGGTGTGTAATGAATTCACTTTTCATAATAATGTTCCCAAATCGGTAATTAATCTGTCTATGGTTTCGTCCGGAATATTAGAATTCAGGCTAAAACGTATGCGTTCGGTCCCGATAGGAACAGTCGGGGTGCGTATTGGCAGAGCAATATAACCCATATCGAGCAGTTGTTGAGAAATGGATATTGCTTTATGGGCGTCTTTTAAAATAAGAGGGACTATTTGGGAGTTGCTATTTGATGGGAATCCTATTGATATGAAAAATTTGTTTAATTTCCGTGAGATATGGTGCAAGTGCTCTCGCTCATTGTTCATGTCAATGATGTGCTTGATTATGAATTGAGACCATTCGCAATTAAAGGGGGGAATCATTGTGGAAAATATGAAACTACGGGCGGTGTTGATTAAAAAGTTTTTGTTGTCGTTGTCGGTTATGACAAAAGCCCCAACAGATGCCCCCGCCTTGCCGAGAGTGCCGATTATATAATCAATGTCATCGATAACGCAGAAATATTCACATAACCCCAATCCTTTGTTGCCATATACACCGAAGCCGTGTGCTTCGTCTACATATAGCCTCACGCCCGGATTATTCTTTTTTATATCAACGAGTTCCTGTAAATTGCAAAAGTCTCCGTCCATGCTAAACACAGATTCGGTAATGATTAATATGTCGGAGTATTCTGTTTTATTCTTTTTGATAATATCTTGCAAGTGGTTAAGATCGTTGTGCTTGAATCTTACAAATTTGGCTCGCGATAGAATTATTCCATCGATAATGCTGGCATGAACGAGTTTGTCACATACAATTAGTGTGTTTTTGTTACATATAGCAGGAATTATGCCGCTGTTTGCGTGATATCCGCTATTGAAAACAAGGGATTCTCGCTTATATAAATTGCTTAATAGTTGCTCAAGATTAATATAGCTTTGTTGGTGCAGAGATAACAACCGAGATGCCGATGAAGACATTATGGGATTTGCAGAACGTTTTTTTTGATCTTGTAAGAACTTGTCGAGCAAACTTTTGTTGTTCGCAAGCCCCAAATAATCATTTGAGGATAGGTCTATTAAACCTGAATGAGCCAAATCGGGTCGTAGTGTACGGTAGTTGCCATTTCTGCGCAAGGTATCAATTTGCTCTCGAATATTATTCATTATATCGGTCTTATGATTTCTAATAGTTGTGATATTAAAGTTTTTAAATCATCGTCATTTATAATAAATGGCGGCATGATATATACTAACCTTCCGAAAGGTCGAACCCAAATGCCTCGTTTAACGCATTCTTGCTGGAATATGGCGAGATTTACAGGCTCATTCATTTCGATAACGCCTATTGCTCCCAATATGCGAACGTCGGCCACATTGGAATAGTTCTTTGCAACCGGCATGTATTGTTGCATTACAGATTCTATATGTTTTACTTTATATTGCCAATCGTATGATAGCAAAAGCTTTGTTGAGGCTATGGCTATGGCACATGCCAGAGGGTTGGCCATGAATGTGGGACCGTGCATTAATACTCCGGCCTCTCCATTGGAAATTGTGTCGGCCACATCTCGTGTTGTGGCTATTGCGCTCATTGTTAGATAGCCGCCCGTTAAAGCTTTCCCGATACACATAATGTCGGGCATGACTCCGGCATATTGCCATGCAAAAAGTTTGCCGGTACGTCCGAATCCGGTGGCAATTTCATCAAAAATTAGGTATATGTTGTATTGGTCACAAAGTTGACGAACTTTTTTCAGATAATTGGGGTGGTAGAATTTCATTCCCCCTGCACCCTGCACGATTGGTTCGAGTATGAAACCTGCAATCTCCTCATGATGCAGCTTGATTAGTTGTTCCATTTCGAGTGTGCAGTTTTCATCCCATTCATCGTGAAAGCGGCATGTTGGTGATGGTGCAAAATATCGGATGTTTAATGCCGGACCGAATATTTTGTGCATTCCGGTAACAGGGTCGCATACCGACATGGCATTCCATGTGTCACCATGGTATCCCGATTTTATTGTCACAAAATTGGTTTTACGTGTATTATGGAATTTGCTGATACTGGCTTGCATGGCCATCTTCATTGCTACTTCTACGGCAACCGAACCTGAATCGGCATAGAAAATATTGTTCATGTTTGGTGGCAATATTGACAATAACAGTTTGCCTAATTCTATGGCCGGTTCATGTGTGAATCCGCCAAACATAATGTGCGACATTTTGTCGATTTGGGCCTTTGCTGCGGTGTTTATAACAGGGTGATTGTATCCGTGAACTGCCGCCCACCATGAAGACATTCCGTCTATTAATTGTGTCCCGTCTTGAAGAATGATTTTGGTGCCTTGTGCCGACGCCACATTATATGTGGGTAACGGGTTGATGGTGGATGTATAAGGATGCCATAAGTGGTCACGATCGAATGAGTCAAAATTAGCCATGATTTATTTTTATATTTTAGGATTGACGACACGGTCTCCGAGATACTTGGCAAGTTGGGAGCGTATCTGATTTAAATCTTGAATTTGCTTAAGAGCTTCTGTTTCAGTGATATTTCCTTTTTTTAATTGTTCTTGAATATCCTTTATTTTACATAGAATCAAAGCTGATTTCCAATTATTGATAGCTTCGGGAATAAGCGTTGTGAGTTTGTCATATTCAGTTTTTAATTTATAAAACTTTGTGTGAATCTTACTTAATTGGTATTTTTCACTTACCAATTCAAGCGCAGTCTTCCTGATATCGTTATACTCGCATGAGCATAAGATTCGTTCCAAATAATTATTACGGAATTCAATGATCCGATTTGATTTATATTGGTTGATTTCGTTATCGATTGCTGTTTCACGCTGCTTTATCTCGTCAAGACTTTGGCAATTTTGGCTTATCTCGGCATATTCTTTGTTGCGGCGTGTATCGCATTCATATTCTAGACCCTGTGAAAAGTCTTGCAGGGATTGATTGAATTCGTTAATTAAATTAAGCGACATGGCAAATATCCGGGAGAATATTGGATTAGAGAACGTGATGCTGTCTATTGCCAACTCGTTGTCGATATATTCAATCAGGGTTAATCTAACTGCTTCTCCCTTGTCGTTTAGTGAGTCGCAAAAATCACTCATCCCATACTTTAATATATATCTTATTACTGCTTCTTCGTAAGGGAAAAGTAGGCTGTTGTCATTTATTTCTGATGTTAATTGGCGGACATTGGCATCAGCGGATGTTTTGCTCTCCGGTATGTCACTATGTGTTGTAATGGGTGGCTGCGTTTCTGTTACCGATCCTCTGTTGTTTTTAAGATATTCTTTTTTACGATTGTCGAGAATATTTTTTTCTACCGATGTTTTTAAGACTTGCTCGTCAATCTCGAGCAAACGGCTACATTCTTGTGTATATACAGAGCGGTTTATGGGAAAAGGAATGACAGAAATTGACTTAACCACATCGGTTATGACTTCGGAACGTTTAATCGGGTCATTTTCACAGCCTTGTAGTAGTATTTTTATTTTAAAGCGAATGAAATCTTCCTCGTGTGAATCAATAAAATTTTGTATTTCGCTTGAAGAATGTTTGCGTGCAAAGCTATCGGGGTCGTCTCCGTCGGGTAATAACAATACTTTGATATTAAGCCCTTCGGCAAGTAGTAAATCGATGCTACGCAACGAAGCCTTTATTCCTGCTGCATCGCCATCGTATAAAACGGTAATATTGTCGGTGAAGCGGTGAATTAATCTTATTTGGCCCTCGGTTAATGAGGTGCCGGAAGACGCTACGGTATTTTCAAATCCCGATTGGTGCATGGATATTACATCGGCGTAGCCTTCAACAAGAAAGCACTTGTTTAATTTTGTAATGGCATGCTTGGCTTGGAACAGGCCGTATAGTTCATTACTCTTTTTGTAGATGAGAGATTCGGGAGAATTTACATATTTTGCCTTGTCGTGCTTTAAAGTGCGTCCGCCGAAAGCTATGATTTTTCCTGCAAGATTAAGGACCGGGAACATAACTCTTCCACGAAATCTGTCATATCCCGAGCCGTTATTGTCGGCAATGCATAGACCAGTTTCAAATAGGTATTTTGGATTGTACCCTTTTGCAATCATTGTGTCATACAAGTCACTACGCTTGTCGATAGAGTATCCAAGGTGGAAACGACGTATTATTTGTTCGGAAAAGCCTCGTTCGTTAAAGTATGACAATCCGATATTTTTCCCTTCTTGAGTATTGAACAGGTTGTCTTCAAAGTGTTGATTGGCATACTCGTTTACTATGAGCATGCTTTCTCTGTCGGATTGCTCAAGTTTTTCTTCATCGGTTAATTCGCGTTCATGTATTTCTATGTGGTATTTGTTGGCTAAATATTTTAATGCTTCATAATAAGACAATTGTTCATGTTCCATTATGAAATTGACAGGGCTGCCACCTTTGCCACAACTGAAGCAGTGGCAGATTCCTTTAGCTCTTGACACACTGAAGGACGGGGTCTTTTCATTGTGGAAAGGGCACAAACCCACATAGTTGGCTCCTCGCCGTTTAAGGCTGACAAAATCGGAAACAACGTCTACAATGTCGGCTGCGTCGAGTATTTGGGCTACGGTTGCTTTATCAATCATTTTGCTTATAGTAATTAGCAAATGCGAAGTTACTAATAATATCGTTTCTAATTTAGCGGCTATTTAATTTTTACAAGTAATTTATTGTCGAATGTGTTATGGAAAAATAAAAAAGCTCCTTTAAGATAGGAGCTTTGAATGTGTATGGTGCGAATTGGTTAAAAGTCAATGTTTAATTTGTGTATTTTGCGAGTGAGCCAAATGTTTAATATCGTCCATATTAAAATGTCGGTTATTAGTAATATATTTATATTTACATATTTAGAACATATAATGTTCAGAACACTGAATATGGCCGACAGTGTCACTATTGAAATCATGGCAGGGCGTTGTTGCATGCCGATTGCCAATAGCTTATGGTGGATGTGGCTTTTATCGGGAAGGAATGGGTTTTGTTTTTTCTTTAATCGGTGTATGAAAACACGAATAACATCAAAACATGGAATTATAAGTGGGGCAAATGCCGAGACTAAAGCTTTGTTTGTCTCTATGTCGGGAATATTTCCCGATGTTATTAATTTTATTGCTAAATAGCTTAGCAGAATACCGATGGTTAAACTCCCGGTATCTCCCATGAATATTTTTTTCTCTTTTTCGGCATTGCCAAAAACGTTATAATAAAAGAATGGAATAAGCACTCCCCATGTCGCAAAAGCAATCATGGCATGTAAATATTGATGATGAACGATGAATGTGGTGCCATATATGAATATTGCGACACTGCTTAATCCCGAAGCTAATCCGTCAATGCCGTCAATCAAATTTATTGAATTGATTATGAATACAACAATTAATACCGTTAGGGGATAGCCAATATATGGAGGAATTTCATATAAACCGAGAATGCCGCCAAGATTGTTAATCCATACGCCTCCGCTTATTAACATTATCGCGCAAAGTATCTGGATGACAAATTTTGCACGGTATTTTACGCCGATTAAATCATCGGCAATTCCGACTAAGTATAGGGTGAGTACCGCACAATACAGGAAAAGTATTTCCGGCAGTAGATTACCGGTAAAGATTTCTCGCAATTGAACTTGATGGCCGGTTATAATATCTATTCCTAATGCTAACGATACCGAAAAGAAAATCACAGGTTTGAATGCTATGCCACCTAATCGTGGCACAGTGCTATGATGTATTTTCCTTGCATTGGGTACATCGAAGAGTTTCTTGCGAAAAGATATAAGGAGAATTTTGGGAATTATAATTCCGCTAAACACTACCGCACAAAGCAAGACCAATATATAATTCAATATCCAAAATATAGACATAATGTTATATTTAAGTGTTTTCTTGTTATTGGGAATGCTAAGAAACAGAATGATTGTGTGTCATTGTATTTTTATAGCATAAACCACCTTTCTTATATGGTAGATTTTATTCATACAATTGCATGAGGATGTCTGTTATGATAAATGGCATCTATGCGTTTTGATTGCAAATGTAAGTAAAAATATTGAAATAAACAAATAATAACAATATAGGCTACAATATATTAGAAATATGCATAATATTATGGCTCTTCCATTTATTTTAAAAATTTAGGAGCGTATAGTAGCACACCGAAATTGATTCCAAAATTCCAATTATGTTTAGGGTAACTTAAATAATTGCAGTATATGCTTAATGAGGCAAAAGGAAGGTTGTATGATAATGATACTTCTCCCATATAATCGATTTTTCTAAACCATTTTCCATATTCCGGAATGTGTGCCTTGTTTTCTGTGATTTCTCGAAATGGGGCAAATGCGTAAAATTCTGTGCGAAATTGCAAATTGTTCGATATGGTCCAAATGGGAAGTATGCCTGCTGCTGCGTATGAGTTGCTCCGAAATGCGGCGTTGAAATAGTTTTGAGTGGATGGGGTGGGGGTGAATGCTGTTGCTTGGACAAGCATGGCGGTGTAATTGGCGCCAAGTGACCGCGTTGAAGCGACGGCATTGATTTTTAACCCTAAGGAGAAATGGCGGGTCGGATTTATGTACTTATCCCAGAACATTTCTCCTTGAATCCATCCGTTTTTGTCTTCTGTTGATGTGGCCGGTTCCTGTTCAATTATTTCATTTTGTATATATTGGCTTGTACCATAAACTCCAATTATGTTTATCTTGAAGCGGTTACCGGTTGTGGGATATTGAATGTGGTTAAGTGTGTTGTTGTCGAAAGAGAGCATTACTTGCCCTAATTTATAATGAGCTCCGTCTTGTTCGGTGTTTGAGAAATCTATGGTATTGCTTTGATAAAAACGGTCTTTCAAGTGCCCATATCCGATTGATAATCCCATGCGGGATTTTCGCCCGATGGCAAACATGTATTTTAGACGTAAAAATTTTTCATAATTTGTTATGAATGTGGGCAATTCGTTTTCATAAAAAAGCGCATCGTTTTCGTAAAATTTTTGTTTGGACATTACTCCTTCAAATTCGATGTATGATGGCGTATGTGTTTGAAGTGCAACTTTTGCTTTTATCGCTCCTGCATAATAACTTTGTCCAACCCAGCCTTGTAAGTTGGCATCAAATGAATTGTAGCTTAGGGTATTATAATTAGCGGACAGGAAAATCATACTGTTTGTGGAAGAACTTAGCCAGCCCCCGAGTCCCACCGACATAGGGTCTTTTGTTTGAACGCGGAGTTTCAAATTAAACATTTTTGAGTCGGGATTATATGTGGCTTCAGGAATGAGGTCATTGATTTTCTCGCTTGAGATGGCACGATAATAAGCAGTTTGTGCATTTATGAGTGATAACGTGTCGTTGTCGTTGTTGGGCGAAAATAAGTCGAGAAGGTAGTCGTTTTGCCTTTTGCTCCCTCCAACAACATTTACACTTTCAAAAGCCACATTGGGCGTTTTGCTTTTGAATATTGTTCTTGACAGGTTTCGTGCTGTTTTGGAAACGCGTCTGCTTGTGCGGCTTTTTATCGAGTCGATCATTGACATGGCTTTGGCATAACCTTTATGGTATATGGAATCTGCCTTTTGGAAGTCAAGTATGTTGAATTCTTTTAATTCTATGCCTATTTTAATGCCATCTGCGGGAGCTATGTCGGAGTCGCTGTTTTGTACAATCATGCTTTGTACTTGTTTGATAATATTGTCCATTCCTGTCTCTGGTTTTCCGGCATTTACATCAACTCCTATAATAAAATCGGGAGAGAATTCTTCTTTCATTACGTTGACAGGAAAGTTTTCATATATGCCTCCGTCAAAAATTGGGATACTGTCAATATATTGAGGCTTGTATATTATGGGGAAACTCATAGACGCTCTGATGGCTACACCAAGGCTTCCGTTCTTCATTACTAATTTCCGTTTATTGAAAACGTCTGAAGCCACACATCTAAAAGGGACGTAAAGGTTGTCAAAATTTCCGGCGCATTGTGCGGTATATGGAGAAAACAATTCCATGAAGGCAAAATTCATGGGTAGCGGGTTGATTAAACTTGCCGGCAATATGTTTGCTTTAATGGCAGAAGAGTCGCTGCTGCCAAAGTTTAAATGAAACATGGCCGGAGTTGGCTCTTTCCGGTCAAAATAATAAGTAAGGTTATTGTTTATGTTACCGGTCGACCACTCGGCAAATCCGTCAGATTTTATCAACTCTAACATCTCGAGAGGAGTGTATCCGGCTGCATATAATCCGCCGATAATGGCCCCCATTGAAGTGCCGGTTATGTAGTCGATTGGGATATCGTTGTCTTCAAGAGCTTTAATTACACCTATATGTGCAATACCTTTGGCCCCGCCTCCGCTCAGAACCAAGCCCACACTTTCGGCCATTGATGTAAGAGCCGAGGCAATTAAGAAAATTAATATCCCAATTCTTTTCATCATATTTGAAATGATTGTAATAGAGCTTTGTGTTTCAAGTGTTTATAAATGAGTCTTTGAAGCCGAGGAAATATAATACACCGTCAAGTCCGATGGTAGAAATGCTTTGTTGTGCATTTGCCTTTACTTTGGGTTTGGCGTGGTATGCAATGCCAAGCCCTGCAGTTGTAAGCATTGGCAAGTCATTGGCTCCGTCTCCAACGGCTATTGTTTGTGCAATGTTCACGTTTTCGACCTGTGCAAGGAGTTTTAATAATTCGGCTTTGCGTGTTCCGTCTACTATGTCGCCAAGGTATCGCCCTGTCAGTTTGCCGTCTTCAATTTCAAGGTCGTTGGCATATACATAGTCGATTCCGTACCTTTGTTTTAGGTAATTGCCAAAATAGGTAAAGCCTCCTGATAGAATCGCTATTTTATAACCGGTACGTTTTAATACTTTCATCAGTCGGTCTGCACCTTCGGCAATTGGCAAGTGTTCGGCAATATCTTTCATTACCGACTCGTCAAGACCTTTCAGCATGGCGACGCGCCGAGTGAAACTTTCTTTAAAATCGATTTCTCCACGCATTGCGCTTTCGGTTATTTCCCTTACTTTGTCCCCGACGCCTGCACGGTCGGCAAGTTCGTCGATTACTTCTGTTTCTATGAGCGTTGAGTCCATGTCAAAGCATATTAGCCTGCGGCAACGGCGGAATATGGTGTCTTCTTGCAGCGACAGGTCGAAATCGAGCTTGTTGGTGAGTTGCATGAATGCTTGTTGCATGGCATCTTTATCAGACGGGGTGCCGCGTACCGAAAATTCAATGCAGGTTTTGCCTCCGCTTGCGCCTTCTTCGTTTAAAGGCATACGCCCGGTCAGGCGTTGAATCATGTCGATGTTAAGGCCCTGTTCGGCCACTATTGCTGTGACTGATGCTATCTGTTCTGCCGTAATGCGGCGTCCCAATATCGTAATAATGTATCTGTTTTTTCCTTGCAACCCCACCCATTCTTCATAATCTTCTACCGAAATGGGGGAGAAACGTATCTGGACATTCATTTCGGCTGCCTTGAATAGCAGTTCTTTCATTATGTCTCCGCTACGGTCGCTGGTGGTCTTGAATAGTATGCCAAGTACGAGCGTGTGGTGAATATCGGCTTGTCCTATGTCAAGTATTGATGCACCGTATTTGCCAAGAATGGCTGTCAATCCCGATGTTACGCCGGGGCGGTCTTGCCCTGAAATATTTATTTGTATGAGTTCTAAATTTCGCTGTTTTGCCATAAATGTGCGTTTTGAGTGTCTTGTCGTTTATAAAATTGGCTTTGTTTGCCAAAATTAAGCAATATTTCTCGTCTTTGGGCGCTTTGAGCCTAAATAAAAATGGCAGAAAAGAGGGAGAATGACATCGCTTATGAGTAATAGCCTATATATTGTAGTGTCATCAACTCAGTTGCAAAAAACGGTACTAAGAGGCTCGACACGTTCATCCGATGTGGCTATGTCTCCCACCTACGCAAACAATGTCATTGTGCGGTAGTGAGACAGGAATTTTCTTGATTGCGTTACATTCTGTTATGCCGCAAGTCGCTGCTGAATTACACATATTTTAGGACATAGCCTATTCTTTTTGTTGTGTTGATTTTCCCGTGATGCGTTTGATATGTTCTTTCAGAATGTGAAATGCCGGAACGTACATCGAGCCGTGGTCATATCCGTCCAGTTCATAGAGATAGGTTTCTTTGTGTCCGTTTACTTTCATCATGCGCCACAAATAAGCCGTCTCTTCATATCGCCCCAAAAGTTCCATTTCCCGGTCTCCTGAAACTATGATTAGTGGGGGAGCGTCCGGGCGGACATAAAACAACGGCGCAAATTCGTCGATGCCGGGCTGTGTGGGTTTCATTCCTTTCGCTTCCCGATAAGCAAAATGGCTGATGGCGTGTCCGCTGAACGGAACGAGTGCTGCGATCGAATCGGCATCTATGCCGTAATGTGCCAGCCATTTTTTGTCAAGGCCAATCATATTTGTCAGGTACCCTCCGGCAGAGTGCCCTGACACGAAGATTTTCTTGGTACTTCCTCCGTATTTTTCGATGTTTTTAAATGTCCATGCCACGGCCGCGGCTGCATCGTCTATGCATTCTGAAAGCGATGCTTCAGGGAGAAGACGATAGTTTACGGCTACAACTGCGAGGCCGCACTCCTTTAATTCCTCTGGAATAAATCGTGAGCCTCCTGTCAGTCCCCCGCCATGAAACCAAACTACAGTGGGGTAGTCTTTTCCCTTTGTGGGATAGTACAGGTCGATTTTGCAACGTTCTAAAGCGTATGCGTTACCTTGTTCTCTGTAAGCAATGTCGCTTTCAGTGCGGTAGTCTTGCGCATATACTGAAGCTGTGATAAAAAGAGCGAGTAAAATATAACTAAATCTCATATATTTATTAAGAATGGCTAAGGGTAAAACTGTTTACTTATTATTCCGGAACAAATGTAAGAAATATTTCGGTTGTAAGTCGGTATCTTTTTATTATTTGTTTAAACAGGCAGATTATCATGGGAACTTGAATCATTTTTCGACGCAATATGGTGGAGAAAATGTATCAGAGGACATGATTTCGTAGATTTATGGCCGCAAGTAGGTGAGTGTAATTTAACATTCGATGAGGGTGTTGTGATGTGTTAAATATGTTGTATAACATGTTTTTTGAAACGGCACGGAACTCTCGTGGTGATGGTGTGTTTAACTATTTAAGGTAAAAAATGTATATTTGTTAATGAATGAAGCTGCCTTGCCGTGTGTAATTAACTATTTTGTAATTAATTAAAAAATCAATTATCCGGAAAGTTTTGACAAAATAAATATTTGTACTAATTTTGCGGCGTTTTAGGTTGCCACGGATTGATATGTGGCGTTACGCCGAAAATCGGCGGGGGCTTTTTTCCGAGTTTGCTCGCAAAACGGCCTTGGTTTTTTACTTAAATAGGAATAAATGAAAAAATTTCTTTTAATGGCCGTAGGTGTCATTATGTTGTTGGTTGTTTCATCTGCATATTATCCTGCAGCTTCCGATTCTTTAGTAGGTGCAGATGCTCCAAACTTGGAATTGGTTAACAATTATGCCGAGTTTGATTTGCGTGAATCTGACGGAGAGTATGTTTTGTTGTCTTTTTGGTCTTCAACTGATCCTCAGTCGCGAATTGCGAACAGGTCATACGATTGTTCTTTGGGGAAAACTGACAAGAATGTAAAATATGTGGCAGTTAATTTGGATCCATCGACTGGAGTTTTTGAAGAAATAGTAAAAATAGACAAGTTGAATGCTTCAAGCCAATATCATGTAGATGGCGATTGGCCTGCTGTATTGGGTGATTATAATTTGCGACAGGGTTATGTGAGTTATTTGATAAATCCCAGTGGTGTTATAGTCGCACAAAACCCCACAATAGAAGATGTCTATAGCATGATACAAGGTTGATTCATTTTATGTGTATGAAAAGGGGAGAAGCATGTTGTATAGATGTGTTTCTCCCCTTTTGCATGCAATAGCAATTGGCATGAATGATTGTAGGCGTAGAAGGAATAAGGGAGTTATGTGTTTGTATTGTAGGTAATTGTCGAATCATGCAAGAAAACCTCTGAAAAAAGTTGTGGAAAAATTTGGTTGGTTGGGGAATTTGGTAGTACCTTTGCAACCGCAAACGGGGAACGGCG
>CALUMZ010000002.1 GCA_944321865.1 uncultured Muribaculaceae bacterium
CACGTAGGTGGGGGGCCCAAATCCTTGGCAAGGGGCGGCGAAGCCGTCCAATGTGCATAACCGGCGGTGGAGCGACCGGCAGGAAGCGAAACCGTCGGGAAGGCGAAACTGCCACTCCAACCGGCCTCGTGAGAGGTCGAATAATCACCTGACCGCACCCCGTTCGACCTCTCACGAGGCCGCCAACTGCACCATGCACCATCACCCGCAGGTTCGGCTACGCCTCACGCAGCGGTTATGCACATTGGACGGCTCCGCCGCCCCTACACCCCCATTCTGCTACAACACAACAAAAAAACATTTGTTTTTTTGTATTTCTGTCTAAAATCTTGCCTATAAACACAGGGAGGGGGCGGGTCGCTTCGCAGCGATTCGCCCCCTCATCATCACAAATTATTGTATAGTCTCTGTGTATTCGAGCTTACTTAATCACCTTAACGGTGCTGCCGTCGTTGAAGCGAAGAACGTAAACGCCCTTGGCAAGCGACGAAGCATCAACGGTAGTAGTGCCTGCTATTTCGCTTGTAGCGACAGCTTGGCCGGCAACATTGTAAACAGTAACGGCATTGATGCTTTCCGGTGCGTTAACAACGAAGTTGCCACCTACAACCGATACACGTGCAGCCGAAGTTACAACTGCGCTCTCTACACCAACAGTACCCTGACCGATAGTCAGCTTGTAAGGAGCCGAGCCGGTCGGAGTGAATGTGATGGTACACTTACGACCCGTTACACCCGAAGGAAGTGCGTCAACGTTTATGGTCAACTCGGTAACGTCAGTATCTGCATTTTCACCCAACGAGTAATCCAACCAGTCAACTTCGCCATCTTCACTCCAAATCGACGAAGTTGTGGCAGTAGAATAGAAATAAGAGTTGAAAGGAATGGTTATGGTTTCACCCGAAGTAGAAGCATTTACCACGCCTCCCCACTCTGTTTCTTCAACACGGTCGCTTTCGGGATAGAACCAACCAAATGTAGCATTAAGGTACACAGCCGCACCGGCAATCACATAGTCCGTACCCTCATCGAACTGCTTGTTACCGTTCAAGTCATACCAACCACTTTGAGGTTGAGCTTCACCATCAACTACATTTATATATTGGCTAACGCCCGATTTGTAATCATTACACAAAGCGATAGGATCAAAAGTGGTAACATTCTCATAGCCTCTAAAAACGACAGCAATAGGACTGTCTACCGTCAACGTAGTCGGAGTGTAAATAAAGCCGTCACTTTCAACCGCAGAGAAAGGTATCGTTGCCACCGATATTTGACCGGCACCTGCTGTGTTTACATAATCTTCCGCAGCTTCAAAATACGCAGACCCTATAGGCTTTTCCGACAACATGCCGTCATCCCCTACTGTATATATGTCGGCCCACAATTGTGTCCCTGCAGGGAACTCACATGCACCACACACCAAAATGGTCGAAAGAGCGTATGGAGCTGCAGGTTGTCCAAAATAAACACCAAAAGCACCGTCACCCGTATATTCTCCATCATTTATTCCAAGACCGCCTACAAGCCCGCCTGCACACATTGCAACATTCGTAGATGTCATGAATGCCCCAAACTGCATACCGGAGAGAGACAAAATACCTTGTCCACCAAACATTGCGTATCCATTAGGATTCAGACAGTAATTATCTGTGCCTGACCCATCTGAAGCAGTCAGCGTAGGGAAACCAACTTGGCAATAATTATAAGTCACTTCCAAATTCTCCGAAGTAGAAGTCAACACCGATGGCTCTGCTGTATCATCGTCTTGCCATAACTCATACGACCAACTATATTGAGTTGCGCCCATTGATGCATTTTCCCATGTTACCGGGGCATATGCCGGTCCTTGGATAAGGATCATGTCCGATCCTTGGGCTGTGAAGTCAACCACATAATCATCATCGGAGAATCCGGTTAGGGCATAACCATAATACAATTCATTAGGTGCGTAATAATATGCGCTCAAATTTTCTTCATCGGCCAAAGGACGAACTGCGCTTACTTTCGATTTTTTAATAGGAGCCGTAACCAAACGTGCACTTTGTGCCTTCGTCAAAGGTGTAGCCTCACCTTTAAACACTACAGGTACCTCATTTTGCAGAACCTGTGTTTTCGCTAATTCCTGAACATTGGCTGCTGCCATCAACGAAGCAGAAACAGCCAAAGAAACGAGTAGCATTTTTTTCATAGCTGAAAATTTTAAAAGTTAAACTTAACAGAATATTTTCATGTTTTTATGTAAATCTCCATTTACTGGAGATCTACATAAAAATAATCATTGGGATTTGTTTTATTTTCAAATTTCACCTCAGCAGGGCACAGCTCATTATCACCGGTGGCAATCATTGTAAATTCACCGTTCGACAACAAGTCACATAGTCTGCCAAGTGCAGGAACAGACTGCATAAAATTCCTACCGGCCTGCGCATCAAGCCCGATAAATATTTTGTCTTTCACGGCAGGGTCGTTGAAATCGATCGTCGTACCATTGTTCTCATTGGGAGTCATGACACAATACACACGTGGAGTAGTGGTAGCATTTCCTTGAATTACAATGCCCATCGAATTAACATCGTTAATTGCATCATATGAGAAAGTCAAGCTCTCGAGTACATACCCGTTCAAATCCATAAGACCCGATACAAGTTCCTGATAAGCAGCAACATAACTGCCTCCAAGTTTGTCGGGGTTAATGCGCCACGATGTACCCTCCATCGGGAACAGTTCCGACAACACAGGAGCTTTAATAGTTGCACCCTGCGTACCGCCGCCGAAACCGGTGCTGACGAGGTAAGTACCCTCGGCATTGAAAGTAAATTCCCTTACGGGGGTCGTTGACAGTGTGTCGCCCGGCACAGCATTCATGCAACGCAAGCCGTTGCGAGTAACCACATAGCCTATGACCGTCGATTCCGAAATTATATCATCGCCGTCACGCACAATCTTCAGTACTTGGTCGGTTGCATAACGATGTTCCACGGTTTCGACTACCTTATCATTTTCATCCATAGAACGTACTGTATCGTTCATTATGGTATATCCAACACCGTCGGCAAGAGTGAGACGCAATGTAGGTATGGAGGAACTGAACATGCGGTCGTGCATTGCATACACGTCGTTGAAGTATTGCTCGCCGGTCACACCGCTTTCAAGCGGGTACATATAAATCTCGATGCCTGTTTTTTTGCCGCGCATGTATATCTCGTTACCCGATGCCGACATTATCTTGAACTCATAGTCGCCGCCGCTGCCAATACCGTCGCTGTCGATTGTGGTGTGCTCGGGGTCGGGGTCGGCATAACGGTGGAAGAGCGAGTTGTAAGTTTCAAACGTAAGCACCGGCCCATCGTCGGTAATCACGTCGAATATGCTTGCCTCCTCTTGGTAAACATCGCCCGTGTTGGCATTGCGCGCGCCGATGGTCACCTTGTCGCCCTGCTCAAACTTCATTACGAAGTTATAACCGGCCTCCTTGTTGTTGGCAAAGTAATACATCTCCCAACCGTTAGGGGCAGAACAGAGCAAATTATAATACTCGTTACGAGCGGCATCAAGGCGCTCGATGGCATCTTGATCCCATATATCATCTTCTTCGCGGCTGCACGATGCAAGCGTAAGCGTCACACAAGCAGCACACAAGAAATATTTTGCATAAGTCATTTTCATATTTTATCGTCTTTTTTTACCCGGTTATTACTGAGGTTTTTCGATAGAATAAACTAAATTGCGGAGCGAGTCGATATTGATATTCGACTGGCGGCGTTGCACCTCGGCACGCAAAGTATCAAGGTCAAGTCCCCAAGCATCGCGGAACCATGTGCGGGCAATCTGCACCTTTTGGTTGATGACGGCCACGCCATCCACGCCGTCGGCAAGTCCACCCTCATCGTCTTGAATCTCTTCGGGATCTTCATACGTACTCCTTCCCGTTTTTTCATCCACAGTCAATTCCCAGTTGCGACCTGCATAGTAGATGAGTGAATCCCATTGCTCATCAGTCTTGGTGATATAGTTGGCTATCGTTTCGGCAAAGTCTTCGCGAGTTTCCGAACTTGCATAGTTGGTCACGCAGCCAAACGAGTTGCATACAGGGTCATAGCGATCTTGCCAACCGGTAGAGCTATACCACGACGGCGACAGCAACTGAAACTCGGTGGGATAGGTCTTGGTTTGGTGCAAGATATGAGAAAACTCATGGTGCATCGTCTTGAAATAAAACTCGTTGAGTTCGAGGAAATTGGTGGGATCCATGTAATTCACGCGATAGAGCGACACCTTGATGCCACCTTCGGCAAGACCCAGAATTATGGTACCGTTCACCGGATTGAAAGCCGGCGAGCCTATGAGGTGAATAATACGCGGTCCGTAAGACTTCAGGAAGTCGAGCCCGGCATGCTTGTCGTAGACCTCAAACCACAAATACTTGGTGAGAACCGCAAGATCGACCGATTTGTCATAGTCCGAAGGAACAAGGTTGTAGTTCATATCGATACCCACATCCTCAAGGCGATACTTAAAGTCGAGATTATAAGGAATAAGATACTCGCGCTTCAAGAAGCTGTCAAGTTGGAACGAATAGGAATTAGGGTCGAGTGTCTCGTTCACCTCGGGGAATATCGACGTAGAGTTGAGATCGTCGTCGTTACACGACACCACGCCGACCGAAGCAAAAGCCACTATTGCAATATATAATAATTTACGCAAATTCATAAGTTCTCGTTGTTATTGTCATTCATCATTTTTTCACACATGAAGCACTTGACTTGAAGATTTTTGAATCATCGATTGCTGTCATCTTGGTAGTGCGATCGGTAGGAACCATACCCGATGAAAGCACGTCGGAGGGCAACTGGAATGC
Source organism: uncultured Muribaculaceae bacterium (assembly GCA_944321865.1). Lineage (GTDB taxonomy): Bacteria > Bacteroidota > Bacteroidia > Bacteroidales > Muribaculaceae > Avimuribaculum. The sequence continues at coordinate 4,862 of CALUMZ010000002.1, forward strand.
GCGGCGCGGGTCGTCCCAAGACAGGAATTCAACACGCCTTGCACCGATGCGGTGAGTTATTTCAATTCCGTAACGCCTTATGTCAAACCAACGTGTGCCATCGCCCACATTGTTGATGCGGCGGAAGTGCAACAAGCATTGTAAATATGGTTCTATGCCATCGGTTAGTGCATATTTATCAGAAGGGAACACCTTGTCGATATTCAACGGTTTAACAATGCCGTAGCCCGGGTCACGGTCGCGGTAAAACGACATGATAAGTGCGCTCGTCAACGGCCTTAGGCTCTCTTTGTGAGAGGTGTTGGCAATGTTTTGACGCGAATCGTCCCAAGCCTTCAAGTCGGCAAGCCCGCCGGTGATATCACCTGTGTAGAACTTGGCCTCGGCGCGGCACAGCACAGTTTCTTCGGTCGTAAACTCAGGTCTTACGATATGCACATATCCGATACCGGCAATCTTGTCGGTGTATTCAAACAATTCATAGAAGTTCGGGAAGAAGCTGCCATACTCATTGTTACCGGCAACATAAAGTTTACCATCGTAGCAAGGGTGGAAGTTGAAACTCGACCATGTCGGTCCCGACGACATATAAGTGGCATTCTCTCCATCGCCATTGATAGTGTAACGGCCTCCGGCACGACGCAAATATGCCGAATATGTGGGGATAAGCATGAAATTACATTGACGCTCCACACTGATGAAATATTGGCAAATCTGCTCGGCATCGGTGAACGATTGCGCCCAAATGTCGTTGAACAGCGAAGCCGACGGAGTACCTGCTGTACCCAACGCGGCATTAGCGTATTCAATGCACTTGTCATACTGGCGTGTGAACAAGTAGAAACGTGCAGCAAAAGCATTGGCAGCCGTTGAATTGAAGTGATACTTCGGCTGGTCGTATGCGGCATCGTCGATAAGCGGCATACCGGCCAACATGTCGGCTTCAATCTTAGTATATACGTCAGCAAGGTTGCCGCGGTCATACAGCACCGACAGTGTGGTTTCAGGTTCGGTTGCGTAAGGCACACCTTGCAACGATTTGCTCAATTCGGGGCCGCGGTAAGGCTGGCAGAATAGATTGGCAAGCAAGAAGTGGTGATAAGCACGAATGAGCAAAGCCTCACCCTTGATCGACGCTACCTCGCTGCCGCGTCCTTCGGCCTCATACTCGGCCACACGTTGCAACACTTGGTTGGCACAGGCAATTGCATGGTAGCAGCCTTCCCACAATGCGGTGGGAGTGTCAACATCGGTATCGCTAACAGCTTCCTCCCATGCAAATATCTCGTTGTCGATACGGTTATATTCGGCAAGGTTGTAACGCATTCCCATTGCATTGGGGGCGTTGTTATCGACATAGTTATCACCCGACAATTCGCCCATCACCGCAAGGTTACCGGTCATGTAGGCATTTACAAGCAGCAAACGCATCTGGTCGGGAGTATTGATTTCCACACGATTATCGGGGTTCTTGCTCAGGAAATCTTCGCACGAAGACGTTCCCACAGCCACAAGAGCCAACAATGCGGAATATGCAATATATCTTAATTTCATAATTATATCTTTCCTTAATTATATATGTGAATAGATTATAGACCGAAACGCACGGTGAATGTGAACTGGCGCGGTTGCGGTATTGCCACACCACCCGAGTTCATGAATTCGGGATCTTGGCCGTTAAGAGCCTTGTCGGCATATATCAGCCACAAGTTGGTTGCTTGGAACTTAAGCGAAGCCGAACGCAGGCGCAACTTTTCAAGCACGAGCTTGGGTAGGTTGTAAGTGAGCGAAATCTCCTTCAAGCGGATAAAATCACCCTTTGCCACGCGGGCAGTCGAGTAGTTGTAAGCGTTGTAAGCTGTTGAAAGCTGAGTATCCTCGTAAGATTGACGCTTGCTGGCGATTGACGGAATGTCGGTGTACAGTTCATCACCCGGCATCACCCAACGGTTGGCGAATTCCTTCGGCATTGCAGTTTCATCACTATAGCTCGACGAGAATACATCATCAAGACGAACCTTGTTGCCAAATGCGTAGGTCAAGAACACATTAAGTGTGAAATCCTTGTACTTGAAAACGTTTCCGAAACCACCGGTGATTGGCGGGTCGATGGGACCTTCATACTTCAGGAAACCAAGTTTTTCAAATTCTTGGAAATTGATATCCGATGTAGTCACCTCGCCATCTTCGTTAATGAATTGCGGCAGACCCTCGTCAGTCAATCCCACAAACGGAATCGAGAACAATGCACGTTGTGGATAGCCTACCAAAGGATAACCGGTTGCTGCAACCAAGTCGATTACACGCGACTGAGCATCGAGATCGGTAACTTCGGTTGTTGCATACGAGAATGTCCAGTCGGTATCCCACGAGAAATCTTTAGTCTTGATATTGTTGGTAGAGAGCGTAAATTCCACACCGCTCGACTTCATCGAAGCAACGTTACCATACTTCATGTTCTGTCCACCGACACCCGAGGTGTAGATAGGACCGATAAGGTCGTAGTTGTCGCGGGTATACCAGTCAACGGCAAGGTTGATGCGGTTGTAAAGGAAACCGAGGTCGGCACCTATGTTAAGCTCGCGTTTCTTTTCGTAGGTCAAGTCGCTGTTGGCAAGTTCGCTCAAGTCGATACCAAGTTCCATCGCGTTTGATAGAGGACGCCACGGACGTGAAGCAACAAATATAGGAGTCGCACTTGCATAGTCGATAGGACCGGCATCGGCAGTCAACGAATAAGAAGCCTTGAGTGTGGCATGACTCAACACGGGATTGGCAAACCAGTCTTCGCTCGACAAATCCCATGCGCCCGAGATGTTCCAAGTAGGCAACCAACGGGCTTGGCGTGTGTTACCAAGGCGGTTAGAACCTTCGTAACGTACAGTTCCGTTCAACGTATACTTACCTTGGTAAGAATACGCAACGTTTGCAAAGAATGCCGCATCGCGGTCGTAAGTGTAGGTATCGTGGTAATACTCACCATTTTCCTCGTTCATCTGCTTGAACAGGTTCGGGTCGATGTAAGGCAGACGGCCATTGTCGTATACAACACCCCATGCTTGCAGATACTCCTCGTGGCGGGTTACAGAGCTGATTTCCACACCACCGAAGAAGTTGGTTATGTGAGTATTGTCAAATGTCTTGGAATATTGACCGGTTGCACGCAAGTTATATTGCGACAAGCTGTTGATAGTGTGATACCACATACCGCCCTTAGGCAGAACCGACACAGGGAGCGAAGTTTCCTCGTTGGGGTCGGTATAAAGATACGGGTTAAGGTCGCGTATCGTTGCATCTTCGGGATCAACACCGGCACGGTAAGCATTGGCTTGGTTGGAGTTGTCCATTATGTAGTGGTTCTGTTCGGCCTGTTGGAAACGATATGCACCGAGTACGTGGAAGTTAAGTCCGGTGATCGGTTTCCAGTCAAGTTCGCCTTGGAACTTCACATCGACAATCGAAAGGTCGATATAGTTTTGTTCAAGCTCGTCAAATATGTTGAACGGAGCGTAGTTACGTGTATAAGTTGCTTCAGGGTCAAGAGCACGCGATGCGTTCATTGCGTAGCTGAACGGGTTGATATCGAAACTACGGTTAACCGAACCGGTCACAACATCGGTTTCTTGGCTCAACGTACCGGGAGCGGTTTGCTTACGGTAAGAGTCTGAAGTCAAGAACTTAACCTTCAATGTTTTTGAAAGATTATAAGTTGCATTGGCATTGAACGTATAGCGCTGAACGTCGCTCGAAATATTCCAACCCGGGTCGTTCATGAACGAGAACGAAGTATAGAAGTTACCCTTGTCGGTACCACCCGAGATGCTCACGGCGTGGTTTTGAACAATGTTATTGTTGAACAACAAGTCAAACCAGTCGGTATTGCGGAACTCTGCGCTGCGCAAATAAGCATTCTTTGCAGCTTGCGTATTTGCCAAGCCGTATGCTCCATTATTATATTGGTCTATAAGATTATACATGTGACCATAAACGCCCGAACTTGAAGCCGATGCAAGAGTTGCGAAGTCGAGCCAACCCTTGGCTTCCATTTCACGGTACACACCCATTTGCTCTTGCGAGTTCATGATGTTATAATCGTTGTAGCTCGGCTTCAAGCGATAAGTGAACTCACCTGTATAGTTAATCGAAGTGGTTCCCGCACGACCCTGCTTGGTGGTAACGACAATCACACCCGCCATGGCCTTTGCACCATATATAGATGTAGCCGAACCGTCCTTAAGAATCTGGAAACTCTCGATGTCGTCGGCGTTAAGACCGGCAATGGCCGAAGAAATCAGCGTAACTGCGTCACCCGAAGAGAGTTCGTCGGCCGAGATGTTCACGGCATCTTCGAGAATCACACCATCGACAACCCACAAGGGAGTAGAGTTACCATAAATAGATGTTGCACCACGTACACGGATTTTCGGGGCAGTACCGAAAGTACCAGAAACGTTCTGCACCGAAACACCGGCGGCCTTGCCTTCGAGGGCGCGGCTGATGTCGGCCACACCGTCAAGCTTGGTGGTCTCGCCTCCCAACTTCGTGGTGGCACCGGTAAAGAGTCGCTTATCCATCGTTGACATACCGGTAACGACCACTTCGTCAAGCGTTTGCGATGACACTTGCAGCGTCACCTTCACATTTCGCTCCGAAGCCTTGATCGACTTGCTTTCGTACCCGATGTAGTTGATGTTAATTGTAGAATTTTCTGATGGCGCCTTAATAGAGAACTTGCCATCGAGATCGGTAGCCGTTGCAGTCGATGTTCCTTCAACAGAAACTGTCGCACCAATGGCCGGCTGTCCGTCATCCCCTTGAATTACGGTACCTGTTACCGTCACCTGGCTCACCGCCGCAAACGATACCAGTACCATAGCAAATAAGAAAACTAACTTTTTAAGACACATAAGTACTTTAAATAATTATAACTAAATTTCCTAAGCAGTTTTTGAGAGCCGCAACCAGTACGGCCTTTTTCACACCTTAAAACAATCTACCCGAACCGGCTCGCTACCACCACATTAGCATGTCGGGAAGCGCACATTTCGAGAGACAGTTTGCCAATAATTTGCGATGCAGACATGATTTTTTGTTACCGTGACAACAAAAAAGCTATCCTTTCGTTTTAATTGCAACTGCAAAGTAAACACTTTTTATTGACAAAAACCAAGTTTTTTATAAAAAATTCATTCCGCCGACAAAGTTGGTCAATAAAAACTATAAGCAAATAGCGCAAATTGACATAAAATTGACACTCACAACCATCATTACGTACCTATCAACGGAGCAACCACATTGCAGAAATGTAAAAAACAGAAGTCTTTCACAGTGGTTGTAATATAATTTTAACAACAAATAGTTAATAATCTTAATATTTACGTCTAATTTCACTTTTTCAACAAAAAAGCACCCGAAAATCGCATTTTGCCAATCTCCGGGCAACATAATATGCGTTTTGCCACAATTGGCCATTAACAACGAGCCACACGGCAATTTTGTTTCTTTGGCTTTTTTGCGTAAGTTTGCATCATATATAATAATGTGTAACAATGGAGATAGTATACGAAGACAACCACATAATAATAGTAAACAAGAAACCGGGCGAAATAGTACAAGGCGACAAAACCGGCGACCGACCCATTAGCGAAATGCTAAAAGACTGGTTGAAAGAAAAATACGCAAAGCCCGGGAACGTGTTTTGCGGGGTTATACACCGCCTCGACCGCCCCGTTGGGGGACTTGTGGTGTTTGCAAAAACAGGCAAAGGACTGGCACGGATGAACGAACTGTTCCGCAACGGCGAAGTCAAAAAGACCTACTGGGCCATCACAAAGAAGATGCCGCCAAAGCAGGAAGATACACTGACGCACTACATAACCACACGCGAGCGCATCAACAAGTCGTATGCCTCGACCACTCCAAAGGAAGGCGCGGCCAAAGCCGTGCTGAAATACCGCGTCATTGCCCGTGGCGACCGTTACAGCCTGCTTGAAATAAACCTGCTCACCGGACGCAAGCACCAAATAAGGGTACAACTGTCGGCAATAGGTTGCCCCGTAAAGGGCGACTTGAAATATGGAGCCGAACGCAGCAACCCCGACGGGAGCATCAGCCTGCTGTCGCACCGCATTGAATTTGACCACCCGGTGTCGAAGCAACACATCGACATCACGGCCCCGCTGCCCGACGACCGGCTATGGCAAGAACTCGGAAAGATTGCAGCCGAAAACGGGTACTGAGCACCCTACCGTCAACCCGCCGAGAATCAATCATACCGTGCAACGGCCTTGCTTGCACACATTCGCCGCATTCTCGGCAGACCAAAATATCCGCATCACATTGGCAGACACCGGTATACCACCAAAACAGACAACTGCGAATTGATTGCAGAAAAATCCACATAGTTAAAATATGCAAAACAACAACACGTTTCTGCAAAACGAAACCATATACTTGAGAGCCGTAGAACTTAGCGACGTGGACACCCTCTACCGCTGGGAGAACGACACTACCCAATGGGCAACCGCCAACACCCATGCCCCGCTGAGCCGTACTCAACTGTGGAACTACGCCAACGATTACGACGGCGACATATATGCCCGGCGCAACATTCGCTTCATGATATGCCTCAACGAAACAAATACAGCTATCGGCACAGTCGACATCTATGACTTCGACCCGGCCAACAGCCATGCTTCGATAGGCGTATACATTTCACGCGCCCAACGCGGCAAAGGATATGGGAATCAAGCCCTTGAAATCGTGGAGCGGTATGCCGGACACTGCATTGGCATCAGGCAATTGATGGCAACCGTTGCAGCCGACAACACAGCCAGCCAAGCAATGCTCGTCAAGGCCGGCTACACGCTGCGCGGCACCCTGCTCAACTGGTTGCGGCACGGAGAATTGTATAAAAATGCATTGATATACCAATTATCGACCCGGCAGGCCACAGAATAACACCCACCCCTCGTTCAGGCCACCCTTATGCCTGCACCGAAGTCAATTAAGCCATGCATTGTCGGGGCAATTAAGCCAAAGCCGATAACGCTCGCCAAGCATGGCCACCTGCGCACGCCACGCCGCATCTTCCCGGCCAAGCATTATGTCGTCGACACAGCCCAATTTCGTGACAGCCCAATCGTGATTGTCAAGTTCCCGGCGCAATTGCCCACGGCTCCAGCCACTATATCCGACAAAGAAACGAATCCGCCCTTCAACAGGGCAACCACTCGATATATAAGATTTCACAGCTTCAAAGTCGCCACCCACAAAAAGCCCCGGAGCCACCTCTATCGAATCGGGGAAAAGATTGCCAAGCGTGTGCAAATAATACAATCGGTCATTATGGACCGGACCGCCGACAAACACCGGCACATCTTCTGAAGTCTCGACATTCTCTATCAGCTCATCGAGCGTATACCCCGACAAGCGATTAGTCACCAAGCCCATGGTGCCGCCATCGGCAGAATGCTCGATGATGCACACCACCGAACGACGGAAGCAGCTGTCGCCGAGGAAAGGTACAGCCACCAACAAATCGCCCGCACGAGGATCGGGCTGGACTATTTTCACGTCGAATATGTCACCCAATGTATTTTCCATGTTCCTTATTCCTCACATTGCGCCACACATGTATTGTGCAATCCCACTACGAATATACAAAAAACGAGAACAACAAGCAAGAACGGCCGCACATTTATTTGAGCCTTACGGCCATATTACAACGCTTTATACCTAAATTTAGATTTTTATCTTAGTTTCGATAGGAAAAAAGTATTACCTTTGAAAAGTGAAAACTATTTCACATAATTATTCAACGACGGATAATATTTTATTCATTTTTCCCAATATAACGAAATGAAAGTATTAAAATTCGGCGGCACATCGGTGGGAACGGTGGAAAGCCTGCGCAACGTCAAGCAGATAGTTGAAAGTTGCGACGAACAGGTGATAGTAGTGGTGTCGGCCTTGGGCGGCATCACCGACCAACTCATCAACACCGCACGACAGGCCTCAAAAGGCGACATGGGATACCTGCAAAACTACGCAGCCATCGTGGAACGCCACAACAAAGTAATAGATGGCATAGTTCCCGAAAACCGCAAACTCGACGTGCAGTCAATCATCTCACCCTTGCTCGAAGAATTGGGCAACATCTATCGCGGCGTGGCTTTGATAAAAGATCTCTCCAACCGCACCCTCGACATCATCGTGAGCTACGGCGAGCGACTGTCGTCGGTAATCATCAGCCGCGTAATCAACCACGCCCGGCACTACGACGCACGCAACTTCATAAAGACCGAAACACAATTCAACAAGCATATAGCCGACCTCGACCTGACAGAAAAACTAATAAAGCAAACTTTCGAGAACTTCTCCTCGCAAGTGGCCGTGGTACCGGGATTCATATCGACCGACCGCGACAGTGGCGACATTACCAATCTGGGACGTGGAGGCAGCGACTACACGGCAGCCCTCATTGCTGCCGCACTCGACGCACGCCAACTTGAAATATGGACCGACGTGGACGGCTTCATGACTGCCGACCCGCGCGTGATTTCTTCGGCCTACGTCATCAACCATCTCACCTACATCGAAGCAATGGAATTGTGCAACTTCGGTGCCAAAGTGGTGTACCCACCCACAATCTATCCGGTATACCACAAAAATATACCTATATTAATAAAGAACACTTTCAACCCGTCGGCCACCGGTACACTCATCACCGAGCACATTCCGGCCAATGAGCCGAAAGCCATCAAGGGCATTTCATCCATCAACGACACCTGCCTCGTCACCCTCACCGGCTTTGGCATGGTGGGTGTGATAGGAATCAACTCCCGCATATTCAATGCCCTTGCGCGTAACGGGGTGAGCGTATTCCTCGTTTCTCAGGCATCTTCGGAACACAACACTTCGTTTGCCGTCCGCAACAGCGATGCCGAAACGGCAGTGGCCGTGTTGAAAGAAGAATTTGCCGCCGAACTCACCACCGGCGAGATTAGCGACATCACTCCCGAGCGCGATCTCGCAACAGTGGCCATCGTCGGAGAAAACATGAAGCACACGCCGGGCATAGCAGGAAAACTGTTCAACACGCTCGGTCGGAATGGCATTAACGTAATTGCATGCGCCCAAGGCGCATCCGAGACCAACATCTCGTTTGTAATCAAGCTCGACAGCTTGAGGAAAGCCCTTAACGTGATTCATGACAGTTTTTTCTTATCAGACACACAAGTCCTGAACCTGTTTGTGACCGGAATCGGTAATGTTGGACGAAACTTGTTACAGCAGATTAGCAAGCAACGCGCTAACCTGATTAACGACAAGGCTCTCGAACTTCGTGTGGTAGGATTAGCCAATTCACGCAAATGCGTGTTCTCGCGTCGGGGTATCGACATCGATGACATCGACAACGTGCTGGAAAACGCCGACATTGAAGCCTCTCCAAGGCGAATCGCCGACGAAATCGTGAAAATGAATATCTTTAACTCGGTATTCGTCGACTGCACAGCCTGCAAGGAAATCGCCGACGAATACAAGACGCTGCTCAGCCACAACGTAAATGTGGTGGCAGCCAATAAGATTGCTTCGTCATCGAAATACTCCACATATCGCGAACTGAAACAAATCGCGGCCAAACGCGACGTAAAATTCCTGTTTGAGACAAATGTGGGAGCCGGGCTGCCAATCATTAACACAATCAACAATCTCATAAACTCCGGCGACAAAATACTGAAAATCGAGGCCGTACTCTCGGGCACGCTAAATTATGTGTTCAACACCGTCAGCAGCGACATCCCGCTGAGCCGCGCCATAGAAATGGCCAAGGAAGCCGGATACAGCGAACCCGACCCGCGCATCGACATGAGCGGTCGCGATGTGATACGCAAAATCGTCATTCTTGCCCGTGAAGCCGGATATGAGGTAGAACAAGAAGATGTGGAAACCGAAGATTTCATACCGCAAGAATGCTTCAACGGCAACGCTGCCGACTTTATCGACAACGTGAAACAGCACGATGCCGCATTTGAACAAATGCGCCGGAATGCCGAGCTCAACCGCCGCCACATTCGGTTTGTTGCCAAGCTCGACAACGGCCACGTTTCTGCCGGCCTGCAAGAAGTCGAGGAAGGACACCCGTTTTATTCCCTCGAAGGCAGCAATAACGTAATTCTCATCACCACCGAGCGTTACAAAGAATACCCGATGGTTATCAAAGGGTATGGTGCCGGTGCCGAAGTAACGGCTGCCGGCGTGTTTGCCGATATTATAAGCATTGCCAATATCCGATAAACACTTAATGCTCACAAAAGGAACTCAAAGCCAATGAAACACATAATCATATTAGGCGACGGAATGGCCGACGAACCAATAGCGGCCTTAGGCGACCGAACCCCGATACAAGCCGCCGACACCCCGGCTATGGACTGGCTCGCAGGAGCCGGACGCACGGGAAGGCTTTTTACCGTTCCTCCCGGATACGAACCGGGCAGCGAAGTGGCACACCTGTCATTATTGGGATATGACCTTTCAAAAGTGTTTGAAGGGCGCGGCACCCTCGAGGCTGCAAGCATGGGAATACCTGTCGAAAACGGGGAGATGGCCATGCGATGCAACCTCATCTGCATCGACAATGGTATCATCAAAAACCATTCGGCCGGGCACATAAGTGATGCCGAGGCACACGAACTGATAGCTTTTCTTGAATCGAAATTAGGCAACGACGCCATCCACTTCTTTCCCGGAGTCTCTTACAGGCACCTGCTGAAGATTTGCGGAGGCGATAAACGGTTGCATTGCACACCGCCTCATGATGTTCCGGGAACTCCGTTCCGGAATGTCATGATAAGGGCATTGACTCCCGAAGCCGAAGATACCGCCAAGCTGATTAACAACCTGATACTGCAATCGCAAGAATTGCTTGCCTCTCACCCGGTTAATTTACGACGCATCGCCGAAGGGAAAGACCCGGCCAACAGCATCTGGCCTTGGTCGCCCGGATACCGTCCGGCAATGGACACCCTAAAAGTAAAGTACGGGGTAACGCGCGGCGCCGTGATTTCGGCTGTCGACCTCATTCGCGGCATCGGCGTTTATGCCGGCCTTGAACCTATCGCCGTAGAAGGTGCAACCGGACTATATAACACAAATTACGAAGGCAAGGCACACGCTGCCATCGAGGCTTTACGCAACGGTTACGACTTCGTTTTCCTCCATGTCGAGGCAAGCGACGAAGCAGGGCATGAAGGCGACTACGAACTGAAAGTAAAAACCATCGAAGCCCTCGACCACCGCATCTGCCAACCTATCATCGATGCAACGCTCGAAATGGACGAACCTGTCACCATCGCACTGCTGCCCGACCACCCCACCCCGTGCAGGCTGCGAACCCACACGGCGGCTCCGGTGCCGTTTGCCATTTTCCGCCCGGGCGAACGCCCCGACCGTGTTCCTCGTTTCGATGAAGAAGTAACCCAATACGGAATGTACGGGACTCTTTACCGTGATGAATTTATAAATGCTTTGTTCAACGACAATTAACCAAAATCAATACTCTCGATATGGAATATTATAGCACCAACAGACAATCACCCCCGGTAACATTGCAAGAAGCCGTAATACGCGGCCTTGCACCCGACCGCGGGCTGTATATGCCTCAACGAATAAACTCATTGCCTAAGGCTTTCTTCAACAATATTGCCCAGATGTCGCTGCAAGAAATTTCCTACGCCGTGGCCAATACGCTATTTGGCGATGACATTGAAAGCGACATACTCAAAGACATAGTTTACGACACTCTGAACTTCGACATACCACTGCGCCACGTATCGGGCGACAATTATTGCCTCGAATTGTTCCATGGCCCGACGCTTGCATTCAAGGATGTCGGCGCACGTTTCATGGCACGAATGCTTAGTTATTTCAACAAGGTGTCGGGGGAAAACCGTTGCATAAACGTCCTTGTTGCCACATCGGGCGACACCGGGAGCGCCGTGGCAAACGGATTCCTCGGCGTACCCGGCGTACATGTATATGTCCTATACCCACAAGGCAAGGTCAGCAAAATACAAGAAGCACAATTCACCACTCTTGGCCGGAACATTACCGCACTTGAAGTAAACGGGACTTTCGACGACTGCCAAGCTTTGGTGAAAAACGCATTCATGGACAAGGAATTAAACGAAGCTATGATGCTCACAAGTGCCAACTCTATCAATGTCGCACGCTTCTTGCCGCAATCGTTCTACTACTTCTACGCATACTCGCAACTTGCACAGCGAGAACAAAACACAAGCAATATCGTTGTTGCTGTTCCAAGCGGAAACTTCGGCAACCTTGCCGCCGGGCTGATTGCCAAGCGCATGGGACTGCCCATAAAGAGGTTTATCGCTGCCAACAACAGCAATTGCGTATTCTTCGACTATCTGCGCACGGGCAAGTACGAGCCGCGCCCGTCGATTGCGACCATTGCCAATGCCATGGACGTGGGCGACCCGAGCAATTTTGCCCGAATCCTCGATTTATACGGACATTCACACGATGCCATAAGAGCCGTCATAAGCGGCTGCACATACAGCGACGAACAGATAAGCGAAACGATTGCCGATACATACCGCAACTGCGGCTACCTGCTCGACCCTCACGGAGCCGTGGCCTACCGTGCAATTTCCGAACTGTTGCGCCCCGGCGAAATAGGCGTGGCTCTCGAAACGGCTCACCCGGCAAAGTTCTGCAACACAGTGGAGAGCATTATAGGGCAACCGGTGGAAATTCCCGACAGGTTGAAGAAATTCATGGACGGCACCAAAGAGACCGTCAAGATAAATTCAGGCTTCCATGCCTTCAAAAAATTCCTGCTGAAAACCCTGTAACCGGGGCAGCGGAATCAAAATCGAGGGGCGTGCATCATGTGACCGATGCACGCCCCTACTATTATATGCTTTCCTCTAATGCTATATTTTTTAGTATCAATGCACGGTCTTTAAACCCATGCGGCTAAAGAACGTTTGGATTAATAACTATTTGTTTCCAGTTCTTTCTCTATTTCTTCAACAGTAGGCAGGCTGCCTCTAAAATCCTTTGGCAAGGCTTGTCCTAATTCGTAATCGGAAATTCCGATAGGTTTGTGAATATCGCGCAAGGCATATTCAGCCTTGATACGGTCTTTTGTGCGACAAAGCAACAAACCTATGGTACGGTTGTCGCCTTGCCTGCAAAGGGTGTCGTCAACAGCAGAACAATAGAAGTTCAGTTTGCCGATGTATTCCGGTTTAAAGTCAGTGTCTTTCAGCTCTATAACCAAATACCTATGCAGGAATGTATTGTACATAAGTATGTCTATGTAATAATCATCGCCCGATACCTCTATGTGGTATTGCCTTCCCATAAAGGCAAAGCCTGCTCCCATTTCCATGAGGAACTTTTCTACGTGCCTGACTAATCCTATTTCCACATCACGCTCGTTATACCGGTCGGTAAAAGTAAGCATGTCGAATATATATGGGTCTTTGAGCATTGCCTTTACTTCGCCGGCCTCTGGTGCCGGCAATGTTTCAGTGAAATTGTTTGCCAAAGCCCCATGCTTGCCGTAATAATCAAGTTTTATGGCCTCTTGCAGATAACGGGTTGTCCAATGCGATGTTATGCTTTGTACCATATACCAATAGCGGGCACGTATATCTTTGACTTGTTGCATTAGCACAAGGTTATGAGTCCAGTCCAAATGCCTGATGGGGAGCGTGAAATTATATTCACCAAATTGCGAAATCGGTGATTTCGTAATTGCTCCTTGCGATATGTGTGTTTGGCTCTTTGTTGGTGTCGTACCGCTTCTTTTCACCATCGTAAGGTCTTGGTTGTATTCGTTAAAGAACTGCACCATATATTGCATGTTGCGCATGGTAAATCCTTTTATTTCCGAGTATTCATTCTTCAAGTCCTCAGCCAATCTTTGCAGGGTCTTTTTGCCCCAGCCATCGGCATTCAGGTTTTGTTGTAACATACCACCGATGTCCCAATACATTCGCAGCATTTCTTCGTTGGCAGTGTATATTGCGCGGTGTTGGGCAAGCAATACCCTTTGCCTTATTTGGCGCAACAGGGTAGCATAGTTGTTGAAATTGTCGGCCGATTGTGTGTTTTTGTCGGTACCCATATTTACCTTTAACTTGCTACAAATATACATTTTTTATTCCAAAAGGAGCTTCTCTCCATAATGCTAATTTAACCATTTTGAAAACTAATGACCGATTGGGATTTAACCGAGGCAGCGGAATCAAAATCGAGGGGCGTGCATCATGTGACCGATGCACGCCCCTAACTTATTTTATAATTATCCAACCAAATGCCTCAGAAGTCGCATCATTGCTCGTACCACTTGCTGTACATCAGGTAGTTACGGGCAATTTTCACATTGATTTCCTTGCTTTGTGCCGGATCTACCATTTTGATGAAACGTGCAGGCACTCCGCCCCACAACTCATTCGGGCCGATTTTGGTCTTGCCCGTAACCACGCTGCCGGCGGCAACTATTGCCCCCTCGCCCACTTCGGCATGGTCGAGTAACGTACTTCCCATTCCGATGAGAGCAAAATCGTGCACCTTTGCCCCATGGATGGTTACATTATGCCCTATCGACACGTCGTTCCCTATCTCAATGGTCGATTTCTCATACAACGTGTGCAGCACCGTCCCGTCCTGTATATTCACACGGTCGCCTATAGTGATGGTATTCACATCGCCGCGCAACACGGCATTGAACCACACGCTGCATTCATCGCCCATCGTCACATCGCCCACTATGGTGGCATTGTCGGCAAGGAAGCAATCCTTGCCAATCTTCGGGGTAAATCCCCTGACGCTTTTTATCAGTGCCATATAATTGATTTATAATGCTTTGGTTTTATCGGCAAGCCATTTTTTCTCATCTTCCGCCAAATAGGGAGAAAGACGTTCGTAGACTTGCTTATGGTAATTATCAACTTGTTCTTTTTCTTGCAGTGTCAGCATAGAACAATCTATCAACGACCTGTCGTAAGGGAAAAGCGTCAACACTTCAAACTTGCAAAAGTCGCCAAACTCATCGGTATGCTCACCCTCTACAGTCAGCACAAGGTTCTCTATACGTATCCCGTATTTCCCGGCCTTGTACACTCCCGGCTCGTCGCTCGTTATCATGCCCGGACGCAACGTGGTGGGATTTTCGTTCAGGCGTATATTTTGCGGGCCTTCATGCACGGCAAGGAAGTGTCCCACGCCATGTCCGGTTCCGTGCAAGTAACTCATTCCCTCTTCCCACAAGTATATGCGGGCAAGGGCATCGAGTTGCGAGCCACGAGTTCCGACGGGGAATTGCGCACGAGCCAACGCAAGGTGCCCCTTCAGCACAAGCGTGTAATCATGTATTTCATCGACTGTGGGATTACCAAGCGTAATGGTACGCGTAATATCGGTCGTTCCGTCGAGATACTGAGCTCCGCTGTCAATCAGCAGCAAACCATCGGCGGCAAGCGTCGATGCGCTCTCCTCGTCGGCAGTGTAATGCACTATTGCTCCATGTTCCTTATACCCTGCAATCATGCCGAAGCTGTCGCCACGGTACAGCTCGCTGCGGCCGCGGAACTCCATCCCCTTTTTCCATACGTCAATTTCGTTATACTTGCCTGTTCCCGCATTCTCCTCAAGCCACATAAACAGCCGCACCAATGCTGCGCCGTCTCGCTCCATGGCCTTACGTGTACCGGCAAGCTGCACTTCATTTTTCACAGCCTTCAACATGGCAACAGGCGATGGCGCATACACCTTCATGCAATCAAGCGCCCGGGCAAGCGTGTCGCTCACCTTGACGGGATCGAGCATGATGGTTTCATGTACGCTCACTCTTGCAAGGTAATCCTTCACGCTGTCGTATGGTTTGACCTTCACGTCCATGCTTTTCAAGTAAGCGCGCACATCTTCGTCAAGTTTTACTTCGTCGATAAAGAGCACCTTTTCTTCGTCCGAAAGATACAAGTACGACACAAACACAGGCGTGAAAGTCACATCGCTGCCGCGCAAGTTAAGCGTCCATGCAATTTCGTCGAGCGACGGTATGAAAATAGAATCGGCACCCACAGCCTTGACTTCGGCAAGCACACGGCCGATTTTGCTCAACGCGCTTTCTCCTGCATACTTTTCTTCGTGTATGAAAACCTTCCCCGTCGGGCGTTCCGGACGATCTTCGGTCCACACGCGGTCGGCTATGTCGAAGTCTGACGCAAAGCGCAACCCATTGCGCCCGCACAGCTCCTCAAGCTCGGCGGCACGGTTAATCGAAAACAGGTAACCGTCAACGGCAAGCACCGCACCATCTTCCAAATTATCCACAAGCCACTCCTCAATCGAAGCCTCGCCGGGAACATCCTCCTTATGCAAGACAAAGCCCGAGCCGTCAAGTTCGGCAGCCGCCTGCAAGAAATATCGTGAATCGGTCCACAGTCCGGCTTGGTCGAGTGTCACCACAGCCGTCCCGTTGCTGCCGGTGAATCCGCTCACCCAGTTGCGCAACTTCCAGTGGTCACTCACATATTCGCTTTGGTGCGGGTCGGTGCCGGGAATTATCACGGCATCCACCCTCAGGCGGCGCATTTCGTCGCGCAACGCCTCAAGATTTTTTACAGTCTCCTTGCTCATTATCTTATTTCGTTTAATCTTTCCAAGTATACCACAAACTTACGCATTTTTCTTGAAACCACCCCCCCGCAAGTGCGGTAAATGTGAGCCATCGTCAAAATTTACTCGCTCATACCGACTGTTATCATCTCTTTTTGCTAATTTTGTACTACTAGAATCGCAACACACTGTTGGAAGGAGAATACAAATATCTGCAAGACAGCATTTGCAAGGTAATCGGAGTAATTGGCGGCGTTAGCTGGGCATCGTCTGACACATATTATCGCCGTATGAACGAAATCATGCGCGACCGCTACGGCTCGCTTTACTCGGCAAACTTGCTGCTTTACTCGATACCATTCCACAGCTTCGCGGCACAAGAGAGGCTTGCAGCTGCCGGTGACTGGACCATGATGACAGCCACAATGGTTGATGCCGCAATGCGGCTGAAAGCCGGCGGCGCCGAAGTGATTGTAATCGCTTCAAACACTCTTAATTCATTGGCTTCGATAATCGAAGAAAAAGTGGGCGTGAAGGTACTTAACATTGTCGACGTGGTTGGCCGCAAAATAGTGGATGCCGGTGTCAAGAAAGTGATTCTGCTCGGCACCAAGCACACCATGGAGAACCAGTTCTACAAACCCACGCTTGAAAAGAAATTCGGCCTCGAAGTGCTCGTTCCCACACTCGAAGAGCGCAACTACATTAACGATGTAATATTCGACGAGTTATGCAACGACATCGTGACCGACAATTCACGCAAAGGGTACTTAGACATAATCAACCGCCTCGAAAAAGAAGGTGGCGAGGGTGTGATACTCGGGTGCACCGAGATTCCGCTGCTCATAAGCAAGCACGATGTGGACATTCCCATCTTCGACACGGCCGAACTGCACTCAGTTGCAGCCATCGACTACGCCACCGCCAAGTAGCCATAAAGCACTGAATATAAATCATACTATTATCAATCATCATTTGTAGAGAGTGTATCAATAGAACATAAAACATTGAATATCAGAATTATATCCCACCCGATTGTAGAGGGTGTATCAAAATTATCATTTCAATGTGGCAGTAGAGACGCAAAATTTTGCGTCTCTACAATCTGGCTGGATAAACTATTGATATTGAATGTTTTATATGTTGTTGCGAACATCGAGACGCGGCACGCCACGTCTCTACTCATGGCAAAATCGCATTTTGATACACCCTCTACTGCCACAATGGAATGATAATTTTGATACACCCTCGCTATCTCGACATGTGCCTTCGCTGCCATTGCGCGCAAGGGCAAAAAAAATCCCACTCGCGACATTCCGCCAAGTGGGTAAATCATAACACTCCTTTTTTACAAAAGGAATTCATGATGCGTGGTGCGGCATTAAACCAATGCTACCATTACATCGGTTTCAGTGTCTTCGACACTCACCTTGCCTTCGCGGGCAAGCCAACCGAGAGCTGCATAAATTTCTTTTTCTTTGAGCTTTGTGGCTTTCTTCAATCCCTTAACACCAAGTTTGCCTTGTTCGTTAAGTGCAGTCCATACCAGTCCGGCCCAGTTTCCAATGACTTCTACGTTCATAATCTTAACTAATTTAATTCTACTTCTTTCTCAATCGTGTGATTTTGATTATAAAGTTGTTGCAAATTTACAATTATTTTAGCTAAAAACATGATTTTCTGACAGATAATTTTATCGCCCCTTCCAACTACACACCGACATTACTGTATATCAACACTTTACACAAATCCTTAAAAATATCATTTTTCTGCTGTTTATTGCCTCTTTAGAAGATTATTCTTACTTTTGCCACGTCATGAAAGGAATGGTTGTAAAAAACACCGGAAGTTGGTACATCGTAAAGACCGAAGAAGGGAACTTGGTCAATTGCAAAATCAAGGGCAACTTCCGCCTGCGAGGAATACGCACCACCAATCCGGTGGCGGTGGGCGATAATGTGGAACTGTCGGAGCTGTCTCCCGACGGCTCGGCTTTCATCACGGCAATAGCCCCGCGGCGCAACTACATCATTCGCCGCGCCAGCAACCTCTCGAAAGAATCGCACATCATTGCCGCAAACATCGACCTCGCATTCCTCATCGTCACCGTCAAGGAGCCCGAGACAAGCACCACATTCATCGACCGCTTCCTTGCCACGGCCGAAGCCTACGGCATACGCGCCGTGCTTGTGATAAACAAGACCGACCTGCTCGACGACGAAGATATGCAATATGCCTGCGCAATGCAATACCTCTACAAATCAATAGGCTATGACGTGATAATGATGTCGGCCACCGATGATGACACGCACCAAGGCATCAGGCAAATTCTGCAACTTGCCGAGGGGCGCACTTCGCTATTTTCGGGCAACTCGGGCGTAGGCAAGTCAACCATCATCAACCTGCTCATTCCCGGTGCCGGGCTGAAGGTGGGCAACATAAGCTATTCTCACCACACCGGTATGCACACCACCACATTCTCCGAGATGTTCCCGCTGCCGCAGGGGGGCTACATCATCGACACACCGGGAGTGAAAGGATTCGGCACCATCGACTTCGACAAAAACCAAGTGGCACACTACTTCCCCGAAATATTCCGCACATCAGCCGGCTGCCGGTATGGCAACTGCACCCACACCCACGAGCCCGGCTGTGCCGTGCGCGAGGCCGTCGAAAACAATCTGATAAGCCAATCGCGCTATGCCAGCTACCTGAGCATACTCGACGATGCCGACGACCCCAAATACCGCAAGCCCTACTGACACCCTCTTAATTAACGACAACTGTGCTGTTCAACTCTTTTGAATTCCTCATATTCCTGCCCGCGGTTTTCCTGCTTTATTGGTTTGTGTTCAAGCCCCTGAAGTGGCAAAACCTGTTTGTAGTGGCAGCAAGCTACCTTTTCTACGGGTGGTGGGATTGGCGCTTCCTCATATTGATTGCCATCACCACATTTTGCAGCTACGCAAGCGGGTTGCTCATACAAGAATATGCCGGCCGGCGCACACGCCGACGCATAGTGTGTGCCACAAATATTCTGCTCAACTTGATTATATTGGGCATATTCAAATACCTGAACTTCTTCGGCGAGAATTTCGCCCTGTTGCTCGACGCATTGGGTTTCAAGTGCGACTGGGTGACACTCGACATACTGCTACCCGTGGGCATCAGCTTCTATACTTTCCAAGCCCTCAGCTATACAATCGACGTTTATCGTGGAAATATACAGCCCACGCGCAACATAGTGGCATTCTTTGCGTTCATCAGCTTCTTCCCGCAATTAGTGGCCGGTCCCATAGAACGTGCCACCAACCTGCTGCCGCAATTCCTTGTCCCGCGGAAATTCGACTACGCGAAAGCCGTTGACGGCATGAGGCAGATACTGTGGGGTCTGTTCAAAAAGATGGTTGTGGCCGACAATTGCGCCGTCGCCGTGAACATGATATTCGACCAATACCAAAGTCTCGACGGGTTCACCCTTTTCATTGGAGGATTGCTGTTCACGTTCCAGATTTACGGCGACTTCTCGGGATATTCCGACATAGCGATAGGCACAGCCCGGCTGTTTGGCATCAACCTGATGCGCAACTTCAATTACCCGTATTTTTCACGCAACATTGCCGAATTCTGGCGGCGGTGGCACATTTCGCTGACCACATGGTTTCGCGACTACGTGTACTTCCCCCTTGGCGGCAGCCGCCGGGGCAAGTGGAAAACCATTCGCAACACGTTCATCATCTTCCTCGTGAGCGGAATGTGGCACGGAGCCAACTGGACTTTCATCTGCTGGGGTGCCTACAATGCGCTACTGTTCATGCCGCTGCTCATCGTCGGGCGCAACCGGCGTTACACCGATGTGGTGGCTCAAGGCCGCCTGTTGCCCTCGTTCAAGGAATTGCTGCAAATCGTCGTGACATTCCTGCTCGTGGTAATCGGGTGGATAATTTTCCGTGCCGAAAACATCAATGATGCCTTCAATTACATCACACTGATGGTGACCGACTTCACGCCGCACCTGCCCGAACATGGCAAAAGCGCGCTCCTGTATATCGCCATCCTTATGATAGTGGAATGGCTTCACCGCGACAGGCAATTCGGCTTGCAAATCAGCGATGGCGGCGGCCTGCTTGCCCGGCGGACGGTGCGTTGGACGATATACGTCATCCTCGCCCTGTTCACCCTGCTGTGTGCAGGCACACAAGAAGAGTTCATTTACTTCCAATTCTAAGTCTCGCTATGAAAAGATTTCTGATTCAAGTCACCATATTCTCCCTCATCATCGCCGGCTTCCTTGCGGCAGGCGAATACGCCATACGCCAAATGCCCAACCCTTACAAATACAAGCACCGATGGATGCAGCAAAACGCCGGCAGCGTGGAAACACTCATCTTGGGCAGCTCGCACACCTACTATGGCATCAATCCCGCAATGCTCCCCGGCAAGGCTTTCAACTTGGCCAACGTGTCACAAGACTACAAGTATGACTTGCTCCTGCTCGAGCAATATGCCGACAGTTGCAAGTCGCTCCGCAACGTCATCATTCCTGTATCATATTTCTCGTTTTTCGACCCCGACCTTGAATGTAGCAATGAATGGTATTGCGCCATTTACTACAAGATATACATGGGCATCGACATCCACCCTGCACTGTCTAAATACAACTTTGAACTGTCGCACCTGTCGGTTTACAGTGGTAAAATAAGGAATTTGTTATCTTTCTCATACCCCGACATTGATTGTGATTCATTGGGATTTGGGAACAGATTCACCCTTGCCGACAGGCAGCAAGATTGGGAAAGCCTTTCTATTCAAGCCGTAAATCGCCACACTGCCAAGGATTGGAATAATGTCAGCGCCCAAGTCAGACGGTTGACCGAAATTATCACCTTTTGCCAAAGCCGTTCAATCAATGTGATACTAATCACCACCCCCACTTGGCACAAATATTATGAAAACTTGGATCCACGCCAGTTGCAAAAGATGTACGACATCGTCCGCGACCTGCAAGCCCGGTATGGCGTGACATACATCGACTACCTGAATGATACGCGCTTCACCGCCGACGACTTCCACGATTGCGACCACCTGTCAAGCGATGTCGGTGCAGTGAAATTCACCCGCATCTTTTGCCAAGACATATTCCGCGACACAATTGCCCGATAGAAGAGGGTGCAGCAAAATGCGATTTTATCCCCCCGTAGAGACGTGGCGTGCCGCGTCCCACAACAATAGCACATAAAACATTTAGTATCAATAGCTTACCAAACCGATTGTAGAGACGCAAAATTTTGCGTCTCTACTGCCACATTGAAATGATAATTTTGATACCCCCCTGCCACCCGACCGCAAAAGGGTACACCGTTACGAGGCAGTATCGCATTTTTTCAAAAGTTAAAACATCGCAAAATTTAAACAGGCTCTGAAAAATTTACTATCTTGCAATAAATAATTTACACCATTTATATAACACACACCAACATGAAGAATACACTACCTTTCATTCCTCCTGTGGAGGATATTAAGCATAAACCAATCCGCAGAGAGGTATATGAACAAAGCATCGACCTTTACGATGAGGGGAAACATATCGAAGCCTTCCATCGATTGCTCGATTACCTTAACGATGAAATTCGCACAAAGTATGGCAACGAACAAGGCACGGAATTCCACATTCCGCACGGCTCGATTGTTTTAGACATATATATACACGATGATTCCATCCACATCGAAGCCGACTTCTTGAATATCCCCGAAAAAGGGCGCGTGGCCATGCTGCGGCAAGTTGCCGACCTCAACATCAACCGGCTGCTGCTTGCCGGTTTCGTCAAAGAGGGCGACAAGCTGAAAATGCGATACGTGACGCCGCTTGCACAGAGCCACCCACACAAGATATACGGCGTGCTGCAAAACATCTGCTACGTGGGCGACAGGTATGACGATGAATTTTGCACGAAATTCAAGGCTACACGTTGTTATGAACCACAAGTCACCCCTTATAATGCCGATGCCGTCACTCACGTGTATGAGGGACTGCAAACCGTGGGCAAAGCCACACTCGAGGCCATTGCCGAATACAATTCGATGCGAGCCTATGGATACTCATGGAACGTCTTATGCACCACATTCTACCAAATAGCCTATTTTGCCAATCCTCAAGGGCAATTCTACAACGACCTTGAAAAGGCCATCGACGACATGGACGACGAGCGTCCCATCGAAGAGCTTGTTTCAAAAGGCACAGAGTACCTGAAACGGCTGCTTGCCACGCCCAAGGAAGATTTGGCCAAGGACCTTTACATAATCGACAAGCTCGTTTCCAACCGCCGCAGCGCATCGTTGCAGAACATTCAGGAATTGTTCAAAAGCGTATATGAAGATGCCACCGAAGCCATGCAACAAAGCGACTTCGAGCGCAGCGCAGTGAGAATGCTTTATATCCTGTATGAAGCTTATTTCTACAACGACATTCCCGACGATATAAGTTCCATGCTGACTCACGCACTCAATGAGGCCGGAGGAATGCCGGTTGAAAAAGCTTCTGAAATCCTATACGACACTCTCGACGACATCATGGAAGGAAACATATCGGCCAAAAGCCCGGCAGGAACACCTGCCTCGCCGATAAACGATGCGGCAGCGCAAATGATGCAACAGGCCTCGGCAGCAGCCGCCGAAATGCAAAAGAAGATGATGGAGAAAATGAGTGGCAGCGACATCGCCGAGCTGCAACAAAAAATGACCGAAGCCATGGCCCGGGGCGACATGCAAGAATACATGCGGCTTGCCGGAGAATTACAACAGAAAATGATGAACAACCTTTTTAATTAAAAAAACACACGATTTCCATGGAACATAACATATATAACTTAGTATTCAAGGTGACACACGCCGGAGGGTCGGGAAGTTGCTTTTACTTGAAATCATGCAACTTGTTTGTCACCAACTATCATGTCGTCGAAGGATTCCACTCTGTCGCCCTGCACGATGTCAACCGCAATCCCTACCTCGCCCGGGTGGTGCTGGTAAATGCGGCCCTTGACATTGCCCTGTTGTCTGTCGACCATGATTTTTCATACCTGCCCGACTTGACCATCGCTGCCGAGGATTCCCTTGGCATCGGCGGCAAGATTCGCGTGGCCGGCTACCCCTACGGAATGCCTTTCACCGTTACTGAAGGTACCGTCTCGGCTCCCAAGCAGCTCATGAACGGTCAATACTACATACAGACCGATGCCGCCGTCAATCCCGGCAATTCAGGTGGTCCCATATTCAACGACCACGATGAAATTGTGGGGATAACGGTGAGCAAGTTCACCGATGCCGACAACATGGGGTTCGGTATACGCGTCGAGGCTCTGCGCAAAGTGCTTGAAGCAACCGACGGCTTAGACCGCAACACATTCCAAGTGCAATGCGAGAGTTGCGACGAGCTGATTTCAGAGCCTGATGCCTATTGCCCCTCGTGCGGCGAGGAACTGCCCGAAGGCATCTTCGACGAACGCCACGTATCCCCACTCACCGAGTTTTGCGAAAGCGCAATCGAGAAGATGGGAATCAACCCTATTCTCGCCCGCGACGGATATGAAGCATGGCTCTTCCACAAGGGGAGTTCCGAAATACGCATCTTCGTGTGCAACCGCGCCTATCTTTTCATGGTGGCTCCAATAAACCTGCTTCCCAAGAAAGATGTCGAGAAAGTGCTCGACTACATGCTCAGCACCGACTTCACGCCCTACAAAATGGGTATCGAGGGGCGCCAGATATTCCTGATGTACCGCATTCACCTCTCCGACATCACCGAGCAATACGAAGACACCATACGTCAAAACATCGTTGACTTCGCATTCAAAGCCGACGAAATGGACAACATGCTTGTAGAGCAATTTGGTTGCGAGTTCTCGGCCTACACCAAGCAAGATGCCTGACCGACATATTGTGTGATGGACACTATAAATCGCGTTCCTCACGCAACATAGGCAAATAAAAAACCGGAATAAGATTTTAAATCTTATTCCGGCACCTTAAAAATCTACGTTGTGCCATCAAGCATCACTATCTTACCACCCACTCAAGCATCGGATAGCCGTCACTGCCCGTGACCCACAAGCTGTTCCCGCTACCCTTGTGGCTATTCAGTGCAGCAAGGACATCTGCCGACCGCATCTCAAGATCAGAACATGGGTTAATTTCACGCTTTGACACACCATACAAATTATCATTTGCGTCTATATAACCAATTGCTTCACTGCACTTTGAAGACAAGTAACAACAATATTGGACAGTAGTCATAGATGCTTTGCCATACGAACGTACATATGAAACAAGTGCTGCATTATAATCGGCTCCAACTATGCTGCCCAAGTTAACACAATTAGTGATTGTTGTACTCCAAGCCCCGCCACATATACCGGCACCATACTCTATTGCCGTAACTGTTCCCTTATTCAAACAATTTATTATAGTCTTACCATAAAAGCGACCAACGATGCCGCCAGACATGTTTCCATCAATATCACCAAAATTGACACAATTGCTCAATCTGCTATTGTCGCTATCGTCACTGCTCTCATAAAATCCTACTATGCCTCCACACCGACTATCAGATCCTTTGGACTTGATTCTCCCATGATTAGAACAACGGCTGATTTTACATCCATAAGATGTCTTCCCAACCACTCCACCTACTTCATATTTTCCGTAAACGGTCGCACTAACATGGCAATTATTTACATACCCATTGCCTGTTGTAGAAATATTGTCAAAAAAGCCAACAATACCGCCTACACGCTCTGTACCATAAATATATGAATCTTTCAATGTTATATTTTTAATGCCGGCTCCTGCTACGCTCCCAAATAATCCTACACGCCAATTATTGCGATTTATGTATAATCCCGAGATAGTGTGTCCATCACCATCAAATATCCCTTGGAAAGCATTCACTATCCCTCCACCATAGTATCTTCCTATCGGAATCCATCTCTCAAAATTGCTGTCATCGTTAGGTTCGCCCGTTACTGGGTTCAACACATTCTGATTAATTGTGATATCGTCTGTCATTTTGAAGTATTTTCCGTCAAATACGTTGCCGGCACGGCATTCATCGGCAAGCAATCGTAAATCGGCCGCCGAAGAAATCAAATAAGGCGACGCCGACGTACCGCGGCCCTGGAAACTGGTTGACACCGGGCCACGACGAGGATCTTGTGCATCTTTCATATCCAATTCTTCATCCGAAAGATTTGTATCGATAGAAGACCCATCATCATCTGTTCCATCTTCATTGCCGTCACCATCGTTTTTACCATCATCTGTTTCATCATCATTGTTGTCACCGCCTGAGGTATTTTCCGTCGGATTAGGATTTATAGGGTCATCATCACCACACGAAATGAATCCAACACTCAACATTGCCACAACGAGCAACATCATCCAATTTTTCAAATATTTCATGTCCTTAATAGCACTGTGTCTGTGTCGTGCGCAACTTTGTATGAATTAAACTATAACTTGTTTTGTGTCCGCAAAAGCATGACAAAACAGAATCACTTATCTTGTTCTATGAAGGAAAATCATTGGTTTCTTGAATCTTTCCAAAATCGCTCCAATAGCCGGCCTTAGAATATGCCGATGAACAACGTACCGGCACATACAGCGTCCAGTTCTTTATCGAATTAGGGTCGAGAATGGGGTATGATAGTCCAATAGGTGTCTTTTTATTCACGTATATCGAGCCTTCTGATGAGGGGTAAAAAGGAGTCCCAGTTACACTTGTAAGTCCACTGCCTATGTAAATCGTTTCTATCCCCCTGTCCGAGAATGCCCCATGTCCAATAGTTTTAAGCGAGTTGGGCAATTCTAAAGTGGTAGTAAAATTGCAATCTGTAAAAGCATATATTCCTATTTCTTCAAGTACCTTTGAATCAGGAAAAGAGCTGACGGTACATCCGGCAAAAGCAAAATCACCAATATGTTTTAATTTATTCTCCCCATAGGTAAATCTCGCACTTTTGCAATCATAAAAGGCGTAATTGCCAATATCTTCTACTTCGGCATTTATCGCAGCTTCAAAAGCTGTACACCCTGCAAATGCCTCCTCTCCTATCGTTTTCAGTGTAGAGGGGAAATACATATCCGTTATGCATGAGTTTTCAAAAGCTCCTTTACTTATTTTTGTCAAGGAAGAGCTGTTGGATGGAATTTCGGCTACCGAGACATTGGCGAAGGCATACGAGCCAATCGATGTTACATCATCGCCAACGTAAACGTATGACACATATAAATCATTCTTTGCCCATGGTGTTTGTGAATAAGATGTGTAATCGGCCATGTCTCCATCCCCTTCAATCCAAATGGAACTTTTAAGGTTGTGATACCATTTACATTCCCCGGTTGTGCCGTGCGTTGTATTAATCCTCTTAGTGTCGGAATAATCAATTGTACCTTTTGAAAAAGTCGTGCCGTTGGAAGTGAGTACGGAACCATCAATAGTCAAATAATATACGTTATACACCGGGTCTGTGATGTAATTCAACGTTATTTCATTTCCGTTCACCGTATAAGTGAAATGAGCAATATTACTGTCATAAGATGTACCATCGTCGGAGTATGAATCTTTCCGATAATAATATACCAGTCCCTCAGTTGAATTGTAAAAGTAGATGTAAGTAACTTCATCCATAGTCGAGATCCAATCATCTCCGAAATCGATATCCCAATTTTCTGTAGTCCACTTTGTTCCCTCCAGATTGCCAATGCCGGTCAAACCATTTCCGGACAAAGCA
The DNA here is from genome assembly GCA_944321865.1 of uncultured Muribaculaceae bacterium. Lineage (GTDB taxonomy): Bacteria > Bacteroidota > Bacteroidia > Bacteroidales > Muribaculaceae > Avimuribaculum. The sequence continues at coordinate 32,302 of CALUMZ010000002.1, forward strand.
TTTCCGTCGTCATCGTCGCTGCACGAGGAGAAGCATACACTCAACGCCACCAACATAAGCAGCGCCATAAATTGTCGTAATATTTTCATAAGCCTAAAAAAACTATTGTTTAACAATTTTTCTCAATTTGTCCAAAAAAACATCATATAGAACTTTATTATATCCATTAGTGTCCACCCATATTATTGTATGATGCCTGCCGCCCTACCGTCATGATTTCCCATTCTTCTCTTGAATAGTCTGAGCCATCGACTTTTTTATTTGTTTCGCAAAATTCTGCATAGGTTTTGCCTACGGCTTCTTACTCGCTCCAAAACCTTTCCAACATTGCCGAAGTTTCCTGTGCCTCTCTTTCTTTTTGGGCATAGTAATTATTCCACATTGCCGAATAATCCTGATTGGAAAAGTACGCCGCTGCGGCTGCATTGGCTGCGGCGTATGGATTTGGAAGCGGTGTGAACCATTGACCAAATGACGGCGTGAACATCGAAAACATGATAAACACAGGCAAAATACAATGTTTCATAGTGTAATGGCACTTCAATCCGTGTCGTGCGCAACTTTTATTTATGGATTTGTTATAGTTACTGCACAGATTGAGATACGGCATTAGCACCCCTACAAACTGAACAACCGCAATGGTTGCAAATAGAATAAAATGAATAATGGTTGTTTACCGACTCGAAATCTCTTGACTCGAAAAACATACAATATAAGTTATACCATGGCCTATAGACTCACCCGAATTTGGCACATACGTATATAAAAACAAAAAGACGTGGGAGTCTGTACTTTTACTTATCCCAACTTCAGGCTCTCGCATTGCCCACTCACAAGGATAAGCAACGCAGCTAGCCCACGTCGAGATATTCATATACAAGACACCTCGCCCTATAATGTACCTGTGTCTTCGCAGATACACTCCATGGCTCAATGTGAAGATACGATATCTACACATGGACGCTTCCTGTTGCCTCATCTTCCTGTGAGTTCAAATTTGCGAGATTCGAAGTTAGAAGATAACGCTTGGTAACGTCTTTCCAATAAAATCAGCCCACTACCCCCTCCGGGCTAGCTTGACTGTCGCAAATTTAAGAAAATTTATTCACACAGTAAAATTATCCCAATATATTTTACCGTTTTCCAAATGAACTTTGTATATATTTCCAAACTTATTGGCCACCTCTATTTCGTTGCCATTGATTGGCAACATACTCCCAAAAAATTTCTACTTAAACACAATTGTTTGTTTGTTTATCTGCACACTTTGTTTTCCTGCCCACAGTAGGAACACTATAAATCGCGTTCATCACGCAACATAAGGGGGCGAACAAACATATAGGGAGAAACGGCATTAAGCTGTTTCTCCCTGTATGTTATTTACCGCGTAAGTCGATAATCCGGATTAATTATTGCGGCCGTGGCAATCCTTATACTTCTTGCCGCTTCCGCATGGGCAAGGGTCGTTACGCCCCACCTTCGGGCCGTTCTTCACAATCGGCGTGTGGCGACGTTGGGCCTGTGCTCCTTGTGGCTTCCCGGCTACACGGCGCTGGGCATCGGCTCCGGGATATGCCTCTTTGCTCTCGGTATACTGCGGGCGTTGCTGTGGCATTTGCGGCATGGGACCTTGGGCAAAGTTTGACGACACCGACGTGTTAGACGATACGTTGCCAACAGGCTGCTGCGGTTGCGGTTGTGGCGGTTGAACCGGCACTACACCACGCATCAATATCGATATAGCCTTGGTGTTCATGTTGTTGAGCATCGAAGCGAATAGGTTGAACGACTCTATCTTGTAAATCAACAGAGGATCTTTCTGCTCATAGCTTGCATTCTGCACCGACTGGCGCAATTGGTCAAGGTCGCGCAGGTGTTCCTTCCACGATTCGTCGATGGTCATCAGCAATATGGCCTTCTGCCAAGCCTTGGCAATGCTCTTGCCCTCGGTCTTGTAAGCCTCCTCAATATCAACCGGTATGCCGTAGGTGTGTCGGCCGTCGGTGATGGGGACACGTATCAGCCCCTTGGCATCACGCTGTTCCACAATCATCTTAATCACCGGATATGCAACCTCGGCTATGCGATCGCTCTTACGGCGGAAAGTGGCAATCACTTCGTCGTATATTTTTTCAACCATCTCTTTAGGCTCCATCTTCAGGAACTCTTGTTCACTGAACGGAATTTCAATGGCATAGTTCGACATAACCTTCATGCGCAGGTCGGGATAATCGCCTTGGGCATTATGGTCGTTAACAATGGTCTCAACATTCTCCCTTATCATGTTAACTATGTCAAGGCCAATGCGCTCGCCCATCAATGCATGGTGGCGACGGGTATATACCACATTGCGCTGTGTATTCATCACATCGTCATATTCGAGCAGGTGCTTGCGGATGCCGAAGTTGTTTTCTTCGACCCGCTTCTGAGCACGTTCCACCGACTTCGAGAGCATTGGAGACTCAAGAGCCTCTCCTTCCTTCAAGCCCATGCGGTCGATTAGCTTGGCCACATTGTCGCCGGCAAACAATCGCATCACAGTATCCTCAAACGACACGAAGAACACCGACGAACCCGGGTCGCCTTGACGTCCTGCACGTCCGCGCAACTGGCGGTCGACGCGCCGAGACTCATGACGCTCCGTACCTATGATGGCAAGACCACCGGCAGCCCTCACTTCGGGAGCCAACTTGATGTCGGTACCACGACCGGCCATGTTGGTGGCGATAGTCACAACAGCCTTCTGTCCGGCCTGAGCCACAATTTCGGCCTCGCGCTGGTGCAACTTGGCATTGAGCACGTTGTGCGGAATGCGGCGCATGGTGAGCATACGGCTGAGCAATTCGGAAATCTCGACCGATGTCGTACCCACCAATACGGGACGACCGGCCTTTACCATGCTTTCAATCTCCTCGATTACTGCATTATATTTTTCTTTCTTGGTCTTATACAAGCGGTCTTGCATGTCGATGCGTTGCACCGGCTTGTTGGTGGGAATGGTAACTACGTCGAGCTTGTAAATATCCCAGAATTCCCCTGCCTCGGTCTCGGCAGTACCGGTCATACCGGCCAACTTGTGGTACATGCGGAAGTAGTTCTGCAACGTGATTGTTGCAAACGTCTGCGTGGCATCTTCCACTTTCACGCCCTCTTTTGCTTCGATGGCTTGGTGCAACCCGTCGCTGTAACGGCGACCTTCCATGATACGTCCGGTCTGCTCGTCCACGATTTTCACCTTGCCGTCTTCCGACACTATGTATTCCACATCACGTGTGAAAAGAGCGTATGCTTTCAGCAACTGATTGACGGTGTGTACACGTTCGGCCTTTACGGCATAATTCTGCATCAATTCGTCCTTCTTTGCCACTTTCTCCTCGTCGGTGAGTTGCTCGTTGTCAACTTGCGACAATTCGGTTGCAATATCGGGCAGCACGAAGAATGTCGGGTCGGCCGTTGTGCCGGTAAGCACGTCTATACCCTTATCGGTGAGTTGGACACTGTTGTTTTTCTCATCGATGATGAAATACAGCGGGTCGGTGACAATGTGCATCTCCCGGCTGTTGTCCTGCATATAGTGGGCTTCGGTCTTGAGCATTAGCGGCTTGATGCCCTCTTGGCTCAGGAACTTGATGAGTGCGCCATTCTTCGGCAAGCCCTTGTAAGCACGATACAGCAACAACGACCCCTCTTTCACCTTTTCGGCATCGTCGCTTGCCATGAGCGTCTTGGCCTGTCCGAGCAGGTCGGTGACAAGTTTCTTTTGTGCATTCACCACGCGCTCCACGTTGGGGCGGAACTGTTCAAACATCTGGTCGTTGCCCTTTGCAACCGGACCCGAGATGATGAGCGGCGTGCGGGCATCGTCGATAAGTACCGAGTCGACCTCGTCGACAATGGCATAGTTGTGTGAACGCTGCACAAGGTCGGTAGGCGACACGGCCATGTTATCGCGCAAGTAGTCGAAGCCAAACTCGTTGTTCGTACCAAATGTAATATCGCAGTTGTATGCCTTGCGACGTTGCGGCGAGTTGGGCTGCGTCTTGTCGATGCAGTCTACCGACAGCCCGTGGAACATGTATATCGGGCCCATCCACTCCGAGTCGCGCTTGGCAAGGTAATCGTTCACCGTCACCACATGCACGCCGTTGCCCGGCAGCGCGTTCAGGAATACCGGCAATGTTGCCACAAGCGTCTTACCTTCACCGGTAGCCATCTCGGCTATTTTGCCTTGGTGAAGCACGATACCGCCTATGAGCTGCACGTCATAGTGTATCATGTCCCATTTCACTTCATTGCCGCCTGCCATCCAGTGGTTCTTGTAGATGGCCTTGTCTCCTTCTATTGTCAGGAAGTCCTTGCCCTGTGCGGCAAGTTCGCGGTCGAAGTCACTGGCAGTAACTTCTATCGTCTCGTTTTGGGCGAAACGCCGTGCGGTGTCCTTGACTATGGCGAACACCTCGGGCAGCACTTCGTTGAGTATATCTTCTATGCGGTCGAGTATCTCCTTTTCTATCTTGTCGATACGTTCCCACAGAGGCTCCCTCTTTTCATATTCGAGAGTTTCTATTTCGGCCTTCAACTTGGCTATTTCTTCACGCTGTGGAGCTACATGCTCCTTGATTCTCGCACGGATATCGGTAATGCGGCCGCGCAGCTCGTCATTGGTCAGTTTCTCGATTTCGGGATACACGGCTTTGATTTTTTCCACAATCGGCATGATTGCTTTCAAGTCGCGTTGCGATTTGTTACCGAAAAGAGATTTCAGAAAATTGGCAAATCCCATTTTTTATGCAGTAAATTCTTTTTTGTTTTTTATTCTTTGATTTCAATTCTTGGAATTTCGGTTAATGTGCACATCCGCACCGTGCGTATGATTACATACATGCACGCAAACCGGCTACAAAGGTAGCAAATAGTTTTAAATTATACCACTATAATATAGACGATTAGCACTCTTGTTCCACAATGGAATGGCAAGTTCTCAATAGCCAAGGTATAGCGGCGTCGACTGTGCCGCATTGGGAGAACGTATGCGCAATATGCTTGCCACGGTGGGGGCAATGGCTGTTGCCTCCACAGGTGTTGTTATCTTTTGTGGTTTTACGGTAGGCCCCATGATAAATACCGGCGTACTCACGGCATTTGTGCGTATCAGCTTGGCTTCGTCAAAATTGTCATTGCCTCGATCCATAATGAGCCATCCGGGACTCACCTCAACCACCACATCGCCGCAATAGGCAGGCACTGTCGACTTGTGCAATGCACGCGCCTCGGCACTGGCAGGATTGTTAAGTATCTCCTCGAATGTATAAGCCGCAGTTATGCCGCTCATTTGGCGCAATAATTCACTCGACTTGGCGCGGACCTCATCAAGCGACAATTTCTTCTCTTTAATCAGTTCATGGTTAAGGAAAAAATGCCGGTTGAAATATCCTTCCACCCACTGCCCGTTACCGTAGATAGCCATGAGATACATGTTGAGCAGCGATATGGCACGCTCGGGATAAAACTCTCCCGTCGGTATGTTAAACCGTTCGGCGGGACGAGTGTTGTCATAATAATAACCCGTCGATGCCACGAACACCAATGTATTGCTCATGCCCACATTCTTGTCAATCTCGGCAAACAGCCGTCCGAGTTCTTGATCAAGCCTCAAATACAAGTCTTGATTTTCCACGCGGTTGTCACCATCGGTCGAATACATGTAAGGAGCCGCCGTATACCCCAAGCAGAGCATGTCGGTCTGTCCGCGGCGTCCCAACTTGAGCGTGTTAAGGTACTCGATTGCCACCGTGGTCACCTCGTTGTTGGCAAGTGCGCTCTTCTTAAATTTTCGGAAACGGTCGCGGTCGGACGACGAATAAATATACCTGAACGGATAATATTTCTTGAACGACAATATGTCGGGATAACGGTCGAGCGGAATCGACGGCACCCACGACATGGTATCGAGCCGTGTGGCCAAAGGCAGGCGATAATTTCGCCCGGTGAGAATCTGTGGCGAGGTACGGTAGAATGTGGTCGAAGCCCAATTTCCGGTAATATCGTTAATCCAAAAGGCGCTGTTTGCCGCATGGCCGGCAAGTAATATTGCCTGCTGCGGGTCGGCAGCCAGCGAATGCACATATCCCATGCCACTGGTGTGAACCCGCAACTCATCGGCCAAGGTCGATACCTTGTAGGCCGCCGGCGAATAGGCATCGTCGGTGAAATTACCCATCGACGACGGGTCGGCAAGTATATATTGAGGCTTGCCATGCTTGCGGTCATACACATACGTGCATTGTATGCCGTTGACACTCGGATATGCCCCGCTCATCAGCATCGCCGTGCCCGATGCTATGTCGAGGTCGGGCACATCAAATTCCACATTTTCAAGGAAAGCCCCTTCGCGCATCAACCGCTTGAAACCGGCTTCGCCAAAGCGTGACTGCAACAAGTCGAGGCAGTCGCTGTTCAACTGGTCTATTACAATGCCTATCACCAACCGCGGGCGGTCGCCCGGGTCTTGCGACAGGGCACTGAGTGCCACCATCGAAGCCACTATCGACGTGAGTATGCGGTTTATTTGCTTGTTTTTATGCATTGTCCTCTATAAATCAGCATATAGCTTAACGACCTCACTGCCAAGCACAACATAAGCGGAAATGCGGCCGCATTGGCTGCCTGCGGCAAGAAATACCATGATGCAAGCAGCAAAATAATGAGCGCAAAGTTAGCAAAATGATAGAAATATAACAGTCTTTTTGCCTTTTTTATCCAAATAAATATCGCCGGCAACAGCGCAAACGGATGCAACCAGAAGCCGTTAAAATTGGGCGACGTGGCCGCATGCGTCGATATGAATATCAAAAAGAATATAAGCAAGCCGCACAATCCGGCCACTCCAAACAGTATGCTGTCGGCCCAACGGCTTACCTGCCTGCGACGCACATCATGCCACGACACACATAGCGTGACGGCAAGCACCACCAAAGCCACCGCCATTGGCGACATCCACCACGGTGTAGGGGGCAATATATCGCCTGTGTCGCTGCCATCGTTCAGCACTACTGTCTCTTTCACAAGTGCTTCCGAGCCTGCCGCACGTTCCACCCGGGCTTCGGCAAAGGCTCGCATGAGCACCATCGGCACAAACATCTGCTCGCGGTATGTGAGCGTGTAGTCGATTCCCGACCCGAGCACAAGGTCGATGCCAAATTGCTGCCATGCGTAGTTTGAATTATAATGGCGCATCTCTTCTCGAAAGGTGATGGTATCGTGCATTGCACCATAACGCAATTTATCGCCAAGCACCCTTTCTATTATATCGCGCGGACGGGTTGCGCAATTGTCATACACATAATTATACCTGTAAGTGGCATTCTCGGGGCGTGCATTCTCCACGAGTGCCACCAGCACGCGCATCGACTCCTCGGGAGTAAGATTCAACCGTTGCTCCACCACTTTGCGCGAGCCATATCCCTTTAGCATGTATGCCGCATCATAACCCGCAACTTTATAGTCGGTTTCGCCTTTCACAAAACGATACATGAAATTGGGAGAATCAAAATCAAAAATACCGTAATTATACACCATGTCAATATCATTGTAGCGCACCCTCAACATCGTATGCCCATACAACTCATAAATGTCAGGCCCCGGGTAACAAGTCACAAGGCTTATCTCGGCACGGTCGCGCATCATGGCAACGCTGTCTCCATGCACGGCGGCCACCGACGGCAGCGATAACAACACCACTGCGGCAATCGACAATATTTTGATTATAATTTTATTCATAATTTTACGGCCAAAGAACATTCATCATTTCAGCCCTGCAAAAATATACAGTTTTCCCCAAATTGCAAACAATCCCACATACCTCCACATTCATCTCAATACATTTGTCCATAATCTCATCAAACGTGGTTTCCGGCATGTGCTCAATGACTTGGAGCGTTTCGGAGAAATGCAAGCAGTTGGCAAAAAGTAAATTCACCTTTTGGAATCTGTTGCAGGCATTTTAGCCCAAAACAATCATTAGAGCGCAAATAATTGTTTTGAGAGAGCCTTTTATCTCTTCCATAAATGAGAATTTAGCGGTTCGTTTGACCATCTAATTTAGCTTCTATCTCCTTGATGGACGGCATTGTGCCTTCTACCTTCTCGGGATATAGCTTTTCAAGCTCATATTCTGATATTCCGAGGGGTTGGCTGCTTGATTCGAGCGCATATTGAGCCAATGTATTGTTCTTTTGTTTGCAAATGAGCAATCCTATCGTGGGGTTATCACGCCCCTCTTTACGGAGAAGATGATTACAAGCCACGACATAGCCGCCCAACTGACCGACATCGGCAAAGTCAAACTCACCTATTTTAACCTCTACCACCACATAACAGGATAGTTTGAGGTTATAAAAGAGCAAGTCGATAAACTTTTCCTTTTCCGCTATTTGTAGGCGGTACTCCTTGCCTACATAAGCGAACCCTGTGCCAAGCTCCAGCAAAAAGTTTGTGATATTGGTGAGCAATACGTCTTTAAGGATACGCTCATTGTATTTTCCTCGTAAGCTGGTGAAAGAAAAGTTATAGGGATCACGTGTCATTTCCTGCGCTAAATCGCTGTCAGCATCAATAAGCGTACTTTTGAAATTGGTCTGCGCCTTGCCGCTGCGCTCGTATAGGCTTGTTCCTAGCATATTAAGCAACAGATCCCTGCTCCAACCGTTTTCCAATGTTTGCCGGACATAGAATAATGCCTTTTCCGGGTCGTTCGAGCATTTGTCTATGATATAGCGGTGATGCCCCCATGGGATTGAGAATAAGTCGGTCTGCAACCTTTCCACAAGCTGTGGAAGATTTGTCTTCTCAGATTCTTCCACAACTCGTGGAAGATTTGCAATGTGCTGGCTGTAAAGAACATAAAAGCGTTTTGCATAACGTATAGAAGTTTCCGACAGCCCCTCTACATTAGGCATTTCATGGCGCAAATCACGGCTTAGAGTAGCATAGAACTTACTGCCATACTTATTGTCCGCTTGCTTTTCTTCAATGTCTTTACCAAGTTCCCAATAGTAGCGAAGCATTTCGTTGTTCACCTTTACAGCCGCCTTGATTTGGCTGCTTCGGTAACGCTTTACAAGTTCCTTAACCCATAAAGCGTAATCCTTATCTAATATGCCGATTGATTTATCCATAACCATTTATATTTCTATTTCATTAATTTTCAATTCGCCAGACATTAATTTTGGTAGAATTGAGTACCTCAATGAGGTCAATTTATCATTTTGATTGGTGTTCCGGGTCATAACCTCTTTCATTTTAAGATAGAGTTTATTAAACTCGGTCTCTACATCGGGGTAGTATATATTGTCCTTATCAATGAAAAGTCATTATAACCGAGAGTGACTGCCTAACGCCACCGATAGCTCTTAATGCAACCTCGTCTTTGAATACCGCAGTCCTTTTATAGGGATCAAAAAAACAATGGTAATTAGGCTCGCACTCAAAAACGGTCATTTTGGCTCTTTGAATCATCAATGTTGGCACTTTGGAGTGCAGCGATATGCATTGTCCGGTTATGTAACTCGTTTTTCTCGCCAAACAACAAGTTCCTGAAAAACAGTTCCAAGAAGGATGCGGTGGCGGATATTCCTTTTGAATAATTGTTGTAATTGGCTCTGACCAATGCATTTCTGAAATACCATGAGTGTTCTTGAAATACACTGTTGCCGAATGTGAATCCGAAGGTGTGCAGGTATTTCATGGTGAACACGGCTATGGTGCGTGTGTTCCCTTCTCCAAAAGGATGGATTTGCCAAATGTCCGAAACAAACTTGCAGATATGCCTCAATGCTTGGTTGGCATCAAGTGACGGGTAATCGACACTCTTTTCTTGTCCGAAATCATATTCGAGCGTTTGACGGATTAATTCATGATTAGAATACAAAACGGTATCTCCGTCAAGCACCCATTCTTTCTTTGTTATGTCATAATCGCGTAGTCTGCCTGCAAATTTGTACAAGCCCTCAAACAGTCGCCTGTGAATGAGTATCAGATAATCCGGCGTGAAAGAGAAGGATTTTTCAGACAGTATTTCAGTGATTCTTGCGGATACTTTATCAGCTTCTTCAGTCCGTTCATTTTCTATATCCTTTCTGACTATCTTAGACTGATAGTAACTGTCAATCAGATGCTTTACTTCGTCAATAGTAATGTCGCCTTCAATGTGCCTGCCTGCCGTTTGCAGCAAATACTCCGAAGGTTTAAGACCGTCAACATCTTGCAGGCCGATTGCAGTCTGCCATGCTTGGGCCTTTTCTTTACTGTCCGGTTCGCCCTGTCTTATATATTTGTCGAAATCACTCATTCTGTTTCATTCAGTTATAGTGTTATCCTCCAATAATTGCGAATCAGACAAAAATACTAAACATTCGCCTATTCTCATTACATTGACAATACAAAATAAATTCAGTCGCCGCGGTAGTGGGTTTGGAGGTACAGGCGGGCAAGGAAATCCCAATTTTCGTGCAACAGCGAGCGTTCCTCGTCTTTCTCGAAAGGCAGACGGGCATCGGGCACGAGATTGTTCTCAAACAGGTATTTAACAAGGTCGATTGGAGCCACTCCGCGCTCGGTGACGATGCGATGCGCCTCGCTGCGTGCGGCCTGCGGGTCATACATGGGGTTGTCGGGGTGCTTGATGTATTGCGCCACGTCGTGCGCTATCAACAACCCGCGCTGCCTGTTACCAAGCAGTACAAAGTTGCCAAAACGCTTCATGCCGGGCAGGTGTCCCGTGGCCGACTTGCCCCACCCCATGCGCTCGCCAACAAATTGCTCCAACGCATCATAACCGTCGATAAATGCAATGCGGCTTCCGCCGGTGGCCTCGACAAGTTGTTTATAGAACCTGTGCTCATTCCCTTGCTCCACATCTGACTCATCAGCCGTTTCGGGTGTCTTTCCGTTAACTATCAGTTCCATCCATTCGCCTATCGACAACGACAACGGCCCCGTGGTATTTTCCACCATCACGCGGCGGTTCATTTCAAGCAAGTGTTCGCGAGCCTCGTCCTTGTCGGGATAAGTATTTATTATCTCTTGCGCCTTTGCAGCCACCATGCGCAAGGTGCTTGTGGCTGCCGGTCGCAAGAAGTAACAGTTCCAAAACAGCCAGTGCGACAGGTCGTATGCCTTCTCGGTGTCTTGCTCATCGTTGAAGTCCACATCCATCGCCATGTTATACTCGACCGGCGTGGGAGCATCTTCATACACGGCATCGAGCAGGTTGAAAAACAGGTGTGCGAGCCGCTCCACTCCGGGGTCGTATGGCGACAAGTGGCCATGCGTCTCACTCTCGCTTTCAATGACATACCACACCATGAATTGTATATCCACCTCGTTCAGTTCGCTGTCGATATAGTCATCGGGGCGGTCGAAGAATGGCACCGGGCGGCCATACAGCTCACGGCACATCGTCGAAAACGACCGCCATATCCCGGCGTCGGCCACCACGTCTTGGAAATAACCTGTCACGGCAAGCACCACGTCGCGGCGCACCTCGTCACCGACGTTCATCAGCAACCGTGAGTTGTCCCATATCTTCGCAAGCCTTCCGGCAAGCACCATGTAATAATTGTCGCTCTCGGCAACCTGCGGGTAGTTGGGTTGCTTGAGCATGAAATCCTTAGCCGTTATTTCCATATTGCAAGAATGAATAAAAACCGGTTCTGCACAGTAGATGCGCATTTTCCATGACAAAGCTATACAATATTCCTGTTTTTTTGCATACATTTGTCCCAATTAAACTTATTTTTCACTATTTAAAATCAATGACCACGAATTTATTATTTTTAAGTGCATCACTGTTGGCGGCAACAGCCTTACCGTCCGTTGCACAAAACGACAGCCAAGTGATTGACCACGTGCTCGAATATAGCGGCACCGACATCACCGGCAGAATCGACTTCACCTATGACCCCGACGGGCGAGTAACAGAAATCCTGACGCAAGTTCCCACAGCCGAAGGCAGTTATGAGAACTCTAAGAAAGAAAGCTACGGCTACGACGACCAAGGCCGCCGTAACGTGGTGGAAAAACTGCTTTGGGACGAAACCTACGAATATTGGTATGCCAATTCCACAGAAGACGACAAAAGGAAAGAGGTTGTTTTCAACGATGACAACCGCCCCTCCGAAATCTTTTACTACGACGAGTTTGACAGCAATACCGAAACTTGGGGCAAGCAATATAATGCCCGAGGGAAATTTGAATACAGCGGCAACAAAGGCACGGAAACACGCACTAAGTACAAGAACGGAATCCCCATGGCAAATTCGGCCACGGTAATAAATTATACATTCGACGAAAACCGGCGCATAACCGAAAAAATAACCAACTTGTCGATGGACATTGACTTCGATTATGAACCCGAAAACATTCCGCAAGACCGTTTTGTATATGAATATGACGATCATGGCAATGTCACGCTTGAAGAGCATTTCAATAATCTCTTGGGGGATGTGGAAGCATCGTGGTCATTTATGTACAGCTACAAGTTTGAATACGAATATGATGCCGACGGCAACATAACGCGCAAGAAAGAATTCCATTACGATGATATCGAAGCGAGCTATGTGCTTTACTCCGACCTCACCTACGAGTATTTCTATGGGTCGACCGTAGCTCTCGACCTGCCTTATTACAACGACTTCGGCCAAGCCGGCTCGTTCGACGGCTTCTCGACAAAAGACGGCAATGCCGATGGCAGCTCATGGGCACTGAACGGCAACGGAGAGATTGCTTGCACTTCAACCAAGGCTTCGGAAGAGCCCGACATCGTATATCTGCCGGCCATGAACTTCTCCACCGAACACGAAGTCTTTATTTCAATGAAAGCAAAAGCCGGCGATGCCGCCCACCCGGGACAGCTGCAATTAATATTGTGCTACAATGATGAAGAGCACACCGGCATGGGCTATATTGGCGACATAAAGCAAATAACCGGACAAGAGTTTACCGAAATCACCGGTCGCATAGTTGTCGAAAAGAACAGCCCTTATGTGATAGGCATTTGCTTCGACAACAATCAGGTGGGGTCCACAATTGTTATCGACGACATAAAAGTGGAAAACGGCCGCAGCACCAAGACCCCGCAGTCGCCCTTCGGACTTTCGGCCACTCCGGCTTCCGACGGGTCGCTGCAAGTGAAACTCACATGGTACCCGCCCACACAAGACATTGCAGGCAACTACCTGCTTGGCGATGACGGTTATACCGTCGACAACATGCTCCTTTACCGCGACGACCTTGAAGAACCATTGTTCGAGACAGGCAAGGTTGGTACTTCGCTTGCTGCCGAATTCATCGACACGACCGTTCCCGAGCAGGGGGAATATACCTACCGCGTATATGCCGAAGTTGACGGCCTGCGCAGTGATGCCGCCGTGGTTACCTTAAGAGTAGGCTACCCTGTGCCCGGCCAGATAACCGGCTTCAAGGTGGTTGAAAACAAAGACCACTCGGTAACACTCTCGTGGGACGCTCCCGATGCCAAAGACGGCGACGTGAAATATTGGATTCTGCGCAACAACGAAGAGGTAGAACGCGAGTTTGTGGGTACAAGCTACACCGACCGCGGCATAGACACTTCGGCAGGACAGGCTTATTGCTATTACATGGTGCAACCTTACAACGACATGGGTCCGGCACCTGCCACCTATTCCGAACTGCTCTTCGTGGGCGAGTCCTCCAAAGTCCCGTTCAAGGAATCTTTTGCCGGGAAAACACCGTCGCACATGTGGATGGACGAAATAGTAACCGGTGGAGACCACGCATGGGGCTACGCTTCGTCAACATCAAGCATACAGCCGCAAGATAACGACGGAGGCATGGCTCTATTCCAGTCTACCCAGCTCGATGAGGGTGATGTAGTGAGGTTCACGAGCGAGAAGATCGACCTGAGCGCAACCGCCGAACCCGAAATGACGTTCTACATGTACCATCTCACAGGCGAGGCTACCGGTGATGCTGTCGTCATCGAGGCGTCGAAAGACAATGGCGAGTATGTGACCGTCAACAACGCCATTGCCGTGTCGGGCTACGAAGAAGAGAGCTGGACGCAACACACTGTTTCGCTTGCCGACTTTGCCGGAGAGAAAAACGTGCGCATCAGCCTGCGCGGCATATCAGCAGCCACACATGACATTGCCATAGACAATATCGTGGTGGGCGAAAAAGGTTGTGCCGGAGTAGAAAACGTTCTTGCCGCAAGCACTGTCGTGTACTCAGCCAATGGCGAAATAATAATTTCGGCTGCCGATGAGTGTGACATAAGGATATTCGGCATCAGTGGCACACCGGTCTACTCGACAACGGCATCGACCGCCAATGTCCCCGTCGACAAAGGCATATACATTGTCACCATCGACGGCGCGGCGGTCAAAGTCATTGTAAAATAAACGGCACACAACCACACTACCGACAACAAAAATCCCTGCCTCTTGCTGAAGCAGGGATTTTTATTTTACCATTTCTTATATCCCCCGTCTACCGCTTGTTCCTTATACAAGACACAAGCCCGGCCATCGACCGGCACTTCACCCTTTTACCATCGGGACACGATACCGTAATATCACTGCGTGACGAAACCTCAACCTTGCCTTCGGTGCCGCCGTCGGGCGATATACCGTTGCGCCGCAAAGCATTTGCCACCCACCGGCGCAACACAGGGTCGGCACACTCCACATCATACCGGTACTCCGGGTTCAACGACATTTCAAAATCTCCGTGCAACATGTCAAACGCCATGCCGCTGCACGAAGGGAACAACTGTTGCATTCCTCCCGAAAGTATCAAATCCTCGGTACACCCGCACAGCACCTTGCGGTCGTCGGTTACAATCCACAATTCATCGGCAAGCAGCAATGTCTGCGAAATGTCATGGGTTGAAAGCAGCACAGCCTTATTCTGCCCGTGGGCAAGATTATGCAACAACGTCATTACTTCTATGCGGCTTGCCACATCGAGGAATGCAGTAGGCTCATCGAGCATAATAACAGGAGTTTCCTGAGCCAACGCGCGTGCTATCATGGCTTTCTGGCGTTCGCCGTCGCTCAATTCGGCCACAAACGAATCCCGCTTATGGTCTATACCGGTGGCAGCCATGGCATTTGCCACCACGTCCCGGTCGTGGCTGTCAAGGCGGCCGAAAAAACCGGTGTAAGGGTACCGACCAAGTTCCACCAACTGCTCTACCGTCAAGCCTCCGGCCTGTGTGCGGTCGGTATATACGAGCGACAACTTCCGCGACACTTCCCGCGGAGAATAGCTGCCCACGAAATTGCCGTCAAGCCACACCGCCCCGGCTAAGGCCGGCTGTGCCCCCGCAATGGTGCGCAACAGCGTGGACTTGCCTATGCCGTTCCGCCCGAGCAATGCAGTGAGACACCCGCGGTGCAGCTGCAAGTCAAGCCCCTGCATGACGGTGGTAACATTCCCGCCCTGCCTGTAACCAATCGACAACGACTGTGCCGACAATATCGAATCATTCTCCTGCATCAATTGAAATATTTAATCTTTTTTCGGTTCAATATTATATATATTATAATCGGCACTCCCACTATGGGTGTTATGGCATTTATGGGTATTATCCCCACCGATGTGGGCAACACGCTGACAAACTGGCACAACAGTGCCACTACAACTCCGGCAAGCATCGTACAAGGCATCAGTACACGATGATCCGATGAATTAAGCATCAATCGCGCAATATGTGGCACGACAAGCCCGATAAAACCTATCGGGCCGCAAAATGCAGTAACCGTTGCCGTAAGTATGCCCGTTACAAGCAGCAGCACATTGCGCACCCGCCTCAGATTCACCCCGAGACTCTCGGCATAGCGGCTGCCAAGCAGCAATGCATTCAATGGCTTAACCAACAGCATCGACCATGCCAAAACAAACAATATAACCATGGAAAAGAGCGGCAGGCTGCCCATAGTCACTCCCGAGAAATTACCCAATCCCCAAATCACGTATGAGTGTACCCCTTCTTGCGTTGAAAAGAAATTAAGTAGCGAAATGGCACTCGATGCAAGAAAACTTATCATAATGCCCACAATGAGCAACATAGTGGTACCCTTCACAAGCGAAGAAAACAACATCAATGCAGCAAGTATCAATGCAGCCCCGGCCATAGCCCCGGCAAGGATGCTCACGTAACCGCCCACGGTGGTGCCAAACAGAGTGCCCAATTCTCCTCCAAGCAACAGCATGACGATGGCGACACCTAAACTCGACCCCGACGACACACCCAGAATAGACGGGTCGGCAAGAGGATTGTTAAAAAGCGTCTGCATCAGCAGGCCTGCAATGGCAAGCGCACCGCCCGACAGTGCAGCCGTGGCAATAAGCGGCAAGCGTGACTGCATGACGATGAGCTCCCACACGGCATCGCTACCCCCCTTGCCGGTAATTATATTCCATATCTCGCCCAACGGTATCTCCACCGCGCCTGTGGCAAGGTTGGCTGCCGCCAACATGATTGCCACCACGCACAATATGACAATAACCACACCGCTGCGCACATTGCCCCTGTCTTTCCTTTCTTTCGACATAACTCAAAATTTGCCAATTAACTTCTCAGGATTTATTTCAAGCCTTGAAAAGGCAAACAACTTCTTGCCAAGGTCTTTCAAGGAAGCCCCTATGTGGTAAACATTTTGCCGGTCGGTTATCAAAAATCTGTCGTGAAAATTCTTGCACACTTTGACCTCTATCGCCCTGTACTGCTCGTTGTGCCGTTTCAGGTCCAATTCCAATTGCCTGCTTATGCGGCTCGTGTAAATCGTGGCCGACACATCGTCGCCGCGCTTGTCGAGCATCGTCAATACCGTCTCATCCACATAATTGTCTATCACTATGACAGACCGACGCGCCGACTTTATCAACTCTGTCACAAATTTGTAAGCATCAAATATCTGTCCGTCATAAAATATGCCTTCAACAGGCGGCATGGAGGTTCGCACAAAGAAGTCTATTTTCTTGTCAATCGCATCAAGCCTCATCTCATGCTGCATGAACTTGTCGTCCATTCTTTGTTCTATGCTTGTCAGGCGCCGGTTCACCGAATACCCTTTCAGCAAATACTCCTTTAACACCTTGTTTGCCCACTGCCGGAACAAGATTCCACGCTTGCTGTTTACCCTAAAACCTATTGATATGATGGCATCTAAATTATAGTACGTAAGAGTTCTGACGACCTGTCGTCTTCCTTCCTGCCTAACTGTTCGGAAATCCCGAACAGTTGAAGCCTCTTCCAACTCTTCCTGTTCATATATATTCTTAATATGTTCACTTATGTTGGCCTTACTGGATTGAAACAGCTCTACAATTTGCGCCTGCGTCAGCCAGACGGTTTCATCCTCCAATCGCACCTCCACCTTTACCGTTTCGTCGGGTTGGTACAATATTATTTCACTCTGGGAATCCATGCTTGTTTTTATCATTGCATTCATATACACTTGTTGCACTTTCACTCCTCGGCCATCGGCATGAAATATTGCGTCGGTTCGGGCAATACCTCGGGATGGAATATGCGCACATATTCGCGCAGCAACACTTCAGGATGGAATGGGAAATCGCGGTACAGCGACGTGTTGAGCGACGGGCATTGATACACCCCCCGCTCCTTGAATGCCTTGAAGCGCGCATTGAGAGGATATTGTGCGGCAAATTCATCGTATGTCATCTGCGTCAGTGACTTCACGAGCCACACGTCAGCATCATGTGCAGTGGCATATACCTGTTCAACGCTTAGCGACAACGACCCGGTGCTTGTATCGTTGCTCCATGGATAATCGGCACCGGCATCTACGTATAAATGTGCCATATAACTGTCGCCGCCGGGCACATACCACACCCCGCTTGTAACCGACTCGCAAATCACTTTCGGCCGAGTCCTCACGCTGTCGACAAGTGATTTTACCTCCCCATACCGTTCTACGACCGTAGCAAAAATAGAATCGGCCTTGGCCCGACAGCAATATAATTCGCCGAAAAATTTTATCCATTCCGCACGGCCAAGCGGAGTATTCTCCATATAATCGGCACATTCTATCAACGGAACCCCCATGTTGGCCAATGCACCATATCCACCGTTCTGGAAAGGAGACAAAATTATGCCATCGGGACGCAACTGCACCACCTTTTCCATCGCAGGTTGCATGGAATTGCCGGCATCGATGATTTTACCGGCTCTTACACCTTCTTGCACTTCGGGCATGTCGAAATATTGCACGTCACACACCCCCGTCACCGATTGCATGGCTCCAAGTTCCTTTATCACACCTGCGTGTACCGATGAATACACCAGCACCGACTGCAACGGCGTGCGCACCACCGTGCCGGTTATGCCCTGTGGGACTTCGCCATCCTGTGGCACAAGCAAATACGTTTGTAACACAGCTCCCGGCCGCCACGGATTTTTTACCGTCACCAAGGTGTACCCGGCATGATGTTCCATGTCAAGCCAACGAGCATATTCCATGTCGTGCCCTGTGCCGGCGGAACGGCCGTCACGACCGCACCCGGCCGCGAGCAGGCACACCAATAACAAGGCTGTTATGCCGCTTAATTTCATAATTTACCGTATACTAAAAATTTAATGCAGATAAAAAATTATATGACTGTCCGTACTCATCCAAATTGTAGAGACGCAAAATTTTGTGCGTCTACGGCCAACAATACAAAACTATAAAACAATTGCCGCATACACAAATATGCCAAATGATTTTGTAATTTTGCACCGGCTTTTATGAAAGGGCAAAAATAGTGAATACGGCAAATATCGGCGATGATGCCCAACAAGTAGTGGGCGACCTCGATTGGGACGGCCTGCACCGTCCGCGCATTTATTATGCAATGGCTGCTACATTCTGCGGCCTGTTCCTGTCGGTTATAGACGGAACGATTTGTAACGTGGCCCTGCCGGCCATCGCCGACCAACTCGACGTGCCGTCGTCCGATTCCATTTGGGTTGTCAACGCATTCCAGCTTGTGATAATGATGCTGTTGCTGCCATTCTCGTCACTCGGCGAGTTATGGGGTTACAAGCAAGTTTATATGCGAGGAATAGTGGTGTTCACCATCGGCTCGCTGTTTTGCGCCTTGTCGGGGTCATTGCCCATGTTGGTTATATCGCGTGTGGTGCAGGGACTTGGTGCTGCGATGATAATGAGCGTCAACACCTCGATAGTGAAACTCATCTACCCCCGCCGCCGCCTTGGCGAGGGCGTAGGGCTTAATGCCACGGTCGTTGCCATCGCATCGGTCACAGGCCCCTCGCTGTCGGCAGCCATACTTGCCATTGCGCCATGGCCTTGGCTATTCGCAATTAACATCCCTTTAGGCATTGCCACATTCTACATGGCACGCCGCTACCTTCCCAACAATCCGGTGCGCATCGTCGGCCGGCGGTTCAATTGGCGCGACGCATCGCTCAATGCAGCCACATTCGGGTTGTTCATCGGCTGCGTCGAAGCCTATTCCCACGACGTTTCCCCGCAATTGGTACTGGCAGGGGTGATATTGCTGTTATTTATCGGATTCATATACGTGCGTTCGCAACTTGGCCGCCGCTATCCCATGCTGCCGTTCGACTTGCTCAAAATCCCCATCTTCACCACATCGGTGGCCACGAGCATACTGTCGTTCACGGCACAAATGCTCGGCATGGTGGCAATGCCGTTCCTGCTGGTCAACACATTCGGCTATGATGCCGTCGGCACGGGGTTGCTCATGACGTCGTGGCCGCTCGTGATAGTGTTTGTTGCCCCAATGGCCGGGTGGCTCATCAACAAGGTGCACCCGGGAATACTCGGCGGCATCGGGTTGACGATAATGAGCATAGGCTGCTTCTCCCTGTCGTTCGTTTCGCCCGACGAAGGACATTTCGGACTTGTTTGGCGGTTGATGCTCTGTGGTGCCGGGTTTGGCATGTTCCAGTCGCCCAACAACCACCTGCTGCTAAGTTCGGCACCACCTCAACGCACAGGCAGTGCCAGTGGAATGCTTGCAACCGCACGCCTCACCGGGCAAACCACCGGGGCAGCCCTCGTGGCACTAATGTTCCACCTCTTTGGCGACATGGCCCCGCACGATGCAATGCTCCTTGCCGGCTGTCTCACACTGTGTGGAGCCATCTGCTCCCTCACCCGCCTGAAAGAACACATGCCCGGCAAATAATTATTCGCAACCTTTTTATTTTCACGCAAATTTTCGTATCTTTGAATATTGCCTTGATTCTCAAAATGGGAAATTCAAGGCAAGAACCTCTCAAAACATATTAATCATGAAAAATGAAATGCCAAAACTCGGATACCCTGCCAACGGACTGGAACCGATTATCAGTGCCGAAACCATCGAATTCCACTATGGCAAACACCTGCAAACCTACGTGACAAATCTTGCCAACCTGATAAAAGGAACTGAATTTGAAAACCGGGAAGTGGAAGAAATAGTTGCTGCCGCTCCCGATGGCGGAATATTCAATAATGCCGGACAGGTTCTCAACCACACCTTATACTTCACCCAATTCACGACGCCGGGACAGGGAAGCCTACCCCAAGGCAGGCTTGCCGAACTTATAGTCCGGGACTTTGGCAGCTTGGACCAACTTAAACGGCAGATGGAAGAGGCTGCAATCGGGTTGTTCGGCTCCGGATGGGCATGGCTGTCGCTCTCGCCCGAAGGCCGGTTACTGATAACACGGGAAAACAATGCAGGCAATCCGTTGCGCAAAGGCAGCAAACCGCTACTGTGCATCGACGTGTGGGAACATGCCTACTACATCGACTACCGAAACCGCCGTGCCGACCACGTGAAACAACTGTGGGAGATAATCGACTGGCAAGCCGTGGCCGACAGACTGTGACACAAACCCAAATCGGTCATTAGATTTGGTTTAAACGATACGACACCCATGCAGAATGCTCGACAGGAACAAAACGGAATAAAAATACGTCCCGCATATGTCGCAATTCCGGTAATAATAGGCATCGCAGTGGTGGCATGGCTGTTCTGGGACGAATTTGCCAATTTCGATTGGCAGGCCGTGAGCCTCACACCGACAGTATTGGCCGGATTGACACTTGCCTTGGCAGCACTTGCCGGACGCGAAATGGGATACATGTGGAGATACAAGCGGCTCACCGACGGCGACTTGTCGTGGCTGCAATCGTTCAAAGTGTGCATGCTTTGCGAGTTCACGTCGGCAATAACTCCAACGGCCGTCGGTGGCAGCAGCATGGCAATGGTGTTCATGAACCGCGAGGGCATCAACTTCGGACGCGGCACGGCTCTGATGATAATCACATTGTTTCTCGACGAACTGTTTTTTGTCATATCATGCCCGTTGATAGTGGCGCTCACACCGTTTGACAGCCTGTTTGGCACATTCGATGTAGAATTTTCCATCGGCCTCAAATGGGTGTTTTGGGGCGTATATGCACTCATCGCTGCATGGACGCTACTGCTCTTTATCGGCATCATCGCCAAGCCACAAGGCCTGAAGCGGTTATTAGTTATGCTGTTTTCGTTACCTGTGCTGCGCCGTTGGAAGACTAAAGCCGCACGCATGGCCGTCAACATGCAGTCTGCATCGGTCGAGGCCAAATCAAAATCTCTGAAATGGTGGGCCGAAGCATTTGCAGCCACGGCATTGTCATGGACGTGCCGGTATGTCATGGTGTGCTTTCTGTTCCTCGCTTTCGTTCCCGGCAGCAACCAATGGCTCGTATTTGCCCGGCAGGGCGTTATATGGTTATTACTGCTCGTATGCCCCACACCGGGCGGCAGCGGAGTGAGCGAATGGCTGTTCAGCGAATATTATGCCGACATCATGGGCTCGGCGCAAATAGGATTGGTGATTGCCCTCACTTGGCGCATACTCAGCTACTATATTTATCTCATAATTGGCCTTGCAGTTATTCCATCATGGCTGTCGGGCAAGAATAAAGCATCTCGCCCTTCAAAGCAGAAAACAGCCTGACCTGTTTTGCCAAGCTCTAGCCTTGCACTAACTTTCCATATTGGTCAGCCGGGAAATCTGGTTGCAAGCAAATAAAATGATGGCTGCGGAGCTGCCATACTCGGCTTAACCGTAGCGTGGAGCGTTCGACAGAACGCGTAACCTACGGACAGGCAACGTCCCCACATCTCAGTCGGCTTCGGAGATGCCGCACTAATCTGCCATCGGGCAGCGTTATCTCGTGTTCGGCATCTCCGAAGCCGCTATCTTGCTTATCAATTCCAAAGGCGGCGGCTCGGCAAACCGCAAATTCATGCAAGCATGATTTGCATTTGCTCTCGCCTTGCACTAACTTTTCATAAATTAGGCGGCGGCTCGGCAAACCGCAAATTCATGCAAGCATGATTTGCATTTGCTCTCGCCTTGCACTAACTTTGCAATTGAGCAACATAAATAAGATGAAAACTGCCGATATAATCAACATATTACGCGATTTCAAACAACGCCGGGGAAAAGATTATGGAATAATATCTCTCGGACTGTTTGGCAGTGCCGCACGCGGAGAACAACACGCCGATAGCGACATCGACATCTGCGTTGAATTAGAGAAACCCTCTTTCTTCACCAGAATGAACTTGCGTTATGAACTCGAAGAATTGTTCCACTGCAAAGTCGACGTGATTTCACTCCGCGCCATAATGCGCCCGCTGTTCCGTAAATCCCTTAATCAAGATGCAATTTTTATTTAAGGACCGCATTACCGACATGCTCGACTTCGCCATCAAGCAGGGCGAATTCATCATATCCACCACCGGCAATATCTCGTCGGGCAATGATTTCCTTGCATCACAATATGGAATGATTCTATACAATAGCACATGCATGTGCCTGCAAACAATCGGCGAAACGCTTAAGCAGATTGACAACCTGACGAACCGGCAATTTCTGCACATCAAATACCCGGCAGTGCCTTGGCGGAATATTTTTGCACTCAGGAATATAATTTCACACGAATACGCATCGACCGACCCTGAAGAAATATTCAACATTATACATAGCGACCTGCCTCCTTTAATATGCACAATAGGAGACATCTTAACCGACATCGATGCAAATATGCACGACGGTTTGTTTATGTCCATACAACAACAGCACACACCGACACAATAAAGAACAATTGATGGCTGCGGAGCTGCCATACTAATCTGCCGCCGGGCAACGCTATCTCGTGTTCGGCATCTCCGAAGCCGCTATTTTGCTTATCAACTCCAAAGGCGGCGGCTCGGTCTTTGAAAAAACACTCGCCTTGCACTAACTTTCTATAACTTAGGCCGCGGCTCGGCAAACCGCAAATTCATGCAAGCATGATTTGCATTTGCTCTCGCCTTGCACTAACTTTGCACTCGAAATCACGAAAAAATTAACAAAAGATATATAGCTTATGGCTCTCCAATGTGGCATAGTGGGACTGCCCAACGTGGGCAAGTCCACCCTATTCAACTGTCTTTCAAACGCTAAGGCTCAATCGGCCAATTTCCCTTTCTGCACCATCGAACCCAATGTGGGCGTAATCACTGTTCCCGACGAACGCCTCAACGTGCTCGCGCGGTTGGTCAACCCGCAAAAAATCGTACCGACAACCGTCGAAATCGTAGACATCGCCGGCCTCGTGAAAGGTGCCTCCAAGGGTGAAGGCCTCGGCAATAAGTTCCTCGCCAACATACGCGAAACCGATGCCATACTGCACGTGCTGCGCTGCTTCGACGACGACAACATAACCCACGTCGACGGCTCGGTCGACCCTGTCCGCGACAAGGAAATCATCGACTATGAGCTGCAATTGAAAGACCTCGAAACCATCGAGAGCCGCATCACCCGCGTCCAAAAGCAGGCCACTACCGGCGGCGACAAACAGGCCAAGCTGCAATATGAAGTGCTCAGCCGCTATAAGGAAGCACTCGAGCAAGGCAAGGCAGCACGCACCGTGCAATTTGAAAGCAAGGAAGAGTTGAAAGCCGCACACGACCTGTTCCTGCTCACCAACAAACCGGTGCTATACGTCTGCAACGTCGATGACGCAAGTGCCGTCAACGGCAACCGCTACGTCGACATGGTGCGCGAAGCAGTCAAGGAAGAAGGTGCCGACATTCTCATCGTGGCAGCCAAGATAGAATCGGAAATCGCCGAATTGGATAGCTACGAAGACAAGCAAATGTTCCTTGCCGAAATAGGCCTTGAAGAATCGGGCGTAAACCGCCTCATCAAGGCTGCCTACAAGTTGCTCAACCTCGAAACATTCCTAACCGCCGGCCCGCAAGAAGTGCGCGCATGGACATTCCGCCGCGGAAGCAAGGCTCCACAATGCGCCGGTGTGATACACAGCGACTTCGAGAAAGGTTTCATTCGCGCCGAAGTAATCAAGTATGACGACTACGTTGCGCTCGGCAGCGAGGCCGCCGTCAAAGAAGCCGGCAAAATGTACGTCGAGGGCAAGGACTACGTAGTCCAAGACGGCGACATCATGCACTTCCGCTTCAATGTGTAAAGCGCCTAATGGCAGGGACGACATTCAGTGGTAAATACTCCTAATGTAATCCTATCAGCCTACTTTTCTAATGCAATTATAAACTTCCACCGTTTGCCGGGCTATGTGGTCCCAGTCATAATTGTGCAGGTCGTAGCTGCGGCAGGGCTGCACATTGGCTATTTTTCGCTCCAATGCTTGTCGCAGGGCGTCAATGTCGCCACACGGGAAAAAGTCGGCAGCGGCATCAAGTTCCGGCAGGCGGTTGGCGGGAATATCACTCACAAGCACATCGCGGCCGTAGCTCATTGCTTCGAGTAACGATATGGGCAGCCCTTCGTGTGACGATGGCAACACAAACAGGGCAGCATTAGACAGCAATTGACTGAGCCGCTCGCCGCGAATGAACCCGGTCAACACAACACCTTTTTCCCGAGCCTGCTGCTTCAGCGACAGCGAATACTCGTCCTCATGGTCGGCATCACCGGCAATGACAAGTTTAAAGCCACATTGTCCCAATCGGGAATAGGCTTCTATGAGTTGGTCAAAACATTTTTCTTTCACAAACCGTCCTACGGCCACAATGTAACGCCCCGGTTCAAGCCCGAGCGAGGCAATGTAGTCGGTTCTGCCAGAAATGACGGGCTTGTTCACACCGTTGTAGATCAAGTGCGACGGGCGCCCGTATTTCTGCCGAACAATGTCGGCTATCACTTGCGATATGACTATCACCGCATTGCTATATCGTGCACCCATGCGCTCGCCCATTTTCAGCATCGTGCGGGCAAGTCTGCCCCACTTCTTGCGGTCATAGTCGGGACCGTGGTGCGTCATCACCACTTTCAACCCGAGCAGCCGTGCAAACGGCACCATTATCGACGGACCTATGGCGTGGATGTGCAGCACATCGGCTCGCAACCGTTTCGCTTCAATCACCGCAAGAAACGTGTGCACTATGGCTTCCAAGCTCTTTTTCCGTGGCGCATACACATCTTTCAACTGCACTCCGCGGTACTCGCTGCGGCGGTTGCCGTCGGTCACATAGCACGAGCGGCGTATAACTGTCACATCATGTCCCATTGCGGCAATGCGCGGAAACAATTCCTCGCAATGCGTTTCCACTCCTCCCATTATGTCGGGGATGCCCCGTGTACCTGTGACTACTATTTTCATGGCTGATACAGATATAACTCAATCAGAATTTCTCCCGCAAGTCTCCTTGTGTGGGATCCTGTCCCACGTCATACCATTTCATGTCGAGACATGCGGGCTTGCCCTGAATGCTGCGCAACTTGTTGCGCAATGCCCATGCAGCAGGGTACTTCACATACTTGTGCATCACAGGCGATGCCGTGCCCACCATCCAGCAGTTTTTGGGGCAACGGCGCACCTTGGCACGGACTTCCTCGGCTTGCGGGCTTTCCCATATTTCGGCAAACGTAGAAGCCTGACGTATATTACCCATCGACTGTTTCCAATAGCGTTCCTCGAGTCCGTTACACGGATACACGTCGCCGTATGGGTCGATGAAAAAATTCATCATGCCGGCCTCGCACGGCAACATGCGACGCCCACCCTCGATGTAATTTATCAATCCCATGTTGAAGAAAGCTCGGAACCACGACTTCGGATGACTCTCTTTCAATTGCCACTCTATTAGTTGCTTGAAGTTATGGCACACTTCGTCGCGGTTAGTTATCACATTGTCGTCCTTGTGGAAATAATATGAGTTATGG
This sequence comes from uncultured Muribaculaceae bacterium, assembly GCA_944321865.1. Classification (GTDB taxonomy): domain Bacteria; phylum Bacteroidota; class Bacteroidia; order Bacteroidales; family Muribaculaceae; genus Avimuribaculum. The sequence goes on from CALUMZ010000002.1 coordinate 58,571, forward strand.
AATGCCGCCGTGGCAAATTCCATTCCGAGCGATTTCGACAACCTGTACAGCGACAGCATATCGTGGGAATTATGGTTCGATACCGTGCAACCAAACCCTATATCCTTCAGCCCCATGTCCTTCAACGTGAGCAACGTGCGCAGTCCTTTGTCGAAGCCGCCAGCACGTCCGCGCAGTTCATCGTTCTTTTGCGACAAGCCCTCAATCGAGATGCGAATGCCTATCTTGGGGAACTTCTCGGCAAGACGTATCACGCGGTCTTCAAACCACCCCGACGTTGAAATCACTATACGGGGCGTTTTGGTGTAGCACACCCGCACCACATCTTCAAGATCCTCGCGGATAAACGGCTCGCCGCCGGTGAGATTTATGAATTTCAACCGCGGCAATATTTCAAGCTCCTCGGGGCGTATTTCCTGCTTTACGTCAGTTGGATTCTTCCAAATATTACACATCTGGCACCGCATGGGACAGCGATAAGTGAGGATTATGCTTGCGTCGGTCGGTTGCTGTATTTTATTGTTTGCCATACTATAATTCTCTAAAAACATAATTCCCTTTTATGAAGGGAAAGTACAGCCCTAAACAAAGGACATTTAAAATCAGTCAAAGTTACAATTTTTCCACCACTCACGCAATACCACGACATAGCGCAAGTATCCCGACACGACAGAGACGTTTCTTTATACTTGAATCTCTTTATATATCTCCGTCAAAGAGTCATAATATGCGCCGGGATTAAAATGCTTCTCGGCAAACGCCCGTGCCCGCCGCGACATTTCGGCATACCGCTCATCAGTTATCTGCGAAGCCTCCCTTATCGCTGCGGCAAGAGCATCCTTGTCAAAAGCCGGGAACACATATCCGGTCTTGTCCGGCTCGATAATCTCGGGTATGCCGCCAAGCGAAGAACCAATCACCGGCTTGCCGTAGGTGTAACCCTCAACAATGGTCATAGGATTATTTTCCTCCCATTCCGAAGGGACAATAATGAATGAAGCATTCTCTATCTCGTCGGAAAGTTCCTTCCCACTCCTATACCCGAGGAAATCAACATTAGGCATCTGCCTTGATTTTAATTCGTCAAGTAGCGGCCCTGTTCCTACAACATGTAGCTTTATGTCGGGCAGCCGTTGCATGGTCTCCATGAGGGTAACTATACCTTTGTTGGCTGCAATGCGACCAAAAAACAGAAAATAGCCCCCCCTATTCGGCTCGGGCTTGAATTTACTTACGCGTGCGTCGAAGTTATAAAGCACAACTCCTTTCTTATCGAAAAAATCATGGCGTGCCGAATGGAATTCCTTATACCGCCGACTGACAAAGATATAACGGTCGATATAATCATCATAATGGAACAGCCGCTCCTTATGCAACATTTCAAGCGCGCACATCCAACTGTTAACAAAACTCCCCTCATAACATCGATGCAATCCGCAATTCAACCCCCAAGATGACTTCAGGCAACTGTCACAACGTTTTTTATCAAGCATGTTAAAGCTGTCGGTCGGACAGATAAACCGTGTGTCGTGCAACGTTATCACCACCGGCACACCATGTCGCTTCAGCACCGGCAGTATCGACAGTGATATGCCGTTGAAGATATTGTGCAAGTGCGCCACGTCGGGACGGAAATCGCAAATCAGCCGCTCCATCTTTCGAGCCGCATCACGGTTAGTGAAAAAACGCGGAATACTGCGCAACTTCCCTGCCACGCCTTTTATGTCGCGAATCTCCGGGGCATCTGCAAAATACTGTTGCCATTGCGACGGCTCGTTCTTGGGGTGGTTCACGCACATACGCGCCACCTCATGTCCGTGTTCTTCAAGCATATTGATGGTGTTGAAAAACACAGTCTCCGACCCGCCGCGCAGGTAATTGTACTTATTTACTTGCAGTACCCTCATATTCCTCATGCGAATTATATCTTCACCACAGATGCAGTATATTACTTCAGCATATCCAGAACATCATTTTTTGTTCTTTGCGTAAAGATTCAGCCAGTTGATCTATATGCCTGCGACGTGTCACTCCGCCTTCTACCATATACACAATCGACACGCTTTCCGACATTTTATTTATTGCGCAAGCTGCATCGTCGCTATACTCAAACAACACTATCACAGAATCATATTTATCGTAAAGTTGTTCTAACAACTGGCAGAATTTGTCATTGAGCAACATGTCGCTCGCCACACTGCCGGTATAGCCCCAACAATCAAATCCTGCATATTTCACCGGTTCGGGAACTTTATTTGATATGTCGTCAAGTTGTCCGCCACAGCCACACGCATTGTTCAAATCGACAATTGCAATTTTCCTACCGGTATCGCTAATATGCCGGCAAATACTTGTCACAGCTTCCGCAACACGTCCTGAATTTGTTTCCACGGCATATCCTATCGGAATCAATTTTGAATTTCCGGAAGAAAGTATGTCGGAACGCAACTGCAACACATCTTCGTATGTGGCATACCCGCCTTTTCTCACCGACAACGGCATATCATATTCCCTTGTTATTTCCTTGCGCCTCCATGTCATATACAAGACGAATAACGATGGGAATAACAATGCAACAAACAACCCCAGAACAGGGTATATAAGACTTCGCATATTAGATGCTTTGTTTTTTTCGCAATAAGCATCTTCGATAATTGTTGCCGGCACGTCATTCGATGCCATTTTCATTTGATAATCTACTTTCTTGCTCAACAATACAAGATAAACCTGATTGTTCAACTTCATGTCACGGGCTATATCCATGTATTGGCGTTCAAGACTCGGGCTGCTTTTCAACCTTGATGCAAACTGGTTATATTGTCCTTCAAGCACATCCATGGCAGCTCCGACATTATTCTTTTGCTGTTCCACGCTTTCTATGACAGCACCCCGCATCGCATCTATATTTGCAGTTACCTCGGCAAGAGCCTTATTGTCGGGACGAGCCGAACGCAACAACCTCATACGTTTAAGTATCAACTCGTTATAGCTATTGATTATGGAATTGCCCGAACCGCCGGAAGCACTTTCGCCATCCCCCGAACTAATGCTCGTTGTTGCCCCGGTAGACATTGACGGCAACAGCGAATACTTGCTTTCTTCGGTTGTCAGGAATTTAAGCATCAAGTCGCATATCATTGTTTGTGCCCGTGCTGCAAGCATCCCTTCATTCAACTTGCTTGCTGCTTCAAGCATTACTTCAAGTTCGATTTGTATGTCGGTAACATCGTTCTCCGACTTGAATTTTTCCATACTGGCTTCTGAGTGTATCAAACTTTCATAAGCCAATGCAAGCTGTTCGTCTATAAACTCAACGCCCTTGCTTGCTTTATTCGCCTTTCCATCTAATCTAAACTCATTATAAAGCCTCATTAACGTATTAAGGATGGCTTTACCACGCTTTAAATTAGGATCGGAAAGTGATAAAGTAATAAAATCGGTTTTTGTCACAGATTTCACTTTAAGCGACTTATACAATGCGGCAGTTGCAAGCACATTGCTTGACAACGACACACTCATTTCCAATTGCGCACCCTTTACATAAGCATCGGTAGGGAGCAACGTAAATTTTGCGTTATCGACTTCTATGGTAGTCGGTAAATCAACGTCTTCCGCCTCATATACAGTTGTAAACCAACCTTTCTGCGCCTTAATATCTGCCTTACCGTTTTTTTTCAATTTTATCTTGAATTGCATACCGCCATTCACCGTATCGAAATATTCGTCGTCGGCAACGACAAGCACGGGAGAATCATTGTACAATGATTTTTTGCGCATGAAACCTTCCCGGATATAATATTTCCGGTTAAGTTGCATTTCTTTTACGGTGCGTTCCAACACGTTATTAGATTGCGCCACATATACTTCGTTCTCGGACGTCAACCCTCCAAAGCCGCCCAAAGAAGAAAACATGCCCATCATTTGATTCAGTCCCGCCAAAGCCCCGCTTCCCGAACTCTGCTCGCTTTCAACAAGCATCGATGCATTTATTTCATACTTCGGCTCGCGGGTCAGTGCAAAGAATATGGATCCCGACATCATCACAACCAATGCAGCTATATACAACCATTTATATCGCTTTGCTGCCGCAATATACCTGCGAAGGTCTATTTTATCGTTGTTAATATTTTCCATATATCGTTTAATTATTTTTTATTATCTGTCAAATAAATTTGTTTTCTCTCAGCTTTGGTTATTGCACGATATTTCCCGGCAATCATGCCAAGCAACATCATTGGCACATATCCGCCTATTTGAATAATCGTTGCTCCGGCAATACTTTCTATTAGCACATAAGCTATGGCAATCACACCTATGCCAAATTCCAATGGCCTGCCTTTGTGTATGTAAATGCGCAGCTTCTGCCATATCCACACGAAAAAATATACAAATAATATAATCCCCACCAACCCAAACTGAGCCAGCACCGGATAATAAGTGTCTGATATAAAATCGGGCATATCGTATGACAACCCATAAATGACATCCAAGCCATACTCATGGTACAACTCCGAATAATTGACATGTGGAGATGATGAATGATTGGCATACGATGCCAGTCCCGAGCCGAATACAGGATAATCCTGCAAAATCATGAACATTCCTCCGTATAATGCCGGACGAGCAAAAGAAGCCGCTACCGTAGGATCAAACGTATCACTGTTCCCTGTAATGAAATAATAATTAATTTTCTTCCATGACACTATCAGCACCAAAGCGAAACATACAAGCAATATTGCGGCACGCTTGAGATTTAAATTACGCACCATTCCCGGGCGGTAAACAAATAACATTATCAACGCCACCACATACTCGCCATAGAATTTGGAACGTGTACTCAACAGCCCCACCGACAGCAACATGACCGCTATAATCATATCACGTGGTGAAACTTTACCATTTTCGTCAAGGCTGCAATACAGATATAGCATTGATAATGACAGAGATATGGTACCATAATTTGCCACGTGTCCAAGAACGGCTTTTGTCATTCCCGACACAAATATTAGCACCAACAGTGCTTCAATAGCCACACATGTCCATTTCAGCACGGTTTTCATGCCGGATGTGAAACGTGGAACTATGGCGTATGCTATAAGGAAAGGGATAAAAGCTTTTTGTTCAAGTATAAAATCATTGATTGCAGCTCCCGTGGTATTAAAGTCCCGGAAAAAGATGGTGATTATAAGATAAAACACAAACACACCTTCAACCACAAGCAGTGCCTTGTAACGCCTGAAGTCCCTGTTGACAATCATGTCAAGGGCTATCAAAAGTAAAAACAAGAACAATACCAACTCGTCACCCATCGACAAGAAGGTTAGAGCCGGTATTTGGACCAGTACCACAAACAGGAACAGTCCGAAAAATATCTTGTTAATACTTAACATCTATACAAATTGTATATCTCATTGACCTGCAATCACAGCACGAGAGCTATTATTAGTGACGCAATAACCGATACGGCACTGATTGCAGTAGATATGACTTGAACCTTATAACTATTATTCTGGTTATATTCGGCATTTGATTGACGAATATCGTTGGGGGCCACATACACCACATCGTTTTGCTGCAAGTAGAAATATGGCGACGACAACAGGTCGGCACTTGTCAGGTCAAGCCTGTGGTATGTGCGATTGCCGTTCTCCTCGCGTATCAGAAGCACATCGTTGCGGCGACCATACTGAGTCAAATCACCGGCAGCCCCCAATGCGTCGAGAATGGAATAACGCTCGGTCTTGACTTCTTGCATGCCCGGCCTTGCGACTTCACCCATCACATTGACGCGGAACTTGGCAAGTTGCACCCTCACGTATGGATCTTTCACGTCTTTCGATATTTCCTTTGTAAGCAGTTCCGATACTTCTCCCGTCGTCAATCCTTCAACCTTTAGCTTGCCCACAAGCGGGAAATTGATAAACCCTTCATTATCCACAACGTAACTCAATATTTTCTGATTGACAGCTACGGCATCATCGCCCACCTCGGCAAACGACACTTGCGGCAGGTTGTATATAAGCGTGGCTTCGGCAACCTCCGACCAAACTGTTATCAACAATTCGTCGGCAGGTTTCACTTTCACCGAATAATTCCGGTACAAGCTATCGAGCACCTCCGAATTATTGTCTATATCTTGGAAATAAACCATATCGCGGTTGCTGCGACAACTTGCAAGCAGTGCCATGACCGCAATCGTAAAGAAAATTTTGATTTTCATAAATTATTGTCGTTTCCTGTACTTATAATTTATTAACGGCGCAACGCTACCATTATTGTGCCACCCAAGCGCATCGGCAATGCGTCCCGCATGGGCGGACTTAATCGATTATCAGCATGGCATCACCATACGCGCCGAAGCGATATTTTTCTTTCACTGCAACTTCATATGCATGCATCACTTCCTCATAACCGCCAAAGGCTGCCACCATCATCAGCATCACCGAATATGGCATGTGGAAATTACTTACCAACGCATTGCACACAGTGAAATCATACGGCGGGAAAATAAACTTATTGGTCCACCCCGAATAAGGTTTTATATGCCCGTTCATACCCACGGTGCTTTCTATCGCGCGCAATGTCGATGTACCGATGGAACAAACCTTGCTTTCACGGTCTTTGGCTGTGTTGACAAGTTGGACCAGTTCGGGTGTGACTTCCATCTGTTCCGAATCCATGCGGTGTTTTGTCAAGTCTTCCACATCGATTTCACGGTAGTTGCCAAGCCCCGAATGCAACGTAAGGAAACCGCTCTCCACACCTTTTATCTCCATGCGTTTCATCAATTCGCGGCTAAAGTGCAAGCCTGCGGCAGGAGCGACAACGGCACCTTCATTCTTTGCGAATATACATTGATAGCGTTCGGCATCTTCCGGAACCGGGCGGCGTTTTATATAATCGGGCAGTGGAGTTTCTCCGAGGGCATACAAATTAGCCTTAAATTCATCATGCGGCCCGTCATAAAGGAAACGCAATGTACGGCCGCGCGATGTGGTATTGTCTATCACCTCGGCCACCATCGAATCGTCAAGTCCGAAATAAAGTTTGTTGCCGATTCTTATTTTGCGGGCCGGTTCCACAAGCACGTCCCACAATTTATGTTCTTCGTTCAGCTCTCGCAACAAGAACACCTCAATCTTTGCCCCGGTCTTTTCCTTGTTACCGTAAAGGCGGGCCGGAAATACCTTAGTATCATTAAACACGAAAACATCGCCACTATCGAAGTAATTGAGAATTTCCTTGAAAACCTTGTGCTCGATTTCTCCTGTCTTACGATGCAACACGAGCAAACGCGATTCGTCACGCACAGCTGCCGGCTCGCTCGCGATAAGCCCTTCGGGCAAATTGTAGTTAAATTCCGATAATTTCATGTTATCTATGTGTTAATATCCTGTTCTTTATTATTTATCTCTTGAAGTTCTTCGGGCATCACCATTTCGCACCTCTGCAAATATTCTATTAGGCTCTCGACTGTATAACAGTCTTCTACGCATGTGTCACCCACACGCGTGCGCCTCAATGCCACCAAGTGCGCTCCGCTCCCCAAGGCCTCGCCTATGTCGCGTGCCAACGCCCTTATGTAGGTCCCTTTGCTGCAAACCACCCTGATTTTTGCCAATGGAGGCTCAAATTCGAGCAATTCTATTTCATCTATGACAAGCTGTTTGGCCTTTAATTCCACTTCCCTGCCTTTCCGGGCCATTTTATAAGCCCTGTGCCCGTCGACCTTACATGCCGAAAACGATGGCGGCACCTGCTCTATCGCACCTGTGAACCGGTCACGCAGCACCCCTGCAAGGGATTCGCGCGTTATATGCTCCCATTCATACGTGGCATCAACTTCCGTTTCAAGGTCGAAACTCGGCGTTGTTGCCCCAAAGCGCAATGTTGCCACATATTCCTTGACGTGGGCCTGCAACTCATCGATGCGTTTCGTTGCCTTGCCCGTGCACACAACCAACACGCCGGTGGCGAGCGGGTCGAGAGTACCGGCATGCCCCACCTTTATCTTCTTCATGCCAAGGCGGTGCGCCAACTTTGCCCTTACTCGCTTGACAACGTCAAACGATGTCCAACGCAAAGGCTTGTCGACTGCAAACACCTCGCCGGCAATAGGATTCAATTTAGAACAGCTCTCCATCATGCCATTTCAAGACTTATCCCCGACAGCAACATCACTATGATTGCACCACCGACAAGAATCCTGTACCAACCGAAAGCCTTAAACCCATATTTGGTTACATAACTTATAAACAACTTTATGGCGGCCATTGCCACTATAAACGCCACGACCATGCCCACTACAAGCACCACCCAGTTGTCGCTAAGCTGTTGCATCGAATCGGGTTCGCTCATTAGGCTCCACATTTTGTAGACCGACGCGCCAAACATGGTAGGCACGGCAAGGAAAAATGAAAATTCTGCCGCATCTTTCCTTGACAATCCCTGCTGCATACCACCAACGATTGTAGCCATCGAACGCGATACCCCCGGCACCATCGATATACACTGGTACAAGCCTATCATTATCGAGCGACGCTCGGTCATTGCGGCCGACCGTTTCTCGTTCTTGGCAAACCATTTATCCACAAAAAGCATCAGCACTCCGCCCAATACCAGCATCACAGCCACCACGGCCACATTTTCAAGCATTGCATCGATGAAATCGCTAAGCAACAAGCCCAACACTGCCGCCGGCAAGAATCCGAGGAACAATTTCCAGTAGAAATCATATCTTGCAAGAAAAGCCTCAAACCCCTTCTTGCCTTCCGGAACTTCCTTCAAGCGGAAAAAACGTTTCCAATAAAGGCACACCACCGACAATATGGCTCCAAACTGGATGATAAACGTGAAAGCTTTGACAAAAGTTGTCGATTCGACACCGAGTATTTCCTGTGTTATTATCATGTGCCCGGTAGACGAAACCGGCAAAAATTCAGTCAACCCCTCTACTATGGCTATGACTATCGACTGGAAAATATCCATACTATGACCTCTGATTAAATACGAGTTATTATTTGGTAAATATTAAAAACACACTAATCTTTATTCTCGACCACAAGCAAAGCCGCATCGGCGTAAGCGTCTGCACATCTGCCGTTTGGCTTGCCACATGTAACGGTCGGATTGCAAAAAATAGAAAAAGACAAGAAATGCCCGGCTCGCACCGCGCTTTTTCTCAGTCTTTTCTTGACTTGTATATAATCGACACTCCCATTGCCACGAAACCCATGAAAGCCATCGTCGGCCCTATTACCACACGGCGTGTGCTGAAAATATCGTCATTGAAAGTTGCTCCGTCATTGGCACCGCCAAGCATCAACATAAATCCGGCTATTATCAACAACCCACTGACAGCCATCATTATAAAATTGATTTTAGTCAACGGGAATTTATTGTACTTCATCTTTTCATCTTCGCCGGCGATACCTGTCGCAACATTATTCTTCGATTGTACGTTTAGTTTCATTTCTTGTTTTCTGGATTTTCTTCAAATAGACAATTTCATCTCTTAAACAGCTCGTCATAGCCGAGGCGTAAATACTTGTTCGACGCAAATAATGCACCTATGGCACACAGCAAGGAACCTATAATCACAAGTCCGCCAAACACACACCACACCTCTACCGGCGTGACGAGAGCCGACCATCCGCCCTCTGCCCTTTCTATGTAAAACAGGCCCGCGCTCAGCAATACCGAAGCCAAAAGAGCTGCAATAACCCCGTTTATTATATTGCTTACCACTATGGGGCGGCGTATGAACCCCGGGGTCGCCCCCACAAGTTTCATTGTGTAAATCAAGAATCTGCGCGAATAAACAGTAAGCCGCACTGTGTTATTAATCAACGCAAACGAGATGGCAAGCAGCGCAAGGGCCACCACCCCCAACACGGCCACTATGTTACTTATATTTCTGTTTATCGCTTCCACTTGATCCCTGTGTATCTGCACCACATCCACAGCCGGATTGCCCACAAGGGAGGCTTCAATTGCGACAAGGCTGTCGACTACGGCATACTCGGGCTTTACATGCACCTCAAATTCGGCTGTGAGCGGATTGAAACCCAGCACCTGCATCAAGTCTTCGCCTGTCTCTTGCTGCCAATACGACAATGCCTCTTCCTTCGATATATATCTCACGCTTGCCGTATAAGGTGCGGCCGACAACGCTCGTTTCATTGCCAATATTTGCGAATCGCTTGCCGTGTCCGACATCGAAACGTCAAAACCTATACTTGCCTGTATGCGCTCGGTCGCACCACGCGCAAACAGTCCCAACATTGCCCCTATTCCAAGCAACAACAACACCAACGCCACACTTATAATAGATGTAACATTGGCATTTACGTATGATATTTTCGATTTCTTCTCCGAATCGCCCATTTCCGAGAACCTGATTTTCCACCGGCACACACGCATCTTGTCATGCATGTCATGCCGTTAATGTCCCTAAATTTGCTACAAAAATACAATCACCACACCCGTTTGTCAATATTTTTTTGAATTATTCACTATAAATCGCACATTTTTCCTTTTCTTTGACGGCATTTAGAGTTATATTTGTAGTGTACTTGGTTGCTGCCATGGCGAAAATATGTCAGTCCCGCTTTCCCTCGGCCACAAAGCAAAAGGGTGACAAATGTTTGGCACGCTTTTCGACAGTAACAGCAACTGTAAATACTCAAATGCCACACATGCACACAAGCCGCAGGCACACGATAACCGGGGTGACACATTTCAGAAGCGCATATAAACGGCATTTGTTTACACTAATTTATGTTAATCGCCACGTATTTTTACATATTTAATGTATCTTTACGCCCAAAATAGCTATACGTAAATTTTGAATTTATTAACCACATACTAATTTTTACGCATTATGAATAGCAAATTATTCTTATCTGTCTTAGTGGGTGGTACTTTGGCATTGACGAGCTGTAACAAGAAGCTCAACGAAATAAGTGCCGAGTATTTCACGGTAAATCCCTCTCCACTGGAAGTTGTAGCCGGAAAAGTTCCCGCAACCGTAACGGGACAAATCCCCGAAAAGTTCTTCGTGAAAAACGCAGAAGTAACTGTTACTCCTTACCTTGTCTATGGCGACAAAGAAACAGCTTCTCAAGCCTACAAATTCATTGGTGAAGATGTAAATGGCAACGGCCAAACCGTTTCTTACGACAATGGCGGTACTGTAACAGTTCCCGTTTCTTTCGACTATGTTCCCGAAATGATTAAGTCGGAACTCGTTCTTGATTTCCAAGTTGTTCAAGGCAAGAAATCATACACCTTGCCGCGAATAAAGGTTGCCGATGGTGTGATAGCAACTGCCACTTTTGCCGATGCCGGAAGCGTAACTCCTGCTACCACTCCCGACAAGTTCCAACGCATAATCAACGAGCAATACAATGCCGAAATCAAGTTCCTCATCAACCAGTCTAACGTAAGAAAGAGCGAAACCGAGTCGCAACAAATTGCCGACTTCAACTCTGCCCTTGCTAACGCACAAGGCAACGACCGTCTTGAAATCGAAGAAGTTAACATCAAGTCGTATGCTTCTCCCGATGGTAAATATGACTTCAACGAACGCCTTGCTCAAAAACGTGAAGACAGCACTCGCAAATATCTCGACAAGTCGTTCAAGAACAACGACATCAAAGATTTTGGCGAACTCACTGCCGACTTCACCGCCGAAGACTGGGAAGGTTTCAAAGAATTGGTTTCTGCAAGCGATATCCAAGATAAAGACCTCATCTTGAGCGTATTGTCAATGTACAACGATCCTGAACAACGCGAAAAAGAAATACGCAACCTTTCATCGGTATTTGAACAACTCGCCGAAGAAATATTGCCGCAATTGCGTCGTTCTCGCCTCACTGCTTCAATCAACGTTATCGGAAAGAGCGACGAAGAAATCATGGCTGTATTCAACAGCGACCCCGACTCTCTTACTGTTGAAGAACTGCTTTACTGCGGTACTCTTACCGACGACAACGCTAAGCGCATCGAAATATACACCGCTTGCACAAAGTATTATCCCAACGACTACCGTGGTTACAACAACCTTGGTATGTGCCAATACATTGCCGGCGACTACGATGCTGCAAAGAGCAACTTCAACAAAGCTGCAAACCTTGCTCCCGAAAGCGCAGAAACTCACATGAACCAAGCTTTGTGCGACATGATGGACAAGAACTACGACAGTGCAAACCAGAAGCTCGGCTCTGCCGCTGGTGTTGAAGGACTCAACGAAGCTCTCGGCGTTTACTACATGGAACAAGGCGACTACAATGCTGCTGTTAACGCATTTGGCGACGCAAAGAGCAACAACGCTGCTCTCGCACAAATCCTTACCAAGGATTACAGCAAGGCTCGCAACACTCTTGCTGCTATCGCTGAACCCGATGCCACTACTTACTACTTGATGGCCGTTCTCGGTGCTCGCACAAACAACCAACAAATGGTTACCTCTAACCTGAGCCAAGCCATCAGCAAGGACAGCACTTTGCGCGACAAGGCTGCAAACGACCTCGAATTTGCTAAATTCGACATCAGCAGCGTTCTCTAAGCCAACACATAACTATTGAACACCATAGTGAGAGACAACCGGGCTGCCTGCCCGATTGTCTCTCACTGTTTTCCCCCCACCCCGACCTGCATACGGGGCACCCGCAAAACAGCGGCTGCAATAACACCCGGATAATATATCATATATTTGCCACACACATAAATTTGCGAATGTCAAAATTGTTTGTAACTTTGTGGAGCATCGAGCCTTAACACCTAAACGTTGGCTAATTGTCAATTATCAATTGTCAATTGCTATATACCTTATGTTTCACTATAACAATATCATCAATTAACTAAAAAACGACATGAACCGAATTGCACTGAAAGCATGCGCAGCCTCAATGACTATGTTGACATTGGCTGCCGCTCCTGTGGCAATAGAAGCCCAAAACGTTGTAACACAAACTCAAATGGAAAAGTTTTCAACCTACCCGACTTACGATGGCGACGACCTTGAACTGGCCATCGACCGCAATGGATACCACTTCTGCCTGTGGTCACCAATGGCCGACAGCGCACGTGTTAACATATACAAGCACGGCCAAGGCCGCAACCTGATTACCACATTCCTGCTCGACAAGGACGAAGCAACAGGAACTTGGCGCGCCACATCCACCGACAACCTGATGAACCGATTCTACACGTTCCAAATCAAAATCGGCGACCGCTGGCTTGACGAAACTCCCGGCGTGTGGGCAAAAGCCGTCGGCGTAAACGGCAAACGCGCCGCTATCATCGACTTTGCAAAGACCAACCCCGAAGGGTGGGGCTATGACCGCGGTCCTCAAGTACAAAGCATTACCGATGCCGTAATATATGAAATGCACCACCGCGACTTCTCCATGCACCCCAATTCAGGTATTGTCAACAAAGGCAAATTCGTGGCCATGCTCGAAGAAGGAACCCTCTCACTCAACGACCAACCGACCGGAATCGACCACTTGAAAGAATTAGGCATCACACACGTGCACATACTCCCATCGTTCGACTACATGAGCGTCGACGAGACACAATTGCCATCAAACATCTACAACTGGGGCTACGACCCTATTAATTACAACGTCCCCGACGGCTCTTACTCCACCAATCCGGCCGACCCCTATTGCCGAATCAGGGAAATGAAAGAGATGATTATGGCTCTGCACGAAGCCGGAATAGGCGTAATCATGGACGTGGTATATAACCACACAGGCATTACCGAAGGCTCCAACTTCGAGCTTACAGCACCGGGATATTATTACCGCCAACGTCCCGACGGCACATACTCCGATGCTTCGGCTTGCGGGAACGAAACTGCCAGCGACCGCCCGCAAATGCGCAATTTCATCGTAAACTCGGTAAAATACTGGGTCAGGGAATACCACATCGACGGATTCCGCTTCGACCTGATGGCAATACACGACACCGTAACCATGAACCAAGCCGCTGCCGCTATAAAGGAAATAAATCCGTCGGCATTCATTTATGGCGAAGGTTGGATGGCAGGCAGCTCGCCTCTCCCCATCGAGCAGCAAGCCCTGAAAGTGAATGTGGCTAAAATGACAGGCATTGCCGTCTTCAGCGACGACATTCGCGATGCCGTGAAAGGGCACTACTCCAACGAGGGCGACCGCGGTTTCGCGTCGGGCAAGCCGGGCAACGAAGAAACAGTGAAAATAGGAATCGTGGCCTCGACAGCACACCCGCAAGTCGATTACAGCAAGGGGAACAATGCCAAAGCCCCATACGCCACATCGCCGCAACAAATCATCAACTACGTTTCTTGCCACGACGACTTGTGCCTCACCGACAAGCTCGACATTTCAATGCAAGGAAGCACTGAAGACGAACGCATCAACACCGCAAAATTGGCCCAAACCATCGTATTCACCTCGCAAGGCACACCGTTCATGTTTGCCGGAGAAGAAATCTTCCGCAGCAAGCAACGCGTGCACAACAGCTTCCGCTCGCCCGACAGCATCAATGCCATCGACTGGAACCAAAAAGAGAAATACCGCGACCTGTTCGACTACTACCGTAACCTCATCGCCATGCGCAAGGCACACCCCGCATTCCGTCTGCGCACGGCCGACGAAGTGGCCCGCCACATCAAGTTCGATGAAACCAAGTCCGACAACCTCATTTCTTATTCCATCACAGGCAATGCAGGCGGCGACACATGGAAGGAAATCAAGCTCGTGTTCAACGGCGCAAACGAAGCCCAAACCGTCAACATCAAGAAAGACGACTGGACCATCGTCGCACAAGACGGCCGCATCGACATGAACGGACTGGGCACCACCCGCGGCGGTTCAATCACCCTCCCACCCCACACCGCCCTAATCCTCGCCACCGAGTAAGCCCCCATTCCCAGAATAAAAAAAACAGTTGGTTCTCAGCCAACTGCATCGTAGGAGGTGTATCAAAATAGAAAGTTCGGTAAACCTTGCTTATAATTTATAACTGAATTGGAGTAGGTTCATTGCCTTGGAGAGGCAAAACTTTGCTTAACTGGTGGAGTGAGCGATAGCGAACGTAACCTGCGGACGATTGTCCCCGCCTGAAATACGGCTTCGGAGATGCCGAACTTAGACAACTGTAATAGTTCGGCATCTCCGAAGCCGCTTAGTGTATATACCTATCTTTCCGCAGGTTACGTTCGCCGCCAGCTCACTCCACCCGCGGCTAAGCCGAGTGCAGCCTCTCCGAGGCTGTCCTTGTGGCGCACAAATGAAATTACACTATAATACCCCTCATTTACAGCCATTGCCTTTCGGGTATAAAAAGTCATATGGGGCTGTGGCGCAACTTACAATACATAAGTTGTGATACAGCGTTTATTAATTTTGATGCACCCTCTGTTCCTGCAACGGTTTCAATGCATCACCGAAAGCTACTTGTCCGACTTCCCTATATACCACTGGAACATATAAGTTTTTCCTTCCACCGGTATTTCAATACACAAAACGCCGGCATCGGGCTTTTTCCTCTCGATATTCATATACCCGTTTAGCCCCTCTCCCGGATAAATCGTATTCTTCTTAATATAACCAACTTGCTTTATTTTTTTGTCATATTCTATACTACTATTCATCGCATGCAATTGATTTGAAGTAACCATCCCGGCCAAAGCCGAAACACTGGGGTTATATGTAGTATAAGCATATCCGTTACTATAAGTGGTCGAATAACCTGCGGCTGCAGCGTTCAACCCCGCACTTATCCCATATAATATATTATCCCGCCTTTGCTTCTTCGCAATTTTGTCCATATATTCTTCAGTAGTATACGCATTTCGGAAATCCACATTACGCCCCCATGCCAGCCTTGCAGAAACACTACCCGGATCAAAAATTATGGCATGATCTGAAAGATTCATCACAAATAAATTTATTTGATAATAATCCCCATAATCGTCACTGTCAAAATAAATAGCCATTCCAACCACACTGCTGCTGTCATTCTTATATACCCAATACTTCCCATCTATCCACTCTGTAAACAAATCGGGGTCTTCATATTCCAACAGTTGTATAGTTCGCTTTGGAGCCCCGCAAGAAAACATTAACAACGTTGCCGCCAACAACAATGCCACATGCATATATTTCGTTTTCATAGCACTGAATATTTTAAATTCCCAAATCTATTTCGCCATCATTGATTTTTTCCAAAAAGTCTGTGAATACAACGTAATCGGCATCCTCCGTATCATAAGCGGCAACCATTTCTGTTACATCTTTGTCGAATATACATACAACAGTGCCGATTGTTGTATAGCCTGCATTTGTTTCTGCCCTGTAACTATGTAGAGCCTTATAACCTATGAATTTAGGAGACACCGACATACGCTCCTTTATCTCCGATTTAATGTCGTTTATTTCATTCACTATCTCCTCTTTTTCGGCTGTATGCTCTGCATAATCTTCCTTTGCATTATTATAATACCGGCGTGAATACCAATCATCCTCCCAAAGTTCCATGGAACTTTCATCCGACTCGATTTCCATCTCACAGTATTCCAAGTCCCTGTTCTTTTCCTCCAATTTCTTACTTGCCTTAACTATAAATTGCCTAAATTCAGGGTCATCATAAGGCGTGAATGCACTGTCTATCCTTATATCTATCGGATCATAGCTATCTGGCACATACAAGTAGTTCTTAACCAACTCTTCTACCATTGATTCAATCTTTGACTCGGGCGAATTACAGCAAGTCATGGAAACAGCAATTACTGCCAACATCAAGATACGGCTTAGTGATTTTCTCATAGTCTTTAACAACTTTAGCATTGCCATAAGTTCCCATAGGCATATTTTCTCATAATACACGAAGCGTGGAACTGCAATGCCACTATGTCTTTTTATTTGGAGGTCCTGAGAAAACCTTGACACATAAAGATATAGTAAATAGCAGCCCACGCGATACATGCGCGAGAACCACTATGCCTATCTCCTGTGTGTCTATCAGAAATTTCTCAGGTTTCCAAATACAGGTGCGGCATAACGCTTCGCCTTATTTCCTAAATGTCTTAGGGTATACAATACTACCCTTCTATCCACAAATTTACAAAATATTAAGACATTGACACCATTTCCTCTTGGAAAAAGTATCAATGTCTTAATTAATTATGTAGTCATTCAATAATTATGCATCCTTAACCATCAGGCTCAATACTACCCACACGATAATTCTGCCTTTTGCTACAAGATTCTTGTGTACATTTACTCTTCCGGGCTACTGCCGAATATCTCGTTGTAGATCTTGCGGGTGGCGCCGAGGTGACTCTTGATGTAGTTGCCGGCGGCATTGCCAGATGCTGACAGGTAATTACTGTCATGAAGCAGGCGGTCGGCAATCGTCTCGAAATCTTCCTTACCGCTTATCGAGAAACCGCCACCGCACGTTATCAGGTCGCCGGCTTCCTTGAATTTGGCATGGTTGGGACCGAATATCACCGGTATGCCATACACGGCAGCTTCATTCAGGTTGTGGATGCCTGCGCCAAATCCGCCACCGATATATGCCACCTGCGCATACCTGTAGCACGACGACAATATGCCGAAGCAGTCGATTATCAGGCAATCGGCATTTGCCACATTTTCCTCGGTTGCTTCGGAGTAAAGCAGCACCGGCCTGTTCATGCGTTTCTTTAATTGCTCAAGCCGCTCGGCGTCAAATTCATGAGGTGCGATTATCAATTTCATGCCGGCATGGCTGTTGAAATATGGCACCACTATATCCTCGTCGGGCTGCCACGAACTGCCCATTATAAATGTGAACTGCTGCGACGAGGCGGCAAATTTTTCCACCACCGGGAACGGCTTGCAGGCAGCAAGAATGTCGCTCACACGGTCAAATCGAGTATCGCCCGCCACAGTCACGTCCCTGACACCTATCGAAGCCAACAGGTCGCGGGAAGCCTCGTCTTGCACGTAAATGCGCGTAAAGCAGTCGAGCATCCGGCGGAACATGCCGCCATAGGGGCGGAAAAATATCTGCCCGCGCCTGAAAATCGACGATATTATGTAAGTCGGTACTTGGCGGCGGCTCAACTCCTGCAAAAAATTGCCCCAAAACTCATATTTCACGAATATTGCCATGCGGGGCGACACCATGTCGAGGAAACGCCGCACGTTGCCGGGCGTGTCAAACGGCAGGTAGCACACCACATCGGCTCCCTTGTAGTCCTTGCGCACTTCATATCCCGACGGGGAAAAGAACGTGAGCAATATCCTTTGCCCGGGCATGTTGCGCTTTATCATCTCTATGAGCGGCCTGCCTTGTTCAAATTCACCAAGCGAGGCGGCATGTATCCACACGATATTACCCTTGTCACCGGCCGTGATGTTGCGTGAAAGCGTATCGAACGTTTGCGACTGCCCTTCCACCATTTTCTTCACTTTCTCACTCCGCAAGGCGGCCAATTTCGCTCCTACTTTGATGGCGTTAATTCCAAGGTTATACAATACATTCATATCTACCTAAATTACACATTGGCATTTACAATTAATTCCAAATAGGCTCATGGGAGAACATCAGTAATACTTACTCAGCCACAGGCTTCGCGCCTCCTTGCCTGCTCCTTTATCGTCCCACAGCCGGTCGTCGATATACACCCGCAAGGCTATTTTTTGCCAGAATGCGAATGCATCGGGCGTATAATGAAAGTCGAGCGACGCATATAGATTCATGAAGCGGTTACGGAAAATATAGGCATATACATTGGTACGGCTGTACACCTTGGCTTGATAATTGGGATCGCCCATGTTGAGCATGGCTCCATACTTCGGGTAAAGCGGAAACAAGTCCTTGCCCACGAACAGATGCTCGTCGATTCCCAAGAAACGCCACTCAACCGTCGCATCGAGCATAAAACCGCACGGTCTGTGCCACACTCCCGTGCCGCGGTCGCGCTCAAGTTGCAGCATCAAGCCCGCACGCACGTTCAAGCTGTCGAGCCTCGGTGTGAAACGTGCAAGGTTAAGCCCCACATACGGGTTCACCGATATGTCGTCGTTTACGTTCTGGTCGGGAGTGGCATTGCTTGTCTTGGCAAGATGGTTAACCTGCAATCGTCCGCCGAGTTCCAGTGCCCATGCCGCATTCCACCGCCCGTGAAAATACACGCTGAAGGCCTCGCGCTGCGCCTCGGTCTGCAAGCTGCGCCAGTCGAGTGCAAGCTCCATGAAACCACGCTCATGCACATATTGCACCAGCGCGCCACGTATGTTTGGCTCGGTATATCTCAACGAGTCGCTCATCAGCACCGTCGGCAACTGCTCCATCAGCTGTGTACGAGGCAACATTCCAAGACTCAGCCGCCAACTTGGCGACATGTAACGGTAATATACAGTCGGCGTCAGCTTATAGCCGTTCCACCCGTTCCCGAGCGGTTGATACCACGACACTCCGCCCATGATGCTGTGCATGCCGCCAAGGAAAGAGAAGCCCACCTCGGGCGACAAGCGGGTGAACGTTATGGTCTGGTCGGGCGAATAATGGTCATCACCCTCGCGGTTTTCAAACACCGACCCCGCATCGACACTCCAACGGAACTGCTGCTGTGCAAAAACAGGAATAGCGGCAGCCACGCAGACCACCGCTATCAATATTTTCAATCGGTCAAGCATCGGCAGGTCGAATGTTTTCAATCCCACGCTGCAAGCGGGCTATGGTTTCGTCACGGCCGATAAGCTCGGTTATGTCAAACATGTGCGGACCTTTGCACTCACCCACCACCGTCAGGCGGAAGGCGTTCATCACGTTGCCAAGGTGGTAACCCTTGTCGGCTATCCATGCAAGCACCACATCTTCACAAGGCTTCGACGCGAAGTCTTCAACGCCTTCAAGCACACCGATAAGTTCCTGCATGATTTGAGGCATCTCGGGTTTCCAGCGTTTCTTTACATCCTTTTCGGCGTATGCGGTAGGGGCAACAAAGAAGAATTTGGCATTTGCCCACAACTCGCCCACAAGAGAAATGCGGTTCTTGACAAGCGACACCACCCGCGTTATATACTCATCGCCAAATGCGGCAGGATCCACGCCGTTCTGTTCGAGAATCGGCTTGAACAGCTGTGCCAGCTCGGCATCGGGCGTCTTCAATATATATTCATGGTTGAACCATTTCCCCTTCTCAAAGTCGAATTTCGCCCCGCTCTTTGAGCAATGCGCAAACGAGAAGTCGCGCACAAGCTCGTCCATCGACATTATTTCGCGGTCGTCGCCGGGATTCCACCCGAGCAGTGCAAGGAAGTTGATGACGGCTTCGGGCAGATAACCGGCTTCGCGGTAACCCGACGAAATTTCACCCGACTTGGGGTCGTGCCATTCGAGCGGGAACACCGGGAATCCCAACCGATCACCGTCGCGCTTACTCAACTTGCCTTTCCCATCGGGCTTCAACAACAGTGGCAGGTGCACGAATTGCGGCATCGTGTCGCTCCACCCGAAAGCAGCATACAGCAGCACATGCAACGGAGCCGACGGCAGCCATTCCTCGCCGCGTATAACATGAGTCACCTCCATCAAGTGGTCGTCAATGATGTTTGCCAAGTGATAGGTGGGCAGGTCGTCTGCACTTTTATACAACACCTTGTCGTCGATAATCGACGAATTGATTACCACCTTGCCGCGAATCAAGTCGTCAACCTCTACATCAAGTCCCGGTTCAACCTTGAAGCGCACCACGTAAGGAGTGCCACCGGCGACCAATCGTTCAACCTCGTCTGCAGGCAGCGAAAGCGAATTGCGCATTTGCATGCGTGTCGAGGCATCGTATTGGAAGTTCGGGGTTGCTTTCCGGCAAGCCTCAAGCTCCTCGGGAGTGTCAAAAGCTATATATGCCTTCCCGTTGTCGCACAATTCTTTCACGTAACGGCGGTAAATGTCCCTGCGCTCCGATTGCTTGTAAGGCCCATATTTGCCACCTTCGCGCACACCCTCGTCGATTTTTATCCCGAGCCATGCAAGTGCCTCGTTGATATATTCTTCGGCTCCGGGGACAAAACGATTGGAGTCGGTATCCTCAATGCGCAATATCATGTCACCCCCGTTCTGGCGGGCAAACAAGTAGTTATATAATGCCGTGCGCACCCCGCCTATGTGCAGCGGGCCGGTTGGCGACGGCGCAAAACGTACTCTTACTTTACTTGCCATAATCACTAAAACTATAATTTTTGCAAAGGTACGAAAATAACCGCTAAATAGCATTCCAACTATATGGCATTTTTTAGCCCAAATTGGCCTCATACGCACAAATGGGACAAATACGCATATTTATAAAATATGCAACAAAAAGGCAGCTCCAAGGACTTGCCGCCTCTTTTGCACAAGTCACCTTTGGAGCCGCCATGCGTGGTGTACCTCAATTTGTACTGATTTATGGCATCATCTCACTACTATCTTGTGAGTTTCAATACCTTTGTCTGTCGTTACCCTGACGATATAAACGCCGTCAGAAAACATTTCGGTTGACACCTCTGTCACGCTGTCAAACACTGCGATTCCCCTGCCTTGCAGGTCATACAGTTCCACACGGCCTGCCATGCCTGTGTGTATGAGCTTCGCATCATCGTCGTAGTAAAACGCTCCACCGGCACCGACAGCCTCAACACCCGATTGGTCGTATACAGAGAATACCAATTCCGATGCTTCGGAATATTGCCGGCTGCCATCCATTGCCGTATACACGGCCACCACCCTTGCCAAGTGGTCGCCTTCCGAAAGTTGCGACATAGTGAAACTGTTGGTTGCAGTCTGCCCGAGCAATTCTTCATCTACGTATACTTCAAACGTTGCAATCTGCTGTGCCAACGTAGTCTCGTAGCCAATGTATATGTCATCGACGGCAAACATGAACCGTTGGTCCGACACGCAACGCAGCACCACGCGGCGCGCATCTTTGGGTATTGTGTATGTGAATTTCGTCCATTGCCCGCCCACTTCTTGCGGCTCATCCGAGAGCCATTCTATTCCGGTGGTGGCGACACTTCCTGTTGTGGTGTAGCCCACCATGAACTGCTCGTTTTCGGCAACCATGCCCGAGTAGCCTGCCACAGCGTAGAAGCTGAACACGAAATCATCGGCAAATTCAAGCTCGGGCGAGAAAAGATAATCATCGTTATGCTTTCCCGCCGCATAATATTGGTCGATTGCAATGTCGGCAAGCACCTTGTTTCCGCTGTGCGGATGAACATATTTGAACAAATCGGGCTCGGTCTTTGACGGATTAAACACGATAAACGCCATCGGCTCTCCCATGTTCTCAAACGGCTGCGTGACCTCGGCCAACTCATAAGTTTTTGCACCATCGGCATCAATGTATTCCCAACCAAGGTCGCCGGCGCAATTAACGGCAAAGTCTTCCATGCCTTCAAAATCCTCCTCCAAGCATTCGCCTGTGTTCCATTGCAACGTCACCTCATCACCGTCTTGTGTGGCACTCAGGTTAACCACGCGTTCGGGTATAAGCGTCATCGAGTAAGATGCCTCATAATTGTTGCCACTGCCGAAATCGACTTCCTTGACAATCGTCTCAAAGCCTTTCTTCTCGATTGTCATTGTGTAAATGCCCTTGCGAATGTTTTCAAACGTTGCATAACCGTCGACGACACCGGCAGTATAAACCAGACCCGAATTGCCGGTTCCTTTCAATTCGACCAATGCGCCATCGGTCAGCCCGATTCCCATGCTTGTATAAACCTGCAACGACACATTGGTGCGCATGTTGTTTTCAGTCACTGCCGAGAAACTTATGTCTGATGTTTCTCCACCGGGATAGTTGGCCCGCAAAGCATAATAGTAATCGCCTTGGGCTGCTTGCTTATATGAACGGTCGTAATACGACAAGTCGCCAATTCCATCCTTTACCGTCGTCCAAGAAGTGCCTGCGGTGATTTCGCCGGATGTTATGGCTGCCTCATAGTCTGCGTCAGTCAGTCGCCACAGCGTGTAAGTCAACCCTTCGGGCTGCGGGGCGTCCACGGTGGCTTCGTCGGTCAGAGACAGTGCACACACACCCGACTTCAGCAATCCGTTGCCCGCCTGCGCCGGAATACCTAATATGTACCCGAATCCGCGCACCAGCAGATTGCCCGAAAAGACGGCGTTGATAAAATCATCTTGCAGGTAATCGTTGGCTATGTAATATTGATAGGAATACGGATAAGGCTCTTGACCCGAATCGTATGGGACATACAGGTTGGGACCAATGATAACTGCAAGGCAACCGTTGTCGGCCTCCACCGGATTTTCAAACACATGCTCGGTCCACTGCATGTTGCCGTCAAAATCATAATTGATGGTTGCAACATCATCGGCTTCATACAGGATTTCATCAGTCGGATTACCATAAGAATCAAGGGCATACACTTTGACATCGACGATTTCCTGCTTGTAGCTCGTGGTGGTGACCCACTTCATTCCGTTCAATATCACCGGCTGCGCAAATCTCACTCCGACGGCAGCATTCTCGCCCTGCACGCTCACCTGCCCGTAATAACTGCCGTTGTCGTATCGGAACTCGGTTTCGCGCAAAGGCATCATCCACGACACGAACATGCCGTCTTGCAGCAAGTCGGTCTGTATGTTTTTGGGCGACACAACGTTGGTTTCAAGTGCTATCGTACCCAAATCCTCCGGTTCGCCGGTCAAACTCAATTGCGAGCGGTATGTCTTCTTCAGGTCATACTTGATTTCCAGCACATATTCGGATTCACTCACTTTTACGCCTTCAAGCAAGAATGCCCCGTCGACACCTGTCGAAGTGGAATGAAATTCCACTCCCGATATTTCAACCGAGGCTCCGCTTATGGCTGTCCCCGCTTCGTCGACCACCTTGCCACTCACGTTCACTCGCGGCTCATAAGTCATTGTAATGTTCTTTTCGAGATTCTCCCCGCGCACCACGGTTACGGTCTCCTTGGCCGAAACATAATCGGCCTTCGTCACATTTATCTCATATTCGCCCGGCGACACCTCGGGAAAACTGTATTTTCCTTCGGCATCAGTGGCTTTTGTCAGCAGTTTGTATTTATCGCCGCTTATGGTAATCGTGGCATCGGCCACCGGTTCCCCGCCATCACTGCTCACTATTCCCGAAATGGTAGAGAGCGTGTTGTCGGCAACCTCGAAACTGTACATGTCGATGCGGCTGCCCATCATAAACGGGTTATATGCCTGAATGCCGAAATAGTATGTACCGGGCTCCACGCCATCGGGCAAATCAAACACATAAAATTGCGGTGTCCGGTTGTTAAACTCTGGATAATCCATTATTTCAATCGTCTGCCCGTCGGCACTTGCCGTTTTCCCCATCGTAAACCTGAACCACTCGGTCGACGCGCTCATCATCATCACCCTTACGCACAAATCGTCGGGATTCTCGATATTGATTGCCGGGCTGAACATCCAAGCATCGGTGTCGCCGCCAAAGTTAAAGCCCGTTTGCAGCGAAGCATAGCTGTAGTTCCATTCCCACTGAATGTCACAGTTTGTGGCTCGGGTCCATGTGTCAAACTCCTCTTGCGTATTAAATCCACAGTAATAGGCATCGGTCGGCAGCTCATCTTGCGCTTTTGCTCCAAGTATGCCGAGGCATAAGGCTGCCGCCAGTGTTAAAAATAATGTTTTTGTTTTCATAATATTTTGGGGTTATGGTCAACGTATGAATTTTGCCGAACGGCATTCTTTGGCATTGGCAATCCTGACGATGTAGGCTCCTCGCGGCAATGCCGATATATCGACGGCCCGGCTGTTCACCGACTTTATTACCTGCACTCCCGACATGGTGAATATGCTTATTTCACTTTCGATACCGGTCGTCAGCACATCACCGGCAATCAAAAATCCGGGTTCAGCATCACTTGTCACATTATTTTCCACCCCTGCCGCATCTTCGGTCACAGACTTTTGCACGGCGTTAAACACGGCGTTGTTGCTTGGCGTGGTTTGGTCGGAATTGGCAATAAATGCTACCACACGCATATTGGCTGCATTCCACTCTGCCGGAAGGGTGTAAGAATAATCGTCAGACGAATATTTCCCTTCGCCGTCAAATTCCACCTTGTCACCCCATGTGGCAGTCATTATGTGGCGCACAACATTGTCGTGACGGTAGTTCTCTATAAATTCGCTACGGTTGTTGAGTTGCCGCCCCACAAGTCCGTCCTCAACCAAGAACACAAACAGGCTCACCCGGTCGCCGTCAATCCGGTCGGCGTTCCCCGACGGCACCGATGCGTCTACGCTCACATCCAAGCTGCGTGCCGCCTTGTCGTAATCCACGTTCAGGTCAAGATCGACGTATGCCGGCACGTCGTTCATCCCCGAAAAGATTACAGGCGCAGTGTCACGGTCAGGCTCCACCACCGGACTTGCCGACGTTCCCGCCCCATATTGCGACAAATCACTGCGGTTGACCATCATGGCTGGATTGTATGACCCCTCGCTGCCAAACAGTTTCAAGTATTCGCCACTTTCGGGTATCGTGAAACTGTCGTCGGCAAATCCGCTGTGATGCGTTACCCATATCACATTGCTGTATTTGGCCGTGTTGCGGGCAAGTGTGGCATGCCCTGTCGGGCAGTTGGCGCAATATTCGCTCGAAAACTGTTCGAGCAAAATGTAATGCCGGGCATAATCGCTGTTGAAAATCAGGTTGCCGGTTTCTTTGCTGCGCGAGTCGCTGGTATTTTCTTGACCGTTTACCTCATCGACGCTTACGGTCAACGTCCCTATGGCATTTGCATCGACCGAAAAACCATCTAACGTTATGAGCCGGTATCCGTTTGAAGGTATTTCCAAGTTGCCCACCTCCATTCGAGTGGTTTCATCTTTGAATCCGCAGCTTATCGACAAGCTGTTGATAGTTTCCGCCCCCATGTTGCGTACCACCACATCCACCGCAATGGGGCGGCCGGTGGGCTGGCACTTGCCTACGCGCAACGACTTTATCGAGGCTGCGTTTTGTGGCAGGTTTTCTCCTTCAACGACGGCTTGAATGTTCAGGTTGCCGCCTGTTTCATGGTACCACGACCACGACGCATAGTCTCCGTCGGTCTGCGAAAATGCCATATAGTCTGACAGGTCATTATCCTCTTCCTCCCCGTCAAAAGAGATTATCATCCCCTTGCTCTTTATGCTGAATCCGACAAACAAATCTTCTCCCTCACCTGTAATTTCGTATGGCTCTGAGAGTACAACCTCGTTCCAACCTTCGTTCAGTTGCTCAATCGTCTGCGTGTAAAATGGCTCACCCGACAGGTCGTGTGATAAGAACAGCTCGTTGTCTTGCTCTGAAGGCATCATGGCCAGTGGCAACCTGACACGCGTTATCCGATTTCCCGCCAAAGTTTTCATGTACCCGGCCGGAAACTCCACAGCCTGACGCAAAAAAATGGGATAATTAGGCTCTCCCATTTCAACATCGGTTTCCAAGTCGCCATTCCCATACCCGATAATCAACTGCTGTGATTTACCATACGCGATGGCAGACGAAAAAGCCAATGCGCCACACAGCAACAGGTGTAAAAAGAAAGATTTGGTCATAATTTCATGTATTAAAGGTTACACATATACATCTCTTGGCAAGAAATGTATATTACTACGTTATACACTACAAATCAATAAGATAACAATAATATCATTTCCTTATATCCTGCCGCTTAATTTGTTTTTTACGATTTCTCGGTTTATATACTTGACTTTCCCTGATACAGCATTAATGTGTTTTTCGCCTTAACAACCAAAAGAAAAAATCATTTTATTTTTACATTGCTCTCAACTTTTCATATATTTGTGGTATAGATATACATCTCTTGCCAAGAGATGTACCTAATTTTGTGCCTTAAATGCCTTGGCTGCCAGCATTACGGCTCAAGTGGTCATGAAATGGACGGGACACAGCGACTACAAGGCGATAAAACCTTACATAGACATAGCAGATGATGTGAAAGCCAGTTCGACAAGCAAATTCAACCAACTATAAAAACAATCATCAAGTTTCATGCTTACTCCAAGTGTGCAGAAAATCACGGATGAAATCCAAAGCCTTAACAATATTTCATTTACGCAAGAACCTCTTGCACAAATTCAGGAGGTATAACGATAGAAAAGTGGTGGCATTTCGGACAAATCCCTAAAATTTAAAGAATACAAAAACACCCGACTTTACATTCTTGGGTGTAAAATCGGGTGTTTAATTTGTAAAACATTGATTTTTCAATGTCTATTGCGGTGCGGACGGGACTCGAACCCGCGACCCCATGCGTGACAGGCATGTATTCTAACCAGGCTGAACTACCGCACCAATCTTTTCTGCTGCTTTGCGGCTCGCTTGCCGCCGCTCTCACTTATTTCGTGATTGCGAGTGCAAAATTAGTGGTTTCGTTTGAATTGTGCAAATATTTCCGCAATATTTTTCAGTAATTGCGCAATATTTTCCGAAGAAATACTGCACTTGACGCAAAACCGCCCTGTTGCACAGCATTATAACAGTAGAGGGTGTATCAAAATTATCATTCCAATGTGGCAGTAGAGGGTGTATCAAAATTGTGAAAGATGCAGGAAAGGGGCAGCTCCGCTGCCCTTTTTCCCATTTTGATACACCATCTACATCAGGGGTGCTAAAATTCAAATAGCTTAATATTTATATCACTCCCGCAGGGGCGGCATTGTGGCCGGCCCTGCGGTGGAGGGTTATTTCACTTCCCACGTATCGCCGGCAAGCAGCATGTCGCGCAAGCATGTATAGCCTTTGCGGGCACGCACATCGGCTACTTGCTGTTCGATTTCTTCATTGTACACAGGTGCCTCGACGTCGCGTATCACACCGATGGCAAGCGGCAACGTGTGCCCATCCATCATTGCCAACTGCTGGTGCAGGAAATTTGACTGGGTGTGAGCATCATGCGTCAATATATCGTCGATATAATAGCCATCCTCCCCTATTGTCACGGCTTTCAGCCCGAAACCGTCTTGCACAAGACCCTTTTCACGGTTTGCTCCGAAAAGCATCTTTTCGCCATGAACGAGGTGGATGGTGTGTTCGGGACGGTTGGCACGCTCGCTCACATAATTGTGTATACCATTGTTGAATATCACGCAATTCTGCAAAATCTCAACCACCGAGCATCCGCGATGACGTGCGGCTGCCACCATCACTTCCTGCGACACCGTCTGTTCCACATCAAGGCTGCGGGCAAAGAATGTCCCACGTGCGCCAAACACCAATTCGGCCGGGATAAACGGATCTTCGGTCGTACCGTATGGCGACGACTTGCTCACGAATCCGCGGTCGCTCGTGGGCGAATACTGCCCCTTGGTAAGCCCGTATATTTTATTATTGAGCAACAGCATGTTCACATCCACGTTGCGGCGCACTTCGTGAATGAAGTGGTTGCCACCGATGGCAAGACCATCTCCGTCGCCCGACACCTGCCATACAGTCAAGTCGGGATTTGCCACCTTGATGCCCGTGGCCACGGCTGCACCGCGCCCGTGGATGGTGTGGAACCCGTAGGTGTTCATGTAATATATCAGGCGCGAGCTGCAACCGATACCCGACACCACCACTATCTCATGCGGCGGTATGCCCAATTGAGCCATTGCCTTGTGCAACTCACTGAGCACGGCATGGTTGCCGCAACCGGGACACCAACGCACGGCTTGGTCGCTCTTGTAATCACTTTGCGTATATGTTTTTGTCTCTTCCATTTCTGTCAATCCTCCATGATTTTAATTACACCATCGGTTATCTCTTGCACAAGGAACGGCTGCCCCTCAACCTTGTTGATGCGGCGTATGGCGGTTGCCGGGAATTGCGATTGCAGATAATCGGCAAACTGCCCGTTGTTCAACTCTGCCACAATGACGGTCTTGTATCGCGACAACACCTCACCCGTGTTCAACGGCAGCGGATTGATATACCTGAAGTGGGCCAGTGCCACGCGTCGCCCGTCGGCATTCAGCTGGTTGGCGGCCGACAGCAGGTGACCGTAAGTTCCGCCCCAGCCCACGAGCAGCGTGTCGGCTTCGGCGTCACCCATCACCTCAAGTGCAGGAATGTCGTGCGCGATGTTCTCTATCTTCTTGCGGCGTGCCTCCACCATCTTGGCATGGTTGGCCGGATCGGTGGAAATGGCGCTTGTCACATAACTCTTTTCGAGTCCGCCCACCCGGTGGGTGAATCCCTCGGTGCCGGGAACGGCCCAGTAGCGCACTTTGCTCTCCTCGTTACGCAGATACGGATGCCACTTGCCTTTCATCTCGGGCGTGACAAACGGCGGCTTGATTTCGGGATATTCGTCATAATCGGGAATGCGCCATGCCGACGAACCGTTGGCAATGAATCCGTCGGTAAGCAACACCACCGGAGTCATGTGTGTGAGGGCTATGCGCGCCGCCTCGAATGCCATGTCGAAGCAATCGGTTGGCGATGCTGCGGCTACCACGGCAAGCGGAGACTCACCGTTACGGCCATACAGTGCCTGACGCAAATCGGTCTGTTCGGTCTTGGTGGGAAGTCCCGTACACGGTCCGCCACGCTGCACGTCAATCACCACAAGCGGCAATTCGGTTATCACTGCCAAGCCAAGGCCTTCGCTTTTTAGTGACAAGCCGGGTCCCGAAGTGCTGGTGGCTGCAAGGTCACCGGCAAACGCCGCACCTATCGCCGAACAGATACCGGCTATTTCATCTTCCATCTGGCAGGCCTTCACGCCAAGGTCCTTGCGCTTGGCAAGCTCTTGAAGTATGTCGGTGGCAGGGGTTATGGGATAACTGCCGAGGAACAACGGCCGGCCGCTCTTTTCCGAGGCCATAATCAAGCCCCAAGCCGTTGCCGTGTTGCCGTTAACGTCGGTATAACGCCCCGGACGTATGCTCTCGCTTTCTATACGATAGGTCGATACCGACGCATGTATGTTGTGTCCGTAATCATAACCTGCCTGTATAACCTTGGCATTTGCCTCATATACGGCCGGCTTCTTGGCAAACTTATTCTTCAGCAGGTGCTTTGCGCTCGAAAGCGGACGATCAAACAGCCAGCACACAAGCCCCAGTGCAAACATATTCTTGCACTTGGTCATGGCACGTGTGTCAAGTCCGCTATCGGCAAGCGCATCTTTCACCATTGTTGTCATGGGCACTTCCACCACTTGCGCCTTCAATTGCAATTCGGCAAACGGGTCGTCGGTGACAAACAGAGCCTTTTCAAGGTCGCGTTTCTTGAACGAGTCAATGTCCACTATGGCCACTCCTCCCTCTTTGAGGAACTTGGCATGTTGCTTCAGCGCGGCGGGATTCATTGCCACAAGCACATCGGCCTTGTCGCCGGGGGTATAGACCCCCTTGCCTATATGAACCTGAAAACCCGAAACTCCGCCCAACGATCCCTGCGGGGCACGCACGTCGGCAGGATAGTCGGGGAAAGTGGAAATCTGGTTGCCCACGCCGGCCGAGACATTCGAGAAAATATTGCCTGCCAGCTGCATTCCGTCGCCCGAGTCGCCCGAAAAGCGCACAACCACGTCGTCAAGAACTTTTATATCTGTATTATCCAGCATATTTTTATTGTTTTTATTGCATAATAATTACACACTACATTTGCAACGGTTCCTACACTTCAATGCAAATGCAATGCAAATATACTCTTTATGTAATCAAAAACAAAATAATTTATGCCTTACACTGCGACATTGACACCAATCACAAACATTTAATGCCATTTTTCTTAAACATCGTCACAACAAGGCGGCATAAAACTTATATTTATGCACAACTACACTGTTATTGCTACACACTTGCTCTACACATGTTATGCAACATGTTTCCCATTCAGAACTTGCGGCGGCCGCGCAAATAATAATCCAATATGATGTTGCAATCGCTCCCGGGTGTTGAACCGAGCAAATTTTCCTTGGGAAAATCAGTGTAGTTGCGTTTCATGGTCCTGTAATCACGGTGTGCCTTAAGCACGGCACGGGCATTCCCCCACTGCAATTTTGCCACAAACATGCAAAATGCCAGCGCATCATACAGCCTCCTCACAAACAGCATTCTACGTCCGGCAGCGACAGGCATATTCTTATACATCAGCAGCAGGTTGTTGCGGAAGTTCAAATAAGTCTTGCGCGGATTGCTTGCAGGCAGGCTCCCTCCACCCAAGTGGTACACCACACTCTGAGGGACAGTGACAACCCGCCCTCCGGCAAGATGCATGCGCCAACACAAGTCGATTTCTTCCATGTGTGCAAAAAACAACCTGTCGAGGCCGCCAAGTTGCAAATAATTTTCGGTACGGACAAACATCGCTGCCCCTGAAGCCCAAAACACATCGGCCGGAATGCCGTCATACTGCCCATGGTCATCTTCAATACTGTCGAAGATGCGCCCCCTGCAATACGGGTAACCATGGCAATCGATAAAGCCACCGGCAGCCCCGGCATATTCAAAACGATGCCGGTCGGTATAAGACAAAATTTTCGGCTGGCACGCCATGACATCTTCGTGTTGCTGCATATATTCCACCACGGGCTCTATCCAGCCTTCGGTAACTTCTACATCACTGTTCAACAACACGGCATACTTATACTCGCGCAGCCGGCTTATCGCCTCGTTATACCCCCCGGCATACCCGTAGTTCTCGCTGAATGACAACACTTTCACCTGCTTGAACTCTTCGGCAAGCAATTGCAACGAATTGTCGGTGCTGCCATTGTCGGCCACCACCACGTCGGCAATGTCGTGATTAGTGTTCCTGCACACCGACGGCAAGAATTGCCTTAGCAATTTCTCTCCGTTCCAATTCATTATTATGACAGCCGTACTCTTATTCATGATTATCTTCGCTGTTTTGCGCCACCGGCGCAGGTTTCACTTTATGTTTCCACCTGTCGTGAGTCCATAACCATAGGGATGGATTCTCGTTGATTTGCGCTTCGAGACGACGGGCATATTCATCGCTCACGGCATATTCGGGCCACGATTTCACATCATCGGTTATCAACCTTATGTGACAGTCATAATATCCACGTTTGCGCCGTTTCAATTCAAAATACAGCACCACATAGTTCAATTTGCGGGCCAACTGCTCACTGCCGGTGATAATGGCTGTGTCGTGATTCAGGAACCGAATCACATGGTCGCTCTCGTTGAGAGACGGGTGCTGGTCGCTCATGAAACCGGTTATCGACAATAACCCGTCGCGCCGCAACCTCACCAAGTCGCGGATAACCGTCTTCTTAGGGTGGCAGACGGTATTGAAACGATTGCGTATTTTCAAAAAGAATGCATCGAACCACTCGTTTTTTAACGGACGGTACACATTACCGAATATGACATCACCTGCTTTATGCCTCGACCATAACGTTACCGACTGCAACCACTCCCAGTTACCATAATGCGCTGCATATATCAGCATGGAACGCCCCTCGTCGAAGTAACGGTCGATAATATCCACGTCATGGAACACTATGCGCCGGCGCATCTCTTTGTCGCTCACATGCAGCAACTTCACTGTTTCCACGAAATAATCGGCAAAGAAATGATAAAAACCCTTTTCCATGGTATCTATCTCTTTCTTGCTCTTCGCCGGAAACGACTCTTCAAGATTTCGCCTCACGATTTTTCGCCTGTAACCCACAATGCGATATACAAGCACATAAATGAAATCCGAAAGCACATAAAGCACCCTCAACGGCAACAGTGCCATCGAGTGCAACAATGCATCGAGCGGGAAATACAATATTTTGTTATAGTTACGTTTACCCATAACCGAATTGTGATTTATATTATTCCATTCACAGTTTCCACGTCATCGCTAATACCGCCAAGCTCGACAGGCACTATCTTATTGGCAAGCGACGGGTCGCTTGGCACTTCTACACGCAAATAATTATCGGTGAACCCGTGCATGACATTACTGCCTCGCCGTGGGTGCTCAAGCAATACCGGCCGGCGCGTACCTGTGAATCGAGACGTAAACCGGCGTAATTTCTCATCGGACAAACGCAACATTTGCTCCACGCGCTCCTCTTTTTCATGCTTGTCTACAACATGGTCGATGCGTAGGGCCACCGTGCCGGGACGTTCAGAATAGGGAAACACGTGCAGGCGCGACACGTCGAGCGACTCGACAAACCGGCGCGACTGTTCAAACAATTCCTGAGTTTCCCCTCTCGCCCCCACTATCAAGTCTACACCAATGAATGCGTGTGGGATGGCTTCACGTATCTTCTCGATTTTACGGGCATACAGTGCCGTGTCGTAATGGCGGTGCATAAGGCGCAACACCTCATCGCTCCCACTTTGCAGCGGTATGTGGAAATGTGGCATGAACCTGCGAGAAGTTGCGACATAATCTATTATTTCATCATCGAGCAAGTCGGGCTCTATCGACGAGATGCGGTAACGCTCTATCCCCTCAACCGCGTCAAGGGCTTTGACGAGATCTATGAATTTCTCTCCTGTGTTCTTACCAAAGTCACCGATGTTCACACCTGTTATCACAATCTCCCTGCCCCCTTCGGCCGCCACGTCGCGAGCCTGCCTTGTCAACATCTCGATTGTACCGCTGCGGCTGCGGCCGCGTGCAAAAGGTATGGTGCAATAGGTGCAAAAGTAATCGCACCCGTCTTGCACCTTTAGGAAATAGCGAGTGCGGTCGCCGCGTGAACAAGACGGACAAAAGTCGGTGAGCTCCCTGAATCCGTGCACGTCAACCTGCTGTTGCGCGCGTGAGCGCTTCCAGCGTTCGATATACTGCACTATATCATTTTTCTTATCACTGCCCAACACTATATCCACACCGTCGATACCGGCCACTTCGCTACTCTTGAGCTGCGCATAGCAACCGGTCACTATCACCAATGCGCCCGGGTAGCTCTTTATTAGTTTTCGTATTGCCTGACGGCACTTCTTGTCGGCAAGTTCTGTGACACTGCACGTGTTCACCACACATATATCGGGATTTTCACCCGGTGCGGCACGCCTTATACCATGCCCCGAAAGCAACTTTTCCATAGTTGCGCTCTCCGAAAAATTAAGTTTGCAACCAAGCGTGTGAAATTGCACCGTGTATAAATCCGAGATAGTCTTGTCAATCATTCCTTTTCAATAAATACCGATACAAAATTACTCCATTCCGGCAATATTTAAAAAAAATCTCAACATTACCATGCGCATAGACGTGGACCGCCGCGCAAATACACTGATGCCTGCGGAGCTTCCACACTAAACACAATTGCCGCACTTCTACACACGCCCCCCACTCTCACACTCGATGAATCCCAAACGGTCATTAAACCGCAAAATTTGTTCTGAAAATCTAATGACCGATTTGGGATAAAGATTCCCGCCAAAAAGTCATGTCTGTCATGACATTTCATAACAAAACATTGCCAAAATGTTATGAAATATCAATTTTATTTAACAATCTCGCAACATGCTATATATCAGCCGCTTGCATTGTCTTGTGTTATAAAAAACAGTTATAAAACATATTTTTTTATATTTACCGAGTGATTTTTTTCAAAAAAATATTTGCAAATAAAATTTAAGTAGTAACTTTGCATCGTTTTTGAAGCATAAAAAAATTGTTTTATTATTAAAAATTCAAGGAAATGAAAAAGTTAGTTTTATTGTTTGCTGTTGTATTTAGCGTATCATTGTTCTCTTGCGGTGGTTCAGCTACTACTGAAACTACTGCTACCGATAGCACAACTGTTGAAGCAACTGTTGACTCTGCTGCTGTTGTTGACACTGCTGCTACTGATACCGCTGCTACCGACACTGTTGCTGCTGAAGTAAAGTAATTTTACCTCACATACAACATTAGCAAATAAAAAAGTTTGAGGCTGCTTTCCTCGATTATGAGGGAAACAGCTTTTTTTTATTCTTCCACCGTCCAAATAATAACGGGGCAATACGAAAACACGGTTGTAGAGCAAATATAGCGATGGCTGCGGAGCTGCCACACTTGGCTTAACACCTGATTTCCACAAAAACAGAAACAGGCTGCACCCCCTTTCACGGTGATACAGCCCTTTCCGCAATAATTTGTGATTATAAGATTCCTTTCTCGGAATTATTTTTTATGGGCAATGATATACTGTGCAATCTGCACCGCATTTAATGCCGCCCCTTTCTTGATTTGATCGCCTACAATCCAGAAACTAAGTCCCTTGTCATTGGCAAGGTCTTTGCGTATGCGTCCCACGTAAACAGGATCCTTCCCTGCAACAAACAACGGCATGGGGTACTGCTTCTCGGCAGGATTGTCTACTACCACCACACCTTCGGCCTTGTTGAATGCCTCACGCGCCTCTTCCGGAGAAACAGCCCGCTCGGTTTCCACCCAAACGGCCTCGCTATGCGCCCGCATGACCGGGACACGCACACACATTGCACTGACACTCAATTCAGGCTCGTGCATGATTTTGCGCGTCTCATTGAACATCTTCATCTCTTCCTTGGTATAACCGTTGTCTTGGAATACATCGATGTGTGGTATTACATTATAGGCAAGCTGATAAGCAAATTTTTCCACTACCGGTTCCTTGCCTTGCGCTATGTCGGCATATTGTTTTACAAGTTCATCCATTGCGGCCGCACCGGCACCGCTGGCTGCTTGGTATGTAGCCACATGCACACGTTTTATTTTCGACAAGTCATTTATAGGCTTCAATGCCACCACCATCTGTATGGTAGTACAATTAGGATTGGCTATGATATTGCGCGGGGTATTGAACGCATCATCACCGTTCACCTCGGGCACCACCAATGGGACATCGCTATCCATGCGAAATGCGCTGGAGTTGTCAATCATCAAAGCACCATACTTCGTAATAGTGTCGGCAAACTCACGCGACGTGCCGGCCCCGGCCGAAGTGAACGCAATGTCCACACCTTTAAAGTCGTCGTTATGCTTAAGCTCGCGCACTTCTATTTCTTTGCCGCCAAATGCATATTTGCGGCCTGCACTGCGGCTCGAGCCAAACAACAACAACTCGTCTACCGGAAATTTCTGCTCGGCAAGTACACGAAGAAACTCTTGGCCAACGGCACCGCTGGCACCTACGATTGCTACTTTCATAAATGGTCTCTTTTAAATTTCGGGCGCAAAATTACTACTAACCCCTCAATTTTTCAATACCTTGAATACAGTTTTTAGTGTTTTCACCGTCAATCGTCACTTTTGCGGCGAGAGCCCGACAGTAATTCACGATACCGGGCATCATCGTTTATCACCCTCAACGCCTCCTTAAATATCGGGTCACGGTGATTAATAACCATGTTGTAGGCACTTACGTCGGCATAAACATCGCGAGCTATCAATGCCTTGACTACATCGGCAATCAATGCCTTGCTGCGCACGTATTGAACCGAATCAAATTCTATGCTGTCGCGCATTCCGGACAATTTCAAGTCGTGCAACATGGTGCTATCGACAACAAAGCTCCGGTCATAGTCGGCTACAGTTGCATATCGTGCCGCAAGCTCCTTGCGGTGCTTGTCTACATAATCGATTACATACTGGTTGATGGTGCCGCGAGCCACAAGGTCGCGGTAATAGTCGCTGAACTCGGTGGTGTCGAGAGGAACAAACACATCGGGCATAATGCCGCCACCGCCATAAATCACCCTTCTCGACTTCAATGTGCTGTATTTGAGCGAATCGGGCAGGTGAATGCTGTCGGCATTGGCAAGTTCGCCGTCAAGAAAACGGTTGTAGATGTCTTTCTCGTAGCCTTCGCGGTCGCCGGCAGTATATGGCTTCTGTATACAACGACCCGACGGTGTGTAATAGCGTGCCACGGTGAGGCGTATCATAGAGCCGTCTTCAAAACGGAACGGGCGTTGCACCAGTCCCTTGCCGAAAGTGCGGCGCCCGACGATTACGGCACGGTCCCAGTCTTGCAATGCTCCGGCAAGAATCTCGCTCGCCGATGCCGAATACTGGTCGACCATAACCACTACTTTGAATTTATCGTCGGCAAGTTTGCCGCGACCATTTGCTTTGGCATCATATCGTGAAGAATTGTTCCCTTGCGTATAAACTATGCCGTTACCGCGTTCGAGAAACGTATTGGCCAGTTCCACGGCGGTCTGAAGGTATCCTCCGCCATTATTAGTCAAGTCTATTATGAGTTGCGTCATCCCCTTGTCCGACAATTCAGAAAGAGCCTTGTTGAACTCGTCGTCGGTTTTCTTGCCGAAGCGGCTCACCTTCACATATCCCGTATTACGGTCGGCCATATATGTTGCGTCGATGCTGTAAAGCGGTATGTCGTCGCGTGTGATGCGGAACGGAATGAGCTCGGCAGTCCCGCGCCGCTTCACCATAACATTCACCTTTGACCCCTTCTTTCCCCTAAGCATTTTCATGATGCGGGTATTGCGCATTTTCATGCCGGCAATCACAGTGTCTTCAACCTGCACGATGCGGTCTCCAGCCAGCATGCCGACACGTTCGGCAGGTCCCCCCACTATGGTCTGAATGACATACAGCGTGTCTTGCTGCATGTTGAATTGTATGCCTATGCCGCTGAACTCCCCTTCGAGCGGTTCTTCAAGTTCCCGTGTTTCCTCGGGTGTGCTGTACGACGAGTGCGGGTCGAGCTGCTCGAGCATTCCCTTGATGGCATCTTCGACCAACTTGTCTTCATTGACCGAATCCACATAAAACTGGGATATGGCAAACTCGGCATTCATCAATTTCTTCAACTGCTTTTGGCCGCTCATGCTTGCCGGCATCATCGCCACAACTGCCACAAGCGCCATTGCATATAATATTCTTTTCATCGCTCCAAATTCTCGAATCATTGAACAAAAAAATAAATTAACTATTTCACTTTCCACGTTTGCGGTATCAGACTCGGGTCGCAATTATGGGGCAGGTAGGCCGACACGTCTTGCCCATACTTGACGAGCTCGCGCACTATGCTCGAACTTATGTGACTGTACTCGGGCAGCGTGTACAACAGCACCGTTTCGATGCCCGACAAGGCTCGGTTCACCTCGGCGAGGTTCTTTTCATACTCAAAGTCTTGTATCATGCGCACGCCGCGCAACATGAATGTCGCGCCGCATTGCCGGGCGGCATCCACCGTGAGGCCTTCGTAGGAAATCACTTTGACGCGCGGCTCGTCACGGAATATTCCTTTTATCCATGCAACGCGTTCTTCGAGGGTCGTAAGCGTCAGCTTGTTATAGTTTACACCGATGGCGACAACTATCTCGTCAAACAGCGGCAGGGCACGCTCCACTATCGACTCATGCCCAACGGTAAACGGGTCGAACGAACCGGGGAACAATGCAATGCGCCGTCCCTCGGTCACGGCGCCGGTGTCACTTGGTAATGTCTTCTTCATCTTCAAGAACAAGGTTATCGATGATAAAATTTTGCCGTTCCATGGTGTTCTTGCCCATATAGAATGCGAGCATTTCTTTCACGGCATCTTCTTTGCGCAGCGTTACCCGGTCGAGCCGCATGTCGGGGCCTATGAAGTCGCGGAACTCGTCGTCGGAAATCTCCCCGAGCCCCTTGAAGCGGGTTATCTCGGCATTGTCGCCCAGTTTGTTGATTGCCGCGATGCGCTCCTCGTCGGTATAGCAGTAATAGGTTTCCACCTTGTCTTGCCCGGCCTCCTTCTTACCGCTGCGGCGTTTGCGCTTTGCCTCCTTCTTGTTACGCACGCGGAACAGCGGTGTTTGCAATATGTACACGTGGCCGGTCTTTATCAGTTCGGGGAAGAACTGGAGCAGGAATGTAATCATGAGCAGGCGTATGTGCATTCCGTCAACATCGGCATCAGTGGCTATGATTACTTTGTTATATCGCAATCCGTCAAGCCCGTTCTCGATGTTGAGGGCGGCTTGCAGCAGGTTGAACTCCTCGTTCTTGTAGACTATACGCTGCTGCATGCCATAGGAATTGAGCGGCTTGCCGCGCAGCGAGAACACGGCCTGCGTCTCCACGTCGCGTATCTTTGTAATCGAACCGCTTGCCGAGTCGCCCTCGGTGACGAAAATCATGGTTTCGTCGCGGCGGTCACCCTTGGGGTCGTTGAAGTGCACCCGGCAGTCGCGCAACTTGCGGTTGTGCAGTGCCACCTTCTTGGCATTCTCCCGGGCCTGTTTTGCCACACCTGCCATGGCCTTGCGCTCGCGTTCCGATGCCACAATCTTCTTCAGCATGGCCTCGGCCACATCGGGAGTCTTGTGCAGGTAATTGTCGAGTTCCTTTTTTATGTAGTCGTTGATGAACTTGTAGATGGTGGGACCACCCTCATACATCACGGTACTGCCAAGTTTTATTTTTGTCTGCGACTCGAATATAGGCTCTATCACCTTGATGCTGATGGCCGCCACCATGCCGTTGCGTATGTCGTTGTACTCAAAATTCTTGTTGTAGAATTCCTTGATGGTGCGCGACAGTGCTTCGCGGAAGGCCGACTGGTGAGTTCCTCCCTGCGTGGTATGCTGCCCGTTGACAAACGAGTAGAACTCTTCGCCATATTGCGAAGTGTGCGTCAACACCACCT
The DNA here is from genome assembly GCA_944321865.1 of uncultured Muribaculaceae bacterium. GTDB lineage: Bacteria > Bacteroidota > Bacteroidia > Bacteroidales > Muribaculaceae > Avimuribaculum. Next base: position 98,164 of record CALUMZ010000002.1, read on the forward strand.
CGATATCGGTGTCCTTGAAGTGTATGAGCGGGTAAAGCGGCTCGTTGGTCATGTAGTCGTTAACGAGGTCGGCAAGGCCGTGAGTGGAACGATACTTCTTGCCGTTGTACATGATGGTCAGCCCCGTGTTGAGGTAAGAATAGTTCTTGACCATCGGCTCGATGTAGTCTTCGTTGAAATTGAAGTTCTTGAACAGCTCGGCATCGGGCTTGAAACGAATCGACGTGCCGTTGTCGCACCCTTCGGGAGCATCGACTATTCCGCTTTCTTCCACGAGCTTGCCGCGCTCGAAGCGGGCTCGTGCCGTCTTGCCGTCACGAAACGACTGTACCTCAAGGAACTCCGACAAGGCATTAGTGGCTTTCAGTCCCACACCGTTCAATCCCACCGAACCCTTGTAGTTGCTGTTGTCAAACTTCCCGCTCGTATTCATCTTCGATGCGGCATTTACCACGTCGGCAAGCGGAATGCCGCGGCCGTGGTCGCGAATGGTAACAGTGTTGTCGGCAAGAGTCACGTCAATCACGTTTCCATGGCCTGCAAGGTGCTCGTCGACAGCGTTATCCATCACTTCCTTAAACAACACATATATGCCGTCGTCGGGCTGGGAGCCGTCACCAAGCCGGCCTATATACATACCCGGCCGCAAGCGCACATGCTCAAGCGACTCAAGGGTCACAAGGTTGTTGTATTCTCCCAATCCGCTACCATCGAGTGCGTCATCGTTTTTTTGTCCTGTCGTTTCTTCTGCCATTTGTCGCTTTTATTATCAACAAGCAAAGTTACAAAATATTTCCAACACAGATTCATGCAAGCCTCGCCCGTTACGCTTATTTCACAAAACGCTTCCTTCGGCCCGGGAACTTGGTTGCCGCGCAGTGCGCGCTGTAGCGATTGTGTATATTAAGAGTGCTTTATCGCAGTCGTGCGGGGTGTGGCATAGCGGCCGACGACCCATGCTATGACAAAATAAACCACAGTCTGTACCCACAACATTGCATACGGGTGCGCAACTTGCCACAGTTCGGCCCCGTTGCTCTTCATGGCCACATATCCGTTTACCGCCCATGTCGACGGGAAACAATCTCCGATTACTGTCCATAATGGACTCATGCCGTATCGAGGCCATGAAAGTCCCGAAAGGAACAAGAACAAGACCGAAGAGAAAACAAACAGCAGGAACACCGTCTCACGCTCATGTATGAACCGCTGTATCACCATTCCCATGAATATAGTTGAAAGCAGGAACGGTATCATGAAAATCATGATGTCGAGAGAATGCCCGTTCTGTGGAAATGAGAAGAACATTGGCACATATTTGAGAATGTAAATCGTAGGCACGATGTAAATCACAAAATAGCACAACGCCTTGCCTATCATGGTACATGCAGTTCCGGCCCGTATTGCCATCGGGTCGATGCCGCCATTAAGTCTTGCCCGCTCACGCCCCCCGGCTGCAAGCATACAGATGCCGAGCACCAAACTTTGTTGCAGAATCAATACAAGAATACCCGGCAACAACGCCGAAGCTATGCCCATCGATGTGTTCCCCATTGGCACCGAGGTGCTTTTCACCGTCGGGACAGCACCGCCCATCGACAACCCTTGCATGGCAGCAATCTGCATCACATCGGCTTGAATGTCGGCACTAATGCTCGCGGTGACATCGGTTTGCGCCATCAATATGCTTTTGTATCGCAACAACATACTCATGTCGCAATACATCGACAGGTGAGCCGTTTCGCCACGTCCGAGGCACTCCTCGAAATCGCGCGGAAAATACACTATGGCGTAGCACTCTTTTTGTGCCATGGCTTGCCGTGCTTCCTGCATATTGGCGGCATACCCGGCTATTTTCACGTATTGCGAAGCATCGAGCCTGCGGGTATATTCTCTTGTTGTCTCGGAACGACAATCGTCAACCACTACCGCGGGCACATCACGCACATATTCGGGGTTGTAAATAAGTGCATACAATATGGGGTATACCGTGGGCAGTGCCAAGAAAAACAGCACCACCCCCATGTCGCGGAACGTAAGGTGGAATTCACGCTTACATACTTTGAAGATGCAGCACACCGAATGCCATATTTTATTAATCATTGTCATATTTTCTTCTTTTCGCTATGGTATGTAAACCGGTCGCCTGCACATTCGCTTCAAGTTAAGCAATGGCACAAACGACAGCAACACAAATATCAGCAAAGCCACGAAGTATAGGCGCGAATAGTAAAAATCGATGCCGTTAAGCGCTTGGTCGATATATATCAGGAAATAATACCTGATTGGCAGAATGTAACTGATTATGGCCACCCAGCCATACATGTCTTCCACCGGAATGGTGAACCCTCCTATGGAGAAAGACAACACGCTCAGCAATGAACACACGCTCAATGCGATGCGCATGTTTGGAGTGATGCCGCACACAAGCACTGCAAACCCTTGGCACGCCATCACCAGCAACAACATTGCCGTCATCATCACTGCGATGTGACAATGCAACGGGAAATCGAGCCACCCGAAAATGGAAAGCTGTATAATCCACCCCGTGAGTGTAAACAACAGTGTTTGCGGGGCAAGCCGGCCAAGCAATGCCACCACCATCGACCCACCGCAGCTGTCGAGCCATGCGGGCGACGTGCCTCGTTTTATCTCATCGGTTATGCTGAAAACGGTCACTATCATTACCATCAATGCCAATATGCCGGGAATGAACGAATTGCTCATATACACCGGGTAGCTCATCCACGGGTTTCCTATCGTGTGCATGTGGGCAACGACAGGCTGCAACAGCGACGACACACTTCCGTCGGGCAAACCGGCCGATGTGAGTGTGGCTTTCACCAAGGCTCCGTTCGACAGCACCGAGATGGTCTTGAATCCCTTGTACATCAACGATGCCGGAACAACATACGCATAATTGGTGTAATAAGAAATTTCGGGGGTACGCCCGGCAATGGCCTTGCTTGAAAAATCCTCGGGAATCAGGAAGAACCCCACTATCTTGCCGCTTTGCACCGCCTCGCGAGCCTCGGTGAAGCTCTTGCACGTCATCACTATGTCGGTCGTCTGCATTGCATCGATATTGGCGCTGATGGTGCGAGACAACTCCGATCCGTCAAGGTCCACGATTGCTGCCGGAACACGGGTTGCAAGCCCGTCGGACATGAGGTTGAGCATCAAGAACGCCGATACGAGAGGGATTGCTACAATCGACACAAGGAACAACGGGCGGCTCATTACATACAAGCAACCCTGCCTTATTGAAGCATATATGAGCTTAACAAGCTGTTTCATTGTTCATATTGCTTGGCATCGAGCATTATCACCGACATCCCCGGACGCAGGTTTTCGATAGGCTCGACCGGACGTGCCTTTACTTGGAACGTCTTGCTGTCATATTGCCCCGAAGCCTTAGTCGCATTCCACACTGCATAGCTACCCATATCCTTGATATAGAATATCTTTAAGGTCGTTTCTTTTTTGCCGAGGGCAGGAATCATGACTTCGATTTCTTTTCCCATGGTAAGTTTGTTGAGCAGTTCTTCGCGCACGTTGAATGTCACCCAACGGTCGTCATTCCGCATAACGTTCATAATGGGCGTACCCGTACCCACCAACTCGCCTATGTGCGGGAAAATATCAGTTATTTCGCCGTCGCACGGCGCAGTCAGATAGCGGTCTTCAAGCATCGATTCCACTTCCATTACCGTGCCTCGCGCAGCCTGTTGCTGAGCCCGGGCGGCAGCTTTGTCTTCGGCTTGCGCACCTTCCAAGGCAAGCTCATATTGCGACTTTGCCGCACTGGCCTGAGCTACGGCAGCATCGTATGCTGCACGGGCCTCGTCGCGTTTCTGCTCCGACACCACCCCCTGCTTGAACAGGTTTTCCACGCGTTCATAAGTTTTCTTGTGTATCGATTCGGCAGCCACGGCTTGTTGCCACAAGTCGTATGCTCCCGATATTATTTGGCTGCGGGTTCCCGCCTCGGCTTTGCGGTTCTGCGCCGATGCGGCTTGCTCTATGGCTTGCGCCTGATACAACTTGGCATCGACAGTCGAAGAGTGGATATAAGCAAGAGTATCCCCTTTCTTCACGTGCTGGCCTTCTTCGACATAGAACGCCACGATGCGTCCCGGCAGTTTACCCGATATGCGCACATTGGTAGCTTCCACCTGCCCCTGCACGGTTTCTTCGGGAGGATTGACAAGGAAAATACCGGCAATGCACAAGCACACCATAATCACAATTACAATTGCTAACCCCACGAGCAGCGTGCGGTCTTTCTTTTTTACTTCTATGTTGTCCATATTAGCGTGTTTTTTTCTTGATTATTCAACAATTTGAGTTGGAACAAGCGTTCCCAATGCTTGCGACAGGTAGACGTCGCACAGTTTCACATCGATCTGTGCGTCTATGTTTTCGCTGTTGGCCTTCAGCCAAGCCGTTTGCGCCGTCATCACATCATCGGCAGTCAATACACCTTCACTGAATCCTATTTGAGCCTGCCGCAGGTTTTCTTCGGCGTTTGCAACGTTTGAGCGAGTCATCGTGTAGGTCTTTATTGCCTCGTTAGCCTTGAATGACGCTTGGCTCACCTGCAATTCCACTTTCTCGCGGGCTTCTTCAAGCTGCAATCGGCGCACCACGCTTTCACTTTTGGCACTGCGGTATTTGTTGTAGTTTCCGCCCCAGTGCCACAAGGGAATTTTAAGCACTGCCCCCACACTGAACATGCCGTCAAACTCCTTGTTAAACCCGTTGAACAGGTTGGGATTTGTTATCGAGTACATCCCCATCACGGCAAGGTTGGGCAACATCGCTGCACGTTCCACCTTGGCTTTTGCCTCATATATTTTCACGGCAGCCTCGAGCGACTGCAATTCGTTGCGGCGGCTGTAAACCTCCTCCATATCATAACTGCGGGCGGGCAGTTGCTCTATCTCTATCTCGCGGTCTTCGTCGGCAAGGACAAACACCGTGTCGAGAGGCATTCCGCACACCTGAGCCAATGCCATCCGTGCCAGCGACAACCCGTTTTCCACTTTGGCCAAGTCCACATTAGCCTCGTTAAGTTTCACCGCCACGCTTAATTGGTCGGCGCGTGTCGCCATCCCCTCGGCATACAGCGCATTGACATTGCGGCTGAGCGTGTCGAGCAGGTTGACATAACTTGTTGCAAGGCTATGTTTGGCTTTAAGCGAAACCACTTGCCAGTAGGCCGCATCGACATTGCATATCACACCGGCGGCAGCCGTGTTGTGGCTTGCTGCGGCAAGCTGTTCGGCATATCGTGTCATCTCATTCATGGCTCTGATTTTACCCCCCATGTAAATAGGCTGGGTCAACGTGACGGCACCGGCAAACACATTGTGAATGTCAAATGTCATCGCACTCTTGGGAATCATGGCCACGGTCGACGGTATCGGTTGGCCGCCGACGGTTACCGGCACTCCGTTTGGCCCTGTCACAAGGTTGTAGCCGTATGAACCTGTCTGTGCATTGAAACTCATCGTCGGCAGCATCTGGTCGCTTTCGAGCAACGATATTTCTTTCTGGTTATAAATATACATGCCGCTGGCATCCAACGACGGCAGATAAGCGGCACGCGCAGCCTTGCGGCTGTAGCTTGCCCCGCGCTGCTGTTCTCTCGCTATCTGTATTTGCTTGTTGTTTTGCAATGCCATGCTCCGGCATGAGTCGAGTGTTATGACAGTCTGGCTCGCTGCTGCCGTCGACGACAACAAAAACAAAGCAAGCACTATTATAATTTTATTAGTTACGCATTTCATTATCTAACTTTTTTTTGCTTGATACAAATTTAGCATTATTTGCCAATACTGTATCAGTTATCGGAAAAATTGACTAACAATTAGCCAATTTCACCAAACCATGCAAAACAAACTCATTTTTATTGTTCCATTTTTCATTCATTTTATAAGCACCCATCAAACTCCCACACCCTTGCAGCGGGCAAGATTTCTGTTGGGGCGGGTTGCATACTTCGGGCGAAAGGTGTAATTTTACACGGCATAAAGGGAATACACGATTGCCCGAAATCTGCTACATTCGTAAAGAATGTAGCAGATTATGGCATTGTGGCAGTAGAGACGCAAAATTTTGCGTCTCTACAATTGGATTGTTAATACAACCGTATTGATATTCAGCATTTTACAAAACACAAACTGTAGAGACGCGATTAATCGCGTCTCTACAGGGAGCAAAATCGCATTTTGATGCCCCCACATACGAACGGGGTGATAGCGGATATAAAATAACGAAAAAAGAAGTTATGGCAAGGGAATCAAGGGTGAAGAAATCGTTGCTGAACGCACGGGTTAATGTAATTTTTTACTTTGCCGTGCTAATCGTGTCGTTCTTTTCCCGCAAGTTGTTCCTCGACATGCTCGGTGCCGACTTCATGGGATTCACCGGCACCATTGGCAACCTGCTCAAATTCCTCGACATAGCCGAAATGGGAATTGTGTCGGCAATAGGCTTTGTGCTCTACAAGCCAATCTATGAGGGCGACCGCCAAAGCATCACCGAGATAATATCGGTACTCGGCTACATTTACCGCATGGTGGGATTCGTGATAATGGGTGGAGGCATCGTTCTCGCCTGTTTCCTGCCGGTAATATACCCCGACACGGGTTTCCCTTTCTCGCTCATATATTTTGCATTCTTCTCCTATCTGGCATCGTCGCTGCTCACCTACTTCACCAATTACCGGCAGACGCTACTTGCCGCCGACCAGCGCAACTACGTCATTTCCATCTGCTCGCAGACAACCATGATAGTCAAGACGCTCGTGCAAATGGCAGCGGCATACTATTGGAGCAACTATTACGCATGGGTCGCAATCGACCTTGTGACAGGGATAGCCTATTCGGTTTTCCTCAATTACCGCATCAACAAGACTTATCCGTGGCTGAAGAGCAACAAGGCCGAAGGGCGCAAATTGCTGAAAAAGTACCCCGAGATAATGCGCAAGTCGTGGCAACTGCTGGCGCATAAAATAGGGGCGTTCGTGCAGTCACAGGCTACGCCGCTCATCATCTACATGTTTGTGTCGCTAAAGGTGGTGGCTTATTATGGCAACTACACCCTCATTGTTGCCAAGCTGACGATACTTGTCAACAACCTGCTCGGCAGCACCAACGCCGGTGTGGGCAACCTTGTGGCCGAGGGCGACCGCAAGCGCATCGTACACGTCTTTTGGGAATTGCAGGGCTTGCAATTCTTCGTGGCGGGAGTCTTGTCGTTTGCACTGCTGCAACTTGCCCACCCGTTCATCTCGCTGTGGCTTGGCGATGAATACCTGCTGCCCAACGTGGTTTTGGTGCTGATTATCATTAACATGTTCATCTCCCTCACTCGCAGTGCCGTAGACCAGTTCATGTTTGCCTACGGGCTTTTTGCCGACGTGTGGGCACCGGTTGCCGAGTCGGTCATCAGCCTTGCCGTTGCCATAATAGGCGGCAGCCTGTGGGGATTGCCGGGTGTGCTGCTTGGCAGCGTGGTGAGCATGACGGTAATAGTGGTGGCATGGAAACCGTTCTACCTTTACCGCAGCGGATTCCGGTTGCCTTACCGTCTGTTTGTAGCCGGGTACTTGAAGCACTTGGCACTGATTGCCGTGCCGGGCATCTTGGTCTATTGCCTGCTCCCTGCCGACATGTTCAATCCGGCAGCCTCGGTGTGGAACTGGTTGGGATTTGCCTTTGCCGCCGTATCGGCCTATGCCGCCGGCACTTTCCTGCTCATGTACATGTTCTGCCCGTCGATGCGTACACTTGTCCGACGGTTCGGACTAAAATAAGAGGCAATCAATGCCGCTTTGAAAGCCGCTTGAAAAGCGATTCCCAAAGGTCGGCAATGCTGTCGATATCAAATTGCCCTATATGCTTCATGCCATTATGCGACATTTGCCGGCGCAATGTGTCGTCGGACATCAACAGTCGCAACCTCCTCTCAAATTGCTTCATCGAAAAAGGCTTCACGAGCATTCCCGTCTCATTATCTATAACCAATTCGGCTGCGGCACAATAAGAATCAAACAAAACCGGGACGGTGCCGAAAGTCATGGCTTCGGGCAATACCATTGCCCAACCTTCATAATCGCTTGTGAGGCACAAAATGCTTGCATCGCGGTAATATGGCGCGGGATCTTGCCGCCCGGCAAACCTGACGCGGTCGAGTGTGGATGCCATTCGCTTCAATTCTTCAGCCTGCGGGCCGTCGCCCACTATTATAAGTTCCCAATCTTCAAAGTCTTTATACACACGTTTCCACAAACTGAGCACCCTGTCAACCCGTTTTTGCAGCGGGTCAAGACGACCTACGTATAGAAGTTGCTTCTTTTTGTGTTTTATACACACATCATCCTGCACTTCATAAGTGTTAGGGTCAGGTATGGCAATAACTTTGCCTGTATCACCATGATAAACGCTGCACAATTCAGGCAAATAATGCATCGACAGCATACAAAACGCATCGACGTGGGCCATTGTGTCGGCATAAACAGTCCTGTATTTCTTTAAAGCCTTCTTTCTCTTTTCGTATGCCCACTTCAATTCCCACGGCAACCTTTTCACCGCCCTCCAATCGCGGCATTGCGACAAGGCTGCCTTATATATGTTTTTATACCTGTACAACGGGTTGCTGTGAAGCACGGTTATCACTTTGGTTCCGGCATGGGGCGTGCCATGGGTTATAATGTCTTGAAAATAATTCAGGTCTTGAATTATTACAACATCTATGTTTTTATCCTTGAGAAACTTGTTGTAATAGTCTATATTTTCCGGGCATTCGGGTTCTTGCCACTTGCGGGAACGTGGAAACAAGGATACCGATGCCGGATAATCATACTCTGGGCTCTTGTCGTCGGGGCTGTTCAAATACCACACCCGATGGCCGCGTTGCATGAATTTACGACACAGCAAGTCGGTGACACGTTCTATCCCACCTGTCGTGGGATTAAGCATTTTCCAAAATACAAACAGAATATTCATTGGTAGGCAATGTGGTATATGCAGCACAAAGTTAACACATTATTTCTCCAATCAGGTTCAAAGCCTGCTTAAATTTCACTCAAAATTACAGCTGTCGGCAATACCGGCCACAACTATGGGCTTGCATGGGGGGAGGCGTCCTGCACCACCACCGGCTCAAAATATATTTAACTCAAATCAGTCATTAGATTTTATGACGATTTAGGGGTTAAATTTAATCCGGTGCCAAAATACCGCCAAAAATCATGTTTACGATTGTGAGAAAACACCATTTTTTAGTTAAATTTGTTCTTTAAATAGCACATATTTATGATTGATAATAAAAAATATGACCGCGGAGCCGACTTGCTTGAAATCATGAACCGGAGAATCGTTGTGCTCGACGGAGCGATGGGGACAATGATACAACGGCAAGCGCTTTCCGAAGACGACTTTAGAGGAAGCCGGTTTGCCGGTTGGGATTACAGGCTAAAAGGCTGTAACGACCTGCTCGTGCTGACGTGCCCCGAAGTCATTAAAAACATACACCGCGCATATCTCGATGCCGGTGCCGACATAATAGAAACCGACACTTTCAACGCCAATGCCGTATCGCTCGCCGATTACGGATTGGGAAACTATGTCCCGGAAATAAATTACATGGCTGCCCGGCTGGCCCGCGCCACAGCCGACGAGTGGAGCCTGTCGCATGGCGGGGCTAAACGGTGGGTGGCAGGCAGCATGGGCCCTACCAATCGCAGCTTGTCGATTTCGCCCTCGGTCGAAGACCCGGCTGCACGCAATGTGGCGTGGGACGAACTTGTGTCGACATACACATGCCAAGCATCATCGCTCATTGCAGGCGGTGCCGACATGCTATTGATTGAAACCGTTTTTGACACACTAAACGCCAAGGCGGCTCTGTGTGCTGCAAGTCGGGCCATGCAAGAAACAGGAATCAAGGTTCCTGTCATGGTGTCGGCCACGCTTACCGAGAGCGGACGTACACTTAGCGGGCAAACACTTGAAGCATTCATGGCATCGATAGCACATGCCGGCGTTGCATGCGTGAGCCTCAATTGCGGGTTCGGTGCCGAAGGCATGCTTGAATGGCTCTCACGGCTTGCGGCTATTTCCAATGTTGCCGTCGGCGCATATCCCAATGCCGGGCTGCCCAACGCTATGGGAGAATATGATGAAACACCCGAACGCATGGCACTGCACATAAAGCCGTTCATCGACCGCCGGCTCGTCAACATCATTGGCGGCTGCTGCGGCTCCACACCCGAACACATTCGTGCAATTGCCGCAATTGCCGCAAAAGGTGAACCTCGGCCGAAGCCCCATACCGTCAAGCCAAATCTTGTGCTTGCCGGGTTAGAAACGGTGGAAGTGATGCCTGAACGCAATTTCGTCAACATTGGCGAACGGTGCAACGTGGCCGGAAGTCGGAAGTTCCTGCGCCTCATTAACGAAGGTAACTATGACGAAGCTCTGACGATTGCACGCAACCAAGTGGAAAATGGAGCACAAGTTATCGACGTGAACATGGACGATGCCATGCTCGATGCCCGTAAGGAGATGGCGCATTTCTTGCGGCTTGTGGCATCTGACCCCGATGTGGCACGTGTGCCGGTTATGATTGATTCGTCAAAGTGGGACGTAATCGAAGACGCCCTCAAAGAATTGCAGGGGAAAGGGATAGTCAACTCCATCAGCCTGAAAGATGGAGAAGAAAAATTTATTGAAAAAGCCCGCCACATCAAAAGCATGGGAGCGGCTATGGTGGTAATGGCATTCGATGAAAAAGGACAAGCCACCACATTCAACCGCCGCACGGAAATATGCGGGCGTGCCTACCGCCTGCTTACCGAGGTTGCAGGCATCTCTCCTGTCGACATAATTTTCGACCCGAATGTTCTGGCCATTGCCACGGGCATAGAGGAGCATAACAATTATGCCCTCGACTTCTTGCTCACGGTGGAGTGGATAAAGACCCACTTGCCCGGAGCCAAAGTAAGCGGCGGTGTGAGCAACTTGTCGTTTTCGTTCCGTGGCAACAATTATGTGCGCGAGGCAATGCACGCAGTGTTCCTCTACCACGCCATTGCACGTGGGCTTGACATGGCCATTGTGAATGCCGCCGCCATGATTCCATACGAGGAGATTCCTCTCCCATTGCGCAATGCAATCGAAGATGTCATATTCAACCGCATGCCCGAAGCTACCGACAGGCTCATTGCGATTGCTGCCGAAATCAAGGAGCGACAGAATGGCAATAACGGCAAAGCGGCCGAACTTGAAGACAAGTCGGCCACTGCCTCACAACGGCTTGAGCGAATGATTGTACGCGGCTCTACCGATGGCATAGATGCCGTGGCCGAAGCTGCCATGAACGAAACAGGGTCGGCACTTGGGGTGATAGATGGCCCGTTGATGCATGGCATGGACACGGTAGGCAACCTTTTTGGACAAGGGAAAATGTTCCTGCCACAGGTCGTAAAGAGTGCCCGAGCCATGAAACAAGCGGTGGCATGGCTCAACCCGCACATCGAGGCCGAACGTTCCAACACGGGTGGCGGCAAAGCGGGACGCATGATAATAGCAACGGTAAAAGGCGATGTGCACGACATCGGGAAAAACATAGTATCGGTGGTGATGCGCTGCAACGGCTTTGAAGTAACCGACCTTGGAGTGATGGTGCCGGGAGAGGAAATTGTAAAGGCTGCCATCGAGCATAACGCCGATATTGTGGCCTTGAGCGGACTGATAACACCGTCGCTCGATGAAATGTGCCGTGTGGCACGATTGATGGAAGAACGTGGGCTGGATATTCCGCTTATGGTGGGAGGGGCAACTACATCGGAACTGCACACGGCTGTGAAGATTGCGCCCGAATATCATGGTGCCGTGGTTCACACCCGCGATGCTGCAGCCATGCCTGTAGTGGCAAGCCGTTTGCTTGCCGCCGACCATGATGACTATATCAGCCTGCTGAAAGCAAAACAAGCCAAGCTGAAGTCAGAATATGAGTCGGCAAAAGACCTCATTCCCCTTTCCGAGGCTCGCAACCGGCGGCTGAAACTTGATTTTGCCCCGACAAAGCCTGCCACGATGGGTATTACCGACATTTCCATCACTGTCGAAGAAGCGGCTCGGCTCATCAACTGGAAGCCTTTCTTTAAGGCTTGGCAGCTCATCGGCAAGGATTCTGGGGACGAGGCTGCAAAGTTACAGCATGACGCCGTTGAAGCTATTCAATATCTCAAGCACAACGCAAACAATAGCATAAAAGCCCGCATAGGATTATGGAATGCCTTCGCCGAGGGAGATGACATTATTATCGACAATACAGTTCGTATACCCACATTGCGGCAGCAGCATATCGAAGGCGGGGGAAGTTGCACTTTGTCGCTCGCCGATTTCATTGCCCCGCAAGATGATTACATAGGCACCTTTGCTGTGACATCGGGGTGTGAAATAGAGCAGATAGTGGATAAATACAAAAAAGCAGGCAACGATTACCGGGCATTATTGCTGCAAACCGTTGCCGACCGCCTTGCCGAAGCGGCAACCGAATTTTTGCATCGGCTTGTTGCCAAGCAATATTGGGGATACTGCACCGATGGCGAATGCCTTGGTATTCGTCCGGCAATAGGTTATCCGTCATTGCCCGACCAAAGTTTGATATTCCAAGTTGAACGACTCATGCCACTTGCTCCGACAGGCATACAACTTACCGAAAACGGAGCAATGTCGCCGGCCTCCAGCACTTGCGGGTTTATTATGTCACACCCGCAGAGCCGCTACTTCATGGTTGGCGCAATAGGTGACGACCAACGTCGCGATTATGCCTCACGACGTGGCATGTCCATTGAAGACACGGGCAAATGGTTGCGATAGCGCAACCCCGCAAAGCCATGATTATGCCACATTGAGGGAATGTAAATTATGATTTCGCCATGCGCGTCGAGACATGGCGCGCCGTGGCCCGACGGCTATTGCAATTTCATAAAACGCTGAATATCAGCACTAACCATTCAGTCGCCACGCCCGGCAGTCAATCCGACAGACAGGCGCAAAAAAAGCTGTCATGTTTCTCAACACAACAGCTCCAGCAGAAGTTATACAAAGTTATGTTAAATTAATTATTGGATCCTTTTTGCAAAAATTCAATATATGTGTGCGAATAAGTCCGCTCATTTTATGAATTTGAGTGAGCCGGTGGCAGTTTTCACGAAATATACACCACTTTCCAATCCGGTCGTGGATATCCGTTGCCGCTCACACGACATGACTTTTTGCCCTTGCGCATTGTATATGATGGCAAATTCACTTTGCGGCAAAACTATCTCTCCGACCTGCCTGTCATATACGATATTACTCGACACGGGCTCAACATCGGCCACACCTGCCGCAGCAGTCTTTACCGTAAGTTTATCTAAGCAAAAGTAGGCGGCCGTGTTAAGATATTCGCCCGACTTGTCACTGCCATCCATTGTAAAATACAGGTACTTCACTGCACCAAGCGATGACAAGTCAACATATTTCCATGCACGTATGGCGCGAAGCATGTCGTCTTCATACCTTACCAAATCCACCTCCACAGTTTTCTCGCTGTTGTCGGCTGCCACACCGTGTATGGTCAGCGTCAGGTAGTCGCCGTTGACAAATGCGTTGGCAAACCCGTTACCGTAAAGGCAGTTGTAGAACGAAGTCGGGAAATTAGTCACGTATGCGCCCACCACCTCGTGTGTGTTACCGTCGTTAAACATGATTTGACACGACGACTCGGGATTGTTGTCGGTGGTGAAATATCCCACGAGGTAAGGCATCGCAGCATCAGTAACCACTGCGTCACCGTCCTTGGCTACCTCCCCGCCGTCTAAAGCTATTCCTCCGCCTGCCATGCAGCCTGCACTGTAAGAACTGTCATCTTTCATGTTTGTGCTCGTGCACGGGGCGAAACCATCGAAATAGGTCCACGGTGAACTGTAACCCAAATGGCTCATTTTGAATATTTGGGCTTCAAAGTAATCGTATGTCATGTCACCCGAACCTTCATATATTTTGTCCCAAGTGCCATCTTCCCCGAATGTCAGCGTCTCCGCAGCCTTGCTCAAGTCAAGAATGGTAACATCGCCATCGGCAGCAACAGCCTTGTTGCAAGTAAGCAACAACAGTGCAGCTGCCATATATGTGTATATCATTTTCATAAGCATATTCCCGATTGATTTGGCAAAGGTAATGCAATACCGATTCAAATGCAAATTATACATCGGAATTAATGACCGAAGATTCCAAATCGTCCATTATATTTGAAATAAAAACAGCCGCAGACTTCCGTTTCACGGGAAAGCCTGCGGCTGCAATGCTATTTAATGGTTGACGCAACGCGCGTGGGAGCGTTATGCGTTTTCCTTAGTATCTTCGGTATTCTCCACTTCGGCAAGTTCTTGCTTCAAGCCGGGAGCATCCATGTCTTCGGTGTTATAGACGATGAGCTTTTCATATTCGCGCAAACCGGTACCGGCAGGTATGAGGTGACCGCATATAACATTCTCCTTCATGCCTTCGAGGTAGTCGACCTTGCCGTTGATTGCAGCCTCGTTAAGCACCTTGGTGGTCTCTTGGAACGATGCGGCCGACATGAAGCTCGAAGTCTGCAATGCTGCACGGGTGATACCTTGCAGAATCTGCTCCGACGTTGCCGGAACGGCATCGCGCACTTGGATGGTCTTCAAGTCGCGACGTTTCAAAGCCGAATTTTCATCACGCAACTTACGTGCCGTAATGATTTGTCCCGGTTGAACATTCTGCGAATCTCCTGCATCGGTTACAACTTTCTTGCCCCAAATGCGGTCGTTCTCGTCCATGAACTCGCGCTTGTCGACGATTTGCTGTTCGAGGAACAATGTGTCGCCCGGGTCGAGGATGCACACCTTGCGCATCATCTGGCGCACGATTACCTCAAAGTGCTTGTCGTTGATCTTCACACCCTGCAAGCGGTAAACGTCTTGCACCTCGTTGACAATGTAGTCTTGTACGGCTGTCGGGCCCTTGATGTTAAGAATATCGGTCGGCGTGATTGCACCGTCGGAAAGCGGTGTGCCGGCACGCACGAAGTCGTTCTCTTGTACAAGTATCTGCTTCGACAGTGGCACAAGGTACTTCTTGATGTCGCCGGTCTTTGAAGTGACGGTGATTTCGCGGTTACCACGCTTGATCTTACCGAATGTCACCTCACCGTCGATTTCGCTCACCACGGCAGGATTTGACGGGTTACGAGCCTCAAACAGCTCGGTAACACGAGGCAGACCACCGGTGATGTCGCCGGCGCTACCTGCGGCACGCGGAATTTTTACGAACACTTCGCCTTGCTTTATCTCATCGCCTTCATTGACCATCAAGTGGGCGTTAACAGGCAATGAATAAGTCTTTACGAGTTGTCCGTTGCTGTCAAACAGGTCGGCTTCGGGTATCTTGGTGCGGTCTTTCGACTCGATGATAATCTTTTCGCTGTTGCCCGATGTTTCGTCCACTTCTTCACGATAGGTAACACCCTCGATGAAATTGTTGAACTTGACTTTACCGGTAACTTCCGATACGATTACGGCGTTGAACGGGTCCCATTCGCAAATAACGTCACCCTTCTTCACCATCTCGCCCGGCTTCTTGTACAACTTGGAACCGTAAGTGATATTTGCAGTCGTCAACACCATCTTGGTCGATGGTTCGATGATGCGCATTTCGGCCATACGTCCGACAACCACTTCATGGTCTTCACAAGGAACGGTACGCAACTCGTCGATTTCGAGCAAACCGTCATAACGGGAGGTGATTGACGAAACGGCAGCGATGTTTGATGCCACACCACCGACGTGGAAAGTACGAAGTGTAAGCTGCGTACCCGGCTCACCGATTGACTGTGCGGCAATCACGCCCACAGCCTCGCCCTTCTGTACCATGCGGTTGGTGGCAAGGTTGCGGCCATAGCATTTTGCACACACACCCTTCTTGGCCTCGCAAGTGAGAACCGAACGTATTTCCACCGATTCGATTGGTGAATCGTTGATGCGCTGTGCTGCTTCATCGGTAATTTCTTCCCCGCTCTTGACGATAATTTCACCTGTGATGGGGTCAACAATGTCGTGTACCGACACACGGCCGAGTATACGTTCGCCCAACGAAGCAACCACGTCCTCGTTGTTCTTCACCTCGGTACATACAAGCCCGCGCAGCGTGCCGCAGTCTTCCTCGGTGATTACAACATCGTGAGCCACGTCGACAAGTCGGCGGGTCAGGTAACCTGCGTCGGCGGTCTTCAATGCCGTGTCGGCAAGACCCTTGCGGGCACCGTGCGTTGAAATAAAGTACTCGAGCACCGACAAGCCCTCCTTGAAGTTTGCAAGAATCGGGTTCTCGATGATTTGTCCACCTTCGGCACCGCTCTTCTGCGGCTTGGCCATAAGGCCACGCATACCCGAAAGCTGGCGTATCTGGTCTTTTGAACCACGGGCACCCGAGTCAAGCATCATGTACACTGAGTTGAAACCTTGATTGTCCGACGACAGCTGTTTCATCAGCGTATCGGTGAGACGCGAGTTGACGTGCGTCCAAATATCGATAATCTGGTTGTAACGCTCGGTGTTGGTGATGAAACCCATGCTGTAGTTGTTCATCACTTCTTCCACTTCGCGGTAGCCCTCGTTCACATATTCTTCTTTCTCGGCAGGAATAATTATGTCACCAAGGTTAAACGAAAGTCCGCCCTTGAATGCCATGCGGTAACCGAGGTTCTTGATGTCGTCGAGGAATTTGGCCGAACGTGGAATACCACACGACTTGATTACCCGGCTTATGATGCCGCGCAACGACTTCTTGGAAATGATTTCGTTGACATACCCGATTTCGTTAGGCACATATTGGTTGAACAGAATACGGCCGACCGAAGTCTTTTCAACGAGATGTTTTACAGGATTTCCCTCACTGTCGATGTCGTCTACCACCACCGACACTATCGCGTGCAGATCGACTTTCTTTTCATTGTATGCAATCTCGGCTTCTTCGGGGCCATAGAATTTCAAGCCCTCACCCTTTGCACCTTCACGCAGCTTGGTGATGTAATACAAGCCAAGCACCATGTCTTGCGACGGCACGGTGATAGGTGCACCGTTTGCCGGGTTAAGGATGTTGTGAGAACCGAGCATGAGCATTTGCGCTTCCACGATTGCCTCGTTGCCCAATGGCAAGTGCACGGCCATCTGGTCACCGTCGAAGTCGGCGTTGAATGCCGTACATGCAAGCGGGTGCAACTGGATTGCCTTGCCCTCAATCATTCGGGGCTGGAATGCTTGGATACCAAGACGGTGAAGTGTCGGGGCACGGTTGAGCAGTACGGGGTGACCCTTCATTACATATTCAAGGATGTCCCACACCACCGGTTCGCGGCGGTCGACAATCTTCTTGGCGCTTTTCACTGTCTTTACAATACCGCGCTCTATGAGCTTGCGTATTACGAAAGGCTTGTAAAGCTCGGCTGCCATGTATTTGGGCAATCCGCATTCGTGCATCTTCAGTTCCGGGCCTACGACGATAACCGAACGAGCCGAGTAGTCGACACGCTTACCGAGCAAGTTTTGACGGAAACGGCCCGACTTACCCTTAAGGCTGTCGGAGAGCGACTTCAGCGGGCGGTTGGCATCGGTCTTCACGGCACTCGACTTGCGTGAGTTGTCGAGAAGTGAGTCAACGGCCTCTTGCAACATGCGCTTTTCGTTACGCAAAATAACTTCAGGCGCCTTTATTTCAATAAGTCGTTTCAGACGGTTGTTGCGAATGATTACGCGGCGGTACAAGTCATTGAGGTCGCTCGTCGCAAACCGGCCTCCGTCAAGCGGAACCAACGGACGCAACTCGGGCGGAATCACGGGTATGACTTTCAAAATCATCCACTCGGGGCGGTTGCGGTTTTTCGATGCACGGAACGACTCTACCACTTGCAGGCGTTTCAATGCCTCGGTCTTGCGTTGTTGCGACCCTTCGTTATTGGCCTTGTGGCGCAATTCGTATGAAAGGCTGTCAAGGTCAAGGGCGCACAGCAAGTCGTATATGGCTTCGGCACCCATCTTGGCGATGAACTTGTTGGGGTCGGTGTCCTCAAGCATCGAGTTTTCCTTGGGCAACTTGTCGATAATGTCGAGGTATTCGTCTTCCGACAACAAATCGTATTTTTCAACCCCTTCGACAGTACCGGGATTGATGACGATATAACGCTCGTAGTATATTACCGAATCAAGTTTCTTCGACGGCAGACCCAGCAGGTAACCTATCTTATTGGGGAGCGAGCGGAAATACCAAATGTGTGCAACAGGCACTACAAGTTGGATATGGCCCATGCGCTCGCGTCTTACTTTCTTCTCGGTAACTTCCACACCGCAGCGGTCACACACGATGCCCTTGTAACGAATGCGCTTGTACTTTCCGCAATGGCATTCATAGTCTTTTACAGGGCCGAATATGCGCTCGCAAAACAGACCGTCGCGTTCAGGCTTGTAGGTGCGGTAGTTGATAGTTTCGGGCTTGAGCACTTCGCCCGACGACAATTCAAGTATTTCGTCGGGAGACGCAAGGCCGATACTGATTTTCGAGAAATTACTCTTTATTTTATTATCTTTTCTAAAAGCCATAAAATTACTGTTGTATAAAGAGTTATACGCTACTCTCGCACACCTCTCCGATGTTATGATTGGAGAGGCTGCGAGCATTGCGCGTTGTTGTTTTATTCTAAGTTGATGCTAAGTCCCAATCCGCGAAGTTCATGCAGAAGCACGTTCAACGATTCTGGGATACCCGGGGTAGGCATTGGTTCGCCCTTCACTATAGCCTCATAGGCCTTGCTGCGTCCTGTTACGTCGTCACTCTTGATGGTGAGTATCTCTTGAAGCACATGGGCAGCACCGAATGCTTCGAGTGCCCAAACTTCCATTTCTCCGAAACGCTGTCCACCAAATTGGGCTTTACCGCCAAGAGGTTGCTGCGTGATGAGAGAATACGGGCCGATGCTTCGAGCGTGCATCTTGTCTTCAACCATGTGGCCGAGTTTAAGCATGTAGGTCACGCCCACTGTTGCCGGCTGGTCGAAACGTTCGCCGGTCTCGCCGTCATACAGATAAGTCTTGCCATAGCGCGGCAGTCCTGCCTTGTCGGTCCATTCGTTCAGGTCATCGAGGCTTGCTCCGTCGAAGATGGGGGTTGCAAACTTCACGTCAAGTTCGCGTCCTGCCCAGCCGAGTACGGCCTCGAAAATCTGCCCGATGTTCATACGCGAAGGCACACCCAACGGGTTAAGCACAATGTCGACCGGAGTACCATCGGCAAGGAAAGGCATATCTTCCTGCCTTACCACGCGCGACACGATACCCTTGTTACCGTGACGACCGGCCATCTTGTCACCTACGCCTATCTTACGCTTCTTGGCAACATACACCTTGGCCATTTGCATGATACCCGAAGGCAATTCGTCACCAATCGAAATGTCAAACTTCTTGCGGCGCAATTCGGCATCGATTTCCTTATACTTACGCAAGTAATTGGTAATGGTAGCACGAATCATGTCGTTGCGATGGGCATCGGTGGTCCATTTGCTCAAGTTGACAGTTTCGTAGTTAATATTGTCGAGTATCGACATGGAGAATTTCACGCCCTTAGGCACTACTTCCGTATCCATGAAGTCCTTCACGCCTTGCGACACACGGTCGCTTGTCAAGGTCGACAACTTTTGCAATAATATTTTTTTCAGAGCATCCTTCTTTTCGTTATACTCTTCATCGAGTTTAACAAGAGGATCTTCGGCATTCTTGCTCTTCTTTTTCTTTACGGCACGGGCAAACAGGTTGGTACCGATGATTACACCCTTGAGCGACGGCGACGCCTTCAACGAAGCATCTTTCACATCACCTGCCTTGTCACCGAAGATTGCACGGAGCAATTTTTCTTCGGGAGTCGGGTCCGACTCTCCCTTAGGAGTAATCTTACCGATAAGTATGTCGCCCGGCACAACGTGTGCACCCACGCGTATTATACCGCGTTCGTCGAGGTCCTTGGTGGCATCTTCGCTCACGTTTGGAATGTCGCTTGTCAACTCTTCCATTCCGCGCTTTGTTTCACGCACCTCGAGAGTATATTCGTCAACGTGAACCGATGTAAGTATGTCTTCACGCACCATGCGCTCGTTGAGCACAATTGCGTCCTCATAGTTGTACCCCTTCCAAGGCATGTAAGCAACCTTCAGGTTGCGGCCGATTGCGAGTTCGCCGTTCTCAGTAGAATAGCCTTCGGTGAGAATATCCCCTTTGTTGACGCGCTGACCCTTGTCGCAAATCGGGCGCAAGTCGATGCTTGTGCTTTGGTTGGTCTTGCGGAACTTGGGCAGGTGGTATTCTTTTACCGCACTCTCGAAGCTGACAAATTCTTCATCTTCGGTGCGGTCGTAGCGGATACGAATCACGTCGGCATCGACATACTCGATTACACCTGCACCCTCGGCCTGTATTTGAGAACGCGAGTCGTATGCAAGTTGTTCCTCTATACCTGTACCAACAATTGGAGCCTCGCTGCGCAACAGCGGAACTGCCTGGCGCATCATGTTAGAACCCATCAATGCACGGTTGGCGTCGTCGTGCTCGAGGAACGGAATCATTGCTGCGGCGATAGATGCTATCTGCACCGGCGACACGTCCATGAGTTGAACCTCTTGTGGGGCAACCACAGGGAAGTCGGCATCAAGGCGAGCCTTGACTTTTGTGCGAATGAACGTACCATCGTCGTTAAGCGGAGCATTACCTTGGGCAATCACTTTGCCTTCCTCCTGTTCGGCGGTGAGATAAACCACTTCGTCGTTGTTAAGGTTCACCTTGCCGTTCTCGACAGTACGGTACGGAGTTTCTATAAATCCGAGGTCGTTGATTTTTGCATATACGCACAACGACGAAATAAGACCGATGTTCGGACCTTCAGGAGTCTCGATAGGACACAGGCGCCCGTAGTGGGTGTAGTGCACGTCGCGCACCTCAAATCCGGCACGCTCACGCGACAAACCGCCGGGGCCGAGGGCCGACATGCGTCGTTTGTGGGTGATTTCGGCAAGCGGGTTTGTTTGGTCCATGAACTGCGACAATGCGTTTGTCCCAAAGAAAGTGTTGATAACCGACGAAATGGTCTTGGCATTAATCAAGTCGATTGGCGTAAACACTTCATTGTCGCGCACGTTCATGCGTTCGCGTATGGTGCGGGCCATGCGGGCAAGTCCCACGCCAAATTGGTTATAGAGCTGTTCGCCCACAGTACGCACGCGGCGGTTGCTCAAGTGGTCGATGTCATCGACATCGGTTTTTGAGTTAATGAGGCCGATAAGATACTTTATAATCTCGATGATATCGTCGCGCGTGAGCACTTTCACGTCCATCGATGTATTCAGCCCCAGTTTCTTGTTGATACGGAAGCGTCCAACCTCACCCAAGTCGTAACGTTTTTCCGAGAAGAACAGGTTGGTTATCACTTCGCGGGCACTTGCGTCATCCGGTGGTTCGGCGTTGCGCAACTGCCTGTATATATAGTTCACCGCCTCTTTTTCCGAGTTGGTGGTATCCTTTTGCAATGTATTGAAGATGATAGCGTAATCGTTGGTGTTGGCATCCTCGCGGTGCAACAATATTGTCTGCACGTTGGAGTCGAGAATTTCCTCGATGTTCTCTTCTTGGATTACGGTATCGCGGTCAACGATAATATCGTTGCGTTCGATTGAAACAACCTCGCCGGTGTCTTCGTCGACAAAGTCCTCTACCCACGTTTTAAGCACACGTGCGGCAAGTTTGCGGCCGACAGCCTTTTTGAGGTTGGTCTTGTTCACTTTTATTTCTTCAGCCAGCCCAAAGATTTCGATAATATCTTTGTCGCTTTCAAGCCCGATTGCACGCAACAGTGTGGTAACCGGCAATTTCTTCTTGCGGTCGATGTATGCGTACATCACGTTGTTGATGTCGGTGGCAAACTCTATCCATGAACCACGGAAAGGAATGATGCGCGCCGAGTAAAGCTTTGTGCCGTTTGAATGGGTGCTTTGTCCGAAGAAGACACCGGGAGAGCGGTGCAATTGCGAAACAACTACACGCTCGGCTCCGTTTATGACAAACGTGCCTTTTTCGGTCATGTAAGGAATCGGACCCAGATACACATCCTGCACCACTGTGTCGAAGTCCTCGTGGTCGGGGTCGGTGCAATAGAGTTTCATCTTGGCCTTCAAGGGCACACTATATGTGAGCCCGCGCTCAAGACACTCTTCGATGGTATACCGTGGCGGGTCGATGTAGTAGTCAAGGAATTCAAGTACAAAGTTGTTGCGAGTGTCGGCTATAGGGAAATTCTCGGCAAAAACTTTATAGAGTCCCTCGTTTTTTCTCTTCTCAGTCGGAGTATCTAATTGCAGAAAATCTCTGAAAGATTTTAATTGCACCTCAAGAAAATCGGGGTATGGTAGCGGATTCTTGACCGATGCGAAATTAACGCGTGGTTTTTTTGTAACTGACATTGAAAAAATAAATTAAGTGAACTCAAGTTTAAAAAGACACGAAAAGGTTAAGAATCGACTTATTAGGGGATTCTTAACCTATTTACCTGATTTACAGGAAAGTTATTTAAGTTCAACTTCAGCTCCTGCGTCTTCGAGTTGTTTCTTGAGTCCTTCAGCGTCAGCCTTGGCAAGACCTTCCTTGATGGTGTTAGGTGCACCGTCTACGAGATCCTTAGCTTCCTTCAAGCCAAGACCGGTGAGTTCCTTAACGAGCTTAACAACGGCAAGCTTGCTTGCGCCTGCGCTCTTCAATACTACATCGAAAGAAGTCTTTTCTTCGGCAGCAGGAGCACCTGCGGCAGGACCGGCAGCAACTGCAACTGCGGCAGCAGCGGGTTCGATACCATATTCTTCTTTCAAAATTTTAGCAAGTTCGTTTACTTCAGTAACGGTGAGATTTACCAATTGTTCTGCAAAAGCTTTTAAATCTGCCATTTTTGTATGATTTAATTTGTTATTATTCTAAGTTTATTGTTCTTTTTTAGATAAAGTTTCAAGAATACCATGAAGCTTTGTCCCTGAAGACTGCAAAGCCGAGATAACGTTCTTGGCGGGCGATTGCAACAGTGCAATAACGTCGGCGATAAGTTCGTTCTTGCTCTTGAGGCTTGCAAGAAGGTCGAGCTGGTCGGCTCCATACACACAGCCTTCAACAAAGGCAGCTTTCAAGGCGGGCAACTTGTCGTCCTTCTTTACGAAGTCCTTAAGCAACTTTGCCGGCGCATTGCCCGTGTTGCTGAGCATGAGTGATGTAGAACCCTTCAATGCAGGATACAGGCCGCTGTAGTCCACGTCGCTTTGCTCCATTGCCTTCTTGAGCAATGTGTTCTTTACGACTACCAACTTCACGTCGTTCTTGAAGCAGGCGCGACGCAACGCGCTTGTCTTCTCGGCGTTAAGCCCTGCGGTCTCGGTGAGATACACGCAGCTGTATTCTTTGAGGGTATTGCCGATTTCTTCTATAACAGTATATTTATCTTCCTTTCTCATTTTGTTTCGATTTTAATTATTCAGCTGCTTTTGTGTCAACCTTAATACCGGGACTCATTGTACTTGAAAGATAAATGCTCTTGATATAGGTTCCCTTCGCTGTCGCAGGTTTCAACTTTATCAGTGTGTTCACAAATTCGCGCGCATTGTCAAAGATTTGCTCGGGAGTGAACGAAACCTTACCTATCGAAGTGTGTACGATACCATTCTTATCGACTTTGAAGTCGATCTTACCTTGTTTTACTTCCTTGATTGCCTTGGCAACATCCATGGTTACTGTGCCGCTCTTGGGGTTAGGCATCAAGCCGCGGGGGCCTAATATCCTTGCAACCTGACCGAGCTTGCCCATTACTGCCGGTTGTGCTATCACTACATCAATGTCGGTCCAGCCGCCCTTGATTTTGTCGATATATTCTTCCAATCCGGCGTAATCGGCACCGGCCTCTTGTGCTGCCGTAACGGCATCGGGGTTGCAGATGCACAACACGCGCACTTGCTTACCGGTTCCGTGGGGCAACGACACTGTGCCACGCACCATTTGGTTGGCCTTGCGAGGATCTACACCCAAGCGGACATCGATATCAACCGAAGCGTCGAATTTTGTGAAAGTGATTTCTTTTACTAATCCTGCAGCTTCCTTAAGAGTGTAAACCTTCCCCGCTTCAATCTTGGAATTTACTAACTTTTGATTCTTTGTAAGTTTAGCCATGATGAAATTGAAGTTTAAATGTTTTCAGGGAACGAACCCTTTACAGTGATACCCATGCTTCTCGCTGTTCCTGCGACCATTCGCATAGCCGAGTCTAAAGTAAAACAGTTCAAATCAGGCATTTTGTCTTCAGCAATAGTCTTCACCTGATCCCAAGTGATTTCTGCCACCTTGTTACGGTTAGGCTGTGCCGAACCGCTCTTGAGCTTGGCGATCTCTTTCAATTGTACAGGCACCGGGGGTGTCTTTACGATGAAGTCAAAGCTCTTGTCGGTGTAGTAAGTAATCACTACCGGCAACACTTTGCCGGCCTTGTCTTGGGTGCGGGCATTGAATTGCTTGCAAAATTCCATGATGTTGATACCCTTAGAACCGAGTGCCGGTCCTACTGGCGGTGAAGGATTGGCTGCTCCACCTTTAATCTGCAATTTGATCTGTCCAGCAATTTCTTTAGCCATTGTGATTTTTTGTTTTATTGTTTAGAACAAACACTCAAGGGAATTTGGCAACATATTTGGGCGACCGTAACACTTTCGCCCGCTGCTTATCCCCGTTCTACTTGGGAATTGTCCAACTCAAGAGGGGTCTTGCGGCCGAATACCTTCACCATTACCTTTAACTTGCGCTTTTCACGATTAACTTCTTCGATTTCTCCGGTGAAACCACTGAAAGGTCCATAATTGACCTTTACCGTTTCGCCCACGATGAAGTCGTTGATGCCGTCGTCATCGTTTTCACTCTGCTCGTCGGCTGCGCCCAACATTCGTGCAACGTCGGCTTCACGTATTGGCTCGGGCATCCCGTTTCGGTCCTTGCCGTG
This sequence comes from uncultured Muribaculaceae bacterium, assembly GCA_944321865.1. Classification (GTDB taxonomy): domain Bacteria; phylum Bacteroidota; class Bacteroidia; order Bacteroidales; family Muribaculaceae; genus Avimuribaculum. The sequence continues at coordinate 123,306 of CALUMZ010000002.1, forward strand.
CAAAAAGTCGATTACGTTTGTCGTGTTACGCAGTTCATGGATTACCTCTCCTGTCAGTATAGCTTCCACAAACACGTATCCCGAGTAAAGGTTACGCTCTTTTATAACCTTCTTCCCGTTGCGTGTGGTGTATACTTTCTCGGTAGGAATCAATACTTGTGAGACATATTTGCCAAGGTCGGTATTCTTGCAAGAAGCGTCGAGCACTTCTTTCACCTTACTTTCCTTGCCAGATATGGCCCTAAGCACATACCACCTTTTCTTCGGTTCGTCTGCCATATTGATAATCTACTTTTGGGAAAATAATGTTTTGTTGTGGAAAACACGTGCACTCATCAGAACAGCTGGAAACCGCTATAGATGAAGTGCATGACATGGTCGATAACCTGGTCCATGATGAAAATGCCTATTGCAAGTATGATGGAAGCTACCATAACTACAACAGTGCTGCCGGCCAGTTGGCTCTTGGTTGGCCAAGAAGTCTTATAACGAAGCTCGTTATAAGAATCCTCGATATCCTGAAGTATTTTGAGTTTCATATTTTTGTGATTTTTGCACGGGAAGAGAGACTCGAACTCCCGACACCCGGTTTTGGAGACCGGTGCTCTACCGACTGAGCTATTCCCGTAAATTACCGGTTATGTGAGTTCCCCTCTTGCTTTACGCCGGGGCGGCGAACACATAACCGGTGTGTGTTTTATTTCATCTTCGTTGTGGCTGTCGGAAACCTGATTCAAGCAGGCTGCGACATGCGCGCAACTCCGAACAATTAGTCAAGGATTTCGGTAATCTGACCAGAACCAACGGTGCGGCCACCTTCACGGATAGCGAAACGCAAACCCTTGTCGCAAGCTACCGGAGTGATGAGCTTAACCTTGATTTCTACGTTGTCGCCCGGCATTACCATCTCAACACCTTCGGGAAGAGTGATTTCACCTGTCACGTCGAGTGTGCGGATGTAGAATTGAGGACGATAGTGGTTGTGGAACGGAGTGTGACGACCACCTTCTTCTTTCTTCAATACGTAGATCGAAGCCTTGAATTCAGAGTGAGGTTTAACAACACCCGGGTGGCAAAGCACCATACCACGCTTGATTTCGTTCTTGTCGATACCACGGAGGAGAAGACCTACGTTATCACCTGCTTCACCTTCGTCGAGGATCTTGCGGAACATTTCAACACCGGTAACAACCGACTTCTTGTCTGCACCAAGACCCATGATTTGAACTTCGTCACCAACCTTTACGACACCGGTTTCGATACGACCGGTTGCTACAGTACCACGACCGGTGATTGAGAACACGTCTTCAACAGGCATCAAGAACGGTTTGTCGATGTCGCGCGGAGGAAGTGGAATCCAGTTGTCAACAGCGTCCATCAATTCCAACACCTTTTCAACCCATTGGGGTTCGCCGTTCAATGCACCAAGTGCAGAACCACGGATGATAGGAGTATTGTCACCGTCATAGTCATAAGACGAAAGAAGGTCGCGCATTTCCATTTCAACGAGGTCGAACATTTCAGGGTCGTCAACCATGTCGCACTTGTTCAAGAACACAACAAGACGCGGCACGTTTACTTGGCGAGCCAAAAGGATGTGTTCGCGAGTTTGGGGCATCGGACCGTCAGTAGCAGCTACTACGATGATAGCACCGTCCATTTGAGCAGCACCGGTTACCATGTTCTTTACGTAGTCGGCGTGTCCCGGGCAGTCTACGTGTGCATAGTGACGGTTCTTTGTTTCATACTCTACGTGAGCAGTGTTGATAGTGATACCACGTTCCTTTTCTTCGGGAGCGTTGTCGATTTGGTCGAACGACTTGGCACCTTCCGAAGAGTAACCTGCGTCGTGCAACACCTTGGTGATAGCTGCGGTAAGAGTGGTTTTACCGTGGTCAACGTGACCGATGGTACCAATGTTTACGTGCGGCTTCGTTCTTTCGAATTTCTCTTTTGCCATAACTGTTATTTTTTTTGTGAAATGATTAATCCGTTGGTGTAACGTGTATTTTTCGTTTTCTACCCAAAATGCCGCACACGATGAGCGGCAATATTGGCTTTAGAGCCGATGGCGGGAATTGAACCCGCGACCTCTTCCTTACCAAGGAAGTGCTCTACCACTGAGCTACATAGGCAATATTTAAAATTAGAGCGGAAGACGAGGCTCAAACTCGCGACCCTCAGCTTGGAAGGCTGATGCTCTATCAACTGAGCTACTTCCGCATTGCGTCAGCATTCACCTTTGACGGTTATTGCTTAACCTTGGTGGGTGGTGATGGATTCGAACCACCGAAGTCGACAGACAGCTGAGTTACAGTCAGCCCCATTTGGCCACTCTGGAA
>CALUMZ010000003.1 GCA_944321865.1 uncultured Muribaculaceae bacterium
AATATATAAAATGTAAGGGGAAGTTACTGTAAATTATAATTCGTAAGTAACGTTGCCTCATTTATTAATTTTGATACCCCCTCTGACAATGGTATTTATGTTATTTCTTCAATTCTCCTTCTATGATTGCCATGTCCTCGCGCAATTTCTTTTCGAGTTCCATTCGCTGCTCGATGCTGCTGCACGCATATAGCACCGTGGCGTGGTTACGCGACAACCTGACGCCTATATTGGTCGATGACATCGGTGTATACTTCTTGGCAAGGTACATCACCACTTGTCTTGCGTCTGAAATTTCACGCTTGCGCGATTTGCTATACAGCAAGTCGTTGTCGATGTTATAGAAGTTGCACACAGTCTCGGCAATAAAGTCAAATGTAATTTGTCGCTTCGACACTTTGACGGCGTTTGACATCACAGCTCGCGCCAAATCCATCGAGATTTCTTGGTTGAGCATAGTGGCATGCGCAAGCAGCGATACCACAATACCTTCAAGTTCGCGTATGCTGTCGGTAACATTTGCGGCTATGTAATCCAGTATTTCTGCAGGTATCGACAAGCCGTCTTGACGTGCACGCATGTCGAGCACCTCACGGCGCAATTCATAGTCGGGTGCACCGAGTTCGACAGTCATACCCCACTTGAAACGCGACATTAACCGTGGCACCATACCATCCATATCCACAGGCCTGCAATCACTCGACATGATGAGCTGCTTTTGATTCTGATGCAAGTGGTTAAATATATGGAAGAAAGTATTTTGTGTAGCCGTCTTGCCGGCAAGGTCTTGAATGTCATCTATTATCAACACATCTATACTTTGATAGAAATTGATAAATTCATTAACCTTGTTATTCCTGACTGCCGTTGTATACTGGCTTTCAAATACACGTGCCGTTATATATAGTACCCGGCTGTGTGGGTTTTCTTCTTTATATTTTATCCCTATTGCTTCTATAAGATGCGTTTTCCCCACACCCGTCGGACCAAACACAAACAATGGGTTAAACGTTTTGCACTTAGGGTCGGTTGCAATTGCCTTGCCGATACTTACAGCCAATTTATTGCTTGCGCTGTCGCAATAATTTTCAAATGTGTATTTAGGATTCAATTGAGGATCTATGTCGCCATAATCTACTTTATTGAACGGGTTGCTTGGCTGTTGCTGTGCCTGTTCTATGCGATTCTCGATAATAGGGCTTTTGCTGACGCTCTCTATCGATATTTCGCTACCGGGATCCTTGTTAACAACATTGTAATTGAACGTTACCCTGAAATCCGAGCCAAACACCCTTTCAAAAGTTTTACTCATCAGCGAATAAAACTTTGCTTCTATTTGCTCGGCAAAGAACAGTGACGGGACATGGAGAACTATACGGTTATTCACGAACCCTTGGAACTCCAATGGCTCGAACCATGCCCTGAAATGTTCGGGCGACACGTTATCTTGGAAAAGTCTTAAACACTTTTCCCACCTTGTATCTTGCGAAATGTTCATTACAATGCTTTAAGTTTTTCCAAGTACAAAATTTCACAAAAAAAACGACAAAAAAAAATACCTTCTTTCTTGTAATTTCAGATATTTATATAACATGTCTGATAAACAAGCGATTGAATCATGCCTGATATTTCATGCTGAATGAATCGGGTAACACTTTGCCAATTCATTATACACTAACCCGTTACACCCATCGCCCGTCATCTTTGACAACATTTATGCCCCCTCCGTTCGTTGCCCAAAATAGCCTAATAACTAAAGTCGTGCAACAATAATACACCAAACGACCTATTTAGACAGATTCCAAATAAGCCGTTTGGTTGACAAAATTCATGTTAGATTAAAACACTTTTATTGTCACATAACGTTTGGGATTCTTTTTAATGTCGATGAACAACGAGTCAAGGCTTGTTACAGCTCCGTCTATATGTTCATACAAACTTCGGTCGTTCAAAAGCAATCCAAGGCTCGACTCGGTACTGTTTAATTTCGATGTCAGCGCACTTAAGTTGTTTGTAGTGGTTTGTATGCCCGACATTACCGAATCGAGTGGCATTTCGCCCAATTCCGATGACAGTGCACTCAAATTTCCGGAGATACTGTCTAAATTAACGGTTATACTTTCCACATTTTTCATTATTGCCGGCAATGTTCTTGACAACTGGCTGCTACCTGCCTCCAAGTTGGCCGTAATGGAATTAAGCCGGTTGACCGATTGTTGCAAAGCCGGATTACCGACAACGGCATTCAAGTTAGTCAATATGCTGTCTATTTTAGGCATCAGGTTTGCGACACTTGGCAACAATTCGTTACCAACTTCGTCCATCAACCCTACTGCGTTTTCTCCGGGAAGTTTGTCTCCTACTTTATGGAACGTCGTGGCGTTACGGGCCATTTTAAGTTCTATCTGTGCCGTCCCAAGCAAATCGGTCGCAAGCACAGCTTTTGTTCCAACCGGGATTTGCAAATCTTTTTCCAGACCCAACAATACCACCACGGCACCCGAATTGTAGTCATAATTCAATTCCCGCACTTGGCCTATCTGGAATCCGTTTATGGTGACGGGGGCAGAATCGGTCAATCCGGCCACATTCTTAAATTCCACATAATAGAAATTGGCAGGCTTAAACAAGTTTACCCCTTTCAAGTATTCTATACCCCAAAACAATACACCTAAACTAATCAATACGGTGATGCCTATTTTTACTTCTTTTGAAAAAAATTTCTTCATATTATATTTTTATCATTTCGTTATTTCTCGAGCCTGCCGTTCTTGAAAGTCACTATATAAGCATCCTTGAATTTTCGCTGGACTTTCTTCAAGGTCTTAACGACTTCATCGTAATCGGTAGTCGCTCCATACATATATTTATATAAATTACCGTCTTTATAACGCTCCACTCCCTTCAAGCCTTTAAATTCCTTGGAATTTGATGGCAACTTCGAGCGCCCGGCAAGTATTTGTATCTTATACTCTATACCGGCTCTCGACACATTTGTTTTTTTATCCTTGCCTTCATCTTGAGAAGAAGTTGCATATTGCCGAGTGCTGTCAACATTGTCATGATTCGATTTTCTATACTCTACAAGTGCATTGTACAGGGCCTCGGCAAGTTGACTGCACCCTTTTTCTGACGCCATATACTTCTCTTGGGTCGGGTTACATATAAAATCAAGCTCTACCAACACCGATGGCATCGCCGTTTCTCTTATTACAAGGAAACCGGCCTGCCGCACACCTCTGTCGACACGTCCTGCAGTTTTCACAAATTGCTTTTGCAGAATAGAAGCAAAATTCACGCTTTGCTCCATATAATGATTCTGGTATATCTCATTGATGATATACGATTCTGCCGAATTTGGATCAAAGCCTTTATATGTAGTGGTGTAATCTTCTTCAAGCGATATTACCGAATTTTCTCGCATCGCAACTTCCAGATTGTCATCGGTTCTGTGCAATCCCAATGTATATGTTGCAGTTCCCTTGATTGTTTTGCGATTGCGATTGCGCTTATCCAATGAATTTGTATGTATCGAGACAAATAAATCGCCTTTTGCCGCATTGGCTATATTGGCTCGCTCCTGTAATGGTACAAATTTGTCGCGCTTGCGAGTATAAACCACTTCGGCATCTTTCATTCGTTTCTCTACGAGCTCTCCGAATTTCAATGCCACATCAAGATTTATATTTTTCTCATAATTGCTTACCCCCGGAGCTCCCACATCCTTTCCCCCATGGCCGGCATCTATTATTAATACGAAATTGCCGTCTTTTGCCACACAAGGAATAAAGACTATACAAAATATGATTAATGCTGCGAATTTGTTCATTTTACAATTTCGGGAAAACCATTGCAAAAATAACAAATTAGCCGCAATCACACATTTCAGAATGTGGAAAAAACCTCACGAATTCTTTTTTTTGCTAAATAAAAGGAAAAATGTAACGAATATGATATTAAGTATTCTAAAATTCGCTAACTTTACAAAACTTTAAAGTCTGTTTGATTTTTGTTCAGGCCGACTTATATTTTACAACAAATTCTAAACAGGCTATCTCATATAAACTTAAATTCTTGCTATGGCAACATCCGACAAATCCCACAAAATCTACGGATTGATAGGCTATCCGTTAGGTCACTCTTTCTCAAAACCATATTTCAACCAAAAGTTTGAAGCCGAAGGTATCGATGCCGAATATATCAATTTTGAAATCCCTGATATTAAATTGTTGCTGGAAATAATCAGCGAAACGCCTAATCTGTCCGGCCTAAATGTTACCATACCATATAAAGAAAAAGTAATACCTTTGCTTGATGAAATCGATGAAGACGCGGCAAGAATAGGCGCTGTAAACGTTATTAAAATATCTCGCACCCGTTCGGGATTGAAGCTAAAAGGATATAATTCCGACGTAATAGGCTTCTGCGATTCCATACGCGAATATACCGACACTCGGAAAAATGCACTTGTTCTTGGTACCGGAGGTGCTGCCAAGGCAATATGTTATGCATTCGAGAAGCTCGGCGTAAAGCCACAACTTGTATCGAGACACAAAAGCGCAAAAACACTCACTTATGAAGAACTGACAAAAGCCGACATCGCAAATCATAAAATAATAGTAAACACTACCCCACTGGGCATGTATCCAAATGTAAACACTTGCCCCGACATTCCTTATCGCTTCTTGACAAAAGACCACGTTTGCTACGACTTGCTATACAATCCCGATGAAACCCTTTTCATGAAAAATGCAGCCGGACAAGGGGCAATTGTAAAGAACGGATTGGAAATGCTGTTATTGCAAGCATTCGTATCTTATGAAATTTGGACAAACGACAATTGGCACAGTAGTTTGAGCATCTGACTGCCCGGCCCCCGACACCTGCCACCACTATGTTGGACAAAGTTCCATTAATAAGGATAGCATTACCATTCGTGGCAGGAATATTACTGGCCAACGCATATAGCATAAATATATATACCGCTATTACGTCTATAACGACAGCCGTCGTTATTATGACGGTAATAAGAATATGCCTGCGCAACAAGCCTGCGAGTTACTTGCGCATTATCCCGATTTTGTCGGCATTGACAATGGCTATTGCTGCATTTGCAGGGTGGTATGCAGGTTCATCGGCTATTGCAATACCGGCAAATATAAGCCAATTAAACGGCAATACCGTAATTGCACGTGTCGACAACATCAACAACAGGAATTTTTCAACATCGGTCGAAGCTACCATCTTATCTTGTCCCGGACGGAACAAAACACTAACGCACAAAACGCCCGTCGCAATTACCATTACGGCCAACGACTACAATCTGCTTGAAGGAGATATTATAACTTTCAGGGCCGGATTATCCCCAATTGAGTCACTCGGCAACCCCAATGAATTCGACTTTGCCACATTCATGCGACGGAAAGGCATACTCTACAACCAGCTCCTTGCTCCCGGCGAATACAGCAAAATAGGAACAGGTCACAATATCCTTACCATTTCCCGCACCCTGCAACGTAATGTCATCAACCACATAATCAACTCAGGTATGCACCCCGACACGCAACGCTTCTTATGCACCATTCTACTCGGGGACTCCTCATTCTTGGAACCGGACACTCGCCAATATTATTCACAAGCCGGGATCTCACATATATTGGCACTTAGCGGACTTCACATGGGCATAATCGTAGGCATAATGTTCATGTTGCTCAAGCCATTGTGCTACTTCAGATTACGCCGCCTGCGCATTGCAATCGTCATTCCTTGCATACTTGCTTATCTGTTTGTGACAGGCACAATGCCCTCGGCTACACGGTCGGCCATAATGGTAATATTCATCTTGATTGCCGACTTGATGCATCGCCGCAATAGCAGCCTCAATGCACTCATGGCATCGGCACTGATAATTCTTGCAGTCTCGCCAAATTCTATTTACGACGTCGGATTCCAGTTAAGTTTTGCTGCTGTTCTTTCCATTCTGCTGTTTTACAAGAAATTCTTATGTGTATCTCCTCGCAAAAGATTTTTGCATTATTGGGTTTCCTCGCTTACCCTCACATCGATTGCCACATTAGGAACTGTCATGATTTCGGCATATTATTTTCATGTGATTCCACTGTTGTCTGTGGTATCCAACATAATTGTTTTACCGTTCCTGCCGGCTTACCTGTGCGTTGCTCTATTGCATACGGTACTGCTGTGTGCAGGTGTGGAAATAGGATTGCTCTCGACCTTGCTCGACATTTCAACTGCTGCAATCGACTATGTAGCCATCTTCATTAGCAAGTTGCCATGCTCGTCACTTTCCTATATAGACATATCCTCTTTCGCCTTATTGATATTTTTTACGGCATTCGCCACATTTTCCTTATGGGTATACCGTAAGAAATTTATTTACGCCATCGTTACACTTTCATTAATCCTATCCGCCTCAATCCTGAACCTTTTCGAGTATATGATGTTGCCTAAATCGGGAATGGTGATTCAAAACAATTATACAGCGACTCCCATACTATTCTTTAACGGCAATAATTGTAAAGTGTGGTGTGCCGACGATAGTATCGATATTGATGAATTTCGCCGCAATAACATCGGTTTTATTTCTCGTTACCGGCTTGAACCGGTTGAAGTGGCCACACTCCCGTACACATCGTCCGGCTGTTTCATCAACCCTCCATTTGCCTTCATTGAAGGCAAGCGCGTTGCAGTTGCTGCAAACACCGCACTGAGGCATCTACATGCCAGCTATCCTATAAAAATAGATTATCTCGTGATTACCACATCTTACTACGGGCACATTACCGACCTGTTAGATACATTCGAACCCGAAATGATAGTCCTGTCAGGAGGCATTTATGATGACACTGAAGCACGCTTCATCCAAGAAGCCGACACTCTTGCCATTCCTGTACACAACTTGCACACCGATGGTGCTATTTTCTTGAAAAATGGAACAACAAATTGACCTGTTTACTGCATTTTCTTTCTCAATTCATGGGCTTTCTTTACGTCCATAAACAATCTTGTGGCAAATACAAAATTATTCAAATCATCATTTGTACTGTCATATATTGCATCCTTGTTTCCTATCCAGCCACACTCACCCTTGTTAACGAATAGTATGTTTTCACCAATTCCCAACACTGAATTCATATCATGCGTGTTGATAATTGTTGTTATACCATATTCATGTGTAATGTCACTCAGCAATTCGTCTATCAATATCGACGTCTTGGGGTCAAGCCCTGAATTGGGTTCATCGCAAAACAGATATTTGGGATTCAGTGCTATTGCTCTTGCTATTGCGACACGCTTTTGCATTCCGCCGCTCAATTCCGACGGATACTTTTTATTGGCATCCTTCAGGTTTACTCGTTCTATGCAGAATTCTGCCCGGTCTTTCATTTCGGCCGGAGACATGTCCGAGAACATCATCAATGGGAACATGACATTACCCAATACTGTCTCGGAGTCGAATAATGCCGAGCCTTGAAACAGCATTCCTATCTCCTTGCGCAATTCCTTGACTTGCTTTGAATCCATTTTAAGCAAATCCCGCCCGTCATACAAAATCTCACCCGAATCAGGAGCCACAAGACCTACCATGCTTTTCATTAAAACAGTCTTGCCCGATCCGCTCAAGCCAATTATCAAATTGGTTTTACCATCATAAAATGTCGCACTTATGCCTTTCAGCACTTGCTTGTCCTCAAACGACTTTTTTATATTTTTTACTTCTATCATGCCACTCTACCGTATTATTGCAACAATAATTGTGTAAGCACCACATCGAGCAACAATATCATTATACTGCTTGTAACCACAGCATTAGTGCTTGCCTTCCCCACTTCGAGCGCACCCCCCTTGACATAGTAGCCGAAAAACGATGCCACACTGCTTATGACAAACGCAAAGAACACCGATTTTATCAATGCATACCACACATACCACTCGTTAAACATGGTCTGTATTCCATAAACGTATGTCGAAAGTGGAACAATATCCGATACTATACACACAAGATATCCGCCACCGAGGCTGGTCGCCATGCTGAATATCACAAGGACGCATATAAACGACACGAATGCCGCTATTTTTGGCAATACAAGGAAGTTGGCCGAATTCACACCCATTATCTCCAATGCATCGATTTGCTCGGTAACTCGCATTGTACCTATCTCCGAGGCTATATTCGACCCTACTTTCCCGGCGAGGATAAGACACAGTATCGAAGACGTGAATTCAAGCAATATAATTTCACGTGTGGCAAGGCCGACGGCATAACGTGGCATCAATGGCGATGTCGTGTTTAATTTCATCTGTATGGTACAAACGGCACCTATGAATAACGATATAACTATTATCAATGGAATTGAATCAATACCCAGCTTGTTTATTTCCCCGATATATCGTTTAAAAAAGACTTTCCACTTATCCGGTATCGAGAACACCCTCCATATAAACAGGCAGTAACTGCCAAACGTTTGTAATGCTGTCCGTAGAATCATATATCTGAATTAATACGGTGCAAAATTAATAAATTTAGCTATACTCTACACCCTTGCCTGCCGTTTTTGAGTGTCTATGTTCTTTTTGGAACAGAATAACAGAATAATAGTAACGTTTTTTATAGACGTTCTATTCGTAGTCCTTATTACTGCCGGTATCCGGCATTGGTTCGGTCATCAAATTATTCAACATTGCATACACGGCAAGGCCGGCAACCGACTTAATGCCCGTCTTCTTGGTTATATTCTTCCTATGAGAAATCACAGTGTGTATGGAGATGTTTAACTGTTCGGCGATCTCTTTGCTCATTAACCCCTTAGCCACAAGGACGAGCACATCACGTTCACGTTTTGTCAATTCCGTTGCATCCGACGATGCCGCATTTCGCCCCCCGTCGTCGGTTAGCCGGTCAATATTCGTCAATGTCGATATGATGCTTTGTTTCGGTTCCCTTATATCAATTACCGCATCGAAATTTCTTAAATAAGAAGGTTCAAAATATTGATAAACCAAAGCAACCAAGAAAACCCCATCCGGCAAATCAATATTTGCGGGCATTTCACTATAATATGGCAATAGACATGGGTTCAGCACCACAATGTCGGGGTGGTGTGCCATTATACGCTCATCGAGTACCGACATGTCACCAACCGTGCTAACGACATCGAGCCTCGGACTGTCATGCAACATGCTCTGCAGCCCTTCCACAATTATTTGCGACGGTTCGGCTATCAATATCTTCAGTTTCATTTCCCACGAATCTTTTCCAAGTGTTCCACAAATGGTATCAACACTTTTTCCTCTATCAAAGAATGCTTTTTCAAGTCTTCCGACAACTGCAATATATCAAATACCGCACCTATGGTTTCGTATGTTTTTACACCCTCGGGCAGGTATTTAAACATTATCTGTGTCAGATCGTCTAATTTGTCTTCTATATTTGTATGGCTGGGCAAATATGCCGTTATACTGTAATCATCGGCAACTTCTCCCGACAACAACCTCTTCAAATGCGGAAACACATTCTGCTCTTCATACCTGAAATGTGCAATCACTTCATTGTTATACTCTTCAAAGAAGCATTTCAATATTTCGCCTGCGCGGTTATTCATTTCTCCCGCTATGCGGCTTATATGATTGGCTATATGCGGCAACCTTTGATCAAGATAATAACGGTGCGATTTTTCAAGATAACAATCAAGCATACTCATATCTATGCTATTGACGACATCTTGCGACGGCACATAATTATCAAATGAGTATATATTGCAAATCATCAGAAACAACCCACTCGATATGCCATGTGCCATGCACAAATCCTTTACGCTCTTGTCGCCAAACCCCAATGGAATGTTGAATCGTGGCAGCAACAGTATGATGCTTGGCTTGATTAATATCAAATCAGCCATTTTCATATTTTCGCTAAACAGATAGTTCCTCATCTCTTTCTCTTCACTTTTTATTTTGTTTTTTGTAAAGATAGTGCACGGCGGCCGCAATTGCAAATCGAGGCCGTCCAAATCGGGAACTTGCATATTATCATTGTCCATATCTGTACCTGCTTCAAGAAACATGGTTCGTTCTTATTTTTTTTCTCTGCAAAGTTAATGGCACCAAGCGGCAATTACTATCCCCATTAATGACTAAATAATACCGGAAAATACGCCATAAATAGGTATTTCACACTTCGTTTTGCACATGTAACTTTGCAATGTAAAAATTTGTCATCAAAATGATTCAACAAATATCTACAATTGCAATTCTTGTAGCGGTTTTTGCCTTGTTCGCATTTAAGATATACCGCATCTGCAACAACAAGAAATGCCATGGCAGGAAATCATGTACCTGCCATACAATGAACACAAGGAAAACAGATTAAACAAATTTACAATAAACTTTACCATAGTAGTTAGGATATTGGCGACGTTGTGAAACGACGCCATTTTTCTTTGTCCTCGGAATTTTGTAAGTTTGCGACAAAAATATCCCCATGTCAAGTACCACACATCTGCATATTTCGTTTTTCATAGCATTGCTCACGCTATTGCCATGCATAGACAGCAAGGCTCAAGAGTTAGACTTCATTCGCACCGACATTAACAGCATCGAAATGAATGGAGACAATTGGAATTGCCTCGAAAATAAAATCGACAGTTTGACATTGACTGCAAAAACCAAATTTAACATTCTGCACATTGGTGACTCACATATCCAAGCCGACTATCTGACCGAAGTTACCCGCCGGCTGCTGCAACAACAGTTTGGCAACGGTGGCCGAGGATGCATTGCGGCGCTAAAACTTGCAGGCACCAACCAGCCTTCAAACTATACGCTGAATGCCGATGTCGCACCTTCCCGGAAATGTAGATTGACTAAATCAGGGCCAGATATCCAGCCGGGGCTCACAGGCATAGGCATATCATTCAAAGTGCCTCAAAAAAGGAGCCTCACCGTTACGTTACACGGAGACGACAGCCTCTTCAACCACATTGCCCTGTTACATTCTCCTTCGGCAAAATATGCCACTGCATCGGTCGACGAAACCCTATGCCAAGGCACTCGATTATCTGACTATGCAACAAGATATGACTTGCCCGACGGCGTACAATCAACCACCATCCAAGTCGACATTGATGGCACTCTATATGGGGCATATCTCACCAACGACCAATCGGGAGTTATATACAATGCCATCGGAAACAATGGTGCTTGTTATTCCGATTACCTAAAAATTGAAAACTTTGCCCGGCAGACTGAATTACTCTCCCCCGACCTAATTATATTGTCGTTTGGAACAAACGAAGCTTTCGGCCGCAGTAGCGACCGTGAAATATATGCCAACATCGACAAATTGATTGCAACACTAAAAGAAGCAAACCCAAAGGCCAAATTCCTATTAACAACCCCAATGGAATGCCAACGCCGCATAAAGAGGTCGAGATATGCGATAAACCGGCGCATTGCAGGGGTAAGGAACGTGATAATGAAATATGGCGCCGAAAAACACGTACCGGTATGGGATCTATATGAAATTGCCGGTGGAGAAGGAGCATCGCGCTTATGGCTAAAAAACGGGCTCCTTAGTTCTCGCGACCATGTGCATTGCCAAATAATAGGCTACGAACTGCAAGGCTCTTTACTCGCCGACGCATTAATCAGGCAACTTAATCCTGCAACGCACAATCAAGTCTCAACATTGGTATCCGAAGCTACAAGCAATTGACATACAACTATTTACACAGACATATCCCATAAATTACTTGCAGCAGTTTATTTTATTGTAGATTTGTCATATACTTTTTTGATGTTTTTTTGAAAAATATTTGCGGCAAAATTTGGACAATTCAAAAATAACCCCTACCTTTGCATCGCAATTCAGAAATAAGGGCGTTTAGCTCAGCTGGTTCAGAGCATCTGCCTTACAAGCAGAGGGTCGGCGGTTCGAATCCGTCAACGCCCACACAAAAGAGAAATCCGCAAAACTGCAGGTTTCTCTTTTTTTTCTTTTCCACATACCACCACCCCGCCAACCACACATTGAATTGGGAATCAGCTCAACGATTCCGGGCCGGCGGATTCTTCCTGGGTTATGCGTTTTTTAGAATCTAAAATGGCAACTCCATAGAATTGATTTATTTTATTACCGGCATGCTTCAACCAACACCGGAGCAAAACTGCGGCTGTGCAGCTGCCGAACTATGCTCAACCTCGCGGTGGAGCGACCGACAGAGAGCGAAACCCGAGCCCCCCCACACACAAGCACGGCTTCGGAGATGCCGAACAAGAGACTGACAGAGTTTAGTGCGGCTCTCCGAAGCTGATTTAATAAGCTGGCCATTCCTCCGCAAGTTTCGCGTCCGTCGGCCGCTCCACATGCAGTTAAGCAGAGTATCGCAGCTCCACAACTACTACATTTGCCCGCCTGTGTTTTCGGACTGATCCGGTATTTCCACGATTCCAGACGCATAAAAAAACTATTTCGGCACACAGCAAATAACGCCTTGTGCCGAAATAGTTTTTTTACAAGTATATTTATTTCTACTTACTTCATTACTTGTTAAGAGTGGCTTGTACTTGGTCATTGGGAACCATCTCTTCTTTAAATACATAAGCACCTGTCTTGGGCGACTTCACCATCTTGATGACTTTGCTGTAAGTACGACCTTCACCCTTTTGCAGTGTTGCTACGGTTTTCTTTGCCATGAGTCTGTATTATTTAATTTCTTTATGTACTGTAACTTTCTTAAGATAAGGGTTGTATTTCTTCAACTCCAAACGACCTGTTGTATTTTTGCGGTTTTTTGTGGTAATGTAACGCGACATTCCCGGTACGCCGCTGGCCTTTTGCTCGGTGCATTCAAGTATAACTTGTACCCTGTTACCTTTGGATTTCTTTGCCATTTTTCTTTAATTTTAAAGTTGTGTTAGATAACCTTTTTTGGCAGCTCTTTTCAATGCTGCGTCGACACCAATCTTGTTTATAAGGCGTAAACCCGAAGCCGACAATTTCAAACGAATCCATTGATCTTGCTCAACCCAATAAAATTTCTTCGAGAACAAGTTCACATTGAATTTACGCTTTGTCCTTCTCTTCGAGTGCGATACGTTATTACCGGTCATCGCCCTTTTGCCTGTAATTTGACAAACTTTTGACATGGCTGTATTGTTAATTTTTTGTTTCGTAATATTTTTAGCTCCAATCTCCCAGCCTATTAAATCAACTCGTCATCTACCTTTGACCGACACCTCTATGCACAAAACATATTGACGACCACTCTCGTGTTCTCATTGCGCTTAATTTTGGAGAAGCATCGCACAATGCACTGCAAGCAGCCGCTCAATCCACCTGCATGGTCTGTTTCTCAAGAGTTTAGCATCATTTTCTTGACTACGCAGCCACCGGCAATCCCAATACGTATGTGCAACATTCGCGGCTCGGAAACATAGTCTAAGTTTCTTTAATTCTGCGAAATTGCGCTGCAAAGTTAGCATTAATATTCCAACTGTGCAATACCTTATGCGGCCGCTCTCAGTATTTTTTTCACAAAAGGCATCTCGCCACAACCCTTTCCACCCGTTTTTTGTCTCGGCACGTTTTTTATATAAAACCAAATCGGTTATTAGATTTTATGTCGATTTTTAGTTTCTGCGGCATAAAAAGTACTCTCTAAACAAATTTTTGCGGTCTAATGACCGTTTTGAGATAAATTCACATAACGTTATTCTACTTCATTACACTCATGTGCATTAATTTATTACCTTTGCCTTGCAATATAAATTCCATCTCTCCGAATAAATCGACAAATAGCATATCTCGGGAAACATACAAAATCAAATATAATTGATACAATAACATTGATATGAAACACTTTATTAAAAACCTTGGATTTGCCACTGCCATCATTGCGGTTTTGGCAATATTGCAAAGTTGCTCGGGACAGAATTACGAAACCGTCCCAAACGACCCGCTTAACACTCGCATCTACACACTTGACAACGGGCTCAAGGTCTATATGACCGTCAATAAAGACGAACCGCGTGTTCAAACTTACATCGCAGTTCGCGTAGGTGGCAAAAACGACCCTGCCGAAACCACGGGACTGGCACACTATTTCGAGCATCTAATGTTCAAAGGCACATCCAACTTCGGAACACAAAATTATGAAGCCGAAAAGCCTTTGCTCGACCAAATTGAACAACAATTTGAAGTATACCGCACAACTACCGACAGCCTGCAACGCAAGCTCATATATGCTACCATCGACAGCCTGTCGCAAGAGGCATCGAAATATGCAATTCCCAATGAATACGACAAGCTGATGTCGGCAATCGGTGCAACAGGCACAAATGCTTATACGAGCTACGATGTAACCTGCTACACCGAAAACATCCCAAGCAATGAAATCGACAATTGGGCAAAAATTCAAGCCGAACGGTTCAAAAATTGCGTAATTCGCGGATTCCATACCGAACTTGAAACCGTGTATGAAGAATACAACATGTCGCTCACCAACGACATGCGGAAAGTTATTGAAAGCACTTTCAAGGCTCTTTTCCAAAAACACCCTTACGGCACTCAAACCATACTCGGCACACAGGAACATCTGAAGAATCCATCCATCACCAACATAAAGAACTATTACAAGCAATGGTACGTTCCTAACAATATGGCAATCTGTCTGTCGGGAGACATTGACCCTGAACAAGCTATAGCTACTATTGAAAAATACTTCGGTGACATGGAACCTAACCCCAACTTGCCGAAACTCGAAGTTAAAGACGAAGACCCTATTACGCAGCCAATAAAACGTGATGTCACTGGCATTGATGCCGAAATGGTTTCGCTGGCTTGGCGCATACCTGCCGCATCATCGCCCGATGCCGATGTGGCTCAACTGCTGTCCCTGACACTCTATAACGGACAAGCCGGACTTATCGACCTCGATGTTACCCAACAACAAAAATTGCTCAGCGCATATTGCATGCCATACCAACTTGCCGACCACGGAGTGTTTTTCATGATTGGTGAACCCAAAGCCGGACAAACTCTCGATGAGGTTAAAAACATACTCCTCGCCGAAGTTGACAAACTGCGCCGTGGCGATTTTGACGAGAAATTGCTTGAAGCCAACATAAACAACTTCAAGCTAAGCCAAATGCAAATGATGGATAGCAACCAAGGTCGTGCCGACTGGTATGTCAACTCATTTGTCAACGGAACATCTTGGGCCGATGAAGTAACAAGCCTTGACCGACTGTCTAAATTGACCAAAGAAGATTTAATGGAATACGCCGACAAATACCTTTCCGATTCAAGCTATGTTGTCGTATACAAGCATCAAGGAATAAACCCCGATGAGCAGAAAATCGACAAGCCGACTATCACCCCCATCGCAATGAATCGTGACACCACCAGTGCATTCTTGCGTGAAATGCAGGCCGCGGCAGCCGACGTGCAACCCATAGAACCCGTATTCATAGACTACAGCAAGGATCTGTCGGTCGAAGAGCTGAAACCGGGACTGCAGATTTTGTACAAGCAAAACACCACCAACGACATCTTCCAATTGATGTACATCTATGACCTCGGCTCCGACAATGACAAGTTATTATCTACGGCTGCGCAATATCTTGAATTCCTTGGCACAAGCGACATGACTCCCGAAGAAGTGAGAAGCGAATTTTATCGAATGGCCTGTTGGTTCAGCGTAAACACCTCTTCCGATCGTTCTTACATAACCCTTTCCGGGCTTAACGAAAATATGCCTCAAGCTATCGCACTGCTCGAAAAGCTGTTGAACGATGCAAAAGTAGACAAAGTTGCCTACAACCGCCTTGTGGAAAACATCTTGAAACAACGCATCGACGACAAGTCAAATCAAGGTGCCAACTTTAACCGGTTGGTAAATTACTTGGCTTGGGGTCCAAAGAATCCGTCAAACAACGTGCTTGGCGAGAAAGAGCTTAGGTCTCTTGACCCGCAAAAGCTTATCGAATGCCTGCAAAACCTTTCGACCTATAAGCACCGTGTTGCTTACTACGGGCCAAGCAACAAAGACGAGTTCATCGCCACTATCGGGAAAGAGCACAAAACATCCGACTCTTTAAACGAATTGCCCGAAAAAATCGCCAAAGAATTGGTGAAAACGCCTGAAACAACTGTTTACATTGCTCCATATAATGCCAAACAGATTTATATGTTACAATACTCCAACGATGGCAGAAAATTCGACGAATCGGTCGAAAACAATCGATACCTATATAACGAATATTTCGGTGGAGGAATGAATGCCATCGTATTCCAAGAAATGCGCGAAAGCCGCAGCCTTGCCTACACAGCCACGGCATCACTGCGCTCTCCCGGCAAAAAAGACTTGGATTATTACTACCAAACTTTTATAGCCACGCAAAACGACAAAATGGCTGACGCAACAACGGCATTCAACGAAATTATCAACGAAATGCCGGTATCGCAACAAGCCTTCGACCTTGCTCGCAACGGATTCATTGCCCGACTGCGTACCGACCGTATAATTAAGTCCGACGTAATCTGGTCATACATCAACGCCCAAGACCTTGGCTTGACTACCGACTATCGCATTTCATTATACAATTTCCTGCAAAACGCAACCATTCAAGATGTTATAGATTTCCAACAAAAATGGGTAAAAGACCGTACTTTCCATTATGGAATACTTGGAGACAAAAAACAACTTGACATGAATGCACTCAAGAAGATAGGCCCGGTAGTGGAATTATCGACTCAAGAAATATTCGGCTACTGATACAGATTGTCGGCCCGCCGAATAACACACGATAAAAGCCCGGATTGTCCGGGCTTTTATCGTGTGGCTGTTTCAGAAAAATCAAAACGAGCTGTAACAATCAACAACAAAGCACCAATTCTCTTAGAGGGTGTATCAAAATTATCATTTCAATGTGGCAGTAGAGACGCAAAATTTTGCGTCTCTACAATCTGTCTGGATAAACTATTGATATTGAATGTTTTACATATTGTTGCGAACATCGAGACGCGGCACGCCACGTCTCTACTCATGGCAAAATCGCATTTTGATACACCCTCTAAGCTGTCTGTGAATTTTTTCCTTTCCCGATGCAATAGTTGATGAATTGGCTCTTGTTTCCCTGCCTGTTGACATAATCAAGCAGGCATGGTTCAAGGGTTATTGATATTGTTATTTTCCTATTGGCTGATTTTGGACGGCCGGCACCATGTCAAAGAGTTCTGTTACTGGCACACCTATAAATCGGAAATTCCGATTTTTCTCAAATTGGTCGCAATTCTACCGTCAATCCCATCGCAGAGGCTATTTTATAAAGGGTGGCGACGGTCGGCACCGTCAATCCCCGTTCTATCCTTGAAATATATCCCTTGTCCGCACCGATTCGCTTTGCAAGTTCCGCTTGCGTAAGATGTGCATTTTTGCGTGCTTCCAATAATATTTGGGCATTGTATTCCTCCCATGCCTTTTCACGGTTTTTCTCACGTTCACGAGTACCTTCCGCTCCAAGACCTTCATCAAGCCACGCATCCACATCGTAGATGTCTTTACCGATTTCTTTTAGATGCATAATATTCCTCCTTTAACTTTATTGCTTTCTTAATTTCATTGTCAGGCGTTTTCTGTGTTTTCTTCTTAAAAGCATTAAAGAGAACAACGACAATATCGCCATCATATATGAAAAAGATACGAAATTCATTATTTCCATAGTTCACACGAAATTCATAAACGCCATCGCGTATGAACTTTATGAAATGCCTTGGCATTTTATCTTCCACTTTGAACAAGTCCAATGCGCGACGAATCTTGTTTATTTCGTCTGTTGACAATTTCTTTATGAAGTCGCTGAAATAATTCTTGTACGCGATTATCCTTCTCATGGTGCAAAGATAAGAAAAGTTATATAATAATACAACTTTTTCTTTGTGGATGCAAACAGCCCCGAACCGTAATGAACGTGGCTGGAACTTTACATTAACATCGCAATCTGTTTTTCGACTGCGGATTTGATAAAGGCATTTATGGATATGCCGGCTTGTTTCGCAAGGACAGCTATGCGGCTATGCGTTTCGGGAGATATGCGGATATTCAACGAGCCGGAATAACTTTTGTGTGGTTCCATGCCTGCCTCCTTGCAATATTCCAAATAATCATCCACCGCTTCGTGGAAAGCGTCGGTTAGCTCTTTCACGCTTTCGCCCTCGAAATTCACCAACCCGTTGATGCCTTCTATTTTCCCGAAGAAAACATTGTCTTTCTCACTAAAGGCTACCGAACCTATGTATCCTTTGTAATTCAAAGTATTCATGTTGACCTCCTTTATTTAATGAACCCGGCCTCAGTCAAATCGTCCAGAACTTGTTTCAAGGCATACCCCTTTACGATGTTCCCGGAAGTGTGGCTTGTGCAGCATTATCGGGCGGTTGTCGCTATTTCGGTAGATAATCCTTGACCCGGAAGTTTTCCCCTTGTTTGATTTTTTATACCCGAATATGGATAACAACCTTTCCATTTCATCAAACGTAAAATCATTGGGCTGCCTCTTGAACCGTTCTATCAATTTTTCTTTCGTGCCCATGCCGAATGCTTTTTGCAAGAGGCTGTATCAAAATTATCATTCCAATGTGGCAGTAGGAGGTGTATCAAAATGCGATTTTGCCATGAGTAGAGACGTGGCGTGCCGCGTCTCGATGTTCGCAACAATATATAAAACACTCAATATCAACAGTTTATTCAACCAGATTGTAGAGACGCAAAATTTTGCGTCTCTACTGCCACATTGAAATGATAATTTTGATACACCCTCTACAACCGGGTTTGATAAATTATTGATATTTAATGTCTTATATGTTGTCACTCCCGTAGAGACGTGGCGCGCCGCGTCTCTACAACATCAATGTCGGAATTTTGATACACCCTCTACAACCGGGTTGACAAACTATTTGATATTAAGCATCTTATGAATCATTAATGTTATCGAGACGCAGCGCGCCACGTCTCTACACCTGAAAAAATCGCATTTTGATACACCCTCTGCAATTTTTGACCGAAAAAAATTGCTAACTTTTTAACCCAAATCCTAATGACCGATTTGGGTTAAAAAAGCACCGAATTTCGCCAAGGGACTGAAATTCGGTGCTTTTACGTTTCTTTAAGGTCGCTACGATGCGCGCTTTGTACACCCATAGGGAGTCGAACCCTAATCGAAGGAACCGGAATCCTTTATTCTATCCATTGAACTATGGGTGCAGATCCGATAAAAAACATCTATTTAACGTTTTCGGTTGGCAAAAGTAATAATATATTTGTAGCTTTGCAAGTATCAAAGCTAATTATCCGAAAGTTTTATGAATGTCAAAATAGAAGAAAGTTGGCGAAACGAGCTTGCCGATGAGTGGGAAAAACCTTATTTCAAGCAGCTTGTCAATTTTGTCAAAGACGAATACAGCCACTACCAAATATTCCCGCCGGGACGTGAAATTTTTGCCGCATTCGATGCCACGCCATTCGACCGCGTGAAGGTGGTGATATTGGGGCAAGACCCATATCACGACCTCGGACAGGCCAACGGGTTATGCTTTTCTGTTCGCGACGGCATACCGTTTCCTCCATCATTAGTGAATATTTTCAAGGAAATACACGATGACTTAGGCAAGCCAATGCCCACAAGCGGCGACCTCACCCGATGGGCACGGCAAGGCGTCCTATTGCTTAATTCCACGCTGACAGTGCGAGCCCACTGCGCAGGCTCACATCAGAATCGTGGTTGGGAAGAATTTACAAACGAGGTCATATTGCACCTTGCACAACACCGTGAGCACTTGGTTTTCATCTTGTGGGGAGCATACGCAATTAAAAAGGGCGCATTCATCGACCGCACCCGGCACCTCGTGCTTACATCTCCGCACCCGTCTCCCCTGTCGGCTCATCGCGGTTTCTTTGGCAATAAACATTTCTCAAAGACCAACGAATATCTCATTGCCCACGGCAATGAGCCCATCGACTGGTAAAAAGCCCCACTCCAAGACAACAAATTATGAAAACCCTTGTAACATCAACCCTGTTTTTCATAATCGCAGCTTGCACGGCAGTAACGGCAGCACAGACAATCGACACTCACACTCGGATATTCGACAGTAATTTCAAGTCTTTGCAAGTGAAATTGTCGGGAAACGATTATTTCCCACCTGTATTGATGATGAATAGCGACAATGTCATTGAAGTGCGCTTCGACGAACTCAGCCCCGAACTGTCATACCTGCGATATAGCGTCATTCACTGCAATGCCAATTGGCAACCTTCTTCACTTGTAGACACCGAATATCTTGACGGCTTCAATTATGCCAACATTGAAGACTATGAATATTCAAGTGGCACTTTCACGCATTTTGTCCATTATAAATTCTCATTGCCGAACGACCAAATATCATTCACCAAATCGGGCAACTATTTGGTTCAAGTGTATCGGGAAGATAATCCCGACATAATATTGTTGCAAGCACGTTTCTCGGTATGCGAGAACGTCGTTTCGGTATACCCGACGGTGACATCACGCACCGACATTGACTATAACGACAGCCACCAACAAGTGTCAGTGACAGTCGACACGCGCGACTACCGTGTGAGAGACATGTACAAAGACTTAATGGTTTTTGTAAGCCAAAATTCCCGCATCGACAACACGGCATTTGTCAATACGCCACTGCGTGTTATGGGGACAAAGGCTATATTCGAGCATGACAAGAAGCTGATATTCCCCGCAGGCAATGAATACCGACGCATGGAAATTGTCGCCATCAATTACCCCACCATGCGAGTAGCCCGTGTGGAATATTTTGAACCATTCTATCATGCCACCCTGTACACCGATGAACCGAGAAAGGATGAAATGTACCTATACGACAAAACTCAAAACGGGCGTTTTACGATACGCAATGCCGAAACAGACGATTCCGACGGACGCGCCGATTACATAGTCACACATTTCTCTCTCGCAACCGGAGAACAACTCACCGGAGGCAAAATATATATCGATGGGGAATTTACTAACCACCTGTTTACGCCTGCTTCGCTAATGAATTATGATGCGTCTACAGGATGCTACATTGCCGACATCCTGCTGAAACAAGGAGCATATAACTATCAATACCTGTTTGTTCCCGATGGGACAAACGTTGGACTGACCGCACCATTGGATGGAGATAAATATCAAACAGTCAACGAATATTCGGTAAGCGTGTACAACCGCAAACAGGGAGAGCGATACGACCGCATGATAGGATTTGGAATGGTATTTTCCGGTAGATGAGACATGCGATGAGCCACCTGCCCGTTTGCACCGTTAATGGAACAAAAGGCACAATTTATTTACCAAGAGAAATAACGAGCATTATTCACAATTATACCACAATGGAACAACCTATCATAAACTGCTTTTTGCCATATCAAAATGCACAACAGGTTGCCGATACTGTTAAAAACCTAAGGAACGACGGGTGCGTATCAAAAATATACCTTCTGTGCAGTAACAACAATATAGAAAAAACGTACCCCGAAGGATGCGAGTTGCTACATATCTCATCGCTTGAATCCACTTCGACTATAAAAGCCATAGCCTCACACGCCGATTGTGATTACATCATGCTATATAACAAGCACACCGCATTGCTGCCGGGACTCTATGCAATAGAACGCATGGCCAAGATTGCTTCTGATTGCCGGGCCGGCATGGTATATGCCGACCACTATAATGTATCGGCCGACGGGAAACGCATAATGGCACCTGTAACAGATTATCAATTTGGCAGTTTGCGCGATGATTTCGACTTCGGCTCCGTGTTGATGTTTGCAAGTGACGCATTCACGAAAGCATCGGCAATGATAAAAAATGAATATGCCTTTGCCGGTTTATACGACTTGAGGCTTAAATTATCACAATTCGCATCTATAATACACATAAACGAATATCTTTACAGCGACATCGAACTTGACACCCGCAGCAGCGGTGAAAAATTATTCGACTATGTAGACCCACGAAACCGTAACCGGCAACTTGAAATGGAAGCAGCATGTACCGAACATCTCAAGGAAATAGGAGCCTACCTCTCCCCCAATTTCGAGCAAATCGATTTCAACCTTGGATATTTTGAATATGAAGCGTCTGTCATAATACCCGTAAAAAATCGCATACGCACCATAAGAGATGCCATCAATTCGGCCTTGTCGCAGAAATGCGATTTTAATTTTAACGTAATAGTAATTGACAACCATTCAACCGATGGCACTACCGAAATAATCGAAGAATTTGGCAATCCCCGGCTCATTCACATAATTCCTGAACGCTACGACTTGGGTATCGGCGGATGCTGGAATCTTGGTGTAAACCACCCTGAATGCGGAAAATTTGCCGTTCAACTCGACAGTGACGACCTGTATACCGACGAAAACACTCTGTCTAAAATAGTAAACGCATTCTATGAGCAAAACTGTGCTATGGTAGTAGGTACATATATGCTTACCGACTTGAATAAAAACATGATAGCTCCGGGAATAATCGACCATAAGGAATGGACACCCGAAAATGGGAGAAACAATGCTTTAAGGATAAACGGCTTCGGAGCTCCGCGGGCATTCTACACCCCTATGCTACGCAAGATAAAAATACCTAATACGAGTTACGGTGAAGACTATGCAATGGGGTTAAACTTCTCTCGTTATTACCAAATAGGACGTATTTGGGAGCCAATATATTTATGTCGCCGATGGGACGGGAACTCCGATGCCTCTCTCGACATAAGCAAAGTAAACGCCAACAATCTTTACAAAGACCGCATTCGCACATGGGAACTACAAGCCCGCATTACCCTAAACCAACCTGCATAAAAAATAGCGAAACACCCATGTCCGACATAAGTATATTATTTCAAAAGCAATTCCACGACTGGGAAATGCTCAACCGCAATTACGCTGCGCTTAAATCAATAAAGGTCAAAGAATTCAAAATAGATTCGGCCCGATTTAAAGTACAGTTTAATCCGGCACGCATAATATCATCGTCTGCCAAAGTGGACGAAAAATCAATCAAGGAACGTCGCTGCTTCTTGTGCAGCGAAAACAGACCTGAAGAACAGGCCGAACTCGATTGGAACAATGATTATACAATATTGATAAATCCATACCCGATTTTTCCTCGCCACCTCACTATACCAAGCAAGCAGCATGAACCACAACGCATATCGGGCCGAATTGCCCACATGATGAATCTTGCTGCCTACCTCGACGACTTCACTATATTCTACAATGGTCCACGTTGCGGAGCATCGGCTCCCGACCATGCTCATTTTCAGGCAGGGAACAAGGGATTCTTGCCTTTTGAAAAAGACTATGCAAAGGGCAAAATGACTGAAATAAAAAGAATTCCCGGGGCAGCGATGTTCATTTTATCGGACATTGCACGCATAGCTTTTATGATACAAGCCGACAATATCGAAGCCGGCGAAGAATTATTCAACATTCTTTACCAAGCATTACCCATGGAAGATATTGATGTAGAACCCATGCTCAACATTTTATGCTGGAACGAAAAAGGCAAATGGATAATTGCGGTATTTCCTCGTATAAAACACCGCCCTACCTGTTATTTTGCCGATGGCAACAACAATCTGCTCATTACTCCGGCATCGGTCGACATGGGAGGCGTATTCATAACTCCGCTTGAAAAAGATTTCAACAAAGTAACAGCTTACGACATCAAAAATATACTCGATGAAGTGTGCATATCACAAGAAACCGCTTGTCACATTATCGAACGCATAAGAAACTGAATTCTTTATGATTTTGAGACCGGTTTTCAAGGCAATATTAAAACGATTTCCAATATAAATTCTATTTGACACATGAATAACATTCCCAACGTAAAAGTAGGCATACTCAGCAAGTCGGCTTTGGAATTTACATTATACGGGCAATATAAATATCTCGACACCACGCTAAAAGGCATTCATAAGGCTTGGTTCGATGCAGGGGAAATAATATTTGATGGCAAACCCTGCAAAGAGGTTTTGCTTGAACCCATCGACCCCGAAAATTGTCATTTCGGGCTCAATGATGTCACAATAGGTGTCAATTTTCACTGGCAACGCACCGAAAGGCAATGCTTTAAAGGTTCATTAATGTTATTATGCGAAAACAGTGCCATTACGGCTATCAATATCATCAATATCGAAGAATATCTGCTCAGCGTAATATCTTCGGAAATGAGTGCGACTTCATCGCTCGAATTTCTCAAAGCTCATGCCGTTATTTCTCGCAGCTGGTTGGTGGCACAAATCAAGAAAAAGGCAAATATTGCCATAAAACACGATGAAACCGTGGCAAATTCCGATGAAGAACTAATAAAATGGTATGACCGCGAGGACCATAAGAATTTTGACGTTTGTGCCGACGACCATTGCCAACGTTATCAGGGAATCAACCGCGAAAGCACCGATGCAGTGCGGCAAGCCATTGATGCCACTCGGGGAGAAGTCCTTATGTACGATGGAGAATTATGTGATACACGATTTTCAAAATGTTGCGGCGGTGTATATGAACTATTCGAGAATTGCTGGGAGCCGGTACATCACGATTATCTCGAAGCACGACGCGACGGCGTCGATGAAAACAATTTCCCCGACTTAACCAAAGAAGAAAATGCTGCCCACTGGATAATGTCTTATCCTAAAGCATACTGCAACACTAACGACAAGAATATATTAACGCAAGTTCTCAATAACTACGACCAAGAAACAAGCGATTTTTACCGCTGGAAAATAGAATACACCCAAGAGCAAATATCACAACTCATAAAAGAACGCTCGGGAATTGATTTTGGCCAAATAATAGACTTGCAACCCATTGCCCGTGGTACTTCGGGACGGCTATACAAAATGAAAATTGTGGGGAGCAAACGCTCGCTTATCATTGGAAAAGAGCTTGAAATACGCCGCACTTTATCAAAATCACACCTGTACAGTTCGGCATTCATTGTTGAACGGCACAACATCTCCGACAATGGTATTCCGCAAAAATTCGTATTGCGTGGGGCCGGTTGGGGGCATGGTGTCGGATTATGCCAAATAGGAGCTGCCGTAATGGGAGAAAAAGGATACAGCTACCGCCAAATACTGTTCCACTATTTCAAGAATGCCACAATAACAAAACTTTATGACCGATTATGAAACACACCAAGAATAAATCCCCTTGGGCGTGGATTCCCACACTATATTTTGCCCAAGGATTGCCATACGTGGCAGTAATGACAATATCTGTTATAATGTATAAGCGCCTCGGCATTTCCAATACCGACATAGCCCTTTATACCGGTTGGCTATATCTGCCTTGGGTAATCAAGCCTTTTTGGAGCCCGTTTATCGACATCATCCGCACCAAACGTTGGTGGACCATATCTATGCAGTGGATATTGGCTCTGACATTTGCGGGTGTGGCATTTACAATTCCGGCTCCATTCTTTTTCCAACTCACATTGGCTGTATTCTGGTTAATGGGATTCACATCGGCCACACACGACATTGCTGCCGACGGATTTTATATGCACGCTCTATCCGAACATGAGCAATCGCTCTACGTAGGCATACGCAGCACATTCTATCGCATCGCCACAGTCGCAGGGCAAGGCCTATTGGTAATTATTGCCGGACTCATCGAAACAGGCACCGGATTGCAACCGGCGCAACTGTCTGTCACGGCGGCACCCGATATACCTCCGGTTCTTTCAAGCATCCCTTCACGTTTCACCCAACCTGTCGATACCACAGGTGACCCATACTTCATATACACCACGTCTCAAGTCAAAGTGAGCAGCATTGCTCCGACAGAAGTTAACGGAATACCATTTAAAACCTATGCCGAAGCCGTGCGCGACTCGGTGAAAATGCTCAATGCCATAAATGGATTCGTAAAAAATGACAATTCAAAAGAGCCGTCCATGACACCGATTGCGCCCGATGGCAACAAGGAATCGGCATTCACGGTTTGGTTGAAAAAATGGTTTGGAGAAAACAGGGAAAGCACATCGACCGACGACAATATTGCCAATAATATTTTCGTCGTAGGTGTACGGCTCAACAAAATGCCACAAACCGACGAGCCGATAGTTTTAAACGTTACCCACCGGAATGGAGACCAAAGCATAAAATTAGAACAAAATCTATTGTCCACACGCTTTGAATTTACTCGTGACAATTGGGACAAGACAGCATACCTGTTCTTTGAAGTAGACCACAAAATAAAAGAGCAAACCGAAGCCACATTCATTGGGGCTTCGGGCAATATTACTTTTGCATGGATAGTCGTATTCCTGTCATTGTCGGCTTTTTTCTTTGCTGTAGCAGTTTACCACAGTTGGATTCTTCCCCATCCTGCATCTGATTCACATGAATCCACGCATTCTGCATCTGAAATAATGAAAGAGTTTGTGCTCACTTTCGTGTCATTCTTCAAGAAAGAACAAATATGGATTGCCATTGCATTCATGCTGCTTTATCGATTGCCCGAAGCACAATTGGTCAAACTCATCAGCCCGTTCCTGCTCGATCCCATTGACAAAGGCGGTTTAGGACTGTCGACCGGTGAGGTGGGGCTTGTATACGGCACTGTCGGAATTATCGGCCTGACTATCGGCGGTATAATCGGCGGTATGGTCGCAGCCCGCGGTGGATTGAAAAAATGGTTATGGCCAATGGCGTGGAGCATGTCACTTACATGCCTCACGTTCATATACCTCAGTTATTTCCCGGCAAGCTCACTGCTTGTAATCAATATCTGCGTATTCATCGAGCAATTTGGCTATGGATTCGGGTTCACTGCCTACATGCTCTATCTCATTTACTTCTCCGAAGGCAGGCACAAGACGGCGCACTACGCAATTTGCACCGGCTTCATGGCACTTGGCATGATGTTGCCCGGAATGGCTGCCGGCTGGCTGCAAGAGACCATCGGCTACCGTCACTTCTTCATCTGGACCGTAATATGCTGCGTGGCAACAATCGGAGTATGTGCATTCGTGAAAATAGACCCCAAATTCGGGCTTAAACAAGGCAAGTGACCTTTGCTCCGTTTCTGCGCTTAACATGATAGTTCTTTTTCTTGTCATTGCTCTCTGTTTATATTATCTTTGTTCACAAATAACCGGAGGGCGCAGCAAAAATATCATTTGAATGTGGCACAAAATGCTATTTCGCTCCCGTAGAGACGCGATTAATCGCGTCTCTACAACCACCTTAGTATGTAAAAACGCTGTATTATTACCATTATCGAGACGCAGCGCGCCACGTCTCTACACATGGCACAAAATCATAGTTTTGCACGCCCCCGCAAAAAAAAACAAGAGGGCTTCTGATTAATTAGGAAAGATGGAAACAACGACAACGTTATTGACACCCCTGCTGGGGATGACGCTTGAGCAACTGCAATCGTTGGTCACAGAGTTGGGTATGCCGCGCTTCTCGGCGGGACAGATTTGCCGGTGGCTGTATGAAAAACGCGTTACCGGCATTGACGAAATGACCGACCTGTCGAAAGCCAACAGGGACAAACTCTCGGCAGCCTACCAAGTGGGACGTTTTGCCCCAAGCCACAGCGCCGGCAGCAAAGACGGAACTGTAAAATATTTATTCCCATCGGGTGACGACGGCATGGCCGTGGAGTGCGTGTATATCCCCGACGACGACCGCGCCACGCTGTGCATCTCCACCCAACGCGGGTGCAAGATGGGTTGCCGCTTCTGCATGACGGGGAAACAAGGCTACCACGGCAGCCTCACGGCTCACGAAATCATAAATCAGGTGCTTAGCATTCCGCATGCCGATAAATTGACCAATGTCGTATTCATGGGCATGGGCGAACCGCTTGACAACGTAGATGCCGTGTTGCAGGCCATAACCATAATGACGGCCAAGTGGGGATTTGCTTGGAGCCCCAAGCGCATCACCGTTTCCACCGTAGGCATATTGCCGGGGTTGAAGCGGCTTTTAGACGAGACGAGCGTACATGTCGCCATAAGCGTGCACTCGCCCTACCACGAGGAGCGGCTGTCGCTGATGCCCGCCGAAAAGGCATTCCCGCTGAAGCAGGTGTTTGCCCTGCTGTCGCAATACGACTTCCGCCACCAACGCCGTCTTTCGGCCGAATACATCATGTGGGACGGGGTGAACGACAATGATGCCCACGCCGAGGCTCTTGCCAAGATTCTAAAACCGACGGCTGCCCGCGTCAACCTCATTCGTTTCCACTCCATTCCGGGCGTAAACCTCCGCACTGCCGACGACAGCCGCATGACGCACTTCCGCGACCTGCTCAACTCTCACGGCATCATCTGCACCATACGCCAAAGCCGCGGCGAAGACATCGCAGCTGCCTGCGGAATGCTTGCCGGGAAAACAAAATAAACACATCTTATATAGCTAAAAAATGAGAACTAACGCTTACTACCGCTTAACGTTGTCGGCACTGCTGTTGACTACAGCCTACTCGCTTTTGGCCGATGCCCCCGCCGGCTATTACGACCGTGCCGAAGGCCTCAACAAAGGGGCATTGCTCCAAGCCCTCGAAGATATTGTGGGCAGCCACACAAATGTGGGATATAAAGGAGTGTGGCAAGTATTCAAAGAAAGCGATATCAGAGACGATGGAACAATTTGGGACATGTACGCCACCACCAGATTCAAGCCCGGAACAGACCAATGTGGGAATTACACTGGCATAGGCGACTGCTACAACCGCGAACACTCAATGCCCAAAAGTTGGTTTAATGATCAAGAACCCATGCATTCCGACGCATTCCACCTGTACCCCACCGATGGATATGTCAACAACCAACGCAGCAACTACCCTTTCGGAGAATGCGCCAACGGCTCTTACGTGGCATCTTCAGGCAGCATAAAGCCGCTCGGCCGCCTCGGCCGCTCCACTTTCCCGGGATACAGCGGAACGGTATTTGAACCCGACGATGAATACAAAGGCGACTTTGCCCGCACCTATTTCTACATGGCAGCCGCATATAACAGCCGCATATCGAGTTGGCAATACGAAGGTGCCCGTGCCCAACTTGCCGGCAACAGCTATCCGTGCTTCAGCGATTGGACGGTAGAAATGTTCATGCAATGGCACCGCGAAGACCCCGTTAGCGAAAAAGAAATCAACCGCAACGAGGTGGTTTATGAGTGGCAGCACAACCGCAACCCGTTCATCGACCACCCGGAGCTTGCCGAATACATTTGGGGAGACCGGCAGGACGAAGGCTGGGTACCCGGAGGCGGCACTACCGAACCGCAAATCACGCAACCGTCGCAAGGCGAAGTCGTAGACCTCGGGATAACATCTGTCGGACAGCCTGTCAGCACCAAAGTTACCATCAAGGGGCGCAACCTCACGCAAAACCTGACCGTTTCGATGACCGGCGATGCAGGTTTTACCAAAAGCGCAACCACAATCACCGCCGCCGAAGCCAATGCCGGCAAGGAACTGACCATCCGCTTCACATCGGAACAAGCAGGCTCTTACACTACCTCCGTAACGGTATCAAGCAGCGAAACCTCCGTCACTTTCACGGCAACGGCCGAAGCAGTGAACGGAATCCCGGCACTGCCCGCAACGAATATTACCAAAAATTCATTCACGGCTCGCTGGAAGTGCATCGACCCTGTAAGCACCCGGTACTCCCTGTCGGTATTCAACGCCGACAACTCGCTGCTTGCCGGATACCCGGTGCAAGTGACTGCCGGCGACGAAAGCTACACCGTGACGGGACTCGATTACAACACCACCTACCACTACTCGTTGTCGGGCGGCAGCTCGACCGAGCCGTCAAACAATGTCACCGTCACCACGGCCGACGTTGACCACATACTGCAATTTGAATCGTCGGTTCTGCTCCAATTCAGTTCCGCACCGGGTACACCATCGGAGCCACAACAAGTTGACGTATACACCGAAAACATATACGACCCCATTACTGTAAAAGTGACGGGCAACTTTGAAATAGCCCTCACACCCGGCAGCTATGCAAGCGAGATAACCCTCGACCCCGACGGCGAAAGTTTCTACGTGCGCATGAAAGCCACTGCAAGCGAAGGGAGCTACTCGGGTACATTGTCGATGAGTTCGGGACCATACGAAGGCAACGAAGTCGACCTCAAAGGGACAGTGGCAGCACCGCGCACATTCTTTGAAGATTTTGAATGGACCGATGTACCCGGCAGCTACTGGTCGGGAAAGTTTGACGGCAACGCCTGCCGGTGGGACATCACGGGAATGTACTTTGCAGAAGTTTCAAGTCAAGACCGTGGGCACGATGATTATTGCGCCCGACTTCGCCTTAGCAAAGGCAAAGGTGGCTCACTTGAAATGGCCGAGGACAAATACAACGGAGCCGGAACGGTTTCATTCTACGGTGCAACATTCGGCACCGACGAAAACGGCGATGTCACCCTCAGCTACTCGACAAACGGCGGCTCATCTTGGACCAAAGCCAATACATATACGCTCAACAACAGTTTAAAAGAATATTCGATACAGCTGAATGTTAAAGGCAACATACGCATTCGCTTGGAGCAAGTGAGCGGAGACCGCATCAACATCGACGACATAAGCATCACCGACTACACAGGTACAACCTCGGTCGAATCGTTGACCGATGGCGGCCCTGCATGGGACGCATTTGCCACATCGGCCGGCCACCTCACATTGACAGCCTCGCAGCCCTGCGTGATCGAAGTCTACAACATCGATGCACGGCAGGTATACGGCGGCAATGTATCAGGCTCGGCAACCGTCGACTTGGACCGCGGCATATACATCGTCGTTTGCGGCAACCAGTCAAAGAAAGTCATAGTAAAATAATCCACACGCACATAACACCAAGCGAGGGTGTATCAAAATGCGATTTTGCCATGAGTAGAGACGTGGCGTGCCGCGTCTCGATGTTTGCAACAATATATAAAACATTCAATATCAATAGTTTATCCAGACAGATTGTAGAGACGCAAAATTTTGCGTCTCTACTGCCACATTGAAATGATAATTTTGATACACCCTCGCTCGTTTACATAATCGTGTAAAAACCAATCTAGTCATAAGCAATGCCCCATAAAAACACTGAATATCAACCCCGTTGTAGAGGATATATCAAAATAACAAGTGCGGCAAATCTTGCTTACAATTTATAACTGAATATGGGTGATTTGTTGCCTCGGAGAGGCAATACTTTGCTTAACCGCTGCGTGGAGTGAGCGATAGCGAACGTAACCTGCGGTACCCGGTTCACCCTTGAAATACGGCTTCGGAGATGCCGAACTTAAACTGTTACATTAGTTCGGCATCTCCGAAGCCGCTTAGTGTATATGTTTGTTTTTCCGCAGGTTACGTTCGCTACGCTCACTCCACCCGCGGTTAAGCCGAGTGCAGCCTCTTCGAGGCTGTCCTTGTGATATACAAAAGGATTTTACTGCACACCCGGCTTCCTTTTGCAGCCATTACCCTGTGCTTGCAAATCTATAAAATGTAAGTGGACGTTGCTGTAACTTTTAATTCGTAAGTAACGTTGTCTCATTTATCAATTTTGATACACCTTCTACGGCAACTATGCCGTAATGCTTGTTCCGATGCAATTC
Source organism: uncultured Muribaculaceae bacterium (assembly GCA_944321865.1). GTDB lineage: Bacteria > Bacteroidota > Bacteroidia > Bacteroidales > Muribaculaceae > Avimuribaculum. The sequence continues at coordinate 31,703 of CALUMZ010000003.1, forward strand.
TCGCCGGTTCCAAACGGCTATTTCCCGGAAACCGATTTATTGATTTGCTCTATGTAATCGAGCAATTCATCCCGGCCGCGGCCGTCGACCGACGATGTGACAAACACCGGCGGCAATTCCTCCCACTGTTCGGTCAATGCCTGCTTGTATTCTTCCACATTCCGCAGCCCGGCTTGGTTGCCCAATTTATCCAACTTGGTAAACACCAAGCTGAACGGCACACCGTTTTCGCCAAGCCATGTTATAAATTCAAGATCTATCTTTTGAGGCTTATGGCGTGAATCGACAAGCACAAACAAGTTTACCATTTGCTCACGCTTCATGATGTAGCTCTTTATCATTCGTGCAAGCTGCTCACGTATCTCCTTGCCCCGGCTCGCATAACCATACCCCGGCAGGTCGACTATATACCACTCATTGTTCACCAAAAAGTGATTTATAAGCAATGTTTTCCCGGGAGTTGCCGAGGTTTTCGCCAAACCATTCCGTCCGGTCAACATGTTGATCAGCGAAGATTTACCCACGTTGGAACGTCCTATGAACGCATATTCGGGCAAGTTCCCGGTCGGGCACTTTGCAACATCGGAATTGCTTATAACAAATTCAGCCGTCTTGATTTTCATAATTGCAATAAAGTAAGAGAATATGCGCAAAAATACGCAAAAAAATCGGTGCCTGCAAAACAGGAACGTTTTGCAAGCACCGCGTCTTTCCTATCGGCTATACAGCCGGTGATTCTGTCTTATCGCAAGTTCGGGTTGATAGTCTTCCATTCGGCTACCGGCGGAATTACGCCCATGCCGATTACTTGGTCGCGAAGAGCGCACAAGTGAGCATAGCTTGCTTCAAGAGCGGCAAATTCCTCTTCGGTACCGGTGATGGCCTTGCAATATGTACCATCGCTTGTGAGGCGCGAAGGCATTGCCATCATAATGTGGTGATACTTCTCGGTGTTTACGTATGTACCAACAGGCCAGTAGAATTCCGGGCCACCCATTGCAGCGGCAATCATTTCGATGGCCACGTATGCCGGGCTTTGGAACGAAGAGCGGCCGCGCAGCTTGATGATGGCCGATCCGCCTTGTGTTACGGCCTTTTGCATTTCGGCCCATTCTTCTTTCGACAAAGTCTTGCCGTTAACAGCCTTGCCTGTGCCGATGATGTCGAGCAACGGAGTGCCGTCAACGGTTACTGGCGATGCAAACACTGCCATTTGTTCGCCGTGACCGCCAAATGTGCAGCAGTTCTTAACTTCGCATTGCTTGATGCCGAAGTGCTTTGCAAGCGCGCTTTGCAAGCGTGTGCTGTCGAGGGCTGCGAGTGTGCTCACTTGGTTGGGTTTCAAGCCCGAATACAACAAAGTTACCAAACCTGTAATGTCGGCCGGGTTGAAGATGATTACCACGTGCTTAACATCGGGGCAATAAGTTTTGATGTTTTGGCCAAGCTCCTTGGCGATGTTGGCATTGCCAGCAAGTAAGTCTTCGCGAGTCATGCCTTCCTTACGGGGTGCACCACCCGACGATACGATATACTTAGCACCCGTGAAAGCTTCCTTTGCATCGGTGGTGGCAACAATGTTTGCCTCGCCGAAACCGCAGTGGCGCATTTCTTCGGCCACACCTTCGGGTGAAAATACATCATAAAGACAAATGTTAGATGACAACTTCATCATCAATGCCGTTTGTGCCATGTTTGAGCCGATCATGCCGGCAGCACCTACGATAGTCAGTTTTTCGTCAGTTAAGAATGCCATAATTATTTTTGCTTTATATAAAAAGTTGTTTTGTCTCAATTTCGGTAACGACACCCGGCTTTCAAACCGCGCGGCATCGTCCTCCGCTTATCTCATTACAAATTTAGGACAAAATAGCCCATCTTACAACAATATTTTGAAACATTAACCAATCGCCGCAATCAAGCCCGCCCGGCCGTGACAATTTTTCATGCCAACACCCTCCCATGTCAGTCTCGCCCACTCTTACCTGTCAATTACCCCATATGGAACAGCATTTTTTGTCATCGTCTATTTTAATTTTTCCATTGCAGGCTCAAACCATTGCGCAGCTGCTTGCTCATACCAATATGTTGCCAATTCATAATTTTGAACGACACATTCACCTTGCTCATAAAACTGCCCCACTGCAAATTGGCTTTCAGCATCACCCGCCTCTGCCGCTTGCCTGTACCAAATAGCAGCTTGCAGACAATCGGGCTCTACACCATTCCCATGTAAATACATATACCCGATTTTATTTTTTGCATGTGCATTGCCCTCATCCGAAGATTTATAATACCAATGAATAGCCTTACTGTAATCTTGCTTACCATAATAAAAATTTCCAATATACAAATATATATACCCACAGCTATATAAAAAGCACAAAACAGGCGCAATAATAACCAAAGGCACTGCTGCACAACCAAGTTTATTATATGATATTCTTTTCATAATGATTATAATCTTAAATTAATATACTTTGCATCGGCTCGGGAATACCACTTCTCGCCCCTCCCAAAGTTTGTTTTTACACCAACCCCATTAAAATAACAGTAACTCAAATCAAGTTTCGCCTCTGCACACCCATTTTTTGCAGCTTTGTAAAACCAATACACGGCATGGCCGTAGTCTTTTTGAACCCCAATGCCATTATAATACAACAAGCCCAAATAATATTGAGCAACCGTCCAATCCTTTTTGGCATATTTATCAAACCAAAGTATCAAATCATCGCGGCAATCAGTATTCAAAATTTCTTTCAAAGACATGGTGCTCAGCAATGTTTGAGCATCTACATACCCCAAGTCGGCTGCCTCATATAATAAAGAATCTGCTTTGTCTTGCCGTTTCCCTGTTCCATTCATGTAACAGAGAGCCAAACTGTATAAGTCAGACGCATCCCCTTGCTTTGCACCGATTTGATGTCGATATGCAACATATAACGGATCGTCAATGAATCGGCTTGTAAGATTATTGTATCGGACATTCTCTGAAACACGCACTTCCAACAATATTCCCGACGGCCGCTTTATGGTTATGGTATCATAATTGCCTGCATTTTCATTAAGCCAACGTATGGCTTCCGGTCGCCTTTTTTGCGCAGCACACCGGTACCAATATCTTTTAATGTCCCAAGAGTAAGGAGATTGCGCCATTTTAATTTGAGCATACGCATTCCCTTGGTAGGCAGACTTAAGCCACTTTTCTTCACATACTTGTCGCTGCCCATCATTTTCTATAGCTTCCGCAAATTGATTTAGCGCATTTGTAAAAAGAATTCTTTCCTGTTCAGGAGTTAAATGCAATTCCCTGTCATTTAACCCATCGTCCCCATACAAACTTACATGGGCAAGACTCACCAAGGCCAAGAATAAAATCAATGCTTTGCATTGGTGAAAAATCTGCAACATTCTCTTATTTTGCATACCTCAATAAATAAACCAGTTTGTTAATCAATAATTATAACAATCTCCCGCAACCTTGACAACCATTGTACCTCCTGCATCAATATTTACCGGAAGTTAATGGTTGACAATTCTTTCATCGCAAGTCCAAATCCTTGCTCCGCAGCCAGCCTATACCAATAAACGGCCATATTATAATTCCGGTCAATTCCTTTGCCATCGGCGTAACACTTGGCAAGGTTATACTGAGCCAAAGCATTTCCTTGCATTGCAGCTTTATACCACCATTGTGCAGCTTCCTTAACACATTCAGGACTGCCTTCTTCATCTAATGCGCACGCCAAATTATTTTGTGAATCGGCATCCCCCTGTTCCGCAGCCTTGCGAAACCAATAAATTGCTTGTGCGTTATCTTCCGGAACGCCTTCTCCACTATAATAACAGTTTCCAAGGTTTAATTGAGCATTCGGGAAACCTTGTTCAGCAGCCTTCCTAAACCATTGCACGGCAATCTCATAATTCTTCTGCACACCTTTACCTTCATAATACATCGTCCCAATATTATATTGAGAATCAGGATAGTCTTGTTCAGCAGCCTTTTCCCACCAGTAAAATGCTTGAGCATAACTTATTGGCATACCTTCACCATCATAATACATGCACCCTAAATTATGTTGGGCACGTGCATGGCCTTGTTCAGCAGCTTTTTTCACCCAATAAAATGCCTCGGAATAATTTATCGGCATTCCATGCTCACCAAAAGCATAACAATCGGCGAGCAAATATTGCGCCTCCGCATCTCCTTGCTCTGCCTTATCTTTTATATATTGCACATCCGAAACCGAGATATCAGATTCAAAACTATTTGCCATAATATCATCAAATTCCCTATCTGCACTCTGTTGGGCAGAATAGACATATATAAATAAGATTATTATGACAATTATGATTGCAAATACAGCCATTAACATATTTCGTCAGGTTTAAATTAATACATCATGTGATCGGCATAGTATTTCTCTATATACTTAATGGTATATTCCGCAACATCTTTCTCGGCTTGGGTAGAAAACGGAGATTGTAATACCATGATTTGCTCAATGCGCTTGGCTTCAATCTCAGCCTTTGTCATTCCCGATAACTTTGATTCCAAAAAATCGTTCATTCTATTATACATCCTGTTCTTTTTAATCCATTTATACCCTGAATAGAAGCAATAAGGAATATAAAAAATGAACAAGACGGGGAAACAGCAACTTAATATAAAAAACACTATATCAAATACGCAACCAAAAGCTGACGCACTTAATTCTCGTTGAAAAAAAGACATATATTCAAAATTTATTATTTATTATACTTCTCATACGTTGTAATATACCCCCAATTATCACCCACAACCAGATGCCCGGTCTTATTGTCAATGATATAATAGTCTTCTCTGTCTATGACAAAAAACGTCCTGAACCCATTAACATATTTTTCAATCATTTTATCGCCTTCCGCCCAGTCATTTCCGGACATGCTACTTACATCCATTACATATATAGAATCTGTCTTCTTCCTTATTCTATACAACAATGGATGCCCCGGATTAGCCCAATCACTAATCCAATATCCCACTATTTTGGAGTTGCTTCTATGCTGCGCCATGTTCCACACACCCTCTGCCACATCTCGTTTTTGAACAAGGCATCGGTTGTCGGTTATATCTCCTCTCATTTCTATATGATGGCATATTCCAATTAATACAACAAACGCTATAATCTTTTTCATGATAACATCTCCTCCATTATTTAAGTTTTAGTAATTCCTCTTTGGCTTTTATTCATATCTTATGATTTTATATATCAGCATTTTCACTTCGTTAAAGCCACTACTTCAATATTAGTACCACAATAACGATGATGATCATCGCCACACCCACCCATGCAAAAATAGAGTCACTGCTATTTTCATCAGAAACAAAGTTTTCACCCAATGATGATTGTCGTTGTGGATGTGGACGCTTGGTAACTACAATTTGCCCCATGTTTATTCTGTGTTGGATATTTTTCAATGTTATCGACATTTTGCCGATAACTCGCAGAAGTGTAAAACTTGTAATTGTGGACAGTGCTATTGCTATAGGAATTGATAATCCTTCCCATTTGAATACTGTTTTGGCTCTGATAATATCATCTACTGAAGCCCCACTGACAAAATAAGGTTCCTCAACAAAACAAAATACAATAAAGCTCCATATAACCGATATTATACCTGACACTAAAATTGTATATGCCATTGACTTTAATACACTTTCCAATCTGTCATCCCTGTAATATTCATACCCGGGTGCTTCATAATCGACTTGGTAGACTTGTTCTTCTTGAGGTACTTGTAACGGCGAAGATGACTGCGTAGACTGAACAGGCTCTCGGTTGGTAGATTCTTCCATAGCAAAATTAAGTTTTTTTTGTGTTTTCCAATCTCCGAGAAAACGGGGTTGACAATAGGGTATAAAAAAGGTGTGGAGATTGCATTTCTTGTTTTATCCCGTATTCAGGTTTTGGCGTACCTACAGCTTGGATAAAACAACAGCCCCACACCGAAATATGCCATATACTGCCTCGACCGGCAGGATATAAACATTCCGATGAGGTGCTATTGCCAACTATCTTCAAGCTGTTACAAATCGCCAAATTTGAATACAGAAGATAATTTCAATAACACCTTTTGTAATAAACTTATATTACATGTCGGGGCCGACTCTTCAACCCACAACCGTAACACCGCAAATATAGTGAAAGTCGAGCGCAATACAAAAAAATGGACACGTTAATTTTTTTCGTTTTGCCGAGACGCATCCTATATTATCAAAAAATATATATAACTTCAAAAACTTTTCAAAAACCGCAAAAAACTTGATGGCGCTGCAAAACACTTCTTCTCTACGGCATTGTAGCAGTAGAGCGTGTTTCAAAATTGATAAATAAAGCAACGTTACTTACGAATTATAAGTTACGGTAACTTCCCCTTATATTTCACAGGTCAGCAAGTACAGGGCAATGGCGGCAAAATTGAGTCGTGCTTGCAGTAAATCCTTTTGTGTGCCACAAGGACAGCCTCGGAGAGGCTGCACTCAACTTAACCGCTGTGTGGAGTGAGCATAGCGAACGTAACCTGCGGAAAGACAAGCACGTACACTAAGCGGCTTCGGAGATGCCGAACTTAAACTGTTACATTAGTTCGGCATCTCCGAAGCCGTATTTCAGGGGAGACCGGGAACCGCAGGTTTCGTTCGCTGTCGCTCACTCCACACAGCTGTTAAGCATAGTTTTGCCTCTCCGAGGCAACAGACCGGCACAAACATAGTTATAAATGTAAGTAAGACTTGTCGTACTTGCCTATTTTGATACATCATCCAAACCGGGTTGTCTAAACATATTTATTTGATAACCGGTGTTTTATGCAATTATTGTAGCAACGAGACGCAGCACGCCACACCTCTACGGGTGTGACATAATCACTGTCCTGCAACACCATCGAAAAAAAGCAACTACGTGCGTCGTCATTTGGCCGAGAATGTGTCGTTGAAGGGGGTGCGGTTCATGATTGAGCGACCGAGCGTGAGTTCGTCGGTGTATTCTATCTCGTTGCCCACTTGCACACCGCGCGCTATCACGCTCACTTTCACCCCTGTCGGGGCAAGGCGGCGGAATATGTAGAACGCCGTGGTGTCGCCTTCCATAGTTGCACTCAACGCCAGTATCACCTCTTTCACCCCACCTTGGGCAACACGCTCGGCAAGGGTTTCTATTTCAATGTCGCCGGGTCCCACGCCATCCATCGGGGAAATAAGCCCCCCGAGCACATGGTACACCCCGTTGTGGCTGCGCGTGTTCTCGATGCTCATCACATCTTTCACGTTCTCAACCACGCATATCACGCTGTGGTCGCGCATGGGATTTGAACACACCTCACACACGTCGTGTTCCGAAATATTGTGGCACACGCGGCAATACTTCACCTCTTCGCGCAACTTTATTATCGCCTCGCCGAGCAAATGCGCCTGTTGCACATCTTGCCGCAATATGTGCAGCACCAAGCGCAATGCCGTCTTGCGCCCTATACCGGGAAGTTTGGCAAATTCGTTCACCGCCGCATCGAGCAGCGTCGAAGCAAATTCTTGTTCCATTTACGATTCAAAAAAAACAGTTTCTATGCAAACGAGGGTGTATCAAAATTATCATTTCAATGTGGCAGTAGAGACGCAAAATTTTGCGTCTCTACAATCTGGTTGAATAAACCATTGATATTGAATAATTTTATACGTTGTTGCGGACATCGAGACGCGGCACGCCACGTCTCTACTCATGGCAAAACCGCATTTTGATACACCCTCGGTGCGAAATCAGAACGGCAGGTCGTCGGTGCTGTCGCCTCCTGCAAAATCGGGCATTGATGGCATCGGTGCAGCCGGCATTGCTTGGGGCATCTGAGCCATATCGGCAGATTGTGCCCCTGTCACAGTTGCATCTATTTTTTCAGCTTTCCACCCATTAATGTTTGTAAACCAACGTCCGTTAAACTCGTGGCTGTCAATATCAAAGCTCAATCTCACTGTATCTCCTACATTCAGCGGATATTGGTTGGCACGGTCGCCGAAGAAGCTGAAGAAAATCTTCTTCGGGTAAGCCTCTTGTGTTTCAAGCACATATTCTTGTTTGCTCCAGTTGTTGCCGGCTTTCGACACACCGCTCACCGGGTCTAATTTCTGTATAATTCTTCCTTCTACTTCCATGAATTGAATTGTTTTTTTACATTGAGTTGACTGCAAAGTTAGCAAATCATTTCAAGTGGCACATGAAAAACCTGCAAATATTTCCCACACTCCGTTTTTTTTCGTCAATAAACAGAAAAATCACTATCTTTGTATTTGCAGGTTGCCACAAGGCTGCATAACAACCTATTAATCAACACGAAGCAATTATTTGACCACAAATATATTTTAATTCATGAACACCGATTTTGAAGCCGACATAAAGAAGTGCATCGAAGTGATGAAACGCGGAGGCATAATACTATATCCCACCGACACGATATGGGGAATAGGCTGCGACGCCACCAACGCCGATGCAGTGAAGCGCATATACGAGCTGAAACGCCGCACCGACAACAAGGCCATGCTCGTGCTAATAGACGATGAAAACCGCCTCGACAGATACATAAACGACGTGCCAGAAATTGCATACCAACTGATAGAAGTGGCCGACAAGCCGTTGACGATAATTTATGACGATGCCAAAAACCTTGCCCCCAACATTATAGGCAGCGACAAGAGCATTGGCATACGCATCACCCGCGAAGACTTCTCGCGCGAGCTGTGCCGACGGTTCGGCCGCCCGGTGGTATCGACTTCGGCCAACGTGAGCGGAGCGGCATCGGCCCACAACTTCCACGAAATACAAGATGAAATTAAAAACGGGGTCGACTACATAGTTAACTACCGGCAAAACGACAATTCCAAGCATAATGCTTCGAGCATAATAAAGTTGCAAAAAGATGGTGCGATAACCATTTTAAGGAAGTGACGCGGTGGCAAAAGAGGGGACAAGAAAATACAGATTGGCATACGCACTCGGCGACTTGGTTATGTCGAGCATAGCAATGGTATTATACAATATATTCCGTTACTATGCACAAATCGACACCATCGGCAGCATGCAAGGATTTCACTCGGTGGGGCTTTTTTTGACAAGCGCTACCGTAATGATAGGGCAAATATGCTTCCCGGTAGCAATGCTCGGCATATATTGGATATCGGGATATTATAACGAAATATACCGCAAGTCGGTGCTGCAAGAGATTGTCACCACTCTCATGTCGGCCTTCATGAGTACCATGCTCGTATTTTTTGTTGCATTAATAAACGATTCAACCTCTGACCACTATCGCAACTACGAAATGTTGCTCGCCTTGTGGTTTATTCTGTTTGTATGCATATATCCCGTGCGACTTGCAATCACGCTGAGCATAAAACGCCGCATCGCACGGTCGGAAATAGAATTTCCGGCTCTTATCATCGGCACAGGCAGCAACGCCCGGAAGTTTGCCGACGAACTTAACCGCTTAAAGTCGAAATTAGGATATAAAATAATCGGATACGTATCGGCACACGAATGCAAAGAGGTTGCCGGCGACCCTGCCCACCTGCCCACATTCAACATAAAAGATATAAACTCCGTCTGCAAGCAGCATGACATAAAAGAACTTATCATAGTTCCACCCCCGCACCAAGACATAAACAACATATTTCAGACTTTCAACATATTGCTGCCACTGAATATTCCCATCAAGGTTATATCAAACGCAGTCGATTTATTCTTGTCGCGAGGAAAGTTGGCCACAATGTATGGCACACCGTTAATCGACTTGTCTTGCAGCAACATGAGTGAATGTGAAACCAATATGAAACGCACAGCCGACATCGTGTTCTCATTCATTGCCCTGTTGATATTGCTGCCTGTATTCATCATAATAGCCTTGACAATAAAAATCAAGTACGGCGGTCCTGTCATTTTCAAACAAAAGCGCATGGGCCTTCACGGAAAATTATTCACGATTTACAAATTCCGCACTATGGTAGTCGATGCCGAGAAAAACGGCAAGCCGCAATTAACCACCCACGACGACAGCCGCGTGCTGCCACTGGGGCACTTCATGCGCAAATACCGAATCGATGAATTGCCCCAATTCTGGAACGTCTTGCGTGGCGACATGTCGATTGTAGGTCCTCGCCCCGAACGCAAATACTTTGTCGACCGCATCATGGAATATGCTCCGCACTATACTATGCTCTTGCAGGTGCGCCCGGGCATTACATCATTCGGAATGGTAAAATATGGCTACGCCTCGAGCATCGAGGAAATGATAAAACGAATGAGATATGACATCATATACATGGAAAACATATCACTCATCACCGATTTTAAAATAATCATGTACACCATCTGGACGGTGGTAACAGGAAAAGGATTGTAAAATATGGAACACCGATACACTAATTTTAAAGCAAATTTCGACTCTTGGTTTCTGCGGCTGCTCGTGTGGCGCGAAAAACACATCAAGGAGCGCAATTTCGTATTGGTTCTTGCATTGATTGTGGGCATCATATCGGGATTTGCAGCATTGTTGCTTAAATACTTGATTCACGTTATCTCAGGCGCACTGACATCAAGCGTTGAAATCAGCGGAGGTAACTATTTATACCTGCTGTGGCCCGTCTTGGGCATATTAATTACAAGCATATTCGTGCGATATGTGGTGCGCGACAATATCTCACACGGAGTAACACGTGTATTATATGCCATATCGCAAAAGAAAAGCCGCTTGAAGCCACACAACATGTGGTCGTCGCTGCTTGGCAGTTCTGTCACAATCGGATTTGGTGGTTCGGTGGGAGCCGAAGGGCCCATTGTGTACACAGGAGCCGCCATAGGCTCAAACCTCGGCAGCGCTTTCCACCTGTCACCGCGGGTACTGATGATACTTGTCGGCTGCGGTGCGGCAGCCGGCATTGCCGGAATTTTCAAGGCTCCCATCGCAGGCATGCTGTTCACAATCGAGGTGTTGATGCTCGACCTCACCGCCGTTTCGGTGCTGCCGCTGATGATTTCTTCGGTGGCCGCCGCATCGATAGCCTACACATTCACCGGCTACGAATCTGAATTTTTCTTCTCGCAGAGCGAGTATTTCATCACCACACGCATTCCGTATGCCGTCATGCTCGGAATATTCTGTGGTTTCGTTTCGCTATATTTTACCAAGGCAATGAACATGATGGAGCGCATGTTTGGCAAGCTCGGCAACCCTTGGCTGAAATTCATCGTTGGCGGAGCAATACTTAGTACTCTCATTTTCTTGTTCCCGCCATTATACGGAGAAGGTTACGGACCTATAAACTCCCTGCTCAACGGAAACTACGCACAAATTTTCGACGGCAGCGTATTCTATGATTATCGCAACGAAGTGTGGATGGTAATGGCTTTCATTGCCCTGATAATCATTACAAAGGTTTTTGCCACCAGTGCCACCAACGGCGGCGGTGGCGTAGGTGGAACATTCGCCCCGTCGCTATACGTCGGTTGCATGGCCGGCTTCCTGTTTGCAATCGTTGTCAACACTCTGGGAGTTACCGAAGGGGGAATCTCAATCAAGAATTTCGCATTAATGGGCATGGCCGGTGTGATGTCGGCAGTCATGCACGCCCCGCTGATGGCAATATTCCTCACTGCCGAAATGACAGGCGGATACCAACTGTTCCTGCCGTTGCTTATCGTCTCGCTTGTGTCTTACGGCACAATACGCCTGTTCCTGCCTTGGAGCATATACACAATGCGTCTCGCACAACGCGGAGAATTACTGACGCACGAAAAGGACAAATCGGTCTTGACGCTGCTTAAAATCGACAACGTGATAGAAAAAGACTTCTTGCCCGTCAAGCCCGACATGTCACTAAAAGAAATGGTCGACGTGATTTCTCACTCCAGCAGAAACCTGTTTCCCGTAATCGACAAGGACGGCAAACTCATAGGCATCGTCTTGCTCGACGACATACGCAATATAATGTTTCGTCCCGACCTGTACCGCAAAATCCATGTGAGCAAATTCATGACTTCGGCTCCGGCAAAAATCGAGGTCGGCGAGCCGATGGACTCGGTGATGAAAAAGTTTGATGACACCAACGCTTGGAACCTACCCGTGGTGGAAAATGGCAAATATGTGGGGTTCGTTTCAAAATCAAAGATATTCAATTCTTATCGCCGTGTGCTAAAGCACTACACCGACGATTAATACAATCACACTTGACTTATAATGGAATTTAGCAAAGAATCTCTGAGAATAGTTTTCTTCGGCACTCCCGACTTCGCAGTCGAAAGTCTGCGTCGCCTCGTTGAAGGAGGATATAACATTGTGGGAGTGGTTACTATGCCCGACAAGGAAGCCGGGCGCGGGCACAAACTGCTGCAATCTCCCGTAAAACAATATGCGATAGAACACGGCCTGCGGTTGCTGCAACCCGAACGTCTGAAAAATCCTCAATTTGTTGAAGAATTGCGTTCACTGAAAGCCGACTTGCAGATCGTAATAGCTTTCCGCATGCTGCCCGAGGTGGTGTGGAACATGCCGCCGCTTGGCACTTTCAACCTGCACGCTTCATTGCTTCCGAAATATCGCGGTGCCGCACCCATAAACTGGGCTGTCATAAACGGAGAGACCGAAACCGGTGTGACAACATTCTTCCTGAAACACGAAATCGACACCGGCGACATCATTCAACAGCGCAGAATATCAATCGGCGACAACGACAACGTGGGCATCGTTCACGACAAGTTGATGATGATGGGTGCCGACATGGTAATTGAAACTGTCGATGCAATAATAAACGGCAATGTCAAGCCCATCCCGCAAGACGAATTGTGCAAGGCCGGCACCGAAGCATCTCCCGCGCCAAAGATTTTCAAGGACACATGCAAAATCGATTGGGACAAAACGATGCACGAAGTTCGCAACCTCGTGCGCGGCCTGTCGCCCTACCCCGCCGCATGGACCGAAATCACCGACTCGACAGGCATCACCCACACCGCAAAAATATTTGAAGTGTCACTGACCGACGAACCGCAAGCCGGCCGCCCGGCAGGAGAAATGTGGAGCGACAAGTCGGGCAGGCTACTCGCTGCCTGCCGCGACGGCGTAATCTCCATCGACCAACTGCAACTTGCCGGGAAAAAGTGCATGTCGGCAGCCGACTTCCTGCGCGGTTTCCGTCTGAAGCAGTAGAAGCCCCACACAGCCTCAACAATGATAGGCAGTGAGACGCATCGTTGCCATGTCTCGCAGCCACGATAATAACACAAAGCACTAAATATCAATCGATTGATACTTCAACAACCCGGTTGTATGGGGTGCATCTAAATTATCATTTCAATGTGACAGTAGAGACGCAAAATTTTGCGTCTCTACAATCTGATTGGATAAATTATTGATATTGAATGTTTTATATATTGTTGCAAACATCGAGACGCGGCACGCCACGTCTATACAATTAAAAAAATCGCATTTTGATACACCCTCTGCTGCCACAATGCCAAGGTCATAATGCACCCTAATATATTTGGCGGATGGCCTTCTTCCGACTTATACACCCATTTAACTCAAATCGGTCATTAGATTTTATGACGATTTTAGGATTATGCCAAGCAGTTTCCCAAGGCAGAAACTAAAACACGTCGGCAAAGTCAGAAAAAGAAAGAAGTAGAGCCAAATCCTCACCGAGGCTATTTGGCTCTACTTCTTTCTCCTATCGCCTAAATCAGGCGACGACGTGTCGCTTGTTTATGCTTGCGCCGCTGCCGGCTGTGTCGATGATGTCATCGCAGCCACATCGGTCTCGTTTATCTTGTTTAGGAAATAAGCCTGCGACTTGAGCAAGTTGCGCGATTGCAGCACCATATTCTTGGTTTCATTCAATATGTTAAGATACAATTCACTTGCACGAGTACTCATTTCTTCACTCTTCAACCGGCGTATCTGGTTCTTTATGCTGTCGGCAATCGTAGTAAACAATTCGTCACGCATCGTCATTACATCGTCGATTCCGGTGAAATTCTTGTTGCGTAGCATTTGGTTAATCGCCGCAAAAATATTGTCCACTTCGTCATTGATTGTCTTCAAGTCCATTATTTGATTTTCCGACAAGCTCTTATGGTTATTGTTTATATGCTCATAAGCCGGACGTGTGCAATGCAGCAATGCCTTTGACACTTCGCACAAGTAGTCCACAACCTGAACATAGAAATAACCCGTGTCAATGTTCTGTTCCTGCAAGCGTTTCAGTGTCACCGACATGTTATACTTGCGCTTGTTGGCCTCCTTGTACATTATCTCCGACTGTGCCACGGTTTCTTTGAGCACTTTCCGGTTCTCGGTGTACAATGCCACAAGCATGTGATTGTATATCGACGACACATTTTCCATTGTTTCGACCACGGTTTCAGTACATGAATACAATACATCCTCGGCATTGGCATCTTCCTTGATTTGCAAGCGTTCGCTTTCTTCCTCCTCTTTTTTCTTCGACTTGAAAATGAGGTTGTGGCACAATGCATATCCGCACAATATCAGAATCACCACAAAAGCAATCCAGTCGCCCCACATCAGCAGCAGGCCGATGATGAACGACAACGTAAACCCTACCACAGCAGTCAGGAACCAACCCGATATTACTACCATCACACCCGTAATGCGGTATACGGCACTGTCACGTCCCCATGCACGGTCGGCAAGCGACGAACCCATTGCCACCATGAACACGACGTATGTTGTTGACAACGGCAACTGGAACGACGTACCTATGCAGATTAGCACCGCTGCGGCCGTGAGGTTAACCACCGCCCTGATGTGGTCGTATGCTGCCGACCCCCTTTCTTCTTCCGACAACGGAGCAAAACGCTTGTTGATGCGTTCAAGCAACGAAGCCGGCATTATGCGCTTGTAGAAATTATTAAGCGCAAGTGCCGTGCGGACAAGCGAGCGTGAAGCCGGCGAAGAGCCAAAACGTTCATCTTCGGCATGCTGCGACGACAAGTTGAGCTGCGTTGCCGCAACGTGCATTGCCGACCGCGAAAAGAACAAGGTCAAAATCATTACGACACCCGATATAATGAGGAACCATATATTGGCTTGGGCCGGCTTGGCAAGGTCGCCCATGAGCATCTGTTCATTGCCGCCGTTATTGAGAGCCATCATGTAAGAATCAAGCCCGGCAAGCGGCACACCGATGAAGTTCACAAGGTCGTTGCCGGCAAATGCCAATGCCAATGCCATAGTACCTGCCAAGATGGTGATTTTCATGATGTTCACCTTCAGCCGTTGCAACACCCACATGATGAATGACGACACAACCCACACCACAAGCAACACCAAGTATATGTGATGATTTATGTAATCGAGCACTTCGGTCGAGAACAGCCCCGAACTTTTCATGCCTTGGAATATCGCGAAATACAATAT
Source organism: uncultured Muribaculaceae bacterium (assembly GCA_944321865.1). Lineage (GTDB taxonomy): Bacteria > Bacteroidota > Bacteroidia > Bacteroidales > Muribaculaceae > Avimuribaculum. The sequence goes on from CALUMZ010000003.1 coordinate 47,159, forward strand.
CCCCACTATGGATATGCCGCACCACACGGCACCGTAACGTTTCAATGCTTTTGCATAACGGAATGTAAACAAGATTCGGCTCAAATACATCAATATGGCACCCACGGTGAATGCTATGACCACCGAGAGCAATATACCTGAAATGATAACCAATGCCTTGCCACTGTTGATAAATGTGCCAAGGTCTGACAAGCCGAGGTTGGGGTCGGCATAAATTTTAAACGAAGCCACGGCCACAGCGCTACCGAGCAACTCGGAAATAAGCGAGACGGTGGTCGAGGTTGGCAGCCCCAACGTATTGAACGTATTCAACAGAATCACGTCGGTCAACATCACTCCTGCAAAAAGGAACATGATTTCATGGAATGTAAACATCCCCGGGTGCATGACGCCGCTACGCGCCACTTCCATCATACCACTCGAAGTGACAACACCTATCATGATACCAACTGCCGCAACCGACAAAATCACTTTCATCGGAGCGACCTTCGCACCTAACGCGGAATTCAAAAAGTTCACAGCGTCGTTCGACACGCCCACTATCAAGTCTAAGATTGCAAGCAATGCCAATACAATAATGATTATTGTGAAAATAGGACTCATAATTGATATATTTTCTATTTTTTTTTTTTTTTTTTATCAATAAATGGTGAAATTGAATTCTAGCCCGCCTGACAGTAGGTTCTTGACCGTCACGGTGCCTTGATGGAACAGGATGGCATTCTTCACGATTGCCAACCCCAGCCCGGTGCCGCCCAACTTACGCGAACGTCCCTCGTCGACACGGTAGAAGCGTTCAAACAGATGATTCAGATGTTCGGCATCAACACCGACGCCGTTGTCGGCAAAACGGAACTTATAATATTCGGGAGTTTCTTCTATCATGTCGATGAATATGTCGCGTCCGCCCGAATATGAGAGGGCATTTATCAGCAAATTGTGGAATATGGCCTCGATTAGCGTGTCGTTGCCCTGCACCACCATGCCGGCGGGCACGTTGACATGCACGCGCATCTGCTTCTCGGGCGGGAATTGCGCCACGTCGCCTGCCACGGTGTCGAGCACCTCGTTGATGTTCACCGGCGACTTCTTTATCTGGTCGCCCGCCTCGGTTATGCGCGTCAGCACCGATATGTCGTGCAGCAGCGAGCAGAGGCGTTGCACGTTTTGGTAAGCCTTGTCGATGAGCGACAGTATAGTTTCCTTGTCGAAAGTGTCGCGGTTGTTGACCACCGTTTCCAAGCACGCTTGGATGGCGTGTACCGGGGTCTTTATTTCATGGTTGATGTTGCTGGTCAATTGCTGCTTTATGCGCACCTTTTCCTGCTCCTCGAATATGGCGTTGCGCATGTTGTCGTCGCGTTCCTGTATGGTGCGTTTCAGTTTCTTGTACAGGCTTATTATCTGCTTGGATATTTCGCCAAGTTCGTCTTGCGGGAAGCTCGACGTGTCGTAGGTGAGGATGTTGCCCTGCTCGGCCTGCGACGCAAAGTCGCTCAGGTTTTGTATGCTCTGCCCGAGGCGGCGAGTGGCGAAGTATGCAATCACGCTCACGATTATGGCAAACAGTATTATCACCCACATGTATACCGAGTCAACTTGGAAATAATCGGCAAGAGCCTTGCTGTAAGGCAGTGCCGAACGCACTACAAGCGAGTCGCCACGCGTAGCCGAATAAAAATATTCGTTACTGTCTGTTTCCGACATGCGGCGTATGGTATAACCTTCTCCGTTGTCAAGTGCCTCTCGCACTTCCATTCGGCCTATATGGTTATCCATTTCTCCGCTATGGGAATTGTCATACAACACATCTCCGGCAAGGTTTATAACCGTTACGCGTATCGAGTCGAGCGATGCCACTTCATCGATGAACCCATCGTCGATGCGGTTTCCGTGCGTTTCGATGTTATGCAGTATCTTGATATTGGTCATCTGCAATTCCGTGTTGATTGTATCGACCTTATACTCCTTTTCACGAGTGTATTGCAACATGAAAAAAGCAAACGTCAATATCCACGTAAACACGATGATAAGGAAAAACAGTCTTGTCTGATAGTTGAATTTAGTCTTTAAAGCCGTATCCATACCCAAGTTTCGTTATTATATTATTTCCATATTGTTTGAGTTTCTTTCTCAACCGGTTTATGTTAACATCGATTGTCCTGTCTATTACAAGCACATCCTCTTCCCACACTTTGCTCAATATTTCTTCGCGCGAGAAGATGCGCCCCTTGTTTTGCAGGAACAACCGCAATATTTCAAATTCCTTTTTTGTCAGTGCTACCTCTTCACCATCGATGGTGCACAATTTCTTGTCGGCATCGAGCACCAGTGTATTGCACGATAGCGACACTTCGGCCGTTTCACCCCCTTTTACCCTGCGCAGCACACTCTTGATGCGCACTATCAGCTCGCGTATCGAGAAGGGCTTTTTTATGTAGTCGTCAATGCCGCGGCTGAACCCGTCGAGCAGGTCCTCCTCGCTGTCTTTTGCAGTGCAAATTATTATGGGGATGTTTTTCAGTTCTTCGGTGGCACGGATTTTTGTGGCGAAGTCGAAGCCGTTCATCTCGCCCATCATCACGTCGATGATAAACAAGTCATACTCTGCCAGTGGCAGCTTCATTGCCGTCTCGGCCGAATTGGCCGTGTCTACGTCATATCCGGCAATTTCAAGGTTCAGCTTTAATACTTCACAAATGGTATCTTCGTCGTCAACGACAAGGATTTTGCTTTTTGTAGCCATAATATATGTTATAAATGTTTACAATGTACAAAATTACTACATTGTTGCGTTACCACATGTAACAATACTGTAACATTTACGACTTTCCAAAAGTACGAAATACTTTCCATTCCCGCCGCATATTTGCATAAAAAACTGCATTTGTGCCGTCACGCTGCCGGGCAAGTAGCACACGGCTCAATCGACAAGCCGAGCCTGCAAGATTGGCTCATTCATAATTAACTGGAGGGGATGGCAAAATTGTCTTTCTATGGCATTGTAGCAGTAGGGGGTGCATCAAAATTGATAAATGAGGCAACGTTACTTACGAATTACAAGTTACAGAAACTTTCACTTACATTTTATGAATTTGCAAGCACCGGGTAATGGCAGCAAAAGGAAGTCAGGTATGCAGTGAATCCTTTTGTGTACCACAAGGACAGCCTCGGAGAGGCTGCACTCTGTAAACTTAGTGTTAAGCAAAGTATTGCCTCTCCGAGGCAACTAACCGGCATAAGCATAGTTATAAATCGTAAGTAAGGTTCCTATTTGGCACACCCTCCGTTGCTGCAACAATTACATAAAACACCGGATATCAGGTGAATATGTTTTGGCTGCCCGGTTGTAGAGAAGGCATCAAAATTATCATTTCAATGTGGCAGTAGAGGGTGTATCAAAATTCCAACATTGATGTTGTAGATACGTGGCGTGCCGCGTCTCGATGTTCGCAACAATGTATAAAACATTAAATATCAATAGTTTACCTAACCAGATTGTAGAGACGCAAAATTTTGCGTCTCTACTGCCACATTGAAATGATAATTTTGATACACTCTCTACAATTTTGGCTGGTAAATTGTTGACGTTAAGTATCTTATGCGCTGTTGTAGATACCGAGACGCGGCAACGCCACGTCTCTACAATGCCAATGCCGGTATTATGGAATTTTGAACATACGGGAATTATGGTTAATTTTGCCATAAGAAACATAATTTTACCGGAAACCGTGAAGAAAGTTCTTATACGTGCTGCCTCGGGCAGCATATACGTGGCATTGATAGTGGCGGCACTGTTGTTGCAGTCGCCCTACATGTTTATATGCCTGTTTGCGCTGTTTATAGTATTGGGAATAATAGAATTGCACCACTTGGTCGACAACAAGGCATCAGCCACGACCAACAAGCGTGTGGGCATTGCGCTCGACTGCTTGGGAGGCTTGGCACTGTTTGCCACATTCACCGGACTCTGTTCATCGCTGCACAGTGCGTTATTGCCGGTGGCTCTTGTCTCCTATCTCGTCTATTTTGCGCTGCGCATGATACTGCAACTCTACATGAAGAGCGACAATGCCCTGCAAGCATTTGCCGGCTCATGCCTCACACAATTATACGTGGCCCTGCCGCTGTCGTTGCTCAACATACTGTATTTTGAGTATGGCGCAGGGACATTGCTCGCCATCTTCATCATGATATGGCTCAACGACACAGGCGCATTCTGCGTGGGGAGCCTGATAGGACGGCACCGCCTGTTTGAGCGCATCTCTCCCAAGAAGTCATGGGAAGGCTTTTGGGGCGGCATGGCATTCTGCATTATTGCCGGCATCGTTTTCCACTACGTAGGCGGAATTTTCGGGTCGGCGACATTGGCACAATGGATTTGCCTCGGCATAGTGTTGTCGGCTTTTGCCACATGGGGCGACCTTGCCGAGTCGCTGCTCAAGCGCACACTCAACGTGAAGGACTCGGGCAACATCATTCCCGGACACGGGGGTATACTCGACCGCATCGACAGCCTGCTGCTTGTGGCTCCGGTGTCGGTGGCGTTTTTCATCATTATTGAAATTTTATCATAATAATACACATAACACACATAACAACTATGAGCGACCAACGTTATGACTTGCGCGGAGTGTCGGCATCAAAGGAAGATGTCCACAATGCCATTAAGAATGTCGACAAGGGACTGTATCCCAAAGCCTTCTGCAAAATCATTCCCGACCTGCTTAGCGGCGACCCACAATATTGCAACATCATGCACGCCGACGGTGCAGGAACCAAATCATCGTTGGCCTACGCCTATTGGCGCGAAACCGGCGACCTGAGCGTGTGGAAAGGGATTGCACAGGACGCGCTGATAATGAATATCGACGACCTGCTGTGTGTGGGTGCCACCGACAATATTCTGCTGTCATCGACCATCGGCCGCAACAAGATGCTCATACCGGGCGAGGTGATAGCCGCAATCATCAACGGTACCGAAGAACTGCTCGGTGAATTGCGCGAATTGGGGGTGAACATAATATCCACCGGCGGCGAGACTGCCGACGTGGGCGACCTTGTGCGCACAATCATTGTGGACAGCACCGTCACATGCCGCATGCGTCGCAGCGACGTAATCGACAATGCCCGCATTGCCGCAGGCGACGTGATAGTGGGATTGTCGTCGTCGGGCCGGGCAACCTACGAAAAAGAATACAACGGCGGCATGGGCAGTAACGGGCTGACTTCGGCACGACACGACGTGTTTTCAAAGGCCGTTGCCGAAAAATATCCCGAAACATACGACCACAGTGTGCCTGAAGAACTGGTTTACTCGGGCAGCATAGGACTCACCGATGCCGTGCCGGGAGTGCCGGTCGATGCGGGCAAACTTGTATTGTCGCCCACACGCACTTACGCTCCTGTCATAAAAAAGGTGCTCGACACAATGCGCGGCAAAATTCACGGCATGGTGCACTGCTCGGGCGGTGCGCAGACCAAGGTTATGCACTTCGTTACCGGCAAGCATGTCATAAAAGACAACCTCTTTCCGGTTCCGCCGTTGTTCAAGCTCATTCAGGAGCAATCGGGTACCGACTGGAAAGAGATGTACAAGGTGTTCAACATGGGACATCGCATGGAGCTGTATGTGGCTCCCGAAGATGCCGATACCATCATCGAAATATCCCGCAGTTTCAATATTGATGCCCGCATAGTGGGACGCGTGGAAGATGCTCCCGCAAACCGTCTCACGATAAAGAGTGAAATGGGTACGTTTGAGTACTGACGGTTACTTCCTCACACCAATATACACACACTATTCACCTCCCCTCTCCACATGAAAACCAATCGACTTAAATTGTCAATGTTGCTGCTGTCGGCAACAGTCATGGCAGCCATGGCAATATCGTCATGCAGCCGCAATACCACCGGCAGCCACTTAATACCGGCCACTCTTCCCGACACGCTCATCGTGGGCACGCTCTACAGCCCCACGTCATACTTCTACTACAAGGAAGATACCATGGGATATGAATATGAGCGCATCTGCAATTTTGCCGAAGACAAGGGGATTGCCACACGTTTCGTCATTGCCCGCAGCATGGAGTCGGTAATCGAGATGCTCGACTCGGGGCACATCGACATCATTGCATACGAAGTCCCTGTCACTGCCGAATACAAGCAGCGCGTCTTAAGTTGCGGAACCGAAAACATCACTCACCAAGTACTTGTCCAGCCCAAGAGCGACTCGCTGATAACCGATGTGACCGGATTGATAGGTCGTGACGTATATGTCGAAAAGGGCTCGAAATATGAAGCCCGGCTCAAGAATCTTGACAACGAAATCGGTGGCGGTATAAACATTCACACCGTCGAGGAAGACTCGCTCATAGCCGACGACCTTGTGGAAATGGTTTCAGAGGGGAAAATACCGCTAACCATCGTCGACAGCGACATTGCACGGCTCAACCGCACTTATTACAGCAACATCGACATATCGCTTGAAGTGAGTTTCCCGCAGCGGGCGGCATGGGCGGTGAAGAAAGGCAATGAATGGCTCGCCGACACCATTACCGAGTGGGCAAAAAATGAAGAAAGCCGCCCGGCCTACAAGTTGATATTAAAGCGTTATTTCGAGCTTGGCAAAATGGGGGTTACCGACGATGACGAGGCCAACGAAGCAATATCGGTGAGCAGGAACCTGCAACACGGCTTCATATCGCCCTACGACGACATTTTCCGCCACCATGCCGCTACCATCGGGTGGGACTGGCGCATGCTGGCCGCCCAAGCGTGGGTGGAATCGAAATTCCGCAACGATGTGGTATCGTGGGCCGGAGCGCGCGGACTGATGCAGCTGATGCCGCGCACGGCACGTGCCTACGGCATAACATTCGAAGAAACCACCGACCCCGACAAGAACGTGGGAGCTGCCGTCCGCAGCATTCGCGACCTTGAACGCTCGCTTGCCAAGCGTGTCACCGACCCGCAAGAACGGCTCAACTTCATCATCGCGGCCTACAACTCGGGGATAGGCCACATATACGACGCCATGGCTCTGGCCGAGAAATATGGCAAGAATCCCGCCGTGTGGTACGGCAATGTGGAAGAAGCCGTCCTATGGAAAGCAAATCCCGAATTTTACAACGACCCCGTGTGCCGTTTCGGTTATTTCCGAGGCCGACAGACGGTAAACTACGTCCGCCAAGTGACACGCTACTACAACCTTTACAAATCCCGCATACCCCTGTAACACCCCCTTTAACCCAAATCGGCAATTAAATTTTATGACCGTTTTTTTTGGGGGGGGGGATAAAAACTTCGCTTCAGGCTCGACGGATTTTCTGCTTTTATTATCGGCCTATCGCTACTTTTATCACACCGTCGAGGCGTTTTTCAAAAATGCGATACGCTTCGGCAATATCTTTAAGCGGATAGCGATGTGTGATGAGCGGGGTCGTATCTATCAATCCGGCTTCAATCAAGCGCAGTATCTCGGCACAGTCGCAGCCATCGACACCACCGGTCTTGAATGTTAGGTTCTTGCCATACATGTCGGGCAACGGCAACACCTGCGGGCTGTCATACATCGCCACCACCGTCACCGTGGCGTTCGGTCGGGCGCATTCCCACGCCATGCGGAAGGTATCGGCACCGCCGGCAACCTCCATCACCACATCGGCACCGCCGTGGTCGCTGTGCATCATCACAAATTCTTTGCAACATTCCGGTTCTACGACCATTACATCGGGATAATGCTCACGGACAAAACGCCTCCTCTCGGCCGATTTTTCACACACAATTATGCGCTTGGGCGACTTCAGCCGCGTGCATAACAAGGTGCATATCCCGGTAGGTCCGGCACCGATTACAAGCACGGTGTCATCGGCTGAAATTTCAGAAATACGTGCTGCCCAGAAGCCTGTGGCAAGAATATCGCCAACAAACAGTGCCTGCTCGTCGCTTACTCCGGCCGGTATACGACTAAGCCCTTGGTCGGCGTATGGCACTCGCACATACTCGGCCTGCCCGCCATCGATGCGGCAACCAAGCGCCCACCCGCCATTGGGATCAATGCAATTGTTTACCCAACCGTGACGGCAAAAAAAGCACTCGCCACAAAACGTCTCAACATTCACAGCAACGCGGTCGCCGCGCTTCACTGTGGCAACATCGGCTCCCGTTTCCTCCACTATGCCCACCATTTCATGCCCAACGGTTATTCCCGGCACTGCACGCGGCACGCTGCCATGCTTTATGTGCAAGTCACTTGTGCAAATGCTGCCAAGTGTCACCCGCACTATGGCATCGCGCGAGTCGATTATTTCGGGTTTTGGTTTCTCAATCAGTTCAAATTCACCTTGTTTTACGTAAGTGTATGCAAGCATATCGGTTATTTGTTTAGTATATGCAAAGATAATACCCACAAATTTAGTAAAAATTGCCATCACCCGGTTTGCGATACACGCAAATATCGCTAAATTTGCAACAGACAGCATAAAAGGAAGAACAATTTATGAGAGCAACAATTTCGTTAGACAGCCTGTGGCAAACCATACAATCAATGCCGACCGACAAGCAAATGTGGCTTTTAGAAAAGCTGCAAAACAGCTTGTTGTGCCAAACCGTTGAAGAAGACAGCACAAAATACATCAGCAAGCAGGAAATACTTACCGGGATAGATGCGGGGCTGAAAGACTTGAAAGCCGGCAGAAAGCAATCATTCGACGATTTTATTAAAGAAATGGAAAATGAAATACAAGACTGAAATTCTTGCCACTTTCAAAAAAGAATTCAAACGACTATTAAAACGCTATCCGTCTCTAATAGAAGATGTGAAAACTTTACGGCAAAACTTGGAAGCATTCCCCGATCTTGGTACCGACCTCGGAGGCGGGCTTAGAAAAGTGAGAATGCGCATCACTTCAAAGGGCAAAGGCAAAAGCGGCGGCGCAAGGGTTATAACTCTAACCGTGATAATTTCTACCGAAGAAACCGAAATCGACCTCCTCTATATCTACGACAAAGCAGAACGCTCAACCATTTCCCGCAAAGAGATTGACGAACTTCTCACAAAAAACGACCTGAAATAATCACTCCCCGGCATTCAACGCGGCTGCAAGGGCTTCGGCACAACGCTCGCCGTCAATGGCAGCCGACACTATTCCCCCGGCATATCCGGCTCCCTCGCCACAAGGATAAAGGCCTTTCACATCGATGTGGCACATTTGCACCATATCGCGCGGAATGCGTACAGGCGATGACGTCCGGGTCTCAACGCCTATCACTATTGCATCGTTGGTGAGAAATCCCCGGGACGTACTGCCAAATACTCGAAACGCCTTTCGCAACCTGTTACCGATAAATGCCGGAAGCCACACGTCAAGACGCGACGTTTGCAAGCCGGCGGGATATGACGATTGCGGCAAATCTGCGCTGTTGCGTCCCTCCACAAAATCGACCATGCGCTGTGCACCGGCACATTGCGACCGGCCGGCAGCTTCAAAACACCGGCGCTCAAGTTGTTGTTGGAATCGCATCACACACAAGGCATCATCGGGCTTGTAATTCGGCAGGTCTTCGGGATGTATTTCCACAACCATTCCCGAATTGGCCCAACGTGAATTACGCCCCGAAGCCGACATCCCGTTCACAACAAGTTGTTCCGGACCGCTTGCAGCCGGCACCACCACCCCTCCGGGACACATGCAGAAGGAATATACCCCGCGGCCATCGACTTGTGTCACAAAAGCATATTCGGCAGCCGGCAGGTATTTGCCTCTTCCTTCTTTGCTATGATATTGAATTTGGTCGATCAAATGCTGCGGATGCTCAAGCCTCACCCCTATGGCAATGCCTTTGGCCTCGATGTGTATATTGCTTTTATCAAGCATTTCATAAACGTCTCGGGCCGAATGTCCGGTGGCAAGTATTACTTGTCCTTCGTAGCATTCACCCGAAGCACACTCTACCCCCCTTATGGCAGTACCATCTTCACTCATGACAAGCCCGGTTACACGTGTGCCAAAGTGCACTTCGCCACCGCATCGCAATATCGTCTTGCGCATGGCCTCGATAACCCGTGGCAATTTATCACTGCCAATGTGAGGATGAGCGTCGACCAAAATATCCTGCGAAGCCCCATGCTGATGAAATATATTCAAAATACGGTCGATCGAACCGCGTTTCTTGCTGCGAGTGTACAACTTGCCATCGGAGAATGCACCTGCACCGCCTTCACCGAAACAATAATTTGAATTGTCGTCAACAACACCTTCACGCGATATGCGTGCTATGTCTACACTGCGCTCGGCAACCGGCTTTCCTCGTTCGACAACTATCGGCCGCACCCCGAGTTCGATCAATCGCAATGCGGCAAACAGTCCTCCGGGCCCCATACCCACTACAACAGCCTGATGTGCATTGTCGGGCAGTGGATTATAATCTATGGGATGCGTAATGGGCGATAACGCAGGTTGCGGTTCATCGACATACACCACAAGACGCAAGTTTATCATAACCCTGCGTTGGCGTGCATCGATCGACCGCTTGGATATAACAATCCCTTCTATTTGAGATTCCTGCACCCCCAATTCCCGGGCTACGTATTTCTTCAGTTTAGACTCAACGTATGCCACATCGGGCGATACTCTTACTTGCAACTCGCTAACCATATTCTTTTATTTATGCGACAATACTTCTACAAACGTCTCGGGAAGGCATATATTGTCTATGCCCATGGCGTTGGCAAACAACGGGGCGATGTCGGCATCGGCAAATCCGGCTATGCCACAGCCTATGCGCGTGACAAAGAAAAACTTGTCGGTATTGCGGCAGGCATACTTTATAAAATCATCTACATACGGCCTTATGGTTTCCACGCCGCCCTGCATGGTTGGTATGGCGTAACTTTGCCCTTGGATTCCTACGCCATTCCCCCATTCCGCCCCAAATTTATCGAGTGCCACTCGTGCAGCGCCACCTCCATGAAAGCCACCCAAATTACTGCCAAACACAAAGACTTCATCGTTGCCCAACGCACTTATATCCGATGGTGTAAACAACGGTTTACCTTGTCTTACTTTATATTCTGTCATCACTCTTATGCCCTTGTTTAAAATCGCACACCTGCCGTCAATGTCAGATTCTCGATTGAATTAAAAAAATTATATTGCCTGCTTGCATACCAGTGACCATCCATTTTGCCATGCAGCCCTACAAACAAGTCGCGATGGCTGTAAACCAATGCAAACATTCCTTTTACGTTCAGCGAAAACAAGTCGGTATTTCCTTCGACCGAGCTTTCAAGACAATGCTTGAACCCAAATGACGGGAGTGCCGATATATTGAACAACCAATGCTTTGAAATCACCCAATTATACCCATATCCGGCCACCAGACAATAATCATAATAATTAAATCTGTACTTCATTATATCGGGTTCGGGAAGAAACGCCCTCATATCATCGGGCAATACTCCAAAGTCAATATCGACATCTTGATACGAAACCGTGAGACCTGCAATCAACGACCCTGCACTGCGTTTTTGAATTTTCGAGAAATTATATGCAGCACCGTGTGAATATCGCTTATTATTGAAAAAATAATAAACATCGATACCATACGACTCTAATTTCAACCCGTCAAACTTGTGTTTAAACCATTTTCTTTCATTGTAGTCACCGAGTCGGTGCATGTTGGTACCACCTGTATTCTTGTTGTAATAAACATTGGCCGAAAGCAACGCACACGTAAAATTAAAATCAAATTTATTATGCGTAACAGGTTGCCCGAAGAAGATGTAACCGGCATCAAACATATATCCCAAACTTACTGCCATATAAGAAATATATCCGCCAATGTTACAACACGGATCCGACAACATCCTGACAGGCGTACCGCCCTCTTGCATATTCATTGCATAACTGTCGACCCAGTTATCGTTTTTGAAAAATAACTTCCATCGTTTTCCCGTGCCGACAACGTATGCCGAATCGTAGGAATTAAACGTCTTGTCCGCCCAATTATAAGCATCGACGCAGAATTTCACGAATTTAGGATAATTAACCTCCTTATCCTTCATATCGAGTTTACCACGCACCATGGCCTTATACCAGTAATCACGGTCGTGCTTCAACATCTTCTGCACGACGTTGCCTTTCTCGTTTTTCAACACCATGGTATCCTCTTCAGATATAGAAGTGCCATCCATGACAGGCCGGCTTAACGCTTCGTAAGCATCTTGCCCCCAAAGCGAAACACAGCTGCAACACATAAACATTATCCCTAACAATATTGTCTTTAACTTTGCTGTCATAGGCTACTTGAAAATATTCTATTCAACCGGAACGACAGGTTCCCGTTCCAATATATCATCGTTTACATGTTTTGCCACAGTATCGGCAGGCTCCTTGTTTTCCGACTTTCTTTGAGGCTTCTTCCGCCACAAGAAATCATATATGTTGTCAAAATCATGTTTGAAAACCACTCCCACCCCTTGCGTTGTCAACGCACTGCGCACGTAGTAATTCTGGTCGTTGTAGTGGTTGTAGGCTTTCAACCTTATGTTACCGTTTTTCGTCAACAAATACTCTATGTCAAAGTCACCGATAAAATTGGAATTTCGCGTATTCATGGCATTATCCCGATACCCGAAATTACCATTAAACAACAACCTGTTATTCAACAATTGGCTCGACAGCGCAAGTTCCACTTCTATGTCAGAGAAGTCACCGTTTTCACTCCTCAAATTTGGCGATATGCTCCAGTTCTCACTCATTTGCCCAAGCAAATTGGACAATTGCGATGAAATTGTAGACGAAGCCACCGAAGCCAGTTCGTTGCTGCGATTGTTATCAGCCATATAATCGGGCGTGTAAAAACTGTTCAGGGCCAACAAATAAATTATTTGGCGGTTCATCATGTCCTCGGTGCTCACTATGCTCATCACTTTGCGATATACGTCGGAAGTCAAGGTCGGGAACTCAAGACCGAACGAAATCTCCGGTGCGCTTATATCGCCTTGCAACCTCAGCAATGCGTTCACCGGAACGTTCGTGCGGTTCAATTCCCTGTCGGTGGCAAACGACTCGTCAAGTTCGGCCAGATTGGCATGCAGCGAATAAATCGCTTCAATATCCATCACGGCCGATAACGGGTTACCGTTAAACGTGAGGCTGCTCCCTTCCCTGATAGTAAAATCCTTGATTATTATATCTTGCAAGGTGAAGTTGTAATTGCCTCGGGCAAGGGTATAAGTTCCAAACATTGTCATTTCCTCATCGGCACTGTTATAGCCTATGCGCAAATTGCCATTGCCCGTAGCCCTGATTTTATCTCCGCCCGAAGGGTCCATTATCAAGTTCATTTGTGCTTGCGGCGTTGCCTCAATCAACAAGTTTATGTTAAACTGTGACGGATTTCCACTCTCCGACTTCTTTTGGCTTTTCAAGAATTCTTTAACTCGCTCGGGCCGGGCATCATTCTCCTCATCGTCATCTTTGCCAACCTTATTTCTATCGACAAATGTTATGAAGTCATATTCGGTAGCCACCTTTGTGTCCGACAGCACAAATGTAAAGCTGCTACCCGCGGCCGTTTCCATGTTTACGTCTATGTTTACATAACCCGGCTTCCCCTCGATGAAAGCCGAACCGTTGCAGAATATACGTCCATACCAATCAGGGTTTATCTTCTGATTCACATCGAAACAAAGCAAATTGCGAGCATCGGTAAGCCTGAAATCAAATGTTGCGTCATGGAAATAATTATGTGTCACTTTACCCGTCAGGTAGGCAGTGTTCCCCATCTGATCTTTCAACTCTATTCCATCCATTGAAATAACACCGGGCCGCATCTTTACCGAGTCGGATGCCGTATAGTATACATTGGTATAATCAAGTTTCATGCGCAACGAATCGGCATATACGTCGCCCGTGAGGTCTATATTCTTAAACGTTCCATACAAGACCACATGCCCCGAAGCCTCTCCGGTTATATCCGAGGAAAAAGCTTTCATAAATGGCTTCAAAAATGCTATATTCACCCTTTGTGGCTTAAAATCAAAATATAGGGAATCGCGCGCTATGAATATTTTACCGTCGATTTTTGTATTTAATTTGTTTTTTTGAGACACGTCGGCTTTAATCGTGACGCACTTGTCCTCATTTATCCACGAACTCAATATCTTGGCATCGCCAAACACGGCATCGTTATAAGATAACGCCTTGACAAAGAGTCCTTCGGTATACATTCGTGGTATGCCCGACAATAAATCAGAGGCATAAAAAGTACCGGTGGCACGACCGCCAAAGGTCACATTGTCGATTGCCAACGTTTCAAACACATAATCAAGATTTATGTCACTGAGTTCCACCGTTATTTCATCCTCAGGCACATCACTTGCCACGCCGTTTATCTTTATGTACTGCTTCTCACATGTTACGTATATATCGTTTACGGATATATGTTTCCGGGCCACATCTACACGAGCCGGATGTACAAGCCATGCAGTGTCGTTAAACATTATTTCCGAGGGATTGATATCTATCCTTGCTTCCGGGATATTTGTAACAGTATCTTTCCACACATTCGCCGAAGCACTCAATTCCCCACTATACGACTTCTTGTTGTCGACAGTCCACGACACATTACTATCTATGCGGTCGTTTATACCGTTTGCCATAACTGTAAGCGCAAGTTTCCCTTTTTTCAATGGAATTATCGAATATGCGTCGACTTGCAAATTGTCGTTAAGGGATATTTGCAGACGGGTTCCCTCTATCAATTTATTTTTCTGTTGTATGTAAGGAGCATCTACGAGCAAATATAACGAATGGTTGCTATCGGTTATAAACCCTTCGAGAGCTACCGGGCTCAACGGTTTGACCGGCAACCCAAACATTTCGGCAATATCGTCCATATTGTCTACCAAGAAATTGAAATACAGATTATTGGGAATGTCATCATTATATTTGTTCCCCCGCTTTCTCCCCTTTCGTTTTCCTTCGTCTTCTTTTTCGGCAACAAATAATGCCGGGAACGGACGTGCAAGCATCTTCTTTATCGACTGCGCCAAACCATACGCATCATATTGCCCCGATATGTTACCGTTTATTATATCGGAAGTAACTTTTATATTTTTAGGTACCGAATTATTGTCGGCTTCGACAAGGAAATTTGAAATATGAATTCCATTATTCGACGAATCGCAATATTCAAAATTGCGAAATAATACATTCCCCGTAAAATTATTAAAGTCATTACCGGCAAAGAATGCGTCCAGTTCAAACGATAATTTTTTCCCGGGATACTTGTTTATGAGATTTAACTTGTGCAATTCCACGTCTTTTGCATCCACCATCACATCGACGGCGGTATTTTCGCCATCGATAAGCGCAATGCCTTTCATCACAAGTGCACCGTTATCATCATTTACATCCACTTGGCCGGTAATGGTCTTTCTGTCCAATTTAACATTGGCAGTTATATTATCATACCTGTAACCCTTTATGTCTATATGACTGAAGTTGCCGTCGACCTTGCCATAAGTATAATTGCCCTTTTTCCTCATGTCTACGTCTATATTGCAGGCCATGCTGCCGACAACATTCTCTTTTCCCGTTAATTTACCCACATTGAATGTCTCGGTCGACACACTTCCGGCATAACTTATGGAACCGTCTTGGTTGGAAAATATTCCGTTCAGTTTCACATCGCCAACCGAAGTTGCCACAATACCCGAAAAATTAGCAAATGATAATCCGCCTTTCAATGAACCATTAACACTGATATTGCCGCAATTTTTAATTATCCGGGACACATTAGAGTTGACTTTGGCCACATTTGATACAACGTCAGACATGACTGCGGCATCGACCGACATATTCAGCTTCTTTAAATCAAGCGCTAACGATGGCGGAG
Organism: uncultured Muribaculaceae bacterium; assembly: GCA_944321865.1. Classification (GTDB taxonomy): domain Bacteria; phylum Bacteroidota; class Bacteroidia; order Bacteroidales; family Muribaculaceae; genus Avimuribaculum. The sequence continues at coordinate 63,065 of CALUMZ010000003.1, forward strand.
AAATTATATTTTCCACAACGCCGTTCAAGTCCACACTCAATCTGCGATTAGCCGTTTTCACTTCAAATTCCTGCACTTCAAGCCTGCTCAATGTCCCTTTTATCATAAATGAAAAACCAATTGGGAAATCAAATGCGCCAAGAGCCGGATTAAACACCTTAAAGTCGGACAAGGACACGTAATTATCTTCGGCCGACAATTCAATAGGAATATCGGCAGCGTTGGCTCGCAACTTGCCCAACCCGTTAACGTGCAGCCTCATATCGTTAAATGCAATTCGGCTTCCCGGCAATTCTATTTTAATGTCGCTCAGCCCTATTACACTATCGTTAGCTTCAACTTCTATTGCAAGATTATTAACCGAAAAGCCTTTGGTTTCCTTAAATGACAGGCGTTTTAATTCTATGAGGTAGTCATTGTTTTTTATACGTGGCAGCGATATGTCGGCGCGAATGTCCGCGAGCTCTATGTGGTTGACATCAAAATTCCCCATGGCAAGCGTATCGGCCGACAATACATCGTAACTGAAACGGCTGCGGCGAATCACCACATTGCGTATGTTCAAATCATACCGTTTGGGCTCGGTATTTGATTGCTTGGGAGACAGTGCATCGATTATGAATTGAATATTTAGCGGTGAATTTTTGTCAAGCCTGTTTATCCTGCCATCCAATCCTATCAATTCGGCATACGTGAACACAACCCGTTGCCTGACCAGCAGATTAAACATGCTGAACCCCACACCCACTTTGTCGGCACTTAAAATGGTATCGCCTTTTTCGCCCGATACATGTACGCCGTGCAGCACAACTTGGTTAAACGGTGTTATATTAACCTCTTCAATAGAGACATCGGTACCAAGCAATCCGCTTAATTCTTCACAACCGGCTTCCCTGATTTTATTTTGAACCGACGGTATGGACAATACAAGATACAGCACCACATACACTGTGGCGACTGCAAGAATTGCAGTCACCAAAATGCTGCGAATGACGTTATATATCTTGTGTCCTACTTTTTTCCCCATCGTTTACAATTCGTCACACTCATTGATCCATATTGCCGATGTTGCATCGCTTGGCATTCGCCAGTCGCCCCGCGGAGAAAGGCTTACACTACCCACCTTGGGGCCATCGGGCAGACACGAACGTTTGAACTGCTGATTGAAGAAACGGCGTATAAATTCTTTTAACCATTTTTTGATGGTAACATCATCATAATCACCCTTGAATGCGACCTTTGCAAGCACGTATATCTTGCGCGGTGAAAAACCATGACGCAACATATTATACAGGAAGAAATCATGCAAATCATACGGACCTACCAAATCTTCGGTTTTTTGTTTTATTTCACCATTCTCATTGGCCGGGATAAGTTCCGGACTGATTGGAGTGTCTACTATATCATGTAGTGCAGGAGAAATCACCTCGTTGCCTGAAAAATAATAATCGGCAAACCATTTCACAAGATATTTCACAAGCGTCTTGGGAACCCCCGCATTGATACCATACATCGACATGTGGTCACCGTTGTATGTCGCCCATCCCAATGCCAATTCCGACAAATCGCCTGTACCGACTACGATACCGTTAACCTTGTTGGAATAATCCATCAGAATTTGTGTCCGCTCGCGAGCCTGCGAATTTTCATATACCACATCTTGAATTGCCGCATCATGCCCTATATCCGAGAAATGCCTCTCTACTGCGCCGCCTATCGGAATCTCCTTTATTGAGATTCCCAATGCTTCCATCAGTGCGACGGCATTGGCGTGGGTGCGTCCGGTCGTTCCGAATCCCGGCATAGTTATTCCCGTGATACCGGTACGCGGCAATTTAAGCAAATCAAATACTTTTGCCACTACCAGCAGAGCAAGAGTACTGTCAAGCCCTCCCGATACACCTATCACGACATTCTTGCATTTAATCGCCGACAAGCGGCGGGCAAGCCCCAATGCTTGGATATTGATTATTTCTTCGCAACGGTCGTTCAACATCTTGTCATTGGCCGGCACAAACGGCTGCCTGTTTACACGACGCAACAAAGTTCCATCAAATTCTCTTTTTCCAAGGGCAAAATCAATAGTCCTGAACGGCTTACGGTTTTGAGCCATGCAATCGGCGAAACTTGTTGTCATTCGCCTGTCGTTGTTTATTTTTTCTATGTCTATATCGGCCACGGCCATCACCGGCGTGTCGGCAAAACGTTCACTTTTGCTTATAAATGCCCCGTTTTCGGCAATTATGGCATTGCCCGAGAACACTATGTCGGTTGTCGACTCCCCATATCCTGCCGACGCATATATATAGGCAGTCATGCATCGAGCCGATTGTTGGCCGATAAGCTCACACAAATATTTATGCTTACCGATAACCTCATTTGATGCCGACAAATTCACTATTACATTTGCCCCGGCAAGAGCCGCATGGCTGCTTGGCGGTATGGTTGTCCACAAGTCTTCACATATTTCTGCGGCTACTACCACACTGCCCGACTTAAACAGCAAATCGGTACCAAACGGGACATTCTCTCCGCACAAGTTGATTTCCTGCTCCCGGCAAAACGACGATGAGGCAAACCAACGCTTTTCATAAAACTCCTTGTAGTTTGGCAAATAGGTCTTAGGTACTACTCCAAGTATATGCCCCTTAAACACTGCGGCGGCACAATTGTATATGGCACAAGTTCCTTTTACCGGAAGGCCTACGAATATCAACGCATCGACAGATTTTGAAACTTCCTTTATTGCTGCAAGCGCGGCCTCGGCCGATGACAACAATTTATCTTGAAAAAATAAATCGCCACAAGTATAGGCCGTCAACGACATTTCAGGGAATACGACAAGCTTCGCGCCCTTGTCGCAAGCGACAGTTATCTGTTCGATTATCTCATTTAAATTATATTTGCAATCGGCAACGTTAACCCGAGGCACAACCGAAGCCACTCTTAGAAATCCGTAGTCCATATCCCGTTAAATTGATTATTGTATTACGCAAATTTAGCCATTTTTCCATTAGCAGCGATGCTGCAACTCCACATATTTCTACTATTTGCGCATTTAGTAGCGAAATCGACCATTTTTGGCATTTTTATTTCTTAAAATTTGAAATATTTAAAAATGTTGATTTAACTTTGAGAAAACAATAACAAGAGGAAAATGAAAAAAATTATAGTATTGACCTTAGCCGTATTATTCTCCGCTATCAATTTAATGGCTCAACGCGGGGAAAAGACCGTCGGGTTGCTTGCAGGGTACACCACCGAAAATCAATCGGCTGTTGCCGGACTGTTTTTCCAATACCGTTGCAGTTCTTTATTACGGCTTGCTCCCGACTGTCAATTCGTGATAAAAAACGACAACCGCAGTGCGTTCCTTTTTAACGGAAACATACATTTCTTGATTAAAACATCCGGGAAAACAAATTTGTACCCACTCGTCGGTATAACATATCACAACTGGAAAACCTATAACACCGGCATGGGGAATAAAAACCGATTCGGTACAAATTTTGGTGTGGGATATGAGGTGATGCCCACTTCCACACTGAAACTGTCGGTAGAAGCTAAGTACTCGCTGATAAAAGATTTCTCATCGGGCAATTTCTTTGCAAGCATAGGATACTTATTTTAACCCCGAAACGGTCCCGCAAATATCTGTTTTGAATAATGCTTTTTATGGCCGATTTGAGGTTAAGGCTCGCTGCCGACAAATATTATCTACAAAATATCCCTTCCATAAACAAATTCCGCTCCGATTAATTGCTCATCGGAACGGAATTATATATTATTATCTATCCTATATCTCAGTAAGCAAACATGGGATATTCGTTCATGATGCTGTTCACCTTTTCGCGCACTGAATTTATTACAGCTTCATTGTCAACATTGTGCAAAACGGTATCTATCATTTCTACAATTTCCCCCATAAGTTCCTCCTTTGCGCCACGGGTAGTTATTGCCGGGGTGCCAAGGCGTATTCCCGAAGTCAGGAACGGAGAACGGCTGTCAAACGGCACCATATTCTTATTAGCCGTAATATCAGCGGCAACAAGGGCTCGCTCGGCCACCTTACCTGTCAATTCGGGGAACTTGCTACGCAAGTCAAGCAATATGCAATGGTTGTCGGTTCCGCCCGATGCTATCTTATAACCCTTGTCAAGCAAAGCCTGCGCCATAACAGCGGCGTTTTTCTTTACTTGCATCTGGTATTCCTTGAACGACGGTTGCAAGGCTTCGCCAAATGCTACGGCTTTTGCGGCAATTACATGTTCGAGAGGACCGCCTTGCACTCCCGGGAACACTGCTGAATCGAGCAACGACGACATCATGCGCAACTCACCCTTGTTGTTCTTCTTTCCAAACGGGTTTTCAAAATCCTTGCCCATCATAATCACGCCGCCACGCGGTCCGCGCAATGTTTTATGCGTCGTCGATGTTACTATATGTGCATATTTCACAGGGTTATCAAGCAACCCGGCAGCAATTAGTCCGGCCGGGTGAGCCATATCGAACATGAATATGGCGCCAACCTCATCGGCAACCTTGCGTATGCGGGCATAATCCCACTCACGCGAATATGCACTTGCTCCACCGATAATCAACTTGGGGTGTTCGCGATGAGCCACCTCTTCAAGCATGTCATAATCTATGAGATTGGTGTCGGGTGTCACATTATACTCTAATGGCTGATACACAAGTCCCGAGAAATTCACCAAGCTGCCATGCGACAAGTGGCCGCCATGCGACAAGTTCAACCCAAGGAATTTATCGCCCGGTTTCATCACTGCCAAGAACACTGCCATATTGGCTTGTGCTCCCGAGTGTGGCTGCACGTTTGCCCATTCGGCGCCAAACAACTGCTTCAATCGTTCTATGGCAATCGTTTCCGACTCGTCTACCACTTGGCATCCGCCATAATATCTATGTCCGGGATACCCTTCGGCATACTTATTAGTAAGGCATGATCCCATCGCCTGCATTACTTCGTCGCTGACAAAATTCTCACTTGCAATGAGTTCAATACCTTTCTTCTGACGTTGATGCTCTCGTTCGATAATGTCGAATATTACTTTATCTCTTTCCATTTAAATATTTATTATTGTTATCTTTTTTATTTCTTTTTTACCGACCAACCAAAACGGCCTATCTTGTTTCCCATTCCAAAATATTCCCCATGGCAATACACAAGCATTCCGGCCTTTTTCATGTCAAACTCTCCGGTGTCGGCATTAATATAATCGACATCGGCCACCACATTAAGCACATCGGCAATGAACATATCGTGTGAGCCGAGCGATATTATCTCCTTAACCCGGCATTCAATCGACAGCGGAGACTCTGCAATATATGGAGACAACACCTTCACCCCTTTAACAGGCGTAAGTTGCATTTCCGCAAATTTATTATAGTCTCGTCCGCTCCTAACCCCGCACCAGTCGGTAGCGCGTGCAAGGTTCTCGGTTGTCAGGTTCAATGTAAATTCCATGTTACGCTTTATTATATCGTAACTATACCGTTCGGGGCGGATAGATACATAGCACATGGGAGGATTGGTACAGATGGTACCAACCCAACTTGCCGTGAATATATTATATTCCTCGGGAGAAGAGCCACAGCTAACCAATATGGCAGGCAGCGGATATATCAATGTTCCCGGTTTCCAGTTTTGCTTCATTGCACACGTATAGCCCCGGGGATTTATTTCAATTCTATGTCATCCTTTTCAACCACCCTTTCACAATAATGGCACTTGAGTACCACATTTTCACAATCCACGACATGGAAATGCGTTTTCATCGGCTCATTATTCGTGATGCACTTGGGATTATTGCATTTGACAATGTCATATATGTCGTTGGGGAGACTTACCGTGTGCTTGTCCACTACCTTGTAATCCCTAATGATGTTTATGTTTGCATTAGGTGCAACAAGCGCAATACGGTTTAGTGTGTCTTCATGCAAAAACACATCGGCAACTTTTATTATGCCTTTCTTCCCGCACTTTTTGCTATTAAGGTTGAAACCTATGGTCACGCTGCTTTTCATTCCCGAGATTCCCAGCAGGTTCACCACCTTGAAAAGCGATTCCGTGGGTATATGGTCTATTACCGTTCCGTTCTGTAATGCAGCAACCGCCAGTTCTTCATTCTTTATAGTCGTCATGATATACCTCCTTCCTATTTATTATCGATACCCAAGACCTTGCAAATTATGGCTTGACGTGCATACAAGCCGTTACGCGCTTGTTGGAAATAATACGCCTTGGGATTACTGTCCACATCGTATGCTATTTCATTCACACGTGGCAGCGGATGCAATATCCGCAAATTATCTTTGCTGCCAAGCAGCATCGAATTCTTCAACGTGTACAGGTTTTTCACACGTTCATATTCCATGATGTCGGTAAACCGCTCACGTTGCACACGTGTCATATACAATATGTCGGTTTCATTTATCACTTCTTCCGAAAAATCGGTATACTCATGATACTCTATGCCATGCTTGTTACAAAATTCCTTATACTCCATTGGCATTCTCAATTCATTGCAGGCCACAAAATTAAACCGTGGCTTGAAATAATACATAGCCATGAGCAACGAATGCACTGTGCGCCCGTATTTCAAATCTCCCACCATGGTAATGGTGAGATTCTCAAGTGTTCCCTGTGTCTTGTATATGGAATACAAGTCAAGCATCGTCTGCGACGGATGCTGGTTGGCTCCGTCACCGGCGTTGATTATCGGCACAGGCGAAAATTCGCTGGCATATCGCGCTGCCCCTTCCAAATAGTGCCGCATGATTATGAGGTCGGCATAATTGCTAACCATCATTATCGTATCATGCAATGTCTCGCCTTTCGACGAACTGGTGGTATTGGCATCGGAAAAGCCTATTACACGGCCTCCGAGACGATTGACTGCAGTTTCAAAACTAAGCCGTGTGCGTGTCGATGGCTCAAAAAATAATGTTGCCACGACTTTTCCCTCCAACAGATTTCTGTTGGGGCAGGCTTCAAACCGGCTTGCCGATTCAAGCAGGGACAGAATCTCATCTTTTGAGAAATCCGAAATAGAAACCAGACTTTCACTATTCATAATTCTTATTCTCTTTGTATATTGAACGAGTGTAATTTCCCGATACCAAGGTACAAAAAAAGCCAACCATTACCGTCTTTACCCAATAAGTAATGATTGACTCCCCTCGATTATTGCCAAAATACGCCGCCCTATGTGCCGCATTCGGCACAATGGGTAATGTTGCGTATATTTATTCCCATTGGCATTCATATCAACAAAGATACGTAATTTTCAATAATCACACACGCCACAAATACAAAATTTTATTCAATCCAGTTCAAATCGCAATCCTACTTGGAAATTGAAATTAAACGGTTTGTCCTTGTAGATGGTCAACACGTTGCTCCCGTCGTCGAAATAATACCCTACACCCGGTTCTACATACACACCCAAACGGTCTATGAAATTATATTGGAATCCCACTGCCCCCGATACCGACCATTGCAGCCTGTCGACATCGACGCTTTCTCCCTTTCGTCCCACCATGACTCCACCGTTGATGTATTCGGTTTCGGCATTGCCCGACAACGGTATTTGCGCCATTCCGCCGGCACTCATATACACCTTGAACATGTCGTTACTCCAAACCACAAAGTTGAATTTCACCGGTATTCCAATGTAGTGAATCACTTGGTCGGTGGCATAGTAATCGTTGTCACTGCCCGAGGTTAATTCAGATTTCAGCAGGGTATACACCACCCCGCTCTCTATGCCACAACGCCTCGACAGTGAATATCTCACCGTAGCACCGAAACTGAGTGGCAGGCTGTGCTTTATTTTGGTTTCGGGTGTTTCTTCAAGGTTGTTAAACATTATATTGGCCATGGGACTGGTATTCCACGTCTCTTGTCGCGGCATGGTACTGAACGGATTGGCACCCAGTTCAAAATTCCGGTAGCCTGTCGAGCGGTCATTGCCACCGGTCATGTTCCCGGCATACAGGCCGGCACTCCACTTGCCGTGCTTCGCTGTATGCCTATATTCTTGATTCCGTCTTGCCCGCCCGTCTCCGTGCCGCACATTCTGTCCATATCCGTCCATTACCGAGCGTTTGGTCGCATCGGCGTTTTGTTTGGGCGGAACTGATACGATTGCCGTGTCGGTATCGTCGATTGCCGGCTCGGGATTGACACACTCTGACGCATCTTCGGAAGTCCGCACCTGCGCGATAACACCTTGCACAGACCCGTGCGACATGACTTGCACTGTGCGCGGCACTTCAGGCTCTCTTCCGACATCAGTCGCAACACGATTGTCGGCAACGAGCAATTCCCTCACGGCATTGGCATCGTCCCGAATCGGCTGCGGCTCGTACAATATTGTCAACCCTGCAACTACTGCAACAAGAACCACGGCAGCAACAGCAGCACAGCGGCGCAACCAATATGCCACTGTCGCATTTCTCCTTTTGTACTCTGCGGCACCCCGTTCCGACAGCGATTGGCTAATCTCCTTCCACAAATCGTCGGGAGCCGTCCGTTCAAAAGATTCGGAACGTCGCTTTAAATCCTCCAACCATCGTTCTTTCATAATCTTTGCTCTTTTAGTGTTGACTTATAACCATTTATCTGCCGGGCAAGCATTGCCTTGGCTCGGTGCAACTGCGATGCCGATGTGCTTTCGCTTATATTCAGTTTTTTCGCAATCTCCCTGTGCCCCTGTCCCTCGAAAACATACAGGTTGAACACTTTGCGGTATCCCTCGGGCAGCCGCCTTATCATATCGTGGATTACCTCAATGGGCACTTGCCCCGCATCGGGCTCGTCATACTCGTCTTCTATCTCCTCTGCAGCCGGCTCCCCGGCAGACACGCCACCGTTGCGCTTGTTTCTATCAAGGAAATCTATTGCTTCGTTAACCACAATTCTCGTCATCCATGCCCTCAACGAACCATCGCCTCTGTAGTTGAATTTACTTATCGATGTGTATATTTTCACAAAGCTCTCTTGCAAAACATCTTTCACATCGTCATCATCGGGAATATAACGCGATGCGGCTGCCATGAGGAAACCTACATGGCTGTCATACAATTCCTTCATCGCACGGCTGTCACCGCCGATTATCCTGTTGACTAATTCCGGCTCGTTTATATTCCGTCTCATTTGCCTTTTCGGTCGGGAATGCCGGCAACCGGCCACGTTTTCACGATGCACGATTGCCGTCTCCTTCTCTTTGGAAGCAAAAAAGTTACACGTCGCAAACCAATACATTTGAACGTGTAACCCTACTCTGCCATTTTTTCAAATTATAACTAAACACCTATGTTGGCTACATTTCAACACCATGTTACTCCTGCAATTTATATCCGCTGAATTTATAAGGCAGGGCTTCCTTCACATTCACTTCATTGCCATCGACCGTCAATGTTTTTAACAACAGTTCAAAAGACAGGGATTGGTCGCTACCGTTGAAATTGCCGTTTAACGATGCATACAATTCCGCAACTATCTTATGGCCGGTGCCTTCGTAATTCACTTCAAACTCAAGCGGATCGGGGCGCAGTGCGAGCAGCAAATTAAGCCCGTACACTTTTGCCGAATAACCTACGGCGCAACACACTGCCGGCACCGATGCCATTGCCTCGTCGTAAGCGGCAGCAGGCACGGCCAGTTTCACTATCGAATCGACCGGGAAGTCGGCAATTATAATATCGTCGCCTACCGACAATGCCGCATCTGCCGCTTCTCCGGTCCCGGCCAAAATACTGCCGGCATAGTCGCCTCGCACGCTCTCTTCGGTCAGCGGCTCGACCGACACTTCATCATCATCGCTGCACGATGTAGCCGAAAATGCAAGCAGGCAAAATGTAGCGGCGATATATAAACCTGTTTTAATCTTCATACCTTTTTAGTTTGCTAATTTCAAAAACAGTTTTGATTTTTTCTGTAAAGATTCAAACAATTTCTTATTCCACATCCATCGTCAGCGATTCCACATCTACTTGACGACCTTCCACGGCACTCAAATCCGAAGTTGTCACGTCACCGTCATCATGATCGTCGCCATTCGTGCAGAAGTCAAACGTCACCGACTTGTCGGCTTCATATCCTTTCCACTTTAACGTCAATTTTTTTACCTGTCCTCCGGTATCGGGCAATGAATCCAAGTTGAAGGCTATTATCCCGTCGGCGTAATATCCTGTCACGTCACCCTTTGCATCGTGACGCAATTCCACGGTGTAAGGGTCGTTGGCATCCACTCCTGTCAACAGGTTTACATAGTGCACGTTCCCGCGCCCTTCCGACAATGTTCTAAACCTCAGCGTGAGATACCCGTCCTCAGCAACCGTAATCCAGTCGTTGACTATTTCAATGGGGTCGCTGCCGTAAGTTTCATCATTCTTGTCGCCAAGCGATGGCACGGTAGGCTTGGTGCGTATGCTGTCAATCCAGTTCAGCCTCACGTTCATCGAGAAACCACCGGCATCTCCTTCGACGACATTAAAGTTAGTCAACGCCCTCACCTCTTTACCGCCAAACAGCGTTCCCGACACATTTACCGGATTGAGCGTGGTTTCATCGTCAAGCTGCAAATAACTTCCACCCCCCTCTGCCGTCTTTACAGTCACAAGGGCATTATATCCTGTATTGACCAAATAATAACTTTGGTTGTCGTTGTCACACGACACCATGGAAATGGCTGCTGTGCAAGCCAAAACCGCTGCCGTGAAAAGTTTCGATGTTCTACTGTACATATCCTGTCGTTTTTTAGTGTTTCTGACCAATAAACTGCAAATCGCCCGAATCTTGCACATCCTGCCCCAATATTAACACATTTTTAACCCAAATCGGTCATTAGATTTTATGACGATATTATGACGATTTTAGGATTATGTCGAGCAGGTTTTCAAGGCATGAACCGCAGGCATAGCGGGCTATGTCAAAACTCATACCTTGGAAAACTGCCGACAGAAACTAAAAAGCACCATTTTGCGGTCCAATGACCGTTTTGGGTTTAACCACAAGATAAATCGTAACCATCCCGCACCTCCTGCACGCAAAACGAGTGTGCCGAATTTCACATCCGACACACTCGTCATCTCAAAAGCAAAGATTATGTATGTATCTTTATTTAGAAGCTGTGGCCACACGACGCTCTTTGATGCGAGCTTTTTTGCCTGTCAAGCCACGAAGATAATACAATTTTGCGCGACGCACCTTACCATACTTGTTGATTTCGATGCTGTCGATAAACGGCGAGTCCATAGGGAAAATACGTTCAACGCCAATGTTATCACTCATTTTTCTTACGGTGAAACGTTTTTTACGGCCTTCACCCGATATACGGATAACCACACCGCGATATTGCTGAACACGTTCCTTGTTACCTTCCTTAATGCGATAAGAAACAGTTATTGTATCGCCGGGGTGGAAAGCAGGATATTCTTTCCCGGTCTCAAAAGCCTTTTCTACTACTTTAATTAAATCCATTGCGGTTTTTTTGTTTTTTTGTTCTCGCAATATTAACAAGCTGCTGAAGTCTTGCCAGAGATTGCGGACATCTGAAGTTAATAATTAAATTAAATCTCACCGGCTATCATTGAAAGGGAGGCCGGCACATAACCATGCCACTCTTTACCTGTCAACAAGGTTGACAAACCGAGGTTGAAACCTTCCTGTGTGTGTTAAGCAACCGGAGTTTTTACCTTGTCTACGATAGCCTTGAAAGCCTCGGGATTGTTGAGAGCCAAATCGGCAAGGACCTTTCTGTTGATTTCGATTCCTGCCTTATGCAAAAGTCCCATAAGCTGAGAGTAAGATAGGCCTTCCAAGCGGGCTGCTGCATTGATACGTTGAATCCACAATGCGCGGAAATTACGTTTTTTATTCTTACGGTCGCGGTATGCGTATGTTTGACCTTTTTCCCATGTGTTTTTGGCAACGGTCCAAACATTTTTACGAGCCCCGTAATTACCTTTTGTAAGTTTTAAAATCTTCTTTCTGCGTGCCCTTGAAGCAACATGATTTACTGATCTTGGCATTTTGCTAATGTTTGTGAATGTCAGCGGCTTTACTGCTCTTTACATTGCTGAGACATTCGGTTAATAAATAATAATTAATTGTCAAAAAGAAAAAAGCTATTACTCAATCTTTTACCTTTCTTCAACCGAGATTACTTCATTACAAGCATCTTCTTTACGTTCGAGAGGTCGGCTGTGCTTATTGTAGCAAAGTAGCCGAGGTTTCTCTTGCGCTTGGTCGACTTCTTGGTCAAGATGTGGCTTTTGTAAGCATGTTTTCTTTTGATCTTACCTGATCCGGTAAGGGCGAACCTCTTTTTGGCACCGGAGTTAGTCTTAATCTTTGGCATTTTTCTTTCTCTATTTTTAATTGATTTATATTTACCGGGGCATGGCACTTACAAGCCATGCTCCCGTTTTTTCAGTTCAAGCATGAAGATGCCCTATCACACCGCCGGCAGAGGCGGCAGATCACGACAATTTTTTCTTATGCTCACTTTGCCTTTTTAGGAGACAACAGTATCGTCATTCTTTTCCCTTCAAGAATAGGCATCTGTTCTACTTTACCATATTCTTCAAGGTCGTTGGCAAAACGCAACAACAACACCTCGCCTTGCTCCTTGAAAAGGATGGAACGACCGCGGAAGAACACATAGGCTTTCACTTTTGCGCCCTCTTTCAAGAATTCCATCGCATGCTTCAACTTGAAGTTGTAGTCGTGATCGTCGGTTTGCGGGCCGAAACGAATCTCTTTCACTACAATTTTTGTTGACTTGGCCTTCTGTTCTTTCAACTTCTTGCGTTGTTGGTACAAGAACTTCTGATAGTCCAGCACACGGCACACAGGAGGATTGGCATTAGGCGAAATCTCTATGAGGTCAAGCCCTTGCTCATCGGCAATTTTTATTGCTGCGGCAATGGGGTACACCCCATTTTCCACATTGTCACCCACGAGGCGAACCTCCTTGGCGGTTATCTGTTCGTTTATGGCGTGAGTGCCTTTGTCACCTTTTTTTACGCCCTTAGCCTGTGCATTGTCGTTATTTGGCTTTCTTGGGCCGGTCCATAATGGTTTTTTATCCATTCAGTTAGCTTAAAAATTTGTCATTTTTTCTATTTCATGAGCAAAATCGTCTGCAAAGGTAGTAATTTTTTGTGAACCTTTGTCACCTTCGCCCTGTTTTCTCACAGAAACTTCTTCATTTTGTGCTTCTTTCTCTCCTACCACGAGCAAATACGGGATGCGTTTAAGCTCGTTGTCGCGGATTTTTTTGCCTATTTTTTCGTTCCTGTCATCAACAAATGCGCGAATATCTTTTTCCGACAATATTTTCACCACTTTCTGGGCATAGTCGTTATATTTCTCGCTTATTGGGAGCACCACCACTTGGTCGGGTGCCAACCACAACGGCAGGCGTCCGGCGGTGTGTTCGAGCAGCACTGCCACGAATCGCTCCATCGAGCCGAAGGGGGCGCGGTGAATCATTATTGGACGGTGCTTCTGGTTGTCCGAACCGGTGTATTCAAGTCCGAAACGTTCAGGCAGGTTGTAATCGACTTGGATGGTACCGAGCTGCCAACGGCGACCGATGGCATCCTTCACCATGAAGTCGAGCTTAGGTCCGTAGAATGCGGCTTCACCCACCACTTTCTTGGCTTTCAAGCCCTTTTCTTCACATGCCTCCACTATTGCACGCTCGGCTTTTTCCCAGTTCTCGTCGGTTCCCACATATTTTTCCTTGTTGTTGGGGTCGCGCAACGATATTTGTGCTTCATAATTGTCGAAGTGCAAAGCCTTGAAAATATAAAAGATTATATCCATCACTTTCAAGAATTCACCCTTCAATTGGTCGGGAGTGCAGAATATGTGTGCATCATCTTGCGTAAAGCCGCGTACACGAGTCAATCCGTGAAGTTCTCCGCTCTGTTCATAGCGGTATACGGTACCAAATTCGGCATAGCGCAACGGGAGGTCCTTGTATGACCTTGGCGATACCTTGTAAATTTCGCAGTGGTGCGGGCAGTTCATCGGCTTCAAGAAATACTCTTCGCCCTCCTCGGGAGTGTGTATGGGCTGGAACGAATCTTTGCCATACTTGGCATAGTGACCCGACGTTACATACAACATCTTGTTGCCTATGTGCGGAGTTATCACCTGCAAGTAACCATAACGTTTTTGTATCTTACGCAAGAATTGTTCAAGGCGATCCCTTAAAGCTGCCCCCTTGGGCAACCATAATGGAAGACCCGGACCCACATTGGCCGAGAATGCAAACAGTTCCATCTCCTTGCCGAGCTTGCGGTGGTCGCGTTTCTTGGCCTCTTCGAGCAATGCAAGATATTCATCAAGCATCTTCTTCTTGGGGAACGTGATTGCATACACGCGCAGCATCTGCTTGCGTTTCTCGTCGCCGCGCCAGTAAGCACCGGCAAGCGACAACACTTTTATTGCCTTGATTTTCCCTGTACTTGGCAAGTGCGGGCCGCGGCACAAGTCGGTGAAACCGCCTTGCGTGTATGTGGTTATATGTCCGTCTTCAAGGTCGTTAATCAATTCGCATTTATACGTTTCTCCCCTATCTCCGAAGTATTTAAGCGCATCGGCCTTGGAAATATCTTTCCTCACTACAGCCTCATCCTTAGCTGCAAGTTCGGCCATCTTGGCTTCAATCTTCGGGAAATCGGCACTTGTTATGACATTCTCGCCCGGGTCTATGTCATAATAGAACCCATTCTCAATGGCGGGACCGATGCCAAACTGCACGCCCTTATAAAGCTCTTGCAAAGCTTCGGCAAGCAAGTGAGCCGACGTGTGCCAATAGGCATGTTTACCTTCGGGATCCTCCCATTTGAACAGTTTTATCTCGCCATCGTTACAAATCGGCCTTGAGATATCCCATTCTTCACCATTAAAGGTGGCAGCCAGCACATCTTGTGCAAATCGTTGGCTGATACTCTCTGCAATTTGATAAGGCGTGATGCCGGCTTCAAATTGCTTTACACTTCCATCAGGAAAAGTAATGTTTATCATATTGGTTGTTACATTTTTCGCTGTGCCATACAACAACACAGCATTGGTTTAAATCGTCCGCAAATTTATATAATTATTTAATAAATGCTTAAATTTTATCGAGAAATAATGCCCTGCCGCCGCATAATTTGTTTCAACCAAATCAAACGTGCCAAATTAGAGCAAGCTCTATTTGTTTCTACCCTCGGTTTGCATTATCTTTACAATATAAAAAAACAAAAGCACAAAAATGACAGCGAGCAACGAATTATACGCGATATTGCAGGAATGCGACACACTCAAAGCTCGCCTTGCCCGGATGCGCCCATTGCCGGCCGAAGCATTGCGAAAGATTGAGGATGCATTAGCCATCGAATATACATACGAGAGCAACCGCATTGAGGGAAACACCCTTACTTTGCAGGAAACCGAACTTGTGGTTAACGAGGGAGTGACCATTTCAGGCAAGTCAATGCGCGAACACTTGGAAGCCATAAACCATGCCGAAGCGATAGACTACATCAAGGACTTTGCAAAAAGCAGCATCGAAATAAGCGAACGGACTATCAAAGAGATACACGCACTCGTACTTCACGGAATCAACCGCAAGAATGCAGGGAGCTATCGTTCTGTTCCTGTGATGATTTCAGGAAGCCGGCACATGCCGCCCCAACCATACCTTATCGAGAAGCAAATGGAAGATTTCATATTGCATTTTCGAGAAATGAAAACGCAAAAGACTCACCCCGTGCTGACGGCAGCCTATCTTCACGACGAGCTGGTACGCATTCACCCATTCATTGACGGCAACGGGCGCACGTCACGCCTTTTGATGAATTTGTACCTGTTGCGTAACGGCTACACTATCATAAACCTCAAAGGAGGCAATGAGGATAAGATAAGCTATTATAAGGCGTTGGAAGCCTCACACGTGGATAATGACCCGAAAGCCTTTCAAAAGTTCGTAGCGGAAGCGGAAAAGGCATCTTTGGAGCGTTATTTGTCCATTCTTGGGGCTGATATTTCACAAAGAAAATGGGCGAGCCTGTAATGTCGAACGATGAGGAAATAAACGTGAACAGTATGCCGCTTGTTGGATATTAGCAACCATTACAAATAAATTCGAGCATGGAAACAGCAAAGAGAATTTACAGACCTGACGAATTGCAGCCGTCCGAGCCTATACATCCCGGCGAAATGCTTAAAGACGAGTTGGAAGCGCGCGGATTGTCTCAAAGGAAGTTTGCAGGATTGATTAGCATGCCTTACACTGCGTTTAATGAGATAATAAACGGGAAACGCCCGATATCTACATATACGGCATTGAAAATCGAGGCGGCAACGGGCATATCCGCAAATATTTGGATTGGCTTGCAGACCGATTACAACATGCAGACGGCACGGCAGAACAACAAACTTGCCGCCGTGCTTGAAAACATACGCAAAGCGGTTGCCATGCTTTAACCCAAAACGATCATTAGATTTTATGACCATTTTGGGTTAAATTTTTCGAGATTAAAATCGGAAATTCAAACAAGTTTCTTATCCCCCCAGCAAAGGCATAAGCACACCACATACAACGGAGACATGCATATACCTCCCGCTGTGTGTCAATTTGTCATGCGCTTGAGTACGTTGTATGACGGCAGTATGCCCAATTCACCCGCTTTGCTCAAGTCTTCCACGCCTTTCGCCTTGTTGCCCAGCTGCAAGTATACGAGGCCGCGATTATAATACGCCTCGCCAAAGTCGGGTTTGATTTCTATTGCATCGGTATAGCATCGCATGGCCGACGTCAAATCTTGCATTTGCATGTACATATTGCCTTTGTTAAATATGGCATATACGTTTCGAGGAGACAATTCTATGACTTTGTCGAGATCTTCCATTATATGTTGCATCGCCACACTCGCTTTACGGCTTTCAATCGACGGCAACCCTTGTATACCGCCCGGCCGTGGCTGTCCCATCACCGTTCCGCCCCTGCCTGCCATCGACGATTCGGCCATGGCACCACCGGCATCAATGTCGTTTTCATCGATTTGCATTTGCATGTATCGAGCATACGCCCGTCCAAGGTATGCAAGCGAGAAACCGGGGCTCATTTCTATGGCTCTTGTAAAATCATTTATCGCCGCACCGGGATTCTTCACCATCATGAAGTCCATTGCCCGCGCAAAATAATCCACCGAACGAACAGTAGATGTCGCCAACAACCCGTTGTAGTATTCAATCGACTTGAAATGCGCATCAATCTGGTCTTCATACAGGCTGAACTGCGAATTTGTGAGCAACAGCACAAATGGCAGCACACGTAAGGAATTCAAGTCGGTAACCTCCTTTATGTAATAAGTGTTCTCCACCACATTGTCGCTGCGGTCGTAATAAGACAGGAAGAACATCGGTTCGAGGTCGATACGGTAATTGAAGTCTTGTATGCGGCCTCGCGTGCGGTTTTCATATTTAGGCTTTATCTCATTGTCATTCTCGACCATCAGCAATGTATTAAATTTATTCATCACTGCCGATGCCGACTCTTCTTCAGGCTCCGGCTTGCCGCCCTGTACGCCTTCTTGCTGCGCATCTTCCTTATATTCGGCTATGCGATCCTTCTGCCGGCTCAGGTCGCGAGCCTTGTTATAATCTCGCTCGCCTCCTGCCATGTCGCCCGACTTGCGTTTGCATTCACTACGAGCAAACAAGCCTGCCTCGAAATCAGGATAAACCTTCAGCACTTCGTCAAAGTCGCCGATTGCTTCGCGGTACTGTCCTGTCTTGGAATAGAGCAATGCACGGTTGTAACGGGCAAGCAAATTATCGGGTTCGCTGCGTAACACATATCCGAAATCATCTATGGCCTTATTGTTATCTCCGACCTCGGTGCGCAACAATCCGCGATTAAAATGTGCAGTCAAGTTGGTCGGATCAAGTTGCAAGGCATAGTCGTAATCGGCCATGGCACCAAAATAATCGTCAAGGTTATATTTCATGTAAGCCCTGTTGATGAAGTACCCGGCATAGTGCGGTTCAAGTTTGATAGCCTCGTTCATGTCGGCAAGAGCGGCATTAAAATCTTTCTTGTACTGCATGTTTATTTCGGCGCGCATCACGTATGCCCCCGGCAAGTTCTTGCTTGCCGCTATGCTCTTGTCGATATCGGCAATTGCCGCCACAGTATCATGCTGCATCATGCGCAATTGAGCACGGCCCAAATAAGCATTGGCATAATTGGGATATATCGACAGCAAGCGCGCGTATGTAGAGTCGGCACTTTCATACTCACCTATCTCACATTCGCTCACGGCCTTGTTCATTAAAAACACCCGGTGCTCGGGCATTTGTTCAAGCCCTGCATCATAATCGGCAATTGCCCCCTTATAATCTTTCAGCGTCTGGCGTGCAATTCCTCGCACCTGATAAGCGTCGACTATGAATGGATTCCTCTCGATTGCAAGCGAGCAATCCTCTTCGGCCCCCTTGTAATCTTCAAGTTCCAACTTGGCTATCGCTCTATAAAAATACGGGTCGGCAAGATACGGCTTCGCCTTTATGACTTGATTAAAATATTGTATCGACAATATATAATCTTCAAAATACAATGCATTCCGGCCTATGTTCATCACTTGGTCGGTGTTGATTTGAGCCGAGACGTTAAAAATCCCGGAATTTATCGTTACAAAAACGGCAATCGCAAGGCGAAAACACGCATTTAACCTCTTTGCTTTATATATGTTCATGCTATTCCTTAATCTATCGACATAAAGATAATGTAAATCGGCAGCCAAGCCATGCTTGTGCCGTTATGCCAATGTGCAATTTATCTGATGCAAAGATAATGAAAGTAGAATGCAATGCAAAAACGAGTCTGCCCATTTTTACCCCAAATCGGTCATTAGATTTTATGACGGTTTTTAGGATTATGTCGAGCTGTTTTTTTAAGACATGAACTGCAGGCATAGTGGGCTATGTCAAGATTCATGCCTTGGGAAACTGCCAACGGAAACTAAAAAGCGGCATAAAAAGCTCTCTCTCTAAACAAATTTTTGCGGTCTAATGTCCGTCTTGGTTTTAAGACAGCCTGCCGTAATTGCAAATTTAGCATATATTTATCCCTTCGGAGTAAAATCTGCTATATATTCTTACATTTATGATAATTCCACACCCATACATTAAGAGGAGTTCTATAAATTAAAATATTGTAGTACAGTTGTTTATATGGTTCCAAGAGCGTAAATTTGCAGAAAAT
>CALUMZ010000004.1 GCA_944321865.1 uncultured Muribaculaceae bacterium
CACCGCGAAGAATTTACGAAACAGCTGATTTAAAGAGTGTTACAACTGTTGGAATCTTAGGCTGTCAAAGTCAGGAAATATAGCGGAGGCTGCAAAGCTGCTATACTCAGTTTAACACTTAATTCCAAATCGGTTATTAGACCGCAAATATCTGTTTTGAATAATGCTTTTTATGCCGATTGGGCTTAAAGCGGCTGGTTCACAAAGGGCTATGTCGCTTTTCCTGTCAGAAAGGCCGAACCTTGAACAATATTATTTTCGGCAATGGCTCGATTCAGCAGTGCTGTGAATTGATAGTTTTTCAATCCCCACCGCGGCGAAATAAGCAGCGAATCGGGCGACTGCGACGTGAAGCGTTCGATGGCTATCGATGGTGACAAGTTGCGTATGAAGTCAAGGCACACTGTTATATATTCATCTACGGTCCAATGCTTTATAGCCAATTCCCCGGCAGCTACTTGGGCGGCAAGGCGCGTGCCTTTTATCAGTTGCAACTGGTGCAGCTTGACGGTGGACAGCGGCAATTGCGACAACTTGCGCGCAGTGGCCGACAAGTCGCCTGCATCTTCTCCGGGCAATCCGGCAATTATATGTGCCCCAACCGGCACGCTTGCAGCAGATGTGCGGACGATGGCATCGACACTCTGTTCCCACGTGTGCCCACGGTTTATCAATCGCAATGTGTCGTTGCGCGAGGTTTCCACGCCATACTCCACCATGACGAATATGCCGCGACGCGACAATGAAGCCAAATAATCGAGCACCTCGGCAGGCATACAGTCGGGCCGCGTGCCAATTATAAGCCCCACCACGCCCGGAACGGCAAGAGCCTCCTCATAGAGGGCAAACAGCCGGTGCGCGTCACCGTAGGTATTGGTATATGCTTGAAAATACGCAAGATACTGCATTTCGGGATACTTGCGCGCAAAAAAGCGGCGACCCTCGGCAAGCTGTTCCGTGACACTTTTATGAGGGTTGCAATACTCGGGATTGAACGTTTGATTGTTGCAATAAGTGCACCCACCGATGCCCTTTGTCCCGTCACGGTTTGGGCAGGTGAAACCGGCATTTATCGAAATCTTTTGCACTTTGCCGGCAAAATGCTCACGCAAGAAAGAGCCGAAATCCCTGTATCCGGCGGCATTCATATCCTTGAACAACGATTTTGCAACAAGAAATCAAGCAACACGATTGCCGTCATAGCCTCGACTATCGGCACGGCACGAGGCAGCACACACGGGTCGTGACGGCCGCGCGCTTTCAATGCGACAGCTTCCCCACCGGCCGTTACCGTCTCCACATCGCGAAGCAACGTTGCCACCGGCTTGAATGCTACACGGAAATATATATCCTTGCCGTTGGATATTCCGCCTTGTATACCCCCCGAATTATTGTTTTCTATGTCTATCGAGCCATCACTGCCGATTTTGAAATTGTCTATCACCTCGCTGCCACGACACCGGGCAAAGTCAAACCCAAGCCCATACTCAAATCCTTTTGCGGCATTAATACCGAGCATTGCGGCTCCGAGGGCGGCATGAAGTTTGCCAAATACAGGTTCACCCAGCCCGACCGGCACACCTGTTGCGACACCCGTTATGACACCGCCGATGGTGTCTCCGTCGCGTTTCACGCATTCTACCAACTCGATCATGCGCTTTGCAACAACGGCATCGGGACAACGAACAATGTTATCTTCGATTTTCGCCGGGTCATACTTGCGGTAATCACGGTCGAGTTCTATATCGCCCACTTGCGACGTATACGCATATACATTTATCCCCGACAGCGAAAGCACCTGCCGGGCCAATGCGCCGGCCACGACTCGCGCGGCCGTTTCCCGCGCCGACGACCTTCCACCGCCACGATGGTCACGGATTCCATACTTTTGAGCATACGTGTAATCGGCATGAGAAGGACGGAACACGTCGCGCATATTATCGTAATCGCCCGACCGCTGATTTTCATTTTCTATGACAAAACCTATGGGAGTGCCCGTGGTTACACCTTCGTACAATCCCGAAAGCATCTTTACACGGTCGCCCTCATTCCGCCCGGTAACTATTGCAGACTGGCCGGGCCGGCGGCGGTCAAGCTCATGCTGTACCGCATCAAGGTCTATTTTTACTCCGGCAGGCATGCCATCGACCACGCCCCCTATTGCCGGTCCGTGTGATTCGCCAAAAGTCGTAAGCCTGAATATCTCACCTATCGTATTTCCCATGACTCAGCGCATTATTAGTCAATCATTCACCACCGTCAAGTCGGCAAGTTGAGCCCTGACGTATTTTACCAAATCGGCCGGATTAATCTTAAATTGCAATCCGCGCACCCCGGCACTCACATATATGTAGTCAAACTGTCCGCACGACTCATCGAAATAAGTCGGGAACGCCTTCTTCATACCTACCGGAGAGCAGCCTCCGCGTATATATCCTGTCGTTGGCAACAATTCCTTCATAGGAATCAAGTCGGCTTTTTTATTGCCCGACACCTTTGCCGCCTTCTTCAAGTCGACCTCGGCATCGCCCGGAACAACACACACAAAGTAACCACTCTTGTCGCCATGCAACACGAGAGTCTTGAACACCTGCTTGATATTCTCGCCAAGCTGAGAAGCAATATGAGTGGCGGCAAGGTCGTTCTCATCGACCACGTATGGCACCAACTCATATTTAATTTTAGCCTTGTCGAGCAATCGTGCGGCATTAGTTTTGTTAATCCCTGCCATATTCAAGAGAGCATAATTTTTCACAAAAATACAATTTTCCGCACAAAATCCTAATAGCCCGAAGCAAAGGAAACGAAAATGAATCGGCCTATTTCTTTGCCGATTGAGAAATTGTGACTACCTTTAACCCTGAAAAGTCATCAACCCGGCAAATCGCATGGAACACCGGCAAGAAAATTGATGCCATTTCAGGGTTTATGCTTGTGCAATTTTTTTATGATGAATGTGGATAACCAAAACAACAAACAAGAAAACAGCGACCAAGAATTGCGATACTTGCAACTGCTTGCACGCAATTTCCCCAATGCAGCGGCTGCAAGCACCGAGATTATAAATCTCGAAGCCATACTCAACCTGCCCAAAGGCACGGAACACTTCCTTGCCGACCTGCACGGCGAATACGAAGCATTCCAACATGTGTTGCGCAACGCATCGGGAAACATAAAACGTAAAGTCCGCGAAATATTCGGAGAGACCCTCACACATCGCGAACAGAAGGAATTGTGCACACTCATTTATTATCCCGACCAAAAGATTGAATTGGTAAAACAAGAAATCAACGACGACATCGACGACTGGTACTTTATCACGCTCAACAGGCTTGTAATGGTGTGCCGCAACGTATCGTCGAAATACACCCGTTCAAAAGTGCGCAAAGCCCTGCCCGACGATTTTGCCTACATAATACAAGAACTGCTGCACGAAAGTACTGTCGACCCAAACAAGCAAGCATACGTGGACGTAATCGTAAAAACAATCATTTCCACCCACATGGCCGACAAGTTCATCATAGCCCTGTGCAACCTCATACAACGACTTGCGATAGACTCACTGCACATCCTTGGCGACGTGTTTGACCGAGGCCCGAGTCCCGACAAAATAATGGATCTGCTATGCCATTACCACAATTGCGACATCCAGTGGGGCAACCACGACATTCTGTGGATGGGAGCTGCCGCCGGCAACGACAGTTGCATAGCCAATGTGGTGAGACTTGCCTTGAGATACGACAACCAGTCGGTACTCGAAGACGGGTACGGCATCAACCTGCTGCCCCTTGCCACGCTTGCCATCGAAACCTATGGCAACGACGACTGCACCATCTTCACGCCCAAAGAAAACGAAGGGCGCAATTACAGTTCCAAGTCAATAAAGCTGGCAGCTCAAATGCACAAGGCCATAACCATAATACAGTTCAAGACCGAGGGAGCAATCATCAAGCGCCGTCCCGACTTTGACATGGACAACCGCCTGCTGCTGCAAGGCATAAACGCAGAGAAGGGGACTATCACCATAGCCGGCAAAGAATACAAGCTGAAAGACACCAACTTCCCGACAATCGACCCGGCCGACCCTTACCGCCTGACACCCGAAGAGAAAGACGTAATCGACAAGTTGCACAACTCATTTGTCCATAGCGAAAAATTACAAAAACACATAAACTGGCTCTTCCGCAACGGCTGCATATACACTGTCACGAACAGCAACTTGCTGTTCCATGCCTCGGTGCCACTTAACGAAGACGGATCCCTGAAGGCTGTGGAAATAAGAGGCGAAAAGTTCAGCGGCAAGGAGTTGCTCAACAAAGTTGGCAACATAATACGCGAAGCATACTTTGGCTGCGACGACCCCGAACGTCAGGCATTTGCCCTCGACTATGTGTGGTACTTGTGGTGCGGGAAAAATTCACCCGCATTCGACAAAGACAAGATGGCGACGTTTGAACGATATTTCATCGAAGATGCCGAAGCGCGGAAAGAGGTAAAAGGCTGGTATTACCAACTAAGGAACGATGAAACCGTCTGCGACCGACTGCTCGATGCATTTGGCGTCGAGGGCCGTCACCGCCACATCATCAACGGGCATGTACCGGTACGCACAAAAATGGGCGAACAGCCCATCCGCGCCAACGGCAAGCTAATGGTGATTGACGGCGGATTCTCAAAGGCCTACTGGTCGGAAACAGGCATTGCCGGATATACGCTCGTATTCCATTCACGAGGGTTCCAGCTTGTGCAACACGAGCCATTCACCTCTATTGAAGAAGCCGTAAAAGAAGGCAAAGACATCAAATCGACCACACAAATTGTGGAAATGAGCAGCCAACGGATGTTGGTGCGAGACACCGACAAAGGAAAAGAACTGCACACGCAGATTGCCGACCTCAACGCCCTGTTGCAGGCATTCCACAACGGGTTGATTAAAGAGCAAGATTCAAGTATTAGCCCTATAAGGCTTAAACAGTGATCGCTTTACACATTTTTTAAACAAACCAACAAAAAACAAACTTTATAACCTTAAAAATGCCGATGGACCGGCCGTCAAGCCGGTCCGTTTTTTCATATCACGCCATACATGGGGGGCACTTTCAAGCCGATTCAACCAGTAGATTGCCGCTGCAATATTTTCGTAAAAACAAATTTGCAAAATTTAAACAAATAGCGTACCTTTGCGGCTTCTTAATCGCATTGAGTTAAGAAATGTTACAACAGGTAAAAAACATTGTTCCCAATGTTTATAACCATACAGATTGTTTTAAGGTAAAAAAGATAATTGATGAATTTTAGCAGGAAAATCGAGTTCCGCCCCAAGTTGGCAAGCTCACTGAAACACTATTCCATAGGAAAATTCAAGGAAGACCTCGTGGCAGGTATCGTAGTGGGCATTGTCGCACTGCCGCTTGCCATAGCATTCGGTATCGCCAGCGGAGTAACCCCGACGGTGGGGTTAGTCACCGCCATAATCGGCGGCTTCTGCGTGTCGGCCTTCGGCGGCAACAGCGTGCAGATAGGCGGTCCGACAGGAGCATTTATCGTCATCGTTTACAACATCATTCAACTATACGGCCTGCAAGGGCTTGCAATAGCCACTTTCATGGCCGGGCTGATACTGGTGCTGATGGGCGTTTTCAAGCTCGGCACCATCATCAAGTTTATCCCCTACCCGATAGTCGTCGGCTTCACCAGCGGTATCGCACTGACGATATTTTCCACACAGATTGTCGACCTGTTCGGGCTGAAAATCGCCGAAGAACTGCCGGGCGACTTCATCACCAAGTGGATAGTGTACATACGCAACTTCGACACCATGCACCTTGCGACCCTTGCAGTAGGCCTGCTGACCATTGCAATAGTAATCGTCACACCCCGCATTTCAAAAAAGCTGCCCGGTGCGCTCATTGCCATAACCATCATGACGGTAGCCGTGTACTTGCTCAGCACCTTTTGCGGCGTGACAGGCATCGAAACCATTGGCGACCGCTTCGGCAATCTGCCATCTGAAATGCCGGCTCCACACTGGATAGGCCTCAACATGACTACCATCAACATGTTGCTGCCATCGGCATTCACTATTGCCATGCTCGGGGCAATAGAATCGCTGTTGTCGGCCACCGTTGCCGACGGAGCTACCGGCAACAGGACAGACAACAACACCGAGCTGATAGGCCAAGGCATTGCCAACATTGCCGTGCCTTTTTTCGGCGGAATACCGGTGACCGGAGCCATTGCCCGCACCATGACCAATATCACCAATGGCGGACGCACTCCGGTGGCTGGAATCATACACGCGGTGGTGTTGTTGTTGATAATGTTGCTGCTAATGCCTCTCATCAACTATGTCCCCATGGCATGCCTTGCAGGTGTTCTCGTAATGGTGGCATACGGCATGAGCGGGTGGCGCACAGTGGCAGGCATACTCAAAAACCCCAAGTCGGACATCGCCGTGCTTGCTGTCACATTCCTGCTGACAGTGATATTTGACCTGACCATCGCAATCGAAATAGGGCTGCTGCTTGCCATCGTTATGTTCCTGAAACGTGTGATGGAAAACACGCAAATCAAGGTGTTCAGCGACCAAATCGACATTGCCGACGGCAGCGAAGCCTCCCGGCACGAAGTGTTGTCGGTCCCGAAAGGTGTGGAAATATATGAAATCGAAGGGCCATTCTTCTTTGGCGTAGCAACCAAGTTCGACGACCTCATGCGCACCATGGGCGACAAGCCGGTTGTTAGAATCATTCGTATGCGCAAAGTGCCGTTCATCGACTCCACAGGCATACACAACCTCGAAATACTTATAAATTCGTCGCAGAAAGAAGGTATCCACGTAGTGCTCTCGGGCGTAACTCCCAAAGTAAAAGAAGTGTTGCTGCACGTGGGAATAGACCGCAAAATCGGTGCCGACCACATTTGTGACCACATCACCAAGGCCCTCGCCACCGCAAACACATTCATCGAAAACCACACTCCGGTGAAACAAGTCGACTGGTAAAAAGAGAAAGATAGCACTCTCAAAACAATATTTTTTTCAAAAAAACAGGCTTCAGGCATTGCAATTACAAAAAATATGACTACCTTTGTAGTCGCAATTCGGCCCATT
Source organism: uncultured Muribaculaceae bacterium (assembly GCA_944321865.1). Taxonomy (GTDB): domain Bacteria; phylum Bacteroidota; class Bacteroidia; order Bacteroidales; family Muribaculaceae; genus Avimuribaculum. The sequence continues at coordinate 7,112 of CALUMZ010000004.1, forward strand.
AGCTCAACTGAATAGAGTATCTGACTACGGATCAGAAGGTTACAGGTTTGAATCCTGTATGGGTCACAACTTGACAAGAGCGAATCGAGATTTATCGGTTCGCTCTTGTTATGTTTCTTGCTCATTATTAGCCACATTCCCAAGAAAAATCGTAACTTTGTATCGGCGACTTCTGCTTCAGCCAAGTGGCAACAGGGGTAGCACGCACACAACAATACCATCATGATTAATCGCCATGAACGAAAAACTTTTATACACGCTATTGTTGGCAAGCATGATTATGGGAGCTGTTTCATGCACCGATGATTACACGATAGATGCCGAAGGCGTTACAGTGAACCTGCAACAAGACTCGCAAACCCAAGCAAAGTTCATCAGGCTTCAAGCGATAACCGACAAAATAATACGCATCACGGCAACACCCGGCGAAAATTTCGAGGGCAACATGACGCCACGGCAAACGGAATTGGCAGAATTCACCGTTTCCCAACAAGACGACACCGTCACATTATCGACCTCCCACATCGATGCGTCGGTAGTAATAAACACGGGGGAGATACGCATTACCGACAATGATGGCAACATATTGCTTGAAGAGCCCGATACGGGAGGAAAAAGATTCACTTCCCGCGATACCGGCGGCACTCACAGCTACGACATAATACAAACGTTTGAATTGGACGGCAATGAAACTATATATGGGCTCACGCCGGAAAAGGGCACGCTGCCATGCGGCTCATTCATTATATCAAGCAAGCAATACGGATTGCTCATCAACAGCCTGCGTCCCGCCCGATTCTCAATCCCCGGCAAGCAAAACACACTGTCGTGGGAAATTGAAAATTCAGGAAGTCTCGATTACTACTTCATTTCGGGCGATAATCTCGACGAGGTGATAAGCGAATACCGCACACTCACAGGCAAATCCCCAATAATACCGAAATGGGCATTAGGTTATTGGCAGGACGGGAGCAAATACACCACCCAAGGCGAATTAATATCGGCATTGAAAACATTCCGAGACCGGCAAATACCACTTGACAACATCATCGTAACGCCCCGGCTCAGGCAAGACAGCACCAACCCGACCGACAACGACAGCCATTTGGCATTGCTCAAAGCCACTGCCGACTCGGTTCACAAAATAAATTCCCGAATGATGCTAACCGTGCCGCCGGAAACATATTCTTCGGTCGATACACCGGAACCACTTTGGGAGCAAATAAAAATATATTTCCAAGACACGTGTGCCGATGCGTTGTGGATAGATGCCATGCCCGATGCCCCGTCGAACATGGCGGCATTGTGTGACGGACAACGCAGCTTAAATCCCAACAAACGTGTTTTTACGTTCTCCAATGCGACCTACACAGGCATGCAGCAATACCCCGCAGCCACATGGAACCGGCACACCACATCGCAATGGGACGATTTAAAAAGCCAGATTGCCGAAGGGCTGAACACTTCAGTCGGCGGAATGCCATACTGGGGCACAAGCATTGGCGGCTATGACATAACCGACCGCTATGCCGCCAAACAAATCGAACAAGACAAAACAACGACAGAAACCTCCCCCGAGATGAAAGAGTGGAAGGAACTCTACACACGGTGGTTCCAATTCGGCGCATTCTGCCCACTGTTCCTCTCCAACCGCCACCAGACCATAGCAGAAGTGTCACAAGAAGATACAATACCCTACAATTCAATGGTCTATTACTCACGGCTACGCTACCGCCTAATGCCATACATTTATACACTCGCCGAAATGACTTGGCACGAGGATTATACTATCATGCGCCCGCTTGTAATGGACTTTACAAGCGACACGACCGCCAATAACGTATGCGACCAGTATATGTTGGGACCGTCAATAATGGTATCCCCCGTTTGTGAATACGAGACCTATTCCCGTGTGGTATATTTGCCGGAATGTGAAGGATGGTATGACTTTTATACCGGCATTTATTATGCCGGAGGGCAAGCAATCAAAGCAGCTGCCCCATACGAGAAAATACCATTGCATGTACGCGCAGGTTCTATCATCCCATCGGGGGCACCGATACAACACACAGGCGACACAAGCACCGACGACGCCACTACCATCAGGCTGCATGTATATACCGGAGCCGATGCCAAATTCAACCTATATGAAGACGATGGCGACAGTTACGGCTATGAACAAGGCTCATATTCCATAATACCCATTAGCTATAACGAATCGTCAAAAACACTTACCATCGGAGAGCGTGTCGGCGAATACGGCGGAATGCCACGCGACCGCAATTTCATCGTAATTCCCATAAGCCGCAACCAACCGCGTCCATTCGACCCCGATGCCGACGGAGCGGCAATAAAATACTCAGGCCGTGAAATAACAGTCAAGGCCATGTGACAAAAAAAAACGGGACACGTTCATAAATCCGGCACACACTAATAAAACCGATTTAAGGAATTATTTAACAATAAATTATTGGAATACGGCGTTTTTTATCTAATTTTGCGGCGATTTTTGCGCGACCTGCACAATCGGTTGCAGACATAGCTCCGTTCACAAGCTGTGTAACAGCACTTTTTTCAATCTCTCAATTACACTCACACAAGGCTCAACGATATTTATGCCACACAATTTAGTAATAGTAGAATCACCGGCAAAAGCCAAGACGATAGAAAAATTTTTGGGCAAAGACTACAAAGTCATGTCGAGTTACGGACACATACGCGACTTGCACAAAAAGGATTTCAGCATCGACACGGCTCACGGATTCACCCCCATCTATGAAATTCCCGCAGAAAAAAAGGAACTTGTAAAAGAGCTCAAGAAAGCTGCCGACAATGCCGACATGGTGTGGCTCGCTTCCGATGAAGACCGGGAAGGAGAAGCCATCGCGTGGCACTTGTATGAAGTTCTCGGGCTGACTCCCGAAAAAACACGGCGCATCGTGTTCCACGAAATAACCAAGCCGGCCATATTACATGCCATCGAGAACCCTCGCAACATCGACTACAACCTTGTCGATGCCCAACAGGCACGCCGCGTGCTCGACCGCATTGTGGGTTTTGAATTGTCGCCGGTATTGTGGAAAAAAATCAAACCCGCACTGTCGGCCGGACGGGTACAGAGCGTGGCTGTGAGGCTAATCGTGGAGCGAGAAAAAGAGATTGCCGCATTCGTGAGCGAGCAATTCTACCGAGTAGTGGCACAAATGCACCTTGCCAACGACAAGAACGCACGGCTCAATGCCGAACTCAACCACCGCTTGCCCGACAAGAAAGCGGCCACCGCATTGCTCGAGGCCTGCAATGGGGCGCAATTCACCGTAGGCGACATCACAGTCAAACCGCTCAAGAAATCTCCGGCACCACCATTCACCACATCGACATTGCAACAAGAAGCCGCACGCAAACTTGGCTTCACCGTGTCACAAACAATGATGGTTGCCCAGAAATTATATGAATCGGGACACATCACCTACATGCGTACCGACTCGGTCAACCTGTCGTCGCTTGCAATAAATGCCATCAGCCAAGAAATAACAGAAAACATCGGCGAACAATACCTCAAAGTGCGGCATTACCACACCGTGTCGAAAGGCGCGCAAGAGGCCCACGAGGCAATACGCCCCACCTACATCAGCAACCACACCATAGCAGGCACGGCACAAGAAAAACGGCTGTACGAGCTTATATGGAAACGCACCATCGCATCGCAAATGGCCGACGCACAGATAGAAAAAACCGTAGCCGATATTGCCATTCCCGGCCGTAGCGAGAAATTCGTCGCCACGGGCGAAGTGATAAAGTTCGACGGATTCCTCAAAGTATACATCGAAACACACGACGACGATAACGCCTCCGAGCCAAACGGAGACGACAACATGTTGCCAAAGATGAAGCGCGGCGACACGCTCGATGCCGACTGCATCACAGCCACCCAGCGCTTTACGCAACAGCCGCCACGATACACCGAAGCATCGCTGGTCAAGAAGCTCGAAGAACTCGGCATTGGCCGCCCGTCCACATACGCGCCTACAATATCGACCATCCAAAACCGCGATTATGTCGAAAAAGGCGAGAAAAAAGGCTCTGAACGCAAATATGAAATTGTGGAACTGAAATCGGGCAAAATCTCGACAAAACAAAAAACAGAGAACACGGGTGCCGACAAAGGCAAACTTATCCCTACCGACGTCGGCATGGTGGTAAACGACTTCCTGCAAGAATATTTCCCGCAAATAATGGACTACAACTTCACGGCAAAAATAGAACGCGAATTTGACGAAATTGCCGATGGCGAGGTGAAGTGGAACGACGGCATAAGCAAGTTCTACGACAAGTTCCACCCCGAAGTGGAAAATGTGTCGAAATTGCGCCTCGAACACAAAGTGGGAGAACGGCAGCTGGGAATCGACCCCAAAAGCGGCCGCCCGGTGTCGGTAAAGATAGGGCGATTCGGCCCGTTGGTGCAAATAGGCACCGCCGATGGCGAAAACAAGCCGCAATTTGCCTCGTTGCAAAAAGGGCAATCGGTAAGCACCATAACTCTTGAGGAAGCCCTCAAGCTGTTTGACCTGCCCCGCACATTGGGCAACTTTGAGGATAGCCCGGTGAGCGTCGGTGTGGGACGTTTCGGCCCATACGTCAAGCATGCCGGGAAATATGTGTCGATACCCAAAAGCCTGTCGCCACAGCAAATCACCCTCGACGAGGCCATCGACCTTATCAAGGAGAAACGCACAAGCGAAGCCCAAAAAGTTGTGAAATCGTTCCCCGAAGATCCCGACCTTGAAGTCCTTAACGGGCGTTATGGCATATACATTTGCTACAAAAAGAAAAATTACAAGATTCCCAAGGGAACCGATGCCGCATCGCTCACCTACGAAGACTGCAAAGCAATAATTGCCGACGAAGCAAATGCGCCCAAAAAGCGCACCACACGCCGGACGGCAAAAAAATAACATATATCTTCATGTATTAAAACAATTTAAATTATGTCAACTTACACAGCCGAAGATAAACGCAAAGTCACCACACACCGCCTCATAGAAATGAAGCAACGCGGTGAAAAAATATCCATGCTCACGGCATACGACTACTCGATGGCAAAACTCATCGACGAAGCAGGCATGGATGTTATCCTTGTAGGCGACTCGGCATCAAACGTAATGGCAGGCAACGTCACCACGCTGCCCATGACACTCGACCAAATGATTTATCACGGGAAATCGGTAATGAAAGCCGTCAACCGGGCACTTGTGGTTGTAGACATGCCCTTTGGAACCTACCAAGGCAATCCATTGGAAGCATTCTCATCGGCAGTGCGCATCATGAAAGAGACACATGCCGACTGCGTAAAACTCGAAGGCGGGTCTGAAATACGCGAATCTATCGAGAAAATCTTGTGTGCAGGCATTCCCGTGATGGGACACCTCGGACTTACTCCGCAATCAATCAACAAGTTCGGAACATACGCCGTGCGCGCCAAGGAGAAAGCCGAAGCCGACAAGCTAATCAGCGATGCACGCATGTTGCAAGAAATAGGCTGCTTTGCCCTCGTGCTTGAAAAAATCCCGGCAACACTCGCAAAGCAGGTGGCCGACGAGCTTTCAATACCGGTAATCGGCATCGGTGCCGGCGGAGGCGTTGACGGCCAAGTATTGGTTATGCACGACATGCTCGGCATCAACATGGGATTCTCGCCAAGGTTCCTGCGCCGTTACGCATCGATAGGCTCCACCATCATCGAAGCTGTGGGCAACTACATTAACGACGTGAAAAGCGGTGATTTCCCCAACGAGAAAGAACAATACTAACCACACGCACAATGGCAAAACAAACATGCGCAAGCAGCTCCACTTGAAAACCGGGCTGTTTGCGCATTTGTCTATAAGCTGTTTTGTTTGTAACTTTACCGCAATAATTTACGGCAACTGTAATGGAAAAGAATAATTCGGCTGCGACAACCGCCCCGGGCGGAGTGGCAGCTTGGCTGAAAAAGTCACAAGCCATCTTCATAATCATCGCCATTGCCATAATGGCAGTGCTTTCACTGGCATTCTTTTATCCCGACGCCATCGAAGGCAACGTGCTGCGGCAGCACGACATAATGCAAGGCATGGCCAACGGCCGGGAAGCCAATGAGTTCAAGGCCGAAACAGGCGAAACCACGTGGTGGACCAACTCGCTCTTTTCGGGTATGCCCATGTTCCAGATTTCTCCTTCGTATGGCAGCAACAAACTGCTGTCGTGGATTAACGACCTTTACGGACTGTGGTTGCCATCGCCGGCCAACCTGCTGTTCATGATGATGATAGGCTTTTTCATTCTCATGCTTGCCTGCCGCGCACGGTGGCACATCGCGCTACTGGGTGCCGTGGCATACGCATTCTCGACCTATTTTATCATCATCATAGGTGCAGGGCACATCTGGAAATTCCTTGCCCTGTCATACGTTCCGCCGACAATAGCAGGCATAATATGGTGCTACCGCGGGCGATACCTGCTTGGAGGCTCTGTGGCAGCCTTGTTTGCAGCTCTGCAAATACAGTCGAACCACCCGCAAATGACCTATTACTTCCTGTTCTTGATTGCAGCACTCGCCATAGGCTACTTGGTGAAAGCAATCGGTGAAAAAAAGGCAAAGCAATGGGGCATCGCCACCGGCACACTGGCCGTGGCTGCGGTGCTGGCCGTGCTCGCCAACTCCCCCAACCTTTACAATACCTACCAATACAGCAAGGAAACCATGCGCGGCGGGCACTCGGAGCTTGCCGTCGACACCCCCAATTCAACCAAAGGCGGACTTGACAAAGACTACATCACGGCATGGAGCTACGGCAAGTCGGAAACATTCACGCTGCTCATTCCAAATGTTGATGGCGGAGCCACAATAAAACCTGTCGGCGGCAACAATGCCATGCTCACGCTTGCCGACACCCAGCAGGCAAAAGAAATGCTGAATGCAGGAAAGATTTCCCGGGAAGACTACCAGTATCTTTACCAATTCCCGCAATACTTCGGCGACCAACCCATGACCAACGGGCCGGTATACGTCGGGGCATTGATATTTGCACTTTTCATCGTCGGCTGCATAATAATCAAGGGCCCGGTGAAATGGGCCATACTCATTGCCACCCTGCTCACAGTGATGCTGTCGTGGGGGCACAACATGATGTGGCTCACCGACTGGTTCATCGACCATTTCCCCATGTACAACAAGTTCCGCACGGTATCGAGCATACTTGTGGTGGCCGAATTCACCATCCCGCTCATGGCCATGCTCGCCTTGCAGAAGATACTGTATGGCAAAGAGCTAAAACCATGGCAACGCATCGCCACATACGCCACGCTTGGCGGCTGCGCCTTGATTTGCCTCATCGTGTGCTGGTTCCCCGGCATATTCAACCTGTTTTCGCAAGCCGAAAACGACTTTTTCAACCAAGGCTATGCCCAACAGTTACCGACACTCTATGCGGCCATTGCCAACATACGGGCTGAAATGATTTCGGCCGACGCACTGCGCAGCTTCATTATAATAGCACTTGGCACAGGCGTGATATTCGTGGCTAATGCAGGGAAAATAAAAGCACCGGTGGCCACGGCATTGATAGGGGTTGTAGTATTGCTCGACTTGTTTACCGTCAACAAGCGCTACCTGAGCACCGAGTCGTTCACAAAGCCCGTCACCACCGACGAGCAAGAATACTTTGCCAAACGCCCTGCCGATGAAATCATATTGCAAGACACGGCAATGAACTATCGCGTGCTCGACATACCACTGTTTGAAGATGCCATGCCGTCGTACTACCACAAATCGGTTGGCGGATACCATGCAGCCAAGTTGTCGCGGTATCAAGATTTAATGACTTACCAAATCAACACCCGCACCGGCGATGTAAACATAAACGTGCTCAACATGCTCAACACCAAGTATATCATCACCGGAGACACAGCCGTGTCATATAATCCCGGGGCATTGGGCAACGCATGGTTTGTCGACAAGATAAATTACACATCGACCCCCGACGAAGAGATGGATTTCCTTTACCACCTCAACCCTGCAACCGAGGCCGTAGCCGACAAGCAATTTGAACAGGCACTCGGCACACTGTCGCAGGCAAAAGTCCCGGGCGACACCATATTTGAAACCACATACGCGCCCAACCGGCTCACCTACCATGCCGACACGCAAAACGGAGGCATAGCCGTATTCTCCGAGATATATTTCCCGTGGGGTTGGGAGGCTACCATCGACGGCACTCCGACCGAGATAGGACGTGTGAACTATGTGCTAAGGGCATTGCGCATTCCGGCGGGGCGGCACACCATCAATTTCAGCTTCGAGCCGCAGTCGGTAACCGTCACCGAGACACTTGCCTACATCTCCATCATCATTATATACTTGGCTGTGGCCGCAACAATCGCCCTGTCGGTGGCAAAAGCCCGCAAACCGACCGCCAAGCCGACGACAACAAAACAATAACTCACGCACACACTTTGGGAAAATTAAAAAACATAGGCAACGCACTGTCGCGCTACCAAGCAAGCAAGGGATTTGGCGTGCACTCGCCTTTTGCATTCAAGTTCATATTAAACGTGCTCGACGAGAAATATGAATACTATGCCTACGACAAATTGCAACAATTGCGCATCAACGTTGTGGAGCGAACCCGCCGCGAAAACGGGTACAAGCCCCGTGTAATTTCAATAAGCGAAGCTGCCGCGATTTTTCGCGTCGCCAATTATTACAATCCGCAGTTGTTCTTGTCGATAGGCAGCAGCTATGGAGTCGCGGCAGCAAGTATGCTTGCCGTGTCGAAACGCAGCCGCATGTTCCTGTATGACGACAACTCGGCACAAAACAACGCCGCAGCACGCGAGATACTGTCGGGATATGGCGACAGAATCGTGCAAGGCGAGGACCTGCAAAATACAATATCAGGCTATATAACAGCCCTTGGCGGCAATGACATGTTCGTGACTGTCAACAACATTGCCGACCACGACACTGCCACCGCAACGGCACTCATCGACACGGCTGTGTCGCGCCGAGGAGTATTGATAATGCGCAACATCGACTCGTCACGCAACATGGCCCGCCTGTGGCAACACTGCAAGCAAGCAATGACCTACGGCATGACATTTGGCAACGGGAAAACGGCCGTCATGGTACTTAACCCCAAGCTCCCGCGCCAAGACTTTGAAATATGGCTGTCATAGCAGCCCCAGCACGTCGAGAATGGTGGGTGTGAGCAATGCTGTGAATATGCCGTTGATTGTCAACCCGAGGCTTGCAAATGCGCCATACTTGCCGCTCACGTCCATTGCCCGCGACGTACCCATGGCATGGGCAGCCGTACCCATCGAGAGACCTTGAGCGATAGGACTGCCAATCCGCGTTATTTTCATTACCTTGAATCCCGTCATGCCACCAAATATGCCCACGCATATCACCACGGCGGCCGTCAACGACGGTATCCCACCAATGGCATGAGTAACCTCCATTGCGATAGGAGTGGTGACCGACTTGGCTGCAAGCGACAGCACCACCTCTTGCGTGGCTCCGAGCATCCGTGCGACAAGCACCACCGATATGATACCCACCACGCAACCGGCAAGTTCCGACATGAGGAGCGGCAGCAACTGCTTGCGTATGGCCGACAATTCCTTGTACAGAGGAACGCCAAGAGCCACCACGGCAGGCTTCAACCAAAATTCTATCAACCGTCCGCCCTCATTGTAAGTCTCGATGCTCACACCGGTGGTTTTCAAGAATGCGATTATCACCACCGCCGACACCAATATGGGATTCAAGACGGTCCACCCCGTGCGCAATTGCAATATCTGGCTTGCGGCATACACCACGAAAGTCAATGCCAGCAAAAAATACATGTTACTTAAATATTCCATGACCGCCTCCCGCCATTAATTTACGCATCAACTGATGCACCCAACCGGTAACCACAATCACAAGCATCGTGCTGAAAGCCGAAGCCAGCAAGATAGGGAGCCACTGAGCCTTTATTATATCGAAAAACAGCATCAGCGACACAGCTGCCGGCACAAAAAAGAATCCAAGGTTCTTGACGAGGAAATTAGCCATTCCCTCGACCTGTTCAAGTCTTATCACGCGGAAATGCAACAACGCAGTAAGAATCAACATTCCAATCATGCTCGACGGCAACTTAACACCCGTGAGCCACACTATCAATTCCCCGAGTGCAAGGCACCCAAAGATGATTGCGCACTGAATAACCATAAAACAATTTTTCTAAAAAATACTAAAAACCGCTGCAAAGGTAGTGCAAACCGAGCGCAATACAAAAAAAAACAGGCTTGCATGTTTTTTTTTGCATTGCCGAGGTGCAGCCTACCTTATAAAAAGGTAGTGCAAACCGAGCGAAAAAAAAAAAAAACAGGCTTGCATGTTTTTTTTTTTGCATTGCCGAGGTGCAGCCTACCTTATCAAAAGGTAGTGCAAGGCGAGCGCAGAACAAAACAAATTCATTTGTTTTTTATGCCGAGGTGAAGCCTATCTTAAAATAGGAATGTTAAAACTATTATTTCAATGTGGCAGTAGAGGGTGTATCAAAATTGTGAAAGATGCCGGAAAAGGGCAGCGTAGCAGCCCATTTTCCCATTTTGATACACCCTCTACAATCTGGCCGTGCAAACTATTTGATATTAAGCGTTTTATACGCCATAATTATCAAGACGCCATAATATGTCGTCTCTACAAAGCTCCCCCCGGGGACACATTCAGATGATGTTCTTTTTCACCAATTTCAAGTCCTTGATACCGTTGCGCATTCCGGCCACATAATTCTTGGGAGCCGTGTCCCCTTCGTGTTGCAGATTAGTCATATAAAGAGGGTTTCCCTCGCTGAACAAGCCGGTGCAGAACGTGTCGCCCACCCTGATTTTGCTGTTTCGTGCCTCCAAAATTCTGAAGCTCCCCGACCCAAGGTAAACCACGCGGCAATAGCGGTCGGGAACCCATGAAAATTCTATTTCGTCGCCCGGCATGAGCATGTTGATGGAAATGGCGTCGCCGACGAGGAAAATTGATTCGCTCAAGTATTCTGTTTTCTTGTTCACGGCCTCGCAGAAGCTGTCCCAGTCGGAGAACCCGATGAAACGGCTCAATATGGAAAGCGTGTTCTCGCTTGGCGTATGCGTCGACTTGACGTATTTCCATATACGCTTCAGCGTCGACAGGCTTATATTCTCCTTGACATCCTTTACTATCGACAACGATAAGGCATTATAATCGGCAGGCGTTCTCAATTTGCGCCCGAACTTCTTTTCTATCGTATTTTTCAGTATGTCGACCAAGTATGCCTTTTCCATATTTCTATGTTTATGCAAAAGTAAAATTTATCAATAAAATGTCCTACATCGTGAACCAACTTGAACCAAAAAGAATTGTTGGTAATTGTTATTTTCAATCTTACTTTGCATCAAGATAAATCTAAAAACGCCATAAACATGTCAACTAAAAATTTATTACTTCTTTTTTTCTTTCCGATTACACTTTTTATCATGAATTCGTGTGATGACACACAGCTTGCCAAGGATGCCGACGGGAGATGGGAAGGCACGTTCAGGATAAAAGACGAATATGGAACGCCTCAAACACAAAAAGTCGAATATGAATTCAAGTATATCGAAGACAACCTGACAGATGGAGGTGAGTTTACACAAACTTATGCCATTGATTGCGAAGAACAGGAAGACGGAATAAACGTAAAATATACCGTCAAGACAGAAATAAAGGGGACTTGGGAGGTAATAATAAATGACATGTATCTCACTTACAACCTGTCGTCGCTTGAAGTCTCGATTGAAAACCTGCAATGCAACGCCCCATTGTGGCTTGCCGGTGGGTCGGACGCAGTTTCAGAAGAGATTCGCAAAAACGTTTACAAGTCTCTCTATGATGAATATGAAACCTCCAATGACGAAGGCTACTACTTTGCCGGGTTGGAAGTGACCGACGACAAGTTGTCATTTGAAACTTCCGACATCGGCCGCATGGAATTTGAACGTGTAAAATAACTAAAAAACATAAACCATTATGACCAAACCAAACAAGTTACTGACAGTTGCGGTACACGTGGCAATCGTATCATCGCTGCTCGCTACCGTTGCCTGCAACAATGCGGGCGTAAACAATGCGTTTCCCGAAACAGATGCCATTCCTTTCTTGGAAACAGAGGGGGGCCGATATGGATTTATCTCCACATCTTCGGGCGAAATATTGTGTTCCAATGAAATCAAAGTCGATGCCTTGACCGGCACGATTTCCTCATCGATAAACGGTGTGTTCAAAGTTCCCGTCTCCGATGGTTATGTATATTATACCAATCCGGCGAAGCCCGAAAAAATCGGTAACGGCCATTACCTGCGCGGCGGCTATTACACCGCGGGCTGCATCCCGGTGGTCGCCGGACAAGGCAAGCCCATTTCGCTCATCGACATAAAGGGTAATGAGATTGCCAAGCTCGATGAAAACATCATCTGCACCAATTCTTACTTCAGTGACGGCCTGCTGCTGTTTAAAGATTCGGACAACAAATATGGTTACATCGACGGCAAAGGCAAGATCGCCATACCGGCAAAATTCACCTACGCACAGCCATTCAATGAAGGCATAGCCGTGGTTTCCAATACCGATGCAGACGAAACGGCCAAAGAGTATTTCTTGATTGGAACAAAAGGTGAAACCGTGGCCAAACTTAAATTCGACAACCTCGACATGAGCGTACCAATGTTCTTCGATGGCGCGTTGGTGTGTGGCAACAGGGTCATAGGCAAGGATGGCAAGCTGCTTTTCCGTTCCCCGTCGAAGTGGGATTACGTGTCGCCTTATAACGGAGGATATGCGAGCTACATGGAAAATGGCCGCTTCGGCATTGTCGACAAAAAGGGCGAAGTTGTGATAAAAGCCAGATATGACTATGCGCTTACAAAAATGAGAAATTCATTCATGACCATTAAATCGGCTTCCGAGTCGGACGAGGATTTTTACTATAACATCGTATTTATCGACAACAATGGCAAGCAAATAGGCAAAATCGAGAAAGTGTCAAGTCATGGAGTATTGTCCGACAATCTTGTGGCTGTATATGACGGAAACGGATATTACCTGTGTGACGGCGAAGGGAAGCCGCTTAACAACGATGAATACTCATTCATTCCTGCCTACTCGGCAATGTTCAACAACAACTCCACTTTCATCTCCACTTTCCAACCCGACGGTGACTACACAGGCACCATGCTGTGTGACTGGATTTACAGCGACTACCTGCCCGCCGACAAAGTGGCTGCCGACATATTGGATGGTCTGAACGTCGCAGGCGGATTCGACAACATAACGTTTGGCGAGACATTAAGCGATGTGATGAAAGATTACCAATTCAGTGCACTATGGAGAGACTACGCCTACAAGAACGTTTATGAATTCAAGAATGAGGTAATACACGGATTCAATGTTTCTTACAACATCAGGTTCAACGAGCAAATAGCCGACTACAACGATTATAATCACAACGCAACTGTCAGCGGCATCATTATAATACCCGATTACAGCACTGCCGGAAACTATACCGATGTTCCCCGGAAAATGTATGCCGCCATCACAAAAAAGATAACCGACAGCGGATTGCCCGTCTATGCCAAAGGTAACGAATGGGAGGGCTACATCATGGACACATTTTATAAGGAAGGTAGCCCATACGCAGTCTCCGTCGACCAAAACGCATCAATTATAGCCATCGAAACAATCAATTAACCACTATCAAAGTATATAAATTTTGAACCTTTTTTTATAGCAAATCGGCCATTAGGCTTTGGCCTGTATAAAATTAACAATCAAAACAAAAAACGACATGAAAAAGATTTTAAAATTACTGTTTTTCCCTCTCTTCTTATTGAGCCTGTCGGCATGCGGAACCGAAATCGACAACCGTATTTATGAAGCCGCCGATGCCCTAGACAATACTGACTATGAAGATGCCCAAAACATCTGTGACCGCACAATAAACAGATATTGGGACGAAATGACACTCGAAAACAAATGCGACCTTGCTGCTATATACGCAGTATTGTACTCAGAAATGGATGGCGATGAGAATGACAAGCACAACATTGGTATGCTCAAAAAGTGCTATTCTTCAGCAATGGACGAAGACTCAAAGGCAACACGCGAGTATCTTAACTCTTTAGAAGATGGGGCACATGACGCTATTGAATTAGTGATAGAAATGACCGATTGGGCAAATGAATTGGAAGATTTAGGGGATGATTTGGAAGACTTAGGTTATTAAGGATTCTCCATAACCATAGCTACGTAATTCCAAAGTAACACACAAAATATTTTATAAAACTATCAACATGAATGCAGAATCATTAATCAACATTTCAGAGGCTTTTCTCAAGTCTCATCAGCAAAAAAGCAAAAACGTATATTTGTTAGATGCCATCACCCCAGATGTATTGGCCATACATGCCAAAAACAGTGGTCCCATTGGTTCCGGAGAACGACCTTTGCTTGCCGTGAACAAAAAAATACCCGGGACCATAGGCGGATACGGTTGGTCAGGTCTACTGATAACCGATAAAAATTTATACTACAAGTGTGTAAAAGACAACTTCTTTTCAAGTTTAATAGTACTGACCAATAAAGGAATATTGCCATTGGAACAAATCAAAAGTCTTGCCATAGGCCGGCATGATGCATGCCTAGGCACAGCATATATAGGGCATCAACTGGTTATTAACGGCAAGGTTGTAGGACTTTTAAGAATGGGCGGAGGTATGCTTCTTGACGAAAAAGCAATCAATGAATTGCAATATATATTCAGTAATATATGAAACCGTTCAATATAAGATACAAGGCATATACCGAAGCATCCAAAATTGCGTCACGATTGGGAAACATATTTTCATTTATCGTGATGATCATCGCTATTGGCCTCTTATTTCATTTTAATCCTAGCATATTATTATGGATTATATTTGTCATAATAATTCTATTTATTACTGGAATAATCGACATTATACTGAAACGGATTTTCCTGAAGATATTCTTTAAACGCAAATTACGTAAAATGTAAACCGACTGCGCATTAACAAAGTCTCCAAATAAAAAAAACGACATGAAAAAGATTTTAACATTACTGTTTTTCCCCATCTTTTTATTGGGATTATCGGCGTGCGGGAACGAAATCACCAACCAAATCAACGAAGCCGCCGAAGCTGTGGAAAACTCCGACAATGAATTGGCACAAAGCATCTGCGACCGCATCGTTGACGAGCATTGGGACGACCTGACACTCGAAAACAAATGCGACCTTGCAGTCCTATATGTGTCATTTCTTGAATTAGACCTAACCGGCGGAGAAAATAATGAACACAACTTGGAGATGCTCAAGCAGTGTTACACTTCGGCAAAGGAAGAAGACCCTGACGCTACGCGCGAATACCTCAACTCAATGCAAGATGGCTTCACCGGCACTATTGAAGTGTTTATAGGAGGCGACTGGCTGAATGAATTTGAAGAATCGGGTATTGATATCGAAGGATTGCAAGATGTTCACCCCGACGAATTAGGGTATTAACAATAAAAAACGGAAGCTATACTAAATTATTCGTATAGCTCGGAATCAAAGATGGCATCCACGGTGCCATCTTTTTTGTTATGTTCATCCATCATTTCAATAGTCTTTGGGTCATATACGCGATAAACCCATGTACCGTCTTCCTGCAATTTGCCTTCTTTAACCCTACCGTCGGGCAACGTTTCGGTAGTCGATTCAACCATGAAATAGATACCGGTACGCTCACTTGCCGCACGCAATTTTGCCGCACCTATGACTATATTGGCATCTTCAATGCTCTTAATCGTGGAAAGAACTATCTCCCAACTTTGCTCATACAAAGCCGATTTCTTTGCCACACGCTCCGAAAGCCACTCATCGGCTTGGCTTTTTGCCAAATGCCGCCAAAACCCTATGTTTGCCTTTACATAAGAATCCTTGGTCGTCAAAGTATCGCACAAGTTCAAATATCCCACATAATTGCGGAATGCCGCAATAGTTGCCATTCTGTAAGCCTGCTCATTTAACGGCACTGCCTGTCCCGCGCCGTAAAGCCTTGAAATCTTGTCTTCGACCAATGGGCGGTATAACATGCGCAACTCATTATATTTAAAATCGGTATAGTAATCAGCAATTTCATAATAACTGCCTGCTTGCTTTCCGGCATCTCCTGTGGCGACATCTTTGTCTATCCATTTATGGACTTTATCTTTCACCTGCTCACGCAATCCGCCAGCCAAACGGCAACCGGCAATCACGTTCTCCACATCATCGGGGGTGCGCGCGCCGTCAATGCGCTTTACCACATCAAGCATACTTGAACATACTATGGAATATACATCTGCTTCAATGTCATAAACTTTTGGCTCCGAAGAATAAGGCGGACGTTCGGCAAGCATAACCTGTTGCCCGAAAAAGTCATTGACCGACGGAACTACACCCAAGGCCGACGGCAATGAGTCCTCCACTGCCCCGGCGGGCTGTTGCCTATCATCGGCAGCAACGGCAGACTGCCTCCCGGCATAGGACGAGGGAGTATCAGGCGACATGCTTTGCCGCTGATTTGATATGGCCGCATCTCCGGCAGG
Source organism: uncultured Muribaculaceae bacterium (assembly GCA_944321865.1). Classification (GTDB taxonomy): domain Bacteria; phylum Bacteroidota; class Bacteroidia; order Bacteroidales; family Muribaculaceae; genus Avimuribaculum. The sequence continues at coordinate 23,796 of CALUMZ010000004.1, forward strand.
CGGGAGTTCTTGCAATGTATCGGATGACGAAACAAGCACGTCTTGCCGTGAAACGGTGGCAATTTTCAAAATGGCAACCAACCCGACGGCAGAAATCATTGCAACCGCGATTGCAATGCGCAACCATGCGTTACGGCGATGCCTTGCGGCAATCATTGCTGGTATCTCATCGGCTCGCCGGGGGCGGTCGGCGGGATTTGTGGCAAAGCAGCGGCGAGCGACGTGGCGCATCGCCCGGTCGCAGCCGGGCATCTCGCTCATTATCTTGCCCAAGGCATAGATGTCGGCACGGCAGTCGACTGTCGCGCCTGCCTCGGTTTGCTCGGGTGCGGCATACGCCCTTGTTCCGGCCGAAGCCTTCAAGACGGCATAACTGTCGGTATCGGCATACCCAAAATCGATGATTTTGACATGGTTGCCATTGGCCGTAATCAATATGTTTTCGGGCTTGAGGTCGCGGTGAACCACCTGATGCTTGTGAATATATGCCAACGCACTGCATGTTTCTGACACAATCTGCCCTACACTCTCCCCCGGGGTGAGCAGATTCCCGGCGATGCACTCGCGCAGCGTCAGCCCGTCGACATATTCCATGACGATGCACGGCCCGAGGTCGGGAACCTCCTCCATGCCGAGCGTTTGCGCCACATTGGGGTGCGACAGGCCGTAACCTATCTCAAATTCCTTGACAAGCAAGCGGCGAAACAACGGATCGGCGGCACAGCATGGCTTCAATGCCTTCAGCACAAACCACTTGCCGTGCCGCATTGCCTTGTAAAGCACACAGTGGCTTCCGGGCGAAGAGTTCCCAAGCAATGTGACATTCTCAAACCGCTGCGAAAATATCACATCGTCACGACCCGCATCAAAAAAAACTGAATCCTCGTCGCCCATGCCACCTTACTTACCTTGCAATTTAGAGGTGAATGCCGGGAACCCACTCAAGTGCTTGCGGCACATAGCCAGCAAGTCATCACGATTCACGGGCTTCACAAGATAGTCGTTTGCCCCGGCAGTCATGGCATCTTCCACCTGCGACTTGGAATTAGATGGCAGCACGGCCACGATGGGCAACACGGCCGAATATGCGCGAATGCTCTCGATAGCCTTCAGTCCGCTGTCCGACGACAAGTTGACCCCGGCAAGCACCATGTTGATGTTTTTGGTGTTGCAAGCCATCAATGCTTCATCGGCATTGTGTGCATGAACGAGCCACACGTTGGTGCCGAGGCGTTCCATCAATACCTTCAGATACAAGAACGACGTGCTTTCGGCCTCGACGATGAGCACCGTGGGATAATTGGGGTCGGCAATCACTGCGCCCGACCCGTTTACGTTGTCATCGATTTTCAGCGGCAGGCGCAACGTGAAAGTTGTCCCAACACCCTGCGTCGACTTAAACGTGAGTGTGCCTTGCAGCAATTGCGCGTTGCGCTGCGCTATGGTAAGTCCCAACCCCATCTTTTCATGCAAGTTAAGCAAGTCGGGTTGATGCCCGTCGAAAATCTGCGTCAGCAACATTTGCCGCCGTTGCGGAATGCCTATGCCGGTGTCGTTCACCGAAATCAATATATTCTTGCCGTCATCGGCTATGCGGTAGCCAAATGTGATTTTGCCTTGTGCCGTATACTTCAAGGCATTGTCGAGCAGGTGGTAAATTATTTTGGAAATTCGTTCACGGTCGCTCACAATATGGCTATCCTCGTCCTTCAGCGGCAGCACCATGTTGATGGCCACGGCGCGCTCGCTCACGATTATCTTGAAGTCTTCGTAAATGTCGCGCAGCAGGTCGTTGATGCACACGTCGCCCACGTTCACCCGCGCCCCGCTTGAATACGACTTCGAGAAGTCGGCAATGTCGTCGATGGCCTGCTTCATCTTCAGCGCCGAGTGGCTTATTATTTTCCCATACCCGATGATTTCTTCCTGTTTCAACCCCGGGGTCGACAATATTTCGGTAAAGTCGTCGATGGTGTTAATTGGAGCCTTCAATTCACGTGCGAGATTCTCGATAAACGCACCGCGGTAGGCATTCAGCCGGTCGGCCTCCTCCTTTGAACGCACAAGTTCCTCGTTAAGGGCATTCACCGTCTGATTGGTGATTTTCAGGTAACGCTTGAGCTTGCGGTTGCGGATGCTCGATATTGCCATAAACACCACCACCATCAGCACCACGACGGCAGCAATCAACGTGTAAGGCCAATATTTGCTTTCCGACGAGAACAGTCCCGGCGGCTCGTTGATTATGCGGCTGCCGGCGGGCAGAGCCGAAGTGTCGATGCCGAAGCGCACCAATTCGTTGTAATCAAACACGTAATACAACTTGTTTGCATTGTTTATCGGTATTGATGCCACATTCTCACCGGCAAGCAACCGGGCCACCATCCGGCCGGCCGCCTGCCCCTGTTCATACTGCGAGACCATCTGCCCGCCCAACACCCCGCGACCGAGGCCGTGAGACCACAGGTGGAACAATGGCGATTGCAAGTTAGATGTAATCAGGTTAAGACTTTCATAGAAACTTTTTGTTTCCCCGTGACAGTCGGTATAGGCCGACAACAACAATACAGGAATATCAGCCGGAATCAGGCGCAACGTATCGGCAAGGGCTTCGAATGAAATCCCATTCAAGTCGATTATTTCATAATCGCTCCAAGCAAGCGTGGCTGCCGAAGAAAACGCATCAGAGTCGGCACGGCCCGTCAAAGTCCCGTCGGAAATGGCTATGGCACGCGGCGAGTTGGGGAACAGGTTTTTCATCAGCCGTATTGTACCATTCAATCCCAACGACTCCACCACTCCCGTCATGCCGGGGTTGGACTCTTGTTTCATTGCCATACGCTCGTTGTTGACACCAAGGAATACAATAGGAACACCGGCAAACAGGCTGTCTTGGCGCGACAGAGCAAACGCGAAAGCATTATCATCGGCCACCACCGCCACGTCGTAACGGGGCAACCGGGCGAGCTTGAATGCAAGACGCTCCTCAAACGAGCGCACATTGCCGGCTTCGGGGAAACGCTTGCAGTCCATTTCCTCGACGTCAATCGCCACCGAGTCGGCGTTCAACACCGACCGCAAGCCTTCTAATTGCCTGTGCACCGTAGGAAACGACATGTCATAAGAAGTTATGTACAATATGTTCCTTTGTGTGAAAGCTTTTGCCTGCGGCAAGCAACAAGCAACAAGCAACAATGCCATAAAAACATGCCTAAATACCATCATACCTGAACTTCCTTTTTTATGCCTTTACATTGGTTTCGCAGTATTTCAGGCGCCGCACGGCAATCTTCCCGGCCGACACCAAGCACAAAAGTACAAAAAAATAAGACTATTATCATGGCTTGCCCTCATATAGCAAACATAATTTTTTTACAACAAACTTCGGTCAACAAAAGAGCCATGCAACATATAGCGCAAAAAATGGTGTATGCTTGTATTTTAACTCTAATTTGTATATTTTTGTCATTACAACATAATCAAGTGACATTGCAACGGCATAAACCATAATTATGCTTCATCAGGAACAATGGAGACCTTCAAATCGCTGGTAGAAAACGAGAAAAGTGTTTCAATAGATAATTTGAAACAAATAAGCACGCTATTATCGACCAATAGCGATGCCGATAATACACACCCTGCCACCGACACCGAAGAGCAGCTGATGAACAAATTCATAATTGACAACGCCGACGCCGTAAAGCATTGCATGCAAGCGGCATACAATCTCATAAACGCCAAGCATCTCACCGGAGGCATCAACATCATCGACTGGAATTGCGGACAAGGACTGGCAACGGTTAGCTTCAATGACTTTATTGCCGGGAAATGCCCCGAAGCAAGCATAAAATCGGTAAAACTGATAGAGCCATCGGGCTTGTTGCTCGACCGGGCAGCAACCGTGGTCAAGGCAGCATGCCACATCGACGACATAAAGTGCATAAATCGGCCTGCAACCGATGTAATAGCCGACAATCTGCGATTTGCCGGTGGCACGGTGATACATATCTTCAACAACCTGCTCGACAGGGAGGGGCTCGATTTCAAAAACACAGTTACACGCCTGACGGCCAACAGCGACTGCGCCAATATCGTCGTAGGCTGCAGCCCGTGCTATTTCCAAGGCAACCGACGCATAAAAGCCTTTGTCAATTACCTTGGCAATGCCGCAAAAGAAGTAAAGATATGCCGCAACAAAGCCGGCAGTGAAAGCATATTTGCATTCGTAATCGACTCGAAACACATCAACAACCGGTACAAACCATCTTACTTCGGTGCAGCCTACATGCTTGAATGCATCGGCAACAATGCCAAAGCCGTGCAACAAATGTACCGTTGGAAAAATGCGGAAGTATATTGCCCGTTCTTTGCCGAATCACAAATAAGCGACGACATCCACCCCTTGCTTGCCATAGCCAACAACATAATATCTCGCGGGCTGCCCACGCATGCATCTCCCGGCATGGAGCAGACGTTTGCCATCTCATTTGGATTGACCCACCGCACAACAAGTGGCAACAAGCTATGTTACGAAAGCAACATGGACAAGGCGTCGGAACGCGAATTGATACAATGCCTGTCACGCGGGCTTGGCAAAAACGCTGCCATCAACCAGTTGGCATTCACCCCGATTGAGGTGGCACGCTTGCACAAGGTTGCCATCGAAGCAATGATCTCGGGACGCCTCGACATAAATGCCCAATACTGGAACATACTCATAATCGAAAACGATGTGCCATGCGCCGCCATCGCCATGAGAGACCTTGAAGAGCTTTTCGGCAACATTGCAAAAACGACTGCCGAATACAGCCATTTGTCATTGCCGCAAATACGCCTTGACATCATCTCAGGTGAACAATATGCCTGTTCGCCGTTACACTTGGGATATGCCCCATCAACAAGCCTGCAAAAACAGCACTTGCGCCGCACCTACGACATGGTGATAGAAACATCGATTGACCGGTGCGGGCAGAAAGAGCCTGAACTGCCCAACCTGTCGGCCCGAAACAGTTGCATATTCAGCATATACTCGGCCAATCCCCGGATGCCGATATCCAAAAGCATATACACACTGAATAAAATAAGTTACGACAATACAGCCGGGCATGGCTACCTGCTCAGCCACCTGTTTAAATGCTTCGATGCCAACAACGACACAAACCGAGCAATCGGCAACGCATTACAGGGCAAGCCCACAATGATAAGCACCTTTGATAATTCATCGGGGTTCATGACGGCTGTCGCTGCCGCAATGTTACAACCGGGCTTGGCAATAGTGGCATCGATTACCGAAACCGACACAAAAATCAGGTGCTGCAACTTGCAGGCCGCAGGCATTGATTGCTGCATGCTATACAAGCAAATGCCATCCGACGCATTTGAATCGGCATTGGCATCATTGGAAGATTCGAGCGTGCAATTCGTCAGCCTACAATCACAGTTGCTACTCGATGTAGACATAATGCGCAGACTGTCTTCGCTCAAGCGGCAGCGCATATTCTTTTCCACAATCATCATCTGCGATGCCGAGGCCATATCGATATGGAGCGACAACTTCAGTGCCATCCACAGGCAGGTTGCAGCCACGGTACGCAAGCACCTTGCTGCCCCCGACGAAGAACTGAATACAATAGCCGTTACCCAAGTCATGCCGCAAGATGTGTCGGACGACATAATGTCGACCTTGTCTCCCGGCAATATGCCGTACAATCCCGAAAACATCGTTCGGACCGATTGCTCATGTCGCAGCAACCTTCAATTTGCAATAGAACAACCCACCAATACGCCCTACGACACCGACGAAACAGCATCGGTTATCAACGACATTGACGATTTCGATGCCATACAAAAGTCAAAAATAGCGTATGCCGGCGAATACCTGCACCGACTGCCCCTCCAACTGCGTCTCTTGCAGCAGGAAACTGTGGCGGCATCTACAATGCCCGACAATTATTACCTTGCCACAAAAAACAGATTCGAGCACGCCGGAGTAATATTCACTCGTCGCAACTATGCCGGAGAAGTTGAAAAGGGATTGGAGAAAAACGGGATAAAAGCATTGTCGCTGTTCACATCGGAATATGAAGACAATGATGACGCTTCACTAAGATTTTCGGAATTCATCGACAATAAAGCACCATTAATCATAGCTCAAACGGGCACAACCCCCTGTTTTGACAAACCAAACATACGGTTTGTCATAAATCTTTGCCGCCCCGACTCGATAGAAGACTTAATGGCAAGCGCAAGTGTGTGCGGACTTGACGGGCAGGCAGCCTTAATTACTACATTTTTCCAAAATTTCGGCTTGGTCCGACCCACCAACGACAACATTCCCGAACCGATTGCATTCACCAAAGGCCACTGGATAAATGCCTGCGCACTCGAGAGCCTGTGCACAAAGCATGGCATAGACCCGGCAGAACTGCAAACTGAAATATTCGACCCCACACACGACCTGATTCGATTAAATTGCGCCATCGACAACGACATATTCATGTCGCACCTGTGCAATTATTGCAAAGAGAGAAGCAATTGCACGCTGTTAAACAGCACAAACTTGCCGACGGGCTGGATTCCTGCCGACAAATATGCCGATTATCTCTCAAGAAACAGCATCGCCTCCCACGAGACGGCAAACGAATCGCTGGCACAAAGTTACAACATTGCCATGCCTGCAATCGACAACAAGCAACACTGCATGGCAACATGCCGCAACTTGTTGCATAAGTTATTGCACACCTGTACATTGTCGACCGAAAACGGGAATTATGCCAACGGGCTGACCGAATTATTGTCGGGCATGGACACCGACAAAACTGCATACGCGGCCATATCAATCGACAACAATAGCGACTTTGAGAACATGGAAATCGCAGCAACAGCACTCTGCTACCTTGGCATAATAGGTGTTGTCGATGAATTCCATACCGACAACACAAGAAAACAATTGCTGCTGCAAGTTTCAAACAAGCCCGAAGGTTTCTATTGCCGCAGGCTATTGCAATTGCTCCTATGCCACCTTCCCCGGCACGAAGCCGAAGATATTGCCTCGGAAGCATGCAATTGCGACAGTGATTGTTGCGAACCGGAAAATGCCTTGTCGGCATTGCTCGATTTCATCGAGCGCAAAAGCCATGCAGCCTCGGAGCGCAAACTCATTGACATAAATGACTTGTGCATCTTGGCCACCGAAAACAAAGATTGCACAGACTCTAACGAATACATAAAGAAATATATTCACAATTACTACAATTCCCCTTTCCTGCATGATGCATGCGGCAACGAAGATGACCATGACGGCAATTTCCTTGACATAGATACCCGGCATGGACGCGAATCTTCGTTAGACATATTATGCAAATACATCAGGCTGATGGCATCGCTTGACAATGACAGAATCCAACAATTACACGGAGCCGTGCGCCGTCTGCTACGTTTGTCGACCGGCAACGGAACTCTCTCAATGCTCGATGCCCTGTGCATGATGTCGCTGCACTTTGACTGCTCAAGATTGCTTGCCGACCGCATTGCCGACGCATACGGCAAGGGGTATGAACAGCTTAGAGCACAGGAACACAACGTATTCCATCACCGTTGGAACAATGAAATAAAACCGTTGCTACACTCATGCAACCCAGCTATATCTCGGCAAATGGCAACCTTGACAGGCTATGAACTGAGAATTGAATTAAAGGCACATAATGAATGGTTGAATAAATTTATAAACAGATATGGCACAGGAAAATAATGCTCAAGAAATATTAAACTCGCTGGCTCAGCTCGAATCTTCACTCAAACAAATAGAATCTGCCCGGCAGCAAGTTGAAGAAGTTGTAAAATCGGCAACGGCCATAAATGGCTCGCTCGAAAACTATACCCGGTCGCTCAACGCACTCACCGATGCCGTAAAAGAATTTATCGCCACGGCACAAGAATGCAAGAAATCAGATGTCGAGAATACAAACTTGCGATTAGGGGAATTATGCGACAAACTCGAAAACAAAATCGACAAACTCGGGCAACCAAGTTCCCAACAGTTTGTGCCGGCACAGCAACCCAATAATGAACACAGCCTGACCGATATAGTTGCAGTGGGTGAAATGCTATTGCCCATAAAGGCCCAACTTGACGACATTAATTCAAAATTAGAACACTTGCCACACGCAGCAAGCAACGACAATGCCACACGATTATTGATTGAAGCCAACACTAAAATCGAATCCGTCGATTCAAAGCTGAAAGAAATCACCCTCACCACCGCTTCACAAAGTGCCTCCAAGCCGCTTAACACCGAAGATGCCGCAATTTCCTCCGACGCATTAAAAGAATTTGAAGAACGATTGAACCTTATATCCAAAGATGTCATGGTGATGCGAAACAGCACACATTCCATCTTGAAAAACATGGAAACTCAGCTCATCGACCGCTCGAGCAAGGAAGGCCGCATGTCGTTGATTATAGCAATCGGCGCACTTGTGGTGGCAATAGCCATATTGCTAAAGCTATATGGTGCCATCTGATTACAGCCACCCGGCCTGCTTGTACCACGCAATGGCCTCAGCCACACCATCTTCAAGAGAATAACGGGGCGAGAAATTGAAATCGTTCACGGCATCGCTTATATCGCAGGCCCAATTGCGTTGTTTCATTATTTTGTACTTGTCACTGTTAAGCGTGCTCGGTTTTAATGTCAACTTGCCAATAAATCCGGCAATGACCGACACCACATACAGCAGCCACAGCGGACACCGCACCGGCAACACCACCTTCTTGCCAAGTGTGCGCGCAACCAATGTCCTAAACTCCTTCTGCGTATAGGCTCGCGGTTCCGAGATTATATAAGTGCGCCGCCGTGTTGTCCGGCACTCCATTGCATCAAAAACGGCAGATGCCAAGTCTTTTACGTAAATAAACGTGAGCATCTGTTTCTTGAATCCCACTCCAAAGTCAAATCCGGCTTTGATGCTACGCATCATCATGAAATAATCCCGTTCGTGAGGGCCATATACGCCCGTTGCACGGAATATAACGTATGGGAAACCGCTTAACGACTGTAAATATGTCTCGGCTTTCAATTTCGACACCCCATAACGAGTATCGGGCAACGGTATCATTTTGGTGGTAAACGGTGTATACCCTTTTTCATCCCCGGCACCCATCACACTCAAACTGCTCATGAGCAAAAATGCGTCGGGAATGGCATCGGCGGCAATCAAAGCATCGACCAATGTGCGCATATATTCATAATTGACCCTGTTGAAATCAAGGAAATTGACACACTTCGTGGCGCCAAGGTTATGTACCACATAATCCCATTTGCCGCCCATCTGCTCCACGGCATCGGCTATCTGCTTCTGCAACACCTCCCCGTTGGAATAATCAAGCTCTATGAAATTAATACGCTCGTCTTGCAAGAACTTGCGTGACGTAGTGGCACGTACTGCCGCCCAAGTCTCATATCCTCGTCTTAACGATTCTTCAACAATAAAACCACCGATAAATCCTCCTGCACCGGTCACAAGTACACGTTTACCCATAGTGAAAAGTCAATTTTCTGCAAAAATACTACAAAAATCGTCCGCATAAACACAAAACAAGTCCCAAATACACTATTCCTTATTATCTTTGCTCACAATAAAACAGTCCACACACCACCATGAATATAGAACAAGCCCGCATATTCGCATTGTCGCAGCCCTATGCCACCGAAGACATGCCATTCGGTGACGACTGGGTAGTGTTCCGCATCGGCGGCAAAGTATTCATGCACATACAACTCGATGCTCCCGAACCGCGCATAGCCATCAAGTTGCCGCCCGAAACGGGAGCCGAATTAAGGGAACACTACGATGCCGTGAGACCTGCGTGGCACATGAACAAAGTGCACTGGAACGACATCTACCTGACCGCAGGGGAATTGACCGACCCGCAAATACAGTCACTAATCGAAAAATCCTATACCATAGTCCGCAACAAATTGCCTCGCAAGACCAAGGAGGCATTGGAACCATAACCACACATGCAAAACAGGCGTAAATGCTTGAAAATGCAAAAAATTAGGGACTTTTTGTGCAAAAACATAAAAATTTGGTATCTTTGTGCGCCTTTACAGGCACGTTTTTCATGCCGTATACATCGGTTACGGCATATTATATTGCATAAAAACAATAAAAAACATAACAATTAAATGGCAGCTTTAGAGAAGATTAGAAGTAAAGCAGTCCTGTTGACGGTTGTCATCGGTTTGGCTCTTTTAGCCTTTATTTTGACCGACTTCCTCAACTCGGGCAGGACATTCTTCGGCGACGGCAATACCGTTGCCTATGTGGGTGACACCAAAATTGACGCAATGCAATTCCAGAACCGTTACGAACAGGCCAGCCAAGAATTACAGTCAAGCGGCCGCAACAATATCGACGGTGCCGTATTGCAAAGCCAAGTGATGTCGCAAATGATTCAAGAAATATTGCTCAACGACGAGTTGGAGATGCTTGACATCGATGTGACCGACGAAGAAATCACCGATGCAATGATTGGCAACAACATACGCCCGCAAGTGATGCAACTTGTTCAACAGACAGGAATGCAATCGGCACGCGACTTGTATGACTTCATTTTCAACCCATCGAAATACGGAGCTACCGATGCCGACGTTGCTCAAATGAGAAACGTGTGGATTAATCTTGAAGACGATGTAACTCGCAGCCTTAAATATGAAAAATTGCAAAATCTCATAATGGGTGCCATCAGAGCCAATGACCTTGACAAAAAAGAAATGGCATCGGAGAATGCAACCACCAGCACAATCGAATTTGCCCGTGTAGGATTCTCGTCGCTGAAAAACGAAGATTATCCCGTGAGCGATGCCGAAATCACCGAAGAATACAACAAGCAAAAGGAATTATACAAGCTGCCCGAAGAAATGCGCGTGGCTCACATAATTGCAGTTGACATCACACCATCGACTCTCGACCTCAACCAAGCTCAAGAAAACATCAACGGCGTGTACACGACATTGGTGTCGAGCGAAGGTATCGATGAAATACGCAACAACAGCGACCTCGTCATCAACGAGAACACCGTGCGCTTGAGCGACATACGCCAAAACGACACTCGCCAGTTCATAGCAAAAGCCGCAGTGGGCGACGTTACTTCGCCTAAATTCCAGTCAAACACCTATACCATAACCAAGTTGCTTGGCAAGGAAATGGGACTTGACTCTGTAAACGTGAGCATGATGAGCATCGCCGGAGCAAAAAACCTGCAAGACTCGGTTCTCAACCTGCTCAACGCAGGCACTTCGTATGCCGAAATACAAAAGATTCAAGGCACACAAGGACAGGAAAACTTCTGGCAAACACTCGTCGGTGCTCCCGACTCTACCATAGCCAAGTTCAAGGCAGCCGGCAAGGGTTACTTCGTTCTCAACCAATCGCCGCAAGGAGCCATTTACGTAAAAATAAACGAACTCAAAGCCCCCAAGCAACTCTACGACATAGCCCAAATTTCCTATACCGTATATCCCAGCACAAAAACTACCGAGGAATTGCGCGACAGCCTGCAAGCATTCATCAATGCCAACAACACGGCCGAACTGTTTGAGCAAAATGCCGCACGCGCCGGCTACAATGCCATCGTGACACGAGTAACCTCGTCGACACCGCAAGTGAACGGCATCGAAAACTCACGCGAAGTGGTGAAATGGCTGTTTGAGGCTACCCCGGGAACAGTGTCTACGATATTTGACAAGCAAAACAACGACAAATACATCGTTGCAGCACTCGACTGGGTGTATGAAAAAGGTTACCTGCCCGCCAATGCTCCCGAAGTGAAAGAAGAACTTACGGCGCAAATACGCAACAGCAAGAAAGGTGACGCATTGGTAGCCCAGTACCAAGGCAAAGCAAACGACATTGCCGGATATGCAAAACTGATGGATGTTACTCCCGACTCGGCACAAGTGACATTCGGACAGAACTATATTGCAAAAATCGGTGCAGGCGAATCGGCCCTCACTGCAAGCGTAGCTACAGCACAACCGGGAACTGTGGTTGGTCCTGTAAAAGCAAATACATCGGTAATCGTTTACAAGATAGTAAACCAAGAGCAGTCAAAGCGGGAACTTACCGACATGGAAACCGAACAACAATTCGCACGCACCCGTGGCAACCAAGCCGTAATGAGCCAAGCCCTCAATATATTGCGCAATGCCACGACCGTCGAGAACAAAATGATTAGATTCTTCTAAGGCATTACCATTCCTAAACATAACCATACAGACAAGGGCAGAGGCATTTGGCACTGCCCTTGTTGCATTTTTCGGCAAAAATGCCTATTTTTGAACAATTTATTATCCAGCATGAAATCAATCAACGAAACTCAGGACGAGATAATCGAGGAATTTGAAGGTCTGTCGGAATGGATGGACCGGTATAGTTACATAATCGACCTCGGAAACGCCCTTGAACCGATAGAAGAAAAGTACAAAACTCCTGAATACCTGATAGAAGGTTGCCAAAGCCGCGTGTGGATAACTGCCGATGAAGACAGCAACGGACTGATTCACTTCCGCGCCGACAGTGACGCGATTATCGTGAAAGGGATAATATCGCTGCTCATTCAAGTATTGTCGGGACACACGGCACAGGAGATACTCGACAGCGACCTCTACTTCATCAAGGAAGTTGGGCTGCAAGAGCACCTGTCGCCCACCCGCAGCAACGGTCTTGTGGCAATGGTGAAGCAGATGCGCATGTATGCAATGGCATTCAAGGCAAAAGACCAAGAGAAACAATAATAATCACATAAAAAATAACCCGCTTAACAACTATGTTCAACCAACCCAAAGGATTAATCCCCGCCGCCCTGTCGAATATGGGCGAACGCTTTGGCTACTACATCATGAACGCCGTTCTCACGCTGTTCCTGTGTTCTAAGTTCGGCCTTAGCGAAGAAATGGGGGGACTGATTTACTCGTTCTTTTATGCAGGCATATATGTGCTGAGCCTTGTCGGAGGCCTCATTGCCGACCGTACCCAAAACTACAAAGGCACCATCATCAACGGCCTCGTTGTGATGTCGCTCGGCTATGCCATACTGGCAATTCCCATTCTGTCTACCGACCAAAACATCAACTGGCTGTTGCCGTTGACATGCTTTGCCCTGTTCTTGATAGCATTCGGTAACGGCTTGTTCAAAGGCAACCTGCAAGCCATAGTTGGACAAATTTACGACAACTACGAAGCCGACGAAGCAAAGAAAGGTCCCGAAGCTCTTGCCGCAGCACAAAAGAAACGTGACTCGGGCTTCCAAATCTTCTACGTGTTCATCAACATTGGCGGTCTTGTGGCACCATTTGTGGCACCACTGTTGCGCAGCTGGTGGCTCAACGCCAACAACTTCATCTACAACGCCGACCTGCCTGCATTGTGCCACAAATACCTTGACGGCGCGCTGCAAGGAGCCGACATGGCCAACCTCAACGACCTTGTGGCCAAGGCAAGCACCACCGCAGTCACCGACATGACCGACTTCTGCACGCAATACTTAGACGTGTTCAACACCGGCATACACTACTCGTTCATAGCATCGGTAGTGGCCATGCTCATTTCGCTCGTCATCTTCATCGCCACTAAGAAGGTGTTCCCGACCCCGGGAAAGAAGGCCGAAACAGCAACTGCCGAATACACCACCGAAGAAAAATTGCAGATGGCCAAGGAAATCAAGCAACGCATGTACGCACTGTTTGCCGTGCTTGGCATCGTCATCTTCTTCTGGTTCTCGTTCCACCAGAACGGTGTGTCTCTGTCATACTTCGCACGCGACTTTGTTGATACCACGGTGATTCCGCCCGAAATATGGCAAGCCGTAAACCCATTCTTCGTTATTGTTCTCACTCCTGTGATAATGCTCATATTCGGTGCCTTGTCGCGGCGCGGCAAAGAAATCTCCACGCCCCGCAAGATAGCCTACGGCATGGCAATAGCCGGTATAGCCTACCTGTTCCTTACGATATACACCTACCTGATGGAATACCCGTCGGCCAACGAATTTACCGCCCTTGCCGAGAGCGCAAAGGTTAAAGCCGGATGGTGGGTTCTGATAGTAACCTACTTCTTCCTGACGGTAGCCGAGTTGTTCATCTCCCCGCTGGGACTGTCGTTCGTATCGAAAGTTGCGCCCAAGCACATGCTCGGCTTGTGCCAAGGCTTGTGGCTCGGGGCTACGGCCGTTGGCAACCTGTTGCTGTGGATAGGTCCGCTGATGTATAACAGTTGGCCCATTTGGCAATGCTGGACGGTATTCTTCGTTGTGTGCATCATTTCGATGGGAGTGATGCTGGGCATGGTTAAATGGCTTGAACGCATCGTGGCAGGCAAGTAACGATAATCATTTTTTCATTAATAACAATATTTTGCAGGGATAAACCCGGACAAAAGGGTTTATCCCTGCAATATTTTTTCTTAAGCATCATAAAAAAATGACACAACCACTGCAAGCGGCAACCGCCGGACGCATTCAGGCGGTCGACGCACTTCGCGGATTTGCCGTGATGGGCATCATCTTGCTGCATAACATCGAGCACTTCAACTTCTACTCATTTCCCGAAACATCGGGTATGTTGAAAGCCCTTGACGGCACCATTTGGGACTTCCTGTTCTTCTCGTTCTCGGGCAAGGCATACGCCATTTTCGCACTGCTGTTTGGTTTCACATTCTACTTGCAAAGCCGCAGTTGCGCCCGTCGCGGCGAAGACTTCAAGAACCGTTATATGTGGCGGCTCGTACTGCTGTTGCTGTTCGGTTTCATCAACGCATCGTTCTTCCCCGGCGAGATACTTGTGCTGTATGCCATTCTCGGGTTCGTGCTTGTCCCCGTCCGCCACATCAGTGACCGCGCACTGTTCATCACCCTGACTGTGCTCATGCTGCAACCGCTTGAATGGGCAAAAGTGATATATGCCGCAATCAACCCGGCAGCCAACCCCGAGCAAATGATATTCTCGCTCGGCGACGTTTATCCACAGCTCGGCGGCACCGATTTTGTGGAAATGGTGAAAGTGAATTTTGTCACCGGGCAGCTTGCCAGCCTCAACTGGGCATGGTGCTACGGGCGCGTGTTCCAGACGTGCGCACTGTTCATGCTCGGCTTGCTGCTTGGACGCAAGGGGCTTTTTTCATCGGCCGACGACAAGTTGCTTGCCCGCTCGCGCCGGTTCTGGACCCGCACGGTGTGCCTGTCGCTGCCCATCGCCGTTGTGACATACTTCGCCAAGCAATTCATCTTCTCGCAAATCGACAACCCGTTCATGCTTGCGTCGGTTGAAACAATGGTCAACTCGTGGTACAACCTCGCTTTCATGCTCGCCATGACAGGGGCCTTCCTGCTTCTATACTGGAGTTTCAATGGAAAAATCATGAGCATACTTGCCCCCTACGGCCGAATGAGCCTCACCGACTACATCACGCAGTCAATCATGGGCAGCTTCCTCTATTACGGCTACGGGTTGGCACTACACTCGGTGTGCGGTCACACGTGCAGTTTCCTTGTGGGCATAGCCATGCTTGTGGTGCAGATTGCATTCGCCCACTGGTGGTTCCGCCACTTCCGCCGCGGCCCGTTAGAAACCATCTGGCACCGCCTCACATGGATAGGCACCCGCCGGTAAAGCCTTAATCACAAAGTCTCGGGAGACGCGCATCATCATGACAAGTGTCTCCCGAGACTTTGTTATACCCATGCAGAAACTATGCCGGCGGAGCGTTAGTCAAGGATCACAAAACATGCCCATTTGAACGGGCTTGAAGGATATTCCTCCTTGAGTTGCAGTTGGGTGTCGCGGAAAGCCTTGTGCAAGTCGCCATGCTCAAGCAAGCGACGGTAAAACGAGGTTATGAATTCCGACCCAGCCTTGTCGTTGACCGACCACAAGCTCGACACAATAGCTCCGGCTCCGGCCAACTTGAAGCCGCGTTGCAGCCCGTCGATACCCTCGTTCATGTCGGGGAACCCGAGGCCTGTTTCGCAAGCACTGAGCACCACCAATTTCACCGTCGAAAAGTCGAGTTCGGCAATCTCGTTGGCCGTGAGTATGTTGTTCTCGTTCATCGACACTTCGCGCTCGCCGTGCCACGACGGGTTCCCGTCGGACAGCACAAGGCCGCTGCGCTGCATGGGAGACAGCGACTGAGGGTCATAACCGGCATACAGCGTCCTCCATTGAGGGAAATCGGTACCGCGGTAAAATCCATGCGTTGAAATCTGGAACACGTCAAACGGCACACTGCTGCACGAGTCGATAAATGCCTCGGGAACATCAAGCCCGGTGCGATAAGTAGTCGAAATGCCACCCGATTTAAGTATGTCGTTGACTTGGGCAGTTTCCTTGTCGGAGAACGGCAAATGCTGCCACTCGCTACGATTGAGCGTGGAATCACGGTCATATATTATGCCACCGCACACAAGCGCGCGGTCGATTGCCGGAAAGCCCTTGTCGGTATCGGCAAGCAGCAAGGCCGTGTTTGACATCATGCGCATGTCATACCGCTCAATCAGGCACCGCCCCGAAGTGTCGGCAAGAGCCGAAAACGCCACGGTAAACAATTTGCCTACCGGGCTGTAATAAACCCTGTTTATTCCCGACAAATGCTCGTCGACAGGCTGCCACAGCATGGCATACATGGCATCGCCGCGGTTGTTGCGGCGCAGGCGCGTGGGCTTCTGGTAAATGGCATTAATGCGTGCTTCCTCCTTAATCATGTCGACATTGCGCAGCGAGTCAAGCTGGCGCTCGGTAAGCAACGGCACATACTCAGGCTTTCGGCTGTCGTGCCGCACCACAAGCGCGGCATAACGGTTGCTCATTGCCACCGAGTCCCATAATTGCACCATTTCCACAGCCGCCTCGTCGCGACGGAGCCGCTTTTTTATATCCTTCCATGTAGCATCGTTCTTAGCCTTCTCGTTGCGGTACACGGCCGAGCGGTTTGCTATCGAGGCATCGAGGCGGTTGATTTTGTTGCCAAGTTCGGCATAGCGATAAGACTCTTCGGGCGACATTACGGCACCGGTGCTTGCGTCAAGCCCCTTGCTCATGCCCATGAATTCGCGGCGTAAGCCGGAAAGCAAGCCGTAATCCTTTATCAAAGCCGAGTCGCCTGATGCCATCACACTCTTGCGTATACCGGCCTCGCTGCGCGTAAGCACCCCCTTGAAGAACACCGCGGCATCGTATGCCAAGGCAGCCGCATCGCCCGTTTTCAACCGTCCTGCCAGATTGTAATAAAATCCGGGGTTCATCACATTTCCCGACAAGGCAGCCCGGTCGTTACCGCTGATTGTGCTGTAAGTGTCGTTTACAGCACGGCGTGAATGCTCCAGCATCTTCCACGCGCTTTCCATCGCCTCGTCGTTGCGTCCCATCGCCGACAGCAACAATACGTCGGTGCGCAGGAAATTTGCTATGCTTATGTCTCCGCGCTTATCCTCAATCGAGGCATCCAATATTTCCTTGTGCAGAGCGTATGCTTTGGCATACTCCCCTTTTATGGTGTAAATCTCAACCAACGATGATTTTGAATACTCCGGCTCGACGTTCATCTCGATAGCCTTGGTGAAGCACGCCTCGGCCTCGTCCAACTCGTTCATGGTTGCACAAAACAATCCCTTGCTCACCAACACGTATCCTTGGAACATCGTGTCGTATTCGCCACTTCCGGCCAATTCTTCATATCCCTCTATCACCGTTTTCATCTGCGAGTCATATTGCGTTGCCGTTTCTGCAAAGTTTTCGCCTGCCGTCAGCATCGTGCTCCTCATGCCACTCCACCAGTTAATCATGTTAGGCAACATCTTAACCCACATGGACAATAACGTTTTAGAGTTGTCTGACGCGCTTTTCTGCATGATGTTAAAATATTGGTTCAACTTGCCCACATAATAAGACTGCGATGAAAACTCGTTTATCTCAGACGAAATATTAAACGCTTCAACCAACAATGTGAAATAGGGGTAACTGATTTGCTCGTCAATCTCCTCCAACTTCGCGATTGCTTTATCCAAAGTCGCGCGCATGTTTTTAATATCATTCCTGTAAGCATACACTCTCGATAGCTTAACCACTGCATCGGCATAATTTGCCAATTGCCCGGGCAACAAGGCCGAAAGCATGTTGGCGGCTTGGTTGTAATATTCCACTGCCTCATCAAGCCGTCCGTCGGGAAAAGAGGTGCAATAATCGCCATACAAGATGTAGGCATTCGCAAGATACACGGCATAGTCATACTTAAATGCCACTTCGTTCTTTGCCAACGAAATAATCTGCTTGATTATTTGCTCGCATTCCTCGTCTATCTCCTTTAACCAAGAAAGGGCACACGCCTTGCACACAAGAGCTTCAATGTAAACCTCCGGCATCGCCTTGTCTGATTTTTCATACCAGTCGCACACCCGCTCGGCATAACCGAGGCTTTTCCTGTGTTCTCCGCTTTGCAAATAAAAAAAAGAGAGCTGTTTCTCGCAATAAGCCACGCTTTCGGCATCCTTTAGTTTGCCGTAAGCGTCTGCAGCCTCGTGCATAATCACCAATGCGCTGTCGGTAGCGCCGGCAATGTTGTAAAGATAGTTAGCATACATGGCCGTGTTGTTGGCACGCTCGCTGTCGTCGGTCGCCATGCGGTTTGCGGCGGCGTATGCTTTTGCCAACGCGTCTTTGATATTCTCGGTGCTACCAAGCTCGCCATACAGGAAAGCCAATGCCGTATAAGCCTTACGGCCGCCAACATCCGAAACCTCTGCGACAGCTTCGACACGCTTGGCAAATTCGTCAATGGTTTCTTTGGCCAATTCAGGTCGGCCAAACAGCCGGTAATCATCTATGCAACCTTTAAGGAACGAGAGTGCAAATTGCGAATCGGCAGCCTCGTCGACCGACAAGAGGGCATGCAAGTCGATATACTCCCGCCACCCGGCATCGGCATCGCTGCCGCCCAACCTTATTTTTATCGAGGCTATCCACCGGCTCACCGAATAAATCGAATATCGCACCGACTTAGATGGTATTTTGTCATACAATTCCCGGGACTTTTCCATCTCGGACAATGCCGTGGTATTATACCCTTGCCAATAATTGCACGTACCCAATATAAAATGCAACACAGCCTCCAAATCATCGGAGTAGAAATTTGTCGCCCGAATCTCGGAAATAAAATTCTCTATCTCAATCAACGTCATCATCGGATTGCTGCTCATCAGAGCTTTAACTCCAAGGCAATTGACACGGACGGCGGCCCGGGTCCTTTCGCCCAACCCAAGATCTTCGGCCACCTTCATACATTCGTCGTAACAATCATCTAAATTGTCAATCGAGATGAAATTATAATTGGTATTGAGCAACAGCAGCCTTGCATACAGCAAGAACCGCTCCACCGTGGCTTCATAACTGCATGTCTGCAGGTAATCATACACTAAATGAACGTCTGGATTCATCTCCTCCCCTTCCGGACAAAAGCGATAGCACTCTTCCTGTCGCAGCAAGAAAATCATTTTCCATTCATGCTGCCGCTCCCTGGGCATGTCGATGCGGCCTACAATATCCCATGCACGGTCAAACAGCGAATCGGCTCGCACATATTCCCTCTCGGTAATGCGACCGGCCCATATAGTATCGCAAAACAAGGCTTTCAAGTATGCCACTGTCTCCACAGCCCCGATAGATTCGAGCCTGCTGCGTATACCGTATGTCGCCGCACATTCGGCGGTTTCGAGATTTTCATATCGTCCATATTGGAACACGTCGGCAATAGAATCAACTGCCGGTATGGTATTGGCCACTTCCCGCAAGATAGCAATGCTCCCGATATCGTTAGATTCTAATATAATAGCCGTCAGTGCTGCATCAAGCCTTGCAACCTCGGCCGAGTCTGCCGCAGCATGTCTGGCAGCATAGTTGTGCAGAACTGCTGCCAACCCAAGTAACAGGATTGATAAACGTTTCATAAAGAAGTTTTTTTATGTAAATAAAACCAACAAGGGGCGGACTCTCCAAAAAATGCGAGAACCCTCCCCCTCTCTGTTCATGTTTTAATGTACAGCCAATCCTACAACTAAAACCATGCTACGTACATGGCATTAATTCGTTGCGATTGAATAATAGTTACGAACGCTGCCTCGATTTTTAATCTTGATGGTGAACGGACCGGTCCAAATGGGATTCCACGTAACAATGCACTCGTCGGTGTAGTCAGTATCAGACCCTATCAGATTGCCATTTTCGTCATACACATAAAGGTCAAGGTCGGTATCGCCGTCACCCGACACATATACGCAAGCCGATTGTCCTCCGCGGAAACGAATACGGTAAACGTCGGTATCATGAGCAAGCACACATTCTTCGGTGTACTTGGCACCGCCCACTGCACCACGGTTTTGGTCGCTCTTGATGTCGTTGATTATGGCCAAGTAAGCCTCATTGTCGGCAGCTAGTTCTTGTGCATCGGCAAGCACTTGATTCACGTCATAGGATATTGCCGAGGCAGTCTTGGTATCGGTTCCGGCAGTCCCCTCGGTAGTCTTAGTTACGTCAAGATCGCCAGGAACAATTGTTTTCAACAGTTGCGCTGCCTGTATCAATGGCAATGCTTCTTGCTGCTCATACCCGTAGCGAATCAATTCACTCGCCATAGCATAGACATTCAATTTCTCGGGAACAGCAACCTTTGTGGTGTCTCCTCCGCGGTTCACTCCCTGATTTTGCGCACTTGCAAGCGTAACTCCAAAAGCCACGCAAGCCACTGTCAATAATAACCTGAATTGATTCTTCATAGCTGTATATGTAAAAATTAATGATGAAATATTACCCTTTTTCTTATACGCAAAAATAATACAATTACCGATACACTATACCTCGCAAGACGAAAATATTTTACCCGTTTGCCACCGATTTTGCAATATTTTAGAAATTGCGGAGCTATAAGGAAACGTGCGCAAGCCCGGAAGGAAATGGTTCCGGTGGCTTGCGCACGTAATTGCAATTAGTTGTGCTATATACCGCTATGCTTACTTTTCGGCAGGAGCTTCGTATTGTTCACCCATGTTGTAGAGGATGAAGCTGAAGATGTCGGTGTACTCGTCGATAACCTTGGCTATGGGCTTGCCGCCGCCGTGACCGGCCTTGCTGTCGATGCGAATCAGGTGCGGCTTGTCACCTATGTTCGACGCTTGCAGCGTTGCAGCATACTTAAACGAGTGTGCCGGAACCACACGGTCGTCATGGTCGGCCGTCGTCACCAAGATGGCCGGATAAACGGTACCGTCGTTCTTTATGTTGTGCAACGGGGAATAATCGTGCAGGTATTCAAACATTTCCTTGCTGTCGTCGCTGCGACCGTAATCGCCGGCCCAGTTCCACCCGATTGTAAAGCGGTGGTAACGCAGCATATCCATCACGCCCACCTGCGGCACGGCTACGGCAAACAGGTCGGGACGCTGGTTGACAACCGCACCAATCAGCAAGCCGCCGTTAGAGCCGCCGTTGCAGGCGAGTTTTTCGGGACACGTGTACCCTTCCCTGACGAGATATTCGGCGGCTGCGATGAAGTCGTCAAATACATTCTGCTTGTTCATCTTTGTGCCGGTAAGGTGCCACTGCTCGCCATACTCCGAACCACCGCGCAAATTAACCGACGCATATATGCCGCCATTTTCGATAAACGGCATGTTGCGAGGATTGAAGCCCGGCGTAAGGCTTATGTTGAAGCCGCCGTAGCCATAGAGCAACACCGGATTCTTGCCGTTGCGTTCAAGCCCTTTCTTGTAGGTGAGGAACATGCGAATGACGGTGCTGTCCTTGCTCGGAAACGACACTTGCTCGGTTACATACTCGTCAAGGTCGATATCGAGCGACGGACGCCAATATTCCGCCGACTTGTTTGCCGCCTTGTCGTAAGAATATATGACTCCCGGCATTGTGAACGAAGTGACGGAATACATCACCTCATCGTGCTTCGGGCTTGCGTCGAACGACACTGAGCCGAGTGCGGGCAACTCCACCTCGTTGACCATTTTACCGTCGCAATCATACAAATACAGGTGATTGCAGGCATCTTTCTCGTATTCGGCAATCAAGTGGTTCTTACCCGATTGTGCCACACCGGCAAGCGTCTCGCCCGCTTTTTCGGGCAGGATGGTCTTGCGCAGTTTCAGCGTCCGCAAGTCGTAAGCCACCAGTTTGCCCATTGCGGCATCTTTGTTGGTATATACATAAGCCAAGTTGCGCGCCTCGTCGATGCCTACCACTCCGCACTGGCTGTCCATTCCGTCGACAAGCGTGCGATATTTGGCACCGGGTTGCTTGGTGTCCTTGACAAGGATATTGGCATTTTGCCCATCCGACGGGTACAGGAACACATAGCGGTCTCCCTCCACCTGTGCCGAATAGAACATCAGCGGTTGGTCGCCCTCGTATTCCACACGGTCGGCCGACTGCTGCGTACCGAGGCGGTGGTAGAACACCTTGTGGTATTCATTTTTGGTGGAATAGGCCTTGTCGGCATCTTTGGGGGCATCATAGCCGCTGTAGAAGAATCCGTCGCCAAGCCATTCCACCCCGGTGAACTTTGCCCACATAATGTGGTCATCGAGCAACTTGCCGTCGGCAAGGTTCATCACGTAAATCTCGTTCCAGTCGCTGCCGCTGCGCGAGATGGTATAAGCCAGATACTTGCCGTCGCTGCTGAAACTTATGCTTCCCAATGCCACAGTGCCGTCGTCGCTCAGCGTATTGGGGTCGAGCACAAGCCTTGCCTCACCGTCGAGCGAGTCTTGCACATACAGCGCGCTTTGGTTTTGCAAGCCGCTGTTGCGGAAAGTGTAATACTTGCCGTTACGCTTGAAGGGGATTCCCATTTTCTCGTAGTTGAACAGTTGCGACATGCGCTCCTTCAATGCGCCACGGAACGGAATTTTTTCAAGATAGGCGTTCGTTACGGCATTCTCGGCTTTTACCCAAGCCCCGGTTTCGGCCGAAGTGTCATTTTCGAGCCAACGATACGGGTCGGCTACCTTGGTGCCGAAATAATCATCGACAACAGTAGTATCCTTCATTGTCTCGGGATAATCGATACGGCCTGCGCCGCCGGTGCAGCCCGAAGCCAAAATCACAGAACCCATTGCGATATAAACAAAAGATTTCATTATAAAAAATTAGGTTTTTATTGATAATTAGTAGCTGTAAATCACGTTAAGCACAGTCTGCCCTACGGCCTTGAGCGAAGCCGAATCGATGATGTCGGGGGTGTCGGCCGTAGTGTGCCACTGCCTGAAGAATCCGGTGCCGGTGGCATCGGTCTGGTCGATGATGTCGATGCACGGAATGCCGGCGCGGTTGACGAAAAGATGGTCGTCGGTCACGGCACCGCCGGGAGTGTCGACAAAGTAGTCGCCGTAGCCGGCCGTCCGGGCCGTTTTCCAAACCTCGTCGACAAACCCTCGGGCATAGTGGGTCGAGAAATACTCACGGGCAAATACTGCGCCACCCGCACCCACCATGTCGAGCAATATGCCATACATGGGGCGGTAGCCGGGACGGTGCGGATTGGCCGTCCAATATTGCGTGCCAAGTGCCCACGTATCATCGTTGCCCGCACCAGAGTCACCCCAGTCCTCGGCATCGACCAACAGAATATCTACACCTATCGAGGGTTTGGCCGCAGCCAGTTGCCTTGCCACTTCGAGCAGCACGGCCACTCCGCTTGCGCCGTCGTTGGCACCCGGCACGGGGTCTCGGCGGCGCGCAGGATCGGGGTCATTGTCAGCCCACGGGCGACAATCCCAGTGGGCGAGCAACAGCAACCGCCGCGAGGCATCGGGGTTGTACTCCCCTATTATGTTGCGGGCGGGTATCATTGTGCCGTCGAATGTAGTCAGCGACATGCGCTGCTCGGTGACCGAAGCCCCGTATTGCCGCAACTTGCCGGCAAGATAATCGCCACACAGCCGGTGCGCCTCGCTGCCGGGCACACGCGGCCCGAAAGCACACTGTTCCACCACAAACGCACGAGCCGAGTCGGCACAGAAATCGGCGGCCGGCTTGGCCTCTTGTTTGTCTTCAACCTGCAACCGACCCTCGCCGGCATTCTGTTGCCGGCCCGAAGAACAGCCCACAAGCGCCAATGCCATCATTATCATTGAAAATAAAAAATACCTCATTGCGAAAGAATATGTTTTAAATTTTTTGTCTCCTTGTTTTGCCGGGAAACAGTTATTTCAAAGTGTCATTTTGGCTCTTTTAATCATCAATGTTGGCACTTTGACGGGTTGTGACATGCAGTACCCGGTTATGCAAAGGGCGTATCAAAATGGCAACGGGCTGCGGAGCTGCCCATTTTTCCCATTTTGCCATACCCCCTACAACCGCCATAATGTTGTAGAAAGTATGATTCTGCAACACCCCCGCGCTGTTTCACATGAAAAATCAGAACGGTTGCCAAATTGCCTTTACACGTCAAAATTAATGATTTCCCACCCAATAGACAAATTATGTCGTTTTTGATTGCAACAATGCCATGTGCTACGGCTTAACTTTGCCATACCAAACAATAATCGACATGGAAAACGAAAACATTGAAAAACACGAAGAAACCCTGTCCACACAAGAAGACATGCAGGAGACAAAACCCGAAACGCCCGAACCGGGCAGCGAAACACCCGACTTTGCCGGGCAGTTTGCCCGGTGGTTAAACAACCCGTTGGTATCAATCGCAATGACCGATGCCCGACTGTGCCGCTTCATTGGCGACCTGATAGCCGGCGACAATGCCGACAGTGCCGTAGCACGCAATTTCCCGCACCGACTGCCCGAAATGCCCGCCGATGTTGCCACACGCCACCATCTTGACGAAGACGCATCACAGGCCGTATCAAAATTGGGGCAAACCGTGATGAAAGGCGACTGGAGCGATGCTGCCATGAACATATTGCTGCGCGCCGCCCGGCACGACGATGACGTAAAAAATGCCGAAGCAGCCGGTTACCTGCGAGGGCGTAACGAAGCCATCGAAGTCCACCGCCGTAAACAAATCCATTCTTATTCACCCACTGAATATTAATTTTACCAAATATTCCAATATTATGAAAAACATTCAAAACATCTCTTCGGAATGCTCATTGTGGCAAAAATTCATGAAACATCGCAGCACAATACTCCTGTTGTTGTTTATGACAATAGCCATAGTTTTACTATTGTCGGGCTGCGACATGGGAGACAGTTCGATTGCCCTTGCAGCAGTCATAGCCGGGACCGACGGCGGCAAGCACATCGTTGACGGCCCTCTGACCGCCGACACGGTAAGGCAGACGGGCAGCGAACTGATGCTTAACGAAATCGACCGGCAAATAGTGAAAATACGCCCGATGGCTACGCCGATCGACCAAATCTCGCGTTACGCCCGTCCAAAGCACTCGCAAAGCATGATTGTTGATTATTACACCGGCGACACCAAGCCCACGATGTGCACACTGCCCACTGCATACACTGCCTCTAACGAGGGCACTGAAGCCCAGCGAGTGGTGCTGAAAACCGACAACGACGACATGCTTGCCGTGAGCGACACGCTGATGCTGCCCGGCGTGAAGGGATATGAAGCCGACGGTACCACACCGTCTGACAAGAACCTCGTGCTGTATGTGGCAGCCAAGGACGACTCGGGCATCACTGTGATGGCACTGAACGGAATCACCATCGACGGTGTTACCAACTGCGTGCCGCCCATACCGGCCAAGTCGGTCATCATCAGAATGGGACGCGCAGCCACCGAACTCGACGTGCAAACGCCACAATTTGAATCGTTGCCGCAAAAGTCGCAAAACTATTGCCAAATATTCAAGATGCAAGTCGAGCAAAGCACACTGATGAAAATAGGCGACAAAGAGGTTGACTGGACGCTGAGCGACCAAGAAGAAGCGGCAATCTACGACATGCGTCTGGGAATGGAAAAGAGTTTCCTCTTTGGCACCAAACGCCAACTGTATGACTATCGCAAGAAGGAAAATGTGATGTTCACCGAGGGCATCTGGTATCAGGCCGGGAAAGACTTCAGTTATTCGCCCGACACTTTCGACCAAGACACGCTCATCAGCATGATGCGTGTGGCATTCACAGGCAATGCCGGGTCGAAGCGGAAAGTGCTCATTGGCGGCTCGGCGCTCATCGAGGCAATCAACAAAATCGACTATACCAAAGTAGTCAATGCCAAAGACACAGTGACAAAGTGGGGCATCGACTTCACCGAAATCAACAGCAAGTTTGGGCGATTGTATGTACTGCTGTCGGAGGTGTTTGACGAGTGTGGCATGGAATCGGCAGGCATGATTATCGACCCGGCTTATTTGCAGAAATACAGCCACCTGCCATTCGGTACCGAAGCCCTCGACCTGAAAAGCGCCGGCGTGCGCAACACCGACGCGCTCGTGCTCACCGAAGCAAGCTGCCTCGTGCTGCGCTACCCCAAAGCCCACGTGCGCATCACCGCGGAATAACGACATATCGTCATTACTGCCTCATACAAATACCCATCGGAGTAAGACTAAACCAGTCTCCACCCGATGGGTTATTTTTTATGCCCAAAAAAAACATTTTTCCATTTTCAAACCAATATTGCTTACATTTTGCAAATATTTAGGTACTTTTGCGCAAACCATTCGAATCAATAACCAGAAATAGTATAAAAATGGAACAGCACACATCATATCGCAAACTCATTGACAGTGAAATCGCCACATTGCAACAGCAAGGCTGCCGTGCCAACGACTGGCAACAAGTGGAAATAACCGACGGCACCGACCTTGCTCACATCACCGGCGTAACCTTCTCGGGCAGCATACGGATAGGCACAACCGACAAGTGCTTCGAGCTACCGGGCGGGCTGCGGCGGCACAGCGGGCTGCGCAACGCAACGCTGCACAATGTGACAATAGGTGACAACTGCCTCATCGAGAACATTCGCGGCTACATTGCCAACTACAACATAGGTAACGACACGCATATATGCAACATCGACACGCTTGCCGTGGACGGCCGCAGCAGTTTCGGTAACGGAATCGACGTGTCGGTGCTCAACGAGACGGGAGGCCGCGAAGTGATGATGCACGACCGCCTGTCGGCTCACCAAGCCTACTTCATGGCACTGTACCGCCACCGCCCGACACTGATTCGCAACATGCGTGAAATCATCTCGGAATATGCCAACCGGGTGAGCAGCGAAACCGGCACCGTGGGGTCGCACGTGGTGATTGCCGACTGTGGCGAGCTGCACAACCTGCGCATAGGCGACTATTGCTCGGTGATAGGTGCGGCAAGGCTTGTAAACGGCAGCATCAACAGCGTGCGCGAAGCTCCGGTGACAATCGGCCGCAACGTGATTTGCGTGGATTTTATTATTTCAAGCGGCTCATCCGTTACCGACGGTGCCATGCTCACCCGTTGCTTCGTGGGACAGGCCTGCACGATAGGGCATGGGTACTCGGCCAGCGAATCGCTGTTCTTTGGCAATTGTCAAGAAGAAAACGGCGAGGCGTGTGCCGTATTTGCAGGCCCGTTCACCGTCACGCACCACAAGTCGACATTGCTCATTGCCAGCCAATTCTCGTTCATGAATGCGGGATCGGGGTCAAACCAGAGCAACCACATGTACAAGCTCGGTCCCATTCACCAAGGCTCGATGGAACGCGGCGCAAAAACATCGTCCAACTCCTACATCTTGTGGCCGGCGCGGATAGGGGCATTCTCGCTTGTCATGGGGCGGCACGCCGACCACCCCGACACGAGCGACCTGCCATTCTCCTACCTGATAGAGCATGAAAACATGACATACCTCTACCCTGCCATAAACTTGCGCAGCGTGGGTACCATACGCGATGCCCGCAAATGGCCGATGCGCGACAAGCGTACCGACCCTCACCGTCTCGACCAGATAAACTACAACCTGCTAAGCCCCTACACCATACAAAAGATGATGAACGGCTGCAAGATATTGAAAGACTTGCAACACCTTGCCGGGGAAACATCGGTGGTATATTCCTACCAAAGCACGCGCATCAAGAACAGCGCGCTTGTGCGCGGACTTGAACTCTACGACATGGCCATAAACAAGTTTCTCGGCAACTCCATCATAAAGCGGTTGGAAGGGCTTACACCCACGTGCGACGACGACATTCGCCGGCGGCTCAAGCCCGACACCGAAGCCGGGCTTGGCGACTGGTGTGACCTGTCGGGACTTATCGCGCCCAAGAGTGAAGTGCTGCGGCTGATCGACGACATAGAGCAACAGCGTGTAACCGACGTTGACGGCATTCACGACCGTTTCGCCGAAATGCACGCCAACTATTACCGCTATGAATGGACGTGGGCGTTCGACAAAATACTGCGGTACTACAAGCTCGATGCCGACCGCATCACGGCAGCCGATGTCA
This sequence comes from uncultured Muribaculaceae bacterium, assembly GCA_944321865.1. Lineage (GTDB taxonomy): Bacteria > Bacteroidota > Bacteroidia > Bacteroidales > Muribaculaceae > Avimuribaculum. The sequence goes on from CALUMZ010000004.1 coordinate 52,263, forward strand.
TCGGCATAGTGCAGCGATGGAAGACGGCCGTGGTGGGTATCGACAATCTTGTATACAATGATGCAAAGAAGGAATTTTCGCTCTCTTCGATGACCGGCTTCGGCGTTGACGGCGACCGCACACAGCAAATCGAAGACTTCGAGCAAGTGCGCGGCGTGTTTGAACGCGACCCGTCGGTACAGTCCATCCTCGACCACATACGCGTCAAGACTGCCCTCGGCGACAGCGTGATAGCCACAATGCAGCAAGCCTTGTAACCCACCCGGCATACTACTCTTGTTATATCATAAACCCAAATCTAATGACCGTTTTGGGATAAATATAGAATACGCCTCGGCAAAGCAAAAAAACGTGCAAGCCCGTTTTTTTGCTTTGCTCTCGACTTTCGCTATATTTGTACCAAACAAATAAAGACGGTAAAACATCATGCCGACAAAATTCGAGCTTAACATATTGGGCTGCGGCTCGGCCACAGCATCGCTGCGGCACTTTCCCTCATGCCAAGTGCTTAACATTCGCGACAACCTGTTCATGATAGATTGCGGCGAAGGGGCACAGTTGCAATTGCGCAAGATGTCGCTCAAGTATGCACGGCTCGGGCACATTTTCATCAGCCATCTACATGGCGACCATTGCTTCGGGCTGCCGGGGCTGATTTCCACTATGGCACTGCTGGGTAAAACCGGGGAAATCACAATACACACTTTCGACGATGGGCGACGCATCTTCAGCGAAATACTCGGGTACTTTTGCCGTGAACTGCCTTTCAATGTGCGGTTCAACGTCATCACACCGTCGCAGCAGACAATCTATGAAGACGATGCCATAACCGTCAGGACATTTCCACTCTACCACCGCTTGCCCACGGTTGGGTTCCTGTTTGCCGAAAAGCCCAAGCCGAGGCACATACGCGGCGACATGGCAAAATACTATGGCGTGCCGCACTACCAGATGAACGAGCTGCGTGCCGGTGCCGACTTCGTAACACCCGACGGCAACACCATTCCCAACGACGTGCTGACCACCGATGCCGACCCATGCATCAGCTATGCCTATTGCTCCGACACAGTGAAATCGCAACGTGTAGCCGAAGCCGTCAAGGGTGTCGACTGGCTGTACCATGAAGCCACCTACGATGCATCATTGGGCGAAAAAGCACGGACGCGCGGGCACAGCACGAGTGCCGATGCCGCCCATATAGCCCTCGAGGCCGGAGCCCGGCACCTGATACTGGGGCACTTTTCGAAACGATACATCAACACCGGCCAACTTGTCGACGAAGCCCGCAAGATATTTCCCTCGACAATCGCCGCCGAGGAATGCCTCACCGTCGACCTCACCACCCCACCCAAACTGTGATTATGCAAACAGTTCTAATTGATATAAAGATTTTGGCTTAACCTCTTCCTGTATATCAAAATTGAACACCAATGCTTCTATTACCGATTTCCTATTTTCGAGTTTCCCGCCATTATGGTAAAAATGCTCTTTTGTCATGACATTGAAACGGTTCCAATATCGAGCAAGCATTTCATTCGAGCGATAATCATTGTGATGCCATGTCGACAATATAAATTTGGCCGAGGTATTAGACAAAGCATCAAACAAATATTTCTCATCTTGCTCCGTCCACCCATTATAATAATCAACATAACGCCCGAAATAAGGTGGGTCGCAATATATAATATCATCTTTACCGGCACTCGCTATTGTTTCCATAAAAGACATATTGACGAATTCCCAGTCATACCTGTTAATAATTCGCCTGACATGTTCTATCTGATTACATATCTTAGTAATATATGCCGGGGCAAAACGTTCGGGCTTCTTGCAAAACGGCACATTCCATTCCCCTTTGCGATTAAACCGCATCATGCCATTGAACCCGGCACGCGAAAGGAATATGAAATCATACGAATCATATTCTTTATTAAAACGATCTCTTACCTCCCTGAAATGTACATAACCATCTTCCTCTGAGGAATCAAGTAACCTGTTCTCTTTTTCAAGATACAACCTCATGGAATGCGGAGTAATTTCTCCATTCTGTATACTTCTATAAAATTTAATTATATGAGGATTAGTATCCCCGACAATATGCTTTCCATATATAGGGGAATTAAATCCGACAACTCCCGTGCCAAAAAAAGGTTCAATCCACCTTGCACCAAGATCTATGCCGGAACGAAGTATCAAATCATTTATCCAAGGTACAAGTTTTGTCTTGATACCTTGGGATTTTATAGGGGGGACTATAACAGCCATAACTATTCCAATTTCTTCAACAAATCTTGTTTGCTTGCCAAAAATTCCTTATATGTCGATAAATTTGTATAATTGGGTTTGCCAATACCTGCACTGCGAGCATCACCTGCATTATAAAAATTCATCCAATAATCGTCAAAGACTTCTTCGCCAAGCAAGGCAAACGTACCATTCCCGTTAACTAAATTGTCCAACCCGATTACGCTCCCTATATTGCGAGTATTTCCGCTTCCGGTACGATCGCTGGCTATTTTCCATTTGGGTTGCACAAAAAAAGTAAAATCCCTTATGACCGATTTTATTGCAGCAAGTTCACTGACTTTATATATGCTACCTTCATGTATGATTTCGGCACTTTGCTTGTACAAAATACCCAATATCAAGTGGCATTTATATTCGCCATAAGGATAATCTGTATTTTTCTTTTTGTCTCTTTGCCTGAAATATCCCCAATACGAACCAAGTGTAAACCCACACGAACGGCTGTCGCTATAAAAACTTGACTTAAAATCCAGTGCATATATATTCCCATCCGAATCTTTAAAAGTAATATCCGGATAAAAATTTTGTGCCGAAGGGAATTCCACAGTCATGCCATTCCTTGCCGCAAACGAAATCAAGTGTGGCACAAGAATTATCTCTACAATCTTAGAAATTACTTTCGTGTCATTAGTGATTGAATATATATTTTTGTTCACATCGATGAATCCTTTTATAATCCACTCACCATCACTCGTTTCAAGTAATGACTTATATGATTTCACTTCCTCTGAAAGCAGTTCCAAGAAAAGTTCCTTATTCATATCATTCTGCTATTGACATGTTGCAAAGTTAATCTAAATTATGAAAAAATCGACAATCATAATATTTTTGCAGAGGCGGGTGCAACCTTTCGGGGACGGCGGAACATCTAATGCATGTAAACCGGTTCACACAAGGGTACAACCGCGGTTTACAAGAAAACGAATAACATAATACAACCTACACTGATATGAAACACTCATTCTTGGCAGTAATTGCCGCACTCATCGCCATCACTCCGTTGGCCGGACGATCCGAAACTTCGTCCGTGGGAATTTCCCGCTCCGGCAACAAATTGGAAATTAACGCCAATAACAAGTCAATTAACATCTCGGTCGACTCCACCGGCACCGGGGCAATAGCCGTGGTCACCGTCAACGGGGACACGCTGGTATCGGCCGACGTGAACAATCCGGTGGGACGCCTCAACGACACCTTGCTTGCAACTTCATCGTTCTACGCTTCAAGCCAAGACGACGACCAAGACCAATACGAGCAGCAGGAACTCGACTATTATGAACATGCCCAACAGATGCAAATGCGCTCGCAACTCACCGCAATTGTGATTGTTGCCATAATATTCGGGGCAATAACGTTGATAGTGGTTGCGTGCCTTGTCATATACTACATGAACCGCCGACGCAGGCTCAGAGTGATAGAGAAGGCAATAGAAAACGGCTACCAACTCCCCGACAGTTTCTACTCGGGCAAGACCGGTATGCCCAAGTATGCCGCTCCGGAGGGACAACCGACATCGGCACCAAACGGCAATATGATGTCCGCATTCCAATACGCCAACGAGCATGAAATGCGCCAAGGTGTTACGCTTGCCATAGTAGGATTGGGGCTTATTCTTTTCTTCGCCCTGCTTGGGGTGGATTTCCTTGCCGCACTGTCGGTTATTCCGTTCCTGTTCGGCTTGGCCAAAATATTTATTCCATATCTGCGCCGCAACAGAAGCAACCCACCAACACCGCCGATGCCAAACATTCCGCAACAACCGGGCCCCGAGCCGGCAGACAGCCGGCAACAACAGCCCGAAACCGGCAACACAACCACAATGCCGCCCGCATTCAATCATGGGGAGAATGCCGGCACCGACAGTGAAAACAAAGACGGTGAAAACAAATAACACTCACCCATTGCCTGATGCTTTCGAGGGTCGAAGAAATAAAATTGATAGCCCGATGTGCCCTTGCCGACAACAGGGACGCATTCGGGCAATTGGTCGAAGCGTATCGTTCCGACGTGACACGTTTCCTGCTCAACCTGACAATGGGCGATGATGCCCTGAGCGACGACCTCGCCCAAGAAACCTTCATAAAGGCCTACTTAGGCATACGCAGCTTCAAGGGGATTTCACGACTGCGCACATGGCTATACCGCATTGCCTACAACGAATACTACTCATGGCTCAGGAAACGGCATGAGGAGCGGCTCGACGACGACAACGGTATAAATGATACCGCAGAAGCACCGACAAGCGAAGAACTGGCCGGAACAAAAATCGATGTACAAACGGCCATGCAATCACTGTCACGGCAGCAACGTGCCGTGGTGACACTGTTTTACATCGAAGACCTGCCGATAAAGAAAATATCTGAAATAACCGGAATGCCGACGGGCACCGTGAAGTCGCACCTGAGCCGTGCGAAAGTCAAACTGGCACAATTGCTTTAAAACCTTTTTTATTTATGACACAACGAGACGAAACCGACCTGAAAATAAGCAAGTTGCTTAAAGAGCAACAAGCCATGCCGCACAACAACGAATGGTTTACACGCAAAGTGCTCAACCGCCTGCCTCCGCGTTACGTTGTCGCCGGCAAATGGATTCCGGTAGCTACCTGCGCCGCATGCCTGTTGGCTTGCCTTGCCGGCTGGGCCATGTTCATATTCACGCGCACACCCGGCGTTATACTCGTGAGGGATGTCGTAGGGGTTGCAATATTGCTTGCATCTACAACAGCGGTGCTTTACCGGATGCTGCGAAGCATTCTACAAATCAGCGAAGCATGATGGCAGGTCGCTATGCAGCACCACCGGCCGGCCGGTGTGCGGATGCACAAACTCCAGTCTCTCGGCATGCAAGTGAAGCCTGTCGCCCCCATACAACCTCCTGCCATACAATCGATCGCCCACAATAGGCGTTCCAAGCCCCAACCGGTGTGCAGCATGGACACGCAACTGATGCGTGCGGCCTGTCAACGGATAAAATCGCACAAGGGCGCGATTAAGGCCGGGATAACGCTTTACCACATCATAGCGTGTGACAGCTTCATATCCGCCCGCCTCGTCGACCACCTGCATGGGACGATGTTCGTAATCGGGGCGCAAAGGCAGATTTATAATTCCGCTGTCAGTTGTGGGAATACCGTCGAGCAGAGCCATATACTGCTTCGACACAAGCCTGCCGGCAAACATTGCCTGCAACCGTTTGTGAGTTTCCTTATCTCGGGCAAACACCACTATCCCCGATGTGTCCATGTCGAGCCTGTGCACCACTACGGGCCCTTCCAACATGGTGTACCGCTCCTGTAACATATCCAGCAACGATTTGCCGCAACTGCGTCCGGGGACAGTAGGGACTCCTGCCGGTTTGTCGACGGCTATAATCCACTTGTCTTCATAAATCACATTTAAATCTTCCACTCCTGCCTGCGACAAATAAGGGAGATCTATGCAGTCCATATCAAGCCCTTGGAGCATGAAATTTAATATAGGCAGGCACTTGCTGCGGCAGGCAGTATAAAACATTCCGTCGTGGCGCACGTGGCTGCCATGCGAGCTGCCATACCAAAACTCGGCAATCGCCAATGGCCTCAGACTATTAAGATAGGCATATTGCAGCAACCGCGGGGCGGCACACTCCCCTGCACCGGCGGGCGGTATGCGCTGCGGCGTTCCGGCAAATATTTCAAGCAAGTCACGCCTTTCGCCCCGGGCATTAAGCATCGAGAATCGGGAAAATATCCACCGCTGCAAAGCCTCCGAACGCCGATGCCGCTCAGCCTTCAAGTCGGCAAGTCGTGTCTCGATTGCCGCAAGTTCCTGCCGTGCAGCTTCAATCTTCTCGTCCCACGCCTTGCGCAATCGGCGCAACTCGGCTTTCTGATGTTGGCTCTCACGTATCAATGCCGAAGTGTCGGCACATGACCGCTCGGCACGTGCTGCATCGCGCCGGCGCTTTGCTGCAGCCATGAATTGGCGGTACCGCTCTATTTCGGAGCTTGCCGCTCGCGACACCCCTTCGGCCATGCTGCGTGCTGCGGCAAGTTCATCTCCATGCTCGATTGCTTCGATTTCATGGTTTATGCACGATATTTCGCGTTCTTCGCGCTTGAAATATCCGGCGGCGTCGAGCAAGTCGAACACCGGCGGCACAAAATACCCTGCCTCCGACCGTGGCAACTCAATCGACCCCGAATAAGCCGCAAGAAACGCACATTCCCCCTTGCCGGCAGCCACCACAAGCACGCCAAGCATCTTCCCTTGGCTGAAGATTTCGTCAAGCACCGGCTCAGACTCTATATGCCGCCTCACTTGCCGGGCTGCGGCAAGTGCAAGCGGGTGTGGCTCGTAATTAAACGGCGAATTAAGCCGCTCGGGCACAGCCATACTCGATATATCTATATCAAAAAAGTGAAGACATTCCATAATTTACCGACAAAAGTAATTATTTTTGCATGAGCATGAAAGATAATGTTTAACCCCATCTACACTTGAGCATGGATTTCCACATAGTGACAGCCTCACACGAGGATTTGGAGACATGGGCCACCGTTGAAGCCGGAATCGATGGTTACGGACAACTCGTTGTACGCTACACCCACTACCACTACGACCAAAGCAAGAGCCACGTCAGTGCCTCCATCGACAAGGGAGACACCGCCACACTTGCCCGGCAGCTTGAGGTTGACCCCGACGGAATTATCGACGTATTAATCGACGAATACGAAGACGCGTTCCCTTTCAACCCGTCGGAAGTGGAAACCATATTCCAAGACATTCTTGAAAAAATCCTCGATTATGGCGTACATTACCGCCTGAATGACCACCGATGACAGATTATCACAACAAGATTGTGAACATTGCACGGTACTGTGTCGCAGAAATTTTGTAACTTCGTGGGGTGGAAACATAACGCCCGCCACTCTTTGTGATGCAAGACTGGGAAGAACGCACATACCGGCTGATGGGAGACAAGGCTGCCGAGGCCCTTGCCCGGGCTCATGTGATGATAGTGGGCGTGGGTGGTGTGGGTGCGTATGCCGCCGAGATGATTGCCCGTGCAGGCATAGGGCACATAACCATTGTTGACGGCGACACCGTAAACTGCACCAATATCAACCGCCAATTGCCGGCTTTGCATTCAACCGTGGGACTTGACAAGGTGGCCGTAATGCAACGCCGCATCGCCGACATCAACCCCCGGGCCGACATCGAAGCCTTGAAGCAGTTTGTCACTGCCGACTCGGCGGGAGAGCTGATTGACACGGCGAAGCCCGACTTTGTAATCGATGCCATCGATTCGGTCGCACCAAAAGTGGCTTTGATAAAGCATTGCATCGACAACGGTGTGGGCATAATTTCGTCGATGGGGGCAGGCGGAAGGTTCGACCCGGCGGCGATAAGATATGCCGACATATCACAAACCCGCAACGACGGACTGGCACGCGTGGTGAGGACACGGCTGAAGAAGATGGGCATACACAAGGGGCTGCCGGTGGTGTGGAGCGAGGAACTCCCCAGCGAGTCGGCATTGGTGCATACCGATGAAATCCCCTGCAAGCGTTCAAGCTACGGCACGGTGAGCTACATGCCCTGCATGTTTGGCTGCATGCTTGCCGCATACGCCATCAACAAACTACGGACAACAAGATGATTAAAGCAACAAACATAAATAAATTCTTCGGACCGCTGCACGTGCTTTGCGACGTGTCACTGACTGTGGGACGCAAAGAGATTGTGTCGATAATCGGGCGCAGTGGAGCCGGGAAAACCACCCTGCTGCAAGTGCTTGGCACACTCGACACACCCGACAGCGGAATGGTTGAATATGACGGACAAGACGTGCTGCGGCTCAAAGAGCGCGACCTTGCACGGTTCCGCAACCGCAACATAGGATTTGTGTTCCAGTTCCACCAACTGCTGCCCGAATTTACGGCATTGGAGAACGTAATGATACCGGCCATCATCGGTGGCGACAAGCAAAGCGATGCTCGCAACCGGGCCGGGGAATTGCTCGGCTACATGGGACTTGCCGACCGCACCGACCACAAGCCCGCCCAGTTGTCGGGAGGCGAACGCCAGCGTGTGGCCGTTGCCCGGGCGTTGGTCAACCGCCCTGCCGTGGTGTTTGCCGACGAACCATCGGGAAGCCTCGACAGCGAAAACAAGGCCGAATTGCACCGCCTCTTCTTCCGCCTGCGCGACGAACTTGGGCAGACTTTCGTAATAGTCACCCACGACGAAACTCTTGCCGCCGGAGCCGACAGGACAATACGCATGAACGATGGCAAAATAGTCACAAGCACGACTGCAATATGAAGAAACTCCTGTCACACATATTATTACCGGCAGTCATAGCCTTGGTCGTATCGGCAATGACATCGTGCGGCGACGATGAATATTACGAATATGGCAACTCAAGTTTCGACATGGTGACGTATGCCGGAAATGGAACTGCAGGAGACTCCTATATAAACTATCCCGTCAACGACATAGCTCCCGTGACACTCATCGATGCCGCAACAAATGCCTCGTCGGCCGGACTGAAGAGCGGAACACGCCTGCTGCTCAACTATGCCGTCAACAGCCGTAACAGTGATGGCTCACTCAACATCACGGCAAAAAGCTACACCAAGGCAATCACCGACACACTGCGGTATGTGCCCGGCACCACCCCCATTCCCATGGATTCGGTGAGCCTCAACAGCATTTGGCGCACCGGCCGATACATCAATATTTACTGCCGTGTGAAATATACCGAGACGGCACGGGTGATGGCACTCGTTGCCGACTATCGGACAATACGCAACGACACCGTGCATTGCTACCTGATGCACAACATGATGGATGCCACGGCATACTTCTGGAGACGCTGCTATGCGTCATACGACATAAGTTCGGTATGGAATTTGCAATCTTGCAAAACAGTGCGCATTCACATCGACGACGTGAATTATCCCGAACGCCGGTACTACGATTTCACAAAGACAAATTAAACAACACAAAAAAAACATATACAACTATGTCACAAGAAAAGAAAGAAATAAAAATCGAGATTTCGCCCGAAGTGGCACAAGGGAAATATGCCAACCTCGCCGTGATAAGCCACGGCCCGGCAGAGTTCTTCTTCGACATGATATGCCTCACCCCCAACACGCCGCAAGCCAAGGTACAGAGCCGCATAATCATGACTCCGGAAAATGCAAAGCAACTGCTGTTTGCCTTGCAGGACAATATAAACAAATATGAGAAAAATTTTGGAACAATCGTACCACGCGTTCCCGGCAACGGCAACCAAGGCGGAAACGTTCCTCCATTCATGGGTCCCAACGGACAAGCATAAAACCGACACACACTATTATGGAACACCCATTGCATATATACAACACGCTGACGCGCCGCAAAGAGCAATTCGTGCCGCTGCATGAACCGCTGGTGGGAATGTACGTGTGCGGCCCGACGGTATATGGCGATGCCCACCTCGGACATGCGCGTCCGGCCATCACTTTCGACATCTTGTTCCGCTACCTGCGTCACCTTGGCTACAAGGTGCGCTATGTGCGCAACATCACCGACGTGGGACACCTTGAACATGATGCCGACGAGGGCGAAGACAAGGTGGCAAAAAAAGCCCGCCTCGAAAAGCTCGAACCGATGGAAGTGGTTCAATACTACGTAAACCGCTACCACAAGGCCATGGAACGGCTTAACGTGTTGCCGCCAAGCATCGAGCCGTTTGCCTCGGGGCACATCATCGAACAAATAGAATACATCAAGGAAATACTCGACCACGGATATGCCTACGAAAGCAACGGATCGGTATACTTCGACGTGCCCAAGTATAACCGCGACTTCCACTACGGGAAACTGTCGGGACGCAACATCGACGAACTGCTGAGCGCAACCCGGCAGCTCGACGGGCAGCAAGAAAAGCACAACCCTGCCGACTTCGCCCTGTGGAAAAAAGCCGCTCCCGAGCACATCATGCACTGGCCGTCACCTTGGAGCGAAGGATTCCCCGGCTGGCACCTTGAATGCTCCACGATGGGACAGAAATACCTTGGCGAGACGTTCGACATACACGGCGGCGGAATGGATCTCATATTCCCCCACCACGAGTGCGAAATCGCACAATCGGTGGCACACTCGGGGCATGATGCCGTGCGCTACTGGATGCACAACAACATGATTACCATCAACGGCCAGAAGATGGGCAAGTCGTTGGGCAACTTCATCACTCTCGACGAGTTCTTTACAGGCAGCCACAAGCTGCTCTCGCAGGCATATTCGCCCATGACCATACGCTTCTTCATCTTGCAAGCCCACTACGGCGGCACTGTCGACTTCTCAAACGAGGCTTTGCAGGCCGCCCAGAAAGCCTACGAGCGTATGCTCGACGGGTGGAAGCGGCTCAACGAACTGAAGCCGTCGGAGACTTCGAGCGTGGATGTGACCGACCTCGACCGCAAATGCCACGAGGCGATGAACGACGACTTGAACACGCCCATCGTGATTGCGCACCTGTTTGAGGCTTGCAAGGCCATCAACCTCGTGAACGACGGCAAGGCCACCATTTCCGAAGCTGACTTGGACCAACTGAAATCGACATTCTCGACATTCCTTTTCGACATCCTCGGCATTTACGACGAGCGCGAAAGCGGCAGCGTCAACCTCAGGCCCTACGAGGAGGCCGTCGACCTGCTGCTCGAAATCCGCAAAGATGCCAAGAGCCGCAAGGACTGGGCTACGAGCGACCTCATCCGCAACCGCCTTGCCGAAATAGGCTTCGACGTGAAAGACACCAAGGACGGCTTCGAGTGGAAAGTGAAATAACCACACCCGACCTACCACAATATAGCAAGCAACCCGGCTCTACCCAGAGGCCGGGTTGCTTTATTTAAAACCTAACAAAAGCTAATAACCATTCATCCCTTGCATAACCACCCCTACGACCTAACTACCCTCAATATATGCCTTTTTCCCTTATCTTAGCAAACCAAGGTCCAGTTTCATCAGGTTTGCCAATTAAAACTTGAGTTAAAGCCTCTCCGACACCAACTATCACTGAACCATTATCAGGAAATACATATAAGTATGATTTTTTGAATTTCTTTTTATATACCTTTTTACCTGTCATAGAATCTTTGACCAATACTTTGACACCACTGCTAAAATCATCGTCCGACTTTAATTCTATAACAACATTCCAATAAGTTTCACCTTCGATTACAGCCATTTCAACCTCTCTATCCAATTCAATTCCATACGTAGGCCTAACCGCCATTCCTTTCATTGAGAAAAGGAAAACACAAAGCATCATAATAAAAATCTGTTTCATAATATTGATTTTAAAATTCCTACGGCTGCCTCAAGGAATAATTGGTAAACAATGAAGCGTGGAACCACAACACCACATCTAAGTTTGGAGGTCGTAGGAAACCTTAGATACAGATGCAGAAATAGCAGTCCACGCTATAGCGTGAGAACCACTATGCAAATCCTTGTATCTAATTTGAAAATTTCCTACGTTTCCAAACTACAAGATTAGCATAACGCTTCTTTTAATCCATAATGTTCGGACATTATACAGTCCGATTGCAAATATAGTAAAAATTTGCAAGTGCGGCGGCGGTGTAGTATCTTTGCGAATACACTTTTTTCAACGAAAAAGCACAATGGAACAGTATATAGTTTCGGCACGTAAATACCGCCCGACCACATTCAAGTCGGTAGTGGGGCAACAATCTTTGACCCACACACTAAAGTCGGCCATCGACTCGGGGCATCTTGCCCACGCTTACCTGTTTTGCGGGCCTCGCGGAGTGGGAAAAACATCTTGTGCACGCATATTTGCCAAGACTATCAACTGCCTCAACCCTACGGCCGACGGCGAGGCTTGCAACCAATGCGAGTCGTGCGTGGCTTTCAACGAGCAGCGATCGCTCAACATCGTGGAGCTTGACGCGGCATCCAACAACTCGGTCGACGACATACGCAACCTCATCGAGCAGGTGCGCATTCCGCCGCAAATAGGGCGTTACCGCGTGTTCATCATCGACGAGGTGCACATGCTGTCGACTGCCGCATTCAATGCCTTCCTGAAGACGCTCGAAGAACCGCCGGCACATGCCATCTTCATTCTCGCCACTACCGAGAAGCACAAGATATTGCCCACCATCCTGTCGCGCTGCCAAATCTACGACTTCTCGCGCATCACCATTCCCGACATCGTTGACCAACTGAAGTACATTGCCGGAAACGAAGGGATAAATGCCGAACCGGCCGCGCTGAACGTGATAGCACAAAAAGCCGACGGGGCAATGCGCGACGCCCTGTCGATATTCGACCAAGTGGCAGCCTCGTCGGGCGGCAACATCACTTACGCATCGACCATCGAGAACCTCAACGTCCTCGACCACGACTACTACTTCCGCCTGATGGAAGCATTCCGCACTTGCAACGTGACCGAGGCTTTGCTGATATACAAGGAGATACGCGACAAGGGCTTTGACTCGCTCTTCTTCATAAACGGCCTTGCAAAGCACATTCGCGACATGATGGTGGCTGCCACGCCGCAAACGCACAAGTTGCTCGACATGGGCGAAGAGGTGGCCGCGCGCTTCATAAGCGAATCGGTGAAGTTCCACCCTAAGTTCTACTACATGGCCATGGACTTGTGCAACAGTTGTGACCTGAACTACCGCACGGCCTCCAACAAGCAATTCCTTGTGGAGCTGACGCTGATTAAAATATGCCGCCTGCTTGAACAACCAACCAATCCCGGCGGAAGCAACGGAAACGGCAACAATCCGCAGCCGTCACACAAAACAATTTCACAACAACCGGTTGCCACAACAAACGCGCAACCACAACAGCAACAGCACAATCCGGCCCAATCCCGCAATACCGCTGCCCCACATCCGCAACAGGCAGCAACATCGCACGTCACAGCGACATCGGAACCGTCAGTTGCATACGTTCAACACCGGCAGCAGGCCGTCAAGCCCACCGTGACAAAACCCGTTGGATTGCCAAACGTTCCCCGGATAATGATAAACAATGCCGTACAGGAAGCGGCGACAAATACACAAGCAGGCACGACTTCACAACCGGCAAGCCGCAGCCTGTCCCCATTTACCCCTGAACAAATGCTGGAGGCTTGGAACAGCTACATAGAACAGCACCCCAGCGAGAAAGTGATTGTCAACACCATGCGCACTGCCCTGCCGTCGCGAGTCAACGATACACTCTATGAGATACATGTCGAGAACGTGGGGCAAGTGGAATTTATCAAAGCCCGCCAAACCGAAATAGTGGAGTTCCTGCGCCGCCGGCTCGGCAACGACATGGTGGCCATCGACGTGAAAGTAAAGGAGTCGGGACCCGCCCCCAAATTCTGGTCGCCACGCGAAATAGTGGAAGACATGGTGCAACGCAATCCCCAAGTGCGCAATCTAATCCAAGAACTCGGCCTCGGCCTCGCCTGAGCCATCCCATCCCCGTCTTAAGCCACATCACATAATTTACTTTTTTCAGCTATTATAATTGTCGAGGGCAGCATGAAGCTCGTTTATCACCATTGCCTTCAATTCGGCAGGGGCCACCACTTCGACCTGCGAGCCGTGCGAAAGAATCTCTTGAATGAAATCGTATGTAATAAGCAGGCGATAGTGAAATAGCGAATAGTTGTCGTGTATTTCCTCGCTTTGCGAGTGATGCAGCGGCAATGCACGGAAGTATTTCGCCTGACTGCTCGTAACCTTGAGCGTCACATTCTTCGGCTCTCCCTTGCTCTGCATTATACCGAAGCAATCCTTGAAATAATCGGCGGCATTGAACCCTTTAGGGACATCGAAATGCTCATTGCGTATCACCACATCGCTCATGCGGTCGAGCGAATAGGTCTTAATCATTCCATCTTTGGTATTAAACCCGACAACATACCACAGCTGCTTGAATATCCTCACAAAATAAGGCTCTACGGTTATGTTTCGTTTTGTGTTTATGCGGTTATAAGCTCGATACGAGAAATTAATACGGCATGCCTCTTTCATTGCCTGAATAACCACAGGCAGATTCACCCGTGCACTGGGCACGTCTTCAAGCACAATGCGATCGGACACGTCGCGCGAATCGGAAAGCATGCCGCTCATCGACGCCGCATCGAGCAACCAGTTGCGCAATCGGTCGTCTTGTTCACTACCAGATGTGTCGATGTAATATTCAAATGTCGCCGGGTCGCATTCCACCGTCATGTTGAACGTGTCTTCGATACCTTGGCGATAGTTGTAAAACGTGCGGCGGGCAAGCGGCTCGCCATCGCTCAGCGACGACTTAACCCACAACCGGTTAAGTTCTTCGCGAGTGATACGTCCATAACGCTGTATGGTATCGATTATCCAAATGTACTTATTTATCAAATTCCTTGCCATCTCATCATTCCCTTTCTCGTTTTGACAACAACAGAAGTCCGGCAAAGGTAACTGCGGCGTTAAGCAAAAGCAGTTCAAAGCTCATGGTATAACCCCAATATTCCAGCAAAGCCCGTTGCACGAAATAACACACCACAGGAGCCACGATGCACACAACAGGGACCCAACGGTCACGCACCCGGCACTTCATTACAAGCCCGTATACAAACAGTCCGAGAATAGGCCCGTAAGTATAACTTGCAAGCGTGTATACCGCGCTGATTGCATCGCTGTCGCTAATGGCATAAAACACTATAATAACCAATCCCATGGCCGTCGACATGGCGACATGCACCCATCGACGCGTGCGAGTGAGTCGGCACTCATCGTTAAACTTATCTGCACCGAGTATGTCGACCGTAAACGATGTAGTCAGCGACGTCAAAGCCGACCCGGCCGCCGAATATGCCGCCGATATAAGCCCGAGTATAAACACCACCCCCACAACGACCGGCATGGAGCCGTGAGATGCCACAATTCCAAACAGTTCATCGGTCTTTTCGGGCATCGACATACCCGGAGTGCTGCGGACATACAGCACAAGCAATGTGCCAAGCACAAGGAACAGAGCAATAACAAAAAACTGGGAAATGCCGCTTACCACCATGTTCTTTTGCGATTCGCGCCAGTTGCGGCAGGCAAGATTGCGTTGCATCATGTCTTGGTCAAGTCCTGTGGTGGCAATGACCATGAATATACCGGCAACAAATTGTTTCCAAAAATATTCTCCCGACTTAGGGTCGTCGAAATAGAAAATGCGTGAAGTCTCATCGGCCGCAACTGCCGATATTGTTCCCTCAAAATCAAGCCCGAGACCATCGGCAATAAATACAATGCACAACACTACCGACAAAATAAGGCAGAACGACTTGAGCAAATCGGTCCAAATTACCGTCTTAACCCCTCCGCGCATTGTATACAACCATATCAAGGCGATGGTTACAACCACATTAAACACAAACGGCACTCCGAGCGGGCCGAATGCAAGACTTTGCAACACTACACACACCACAAAGAAGCGCACTGCAGCCCCGAGCATCTTGGAAATAAAAAAGAACCATGCACCACTGCGGTAAGTCATCATGCCGAAACGCTGTTCGAGATAACCATATATCGATACCAAATTACGCTTATAAAAAAGCGGGACCAGCACAAAAGCTATTGCCACATATCCCACGACAAATCCCAATGCCATTTGCAAGTAGCTGTAACCCTTTGTTACAACCATTCCGGGAACCGAAATAAAAGTAACTCCCGAAATTGCCGCCCCCATAGTGGCAAAAGCCACCACCGGCCACGGGGCCTGACGGTTGCCTGTGAAGAAACTGGCATTGTTGCTGCCACGGCCGGCAGCAGCCGACACAACGAGCAACAATATGAAATACACTGTTATCGTGACAAGAACTATAATAGGCGTCATGACTGCATACTCTATTACTCGGTGTACAACAAATAAGGACGGCGACGTTGCTTGAAAGCCTCCACCTCGTCGCGCCAAGTGGCTTTAATCTCATCGGCACTCTTGCCTGCCTTTATCATGCGGCGCACATCGCCATTGCCCATCAACAAATCAAAGAAAGATGTGAAAAACTTATCCCCTATTCCCATTCGGCGATAGGCATCTATGACATATTCAAGGTTTACTCCCGCAGCTATTATTTCTTCTTCATCTATCCCCGACAGGTCGCGGCCATAACACTTCTTGCCGAGCAACGGCGGATTCTTGGCTCCGGGCATACTCTTGGGTGTGAATGAAAATGTATAGCCTTTCATGCCCGGGTGCCCGTACATTTCAAACGGATGTTCGGTTCCACGACCCAAACTAACCACAGTACCCTCGAAACAGCAAGTTGAGGGATATAAATAAACAGCCTGCATCGTTTTTAGATTGGGAGACGGAGACACCGGCAGGCGATAACGGCTTTGATGCGTGTAGCCTGCACATTTAATCACTTTGAGCCTGTTGCCAAGCCTGCGGCCACCCTGCAACCACCCCTCGCCGTCGGCCATCAGTGCAAGCTCCCCAAGCGTCATGCCATGCACAACCGGAATGGGCAATCGGCCCACCCCCGACTTGTACTTCATGTCGAGCACAGGCCCGTCGACATACATTCCATTGGGATTGGGACGGTCAAAGACGATGAAATCCTTGCCGTAGGCAACGGCGGCATTCATCAAGTCGAGCATGGTGATATAGTAGGTGTAATAGCGAAGCCCCACATCTTGCAGGTCGGTGACAATCACGTCAAACTGCGACATCGTTTCGGCCGATGGCATACGCTTTTTGCCATCATACATCGATGCAATGGGTATACCCGTGGCAGCATCGACACTGCTTGAAACTTTCTCACCGGCATCGGCATTACCGCGAAACCCATGTTCGGGCGAAAAAATAGTAGTCACATTAATCCCGTTTTCAAGCATGATGTCAAGCGTGTGCCTGCCTTCCACCACACCGGTGTGATTGCTGAGCAATGCCACACGCCGCCCTTTGAGCAGCGCAGAATATTCCGACACCCGTCCGGCACCTACCACTATGCCTTGTTGAGAACGGCAATCGGGTGCGACAGCCAGCAGGGCAATCACAAATATGATTAATCGGTAATAAATTCTAAGGTTAGTCATTTGATGTTTAGATGTTTGTTTTTATAAATAGATACGCGGCCAACGCGGCGCATTATGGGTTGTCTACGTAATATCCGCGTTGTATGTCACCTTCGACGGCATCCCCCACGATTCCATGCAGATTTCGATATTCACGATAAAGTTCCTCGTAATCACGTGTATAATCGGCATCGGGAACCACATGCACGTCAAATCGCAATTCGGCCTTGCCGGTCTCGGCAATATTTCCGTAACAGTAAATGTAGTGCTTCACAAGCCCTATGTTTTTAATGCTGTTATACTTGACGTGGATATAACCTTTCTTGTGAGGCATGATGACTATGGGCAGGTTGTCGTTGACAATCATGCAGCCGCACGACGTCTGTATCTCCCTTATTATTAGAGGGTCTTCCCCAAGATTTGTCACGCCGTAATTCAACTCCAGTTCCTCTCCTTGTAGAATTGGATAGTAATGGCGATCTTGGTCTTCTATCTCAATGGTCGTCATGTTCACTTTTTTCTTGCACGACGGCAACGCAGCCGCCACGCAAACTAAAATAAGTACCATTGACAATATCCGAAAAACTCTATTCCTTGCCATATCGTTGTTTTTTTATAAATTTCTATCGTTTTAATCTTATCTCGTCTATCGCCAAGTGGCTGTTTCTGCCCTTGGGTCGTGTCATTCGCAGCACCATGCTGCCACTTTTCGTCGTGGCAACGGCCCTGCTTATGTCGAAATTATATACAAGCCGGCGACTGTCCTCCTTTATAACATCGGCTTCGGCTGCATCATCGGCACTTTGTGAGGCTATAACATTTCCCTCCATAATCACTTCAATCTTCGTCGGGAATGCAATTCTGTGACAAGTCAATTTCAAGAATGATACTTCAAGTTGCCCTGCCCCGGGCAATACAGGTATTTCAATCTCAAGCCTGTCGCCTAAAGACGAAATAAGCCACCCATAATGATAACCACACGGCAACCCATTCACGCAATCTGTCAATACCGACAAGTCGCCATACCCGCCATCAAGCTCGGTCAGTGCTTTCAACTCCCTTCCGGCAAGCATGTTATAAGGCTCATAACCAAGTATCGACAATTCCCAACTCTTTATATAATCCGACAGGCTCAGCCCCGATTCCGAGATAATGTTTACGCTGCCGGGCAGATTCTTCAACGTTTGCAACCACGTTTTTACGTCTCCCCTAACCTTTGCCTGTCCGGTTATGCAGCCACCCGAGCCGGTCCCCAAGGCTCGTGACACTTCAAGCATGGTGTAAGCCAAACCCGACTTTAACAAATCGATACGATGCCGCTCCTCGCCCTCGGCTACTTCGGCGGCATCACACAATGCTTCATAAAATTTGCCGAACTCGTCCCTGCCCAAGTAATCCAAGGCCTGTCCGACAGGAGCGTATATATTAAGCCGCTTCTTGTTTTTCATCACGGCCCCTTCCCATTGCATGTAGTAACCAGCAAGCATTTCCCCCGAAGCAGGATAATATTGTCTGAAATACTTTCGTACCAAGTCTTCCACATCATAGTGGGGATTTATCATCAGCGCAGCCAACACAAAATTGTGCAACCCAGAGAACGACGAATACACATCACCGCTGCCATTGAGGAAAACACCTTTTACTCCAAGCTCTTCGTAATGCTGCAACCTGCGTTGCATGATGTGCAATATGGGGAATGGAGTAAAGTAATCATCAAAATTATTAATATAGTCCCATACGTAAATGCCATATCTGCATTTCTCGGCCCACCGCTTTACGGACGAATCAAAATCGGCAAGGCGGCGGCCTCCAGTCGATACTGACAATGGCCATTGCATGGCACTGGTTAATACGCCCACATTTTGTGGCATCACATCGGCCGGTGGAGTGATTGTACTGCCGTATGCCCCCATCAAGAAAATATGTCCGGGAAATTCCCCGGCAAGTTTCTTCACAAACGCCGCGACTGCAGGTGTGGCGTTTCCGCCGTCATTCCCGGCCTTGACACATTCTTCACAGCCACATGCTTCATGATTATCGTTAGGCATTATCACAAACCTCGATGATTTCGTGCTGCCATCACCGAAATTATCGATTATATAATCATGCACCAACTCATATAACAATTCCGACGAAAAGCAATATTGGTCTGTGTTTTTCTCCTTAGACACAATGGCATATACCGAATCATCGGCTTTTTCCGCCACTATTTTATGTATATTGTGCCCCCATACCCCCCAATCATACGCAACACTGTTTTCTCCGAAGATTGCCGATTGCTGCCTGCTTATATTCTCAGGCAAATAGGCTTCGCGATATTCAAATGCGAAATTCCCCGATGTTTTCGAGTTATTGGAAATATCAATTATTGCCGGGGGCAAATCTTTGGCGTTTATTGAAGTGTCGGCAATTGCCAAATTTTTTATAAGCTGTCCGGACAACCATTGCATTGTTTCTTCGCTGCGAGCCGTCAATCTAATCTTGCCATTTTCTCCGATTATTGCGTATTCATCGCTATATTCGTCGTTTATGCTTGCTTCTATTTTCAAGGCATTGGCGTTTTCATCGGCTTTATTTGCAACGCCATTATTGTCGATTAATCTGTCTTTTAATTGATTATACAGGTATTGGGCAAAATGCTTATCGGCATCGGTCGCATCGTCAGGTACCATAATCTCATATCCCGAGACATTCATCGCGACATAGCCACCGTCCGAGGCAGCAGTGTTTGAAGCATTTATACAACTACCCCCGGCAATGACCGGCAACATCGACACTACAATTGTCGCAGCCTTAGAAATTAACATATAGTTGCAGCTCGACATTATATATATTCCTGTGCTTCGGAGCAGTTTCTATGACTTCGCTGTATGGGTTGAAATAATTATACCATGTACCCAGCACACCCATCGAGAAATTACGGGTAAGCATGACAGTGCCGCCAAGTCCCACCATCGACGAAGTCTTATGATACTGGTACCCTGTCACTATACCATTGTCAAGCAACGTTATTTCGGGATAATTTCCTATGCCGGCCATTGCCGTGATATTGGTACGGCGGTCTTGGTTAAGGTAGAATTTAACCTGTCCGGTGAGGTTATAATAAAATTCAGAATTCACCGTGATTAAATCGAGTTTGAGGCTCGTCAACACAGGATCCCACATTTTCGACACAGTTGGCGTCAGCGAGAACATATTGTTATCATCGATTAAACGACGGTAGCCAAGATTCAGATTAAGTTCCCAGTCTTTCTTGAACGACTTTGTAGCACCTACATTGGCCACCCACTTGGGGAAATAGTCGTTGGCCCAAGCAAGGTTCACGTTAAGGCTCCAAGCACGCTTGAAGCGATGTGTCCACGCAGCCTGTAATTGTATACCCGTGCCGCCTTCATCGAGGTCTTCTCCCATATCTTCGGGATTCATGTTGCCGTCAAGACTCTTGTAATTTATGCGGCCCGAGAAATCATTCTTCGCACCCGAACGCATATATTCAACCGAAGCAATCGATGTTATCACATCTTCACTTGCCGGACGAGAATGCAAGTAATAAAGCCCTACTTGATTCTTATAACTGCGATTCAGCAAGCCTCGCATGTGCTGGTTATACTCATCGACCTCGGATATAACCGGTTCATAGTGCAACTGGTATACATAAGCCGAATCCAAATAGTGCATTTTCTCGTATGCAAGCCCTTTGGTATACAACAAGCTGTTGTTTTTCTCGTCGAATACCAATGCCGAGTCCACCACAGCCAAGGCAGCTTCGGGGTCGTTGTCGCGAATGAGGTCGAGTGCATACAACTCGCTACTGTTGGAATATGCCCCCGTTACATCAGGATTATCGGGATAATCCTCAAGTTGCACGCGCAATAATTCGAGTGATTCGTCATATTTACCCTTTTCATCGAGCGATTGGGCAACCTTTACCTTGTAGAACAAGTCATTGGGATATTTCTCTGCACCGATTTGTGCATATTGTTCAAATTCATCGGTTTTTCCAAGCAAAGCCGATGCATTTATCGCATATCTCAACCCAAGGTCGCTGTCGGGATTAACCTCAAGCAGGCGTTGTGCTTCGTAATAAGCACGCGACGAAGCTCCGTCTTGCATCAGTTTCTTTATATATGGCACGGCAGTTTCTTCGTATGCCATTGCGTAAATATCGCGATTAATGGTAGCGGTATCGTTATATGCCACATAATACAAGTCAAGAGCCGCAGGCACATGCCCCATCTGATTTAGTATTTCCCCTTTCCGTTCCACATATAACGGATAAGCCGGATAATACTCTTTCAGAGCCTCAACCGTGGCAAGAGCCTCGTTGTAACGCTTGAGCATGGTGTAGCATGTGGCAAGGCGTTCTTGTGCCGAGACCACAAGAGAGCTATCCTCTTTCTCGTTCTTCACAACAAATTGAACACACGGTATGGCACTTGCGAAATCGTTATTCAGCATCATTCTGTCGGCCTCGTCATATTGTGCCTTAACCATCTCGTAAGTGACGTCGTGGTCATTCGGATTGGCACGATACAGACGGTTGAGCAATGCGCTTGCCTCCCTGTCGTTGCCGAATCGGCGTTCAAGCATATACTCCTTGTACAACAGGGTCGGGTTGTCGCGGCCATCGCGTTTTTTTGCCTCGGCAAGATAATACCGGGCATCTTCGTAGTAACCACGGGTAAGCGACGTACTGAGCAGGTAATCGAGCGCTTCACGGCTGTGGGTAGACTCATAAATCTTACCATACATCACATACGGGTCGCTCTCACGGGCAATCTGCGCAGCTTCAACCAACAGAGAGCTATAATAAGAACGCAAAGCCGGAGAATTGCTCACCGCCATTCGTTTTTTTACATATATCAAGGCTTCGGTATACCGCCCCTGCTCACACAGAATCCCGACTTTCTTCCGCAACATGTCGATATTGGCGGGGAAACGTTCGGCACCGCGCGATGCCACCTCGTAGGCTCGGTCGGTGTACCCTTGTTGCAAGTACATGTTGCTCAGGGCCAAATATGTTTCGGCATTGTCGGGGTCGGTGGCGATCAATTTTTCAAGATACTTGGTGGCCTCGGCAAGGTTACCGGCTTTGCGGTACTTGAGGTAAGACATCTCGTAGGAATACGAAAGGTCCTTCTTCAGCCCGCTGTCGTCGGGATAAATCTGGCTGATGCGCACGAGCAGCCTGTCGGCTTCCACATCGTTGCCCATCTTGCGATACAGCTCTATTTTGCGCCGCCACAAGCCGCGCCAATAGGGGTTCACCTCAAGCAACTCGTTGACGTAGCATATTGCGCTTGAATAATGCCCCGACTCGTCTTCAACCTTTACGAGCAATTGCTTGGCATCGACATGGTTGTAATCGCTTTCAACGGCCTTTATGAGGTTATATCGCGCCATGTCGAGGTCTTGCTTCTCATAGTAATAACGTCCGAGCAGCCAGCGTATGTTGGGATCCACCGGGTGCACCTTTGCCCCTTTGTCGAGAATCTCTTTTGCCTGCTCGTTTTGATGGAGGGCAAAGCACTTCTTGGCTGCATCGACGTAATATTCGGGCAGGTGCACACTGTCCTCGTCGGTTGCCGACAAGAAGAACAGCGAACACACTATCGCCAATATCCACGTATATGCAAATCTTTGCCGCTTCATTCGTTATTTTCAGTGTCTATTATGTTGTGTTAATTTATTACTTCATTTTTAAAACATGTGTCACACGGGTTGTACCGCGGTTTCATCGTTGTTTTCACGCTCCCTGCGCTTGCGTTCCTCCTCTTCCAACCGTTCTTTACCGAAACCTTCGCGCTTGATGTCTTCCCACTTGAACGACCGCTTGGTAAGGAAGCTGAAATACCCTTTCACCGAGAAGAAAACAATAAGCGGGTGGTAAATAATCGGCTCAAAAAGCGAAGCTATGAACAGCCACAAGTAGTCCCACTTGCTGTTGCGGTTACTCGGATCCTCAACATAATAGCTGAAGAAGCATATCACGAGCAGCATGAACTCATTGAACGTGTAGAGCATGAGCAGTATCACCCAGAAGGTGGTCCAGTTGACCGCACCTATCAATATGAACCAGATGAGCGAAATATAGCCTATAAGTTCAATGATGGGTGCAATGAACTCAAACATGAACATGAACGGGTAGGTTATCAATCCCAACCGTTTGTAACGCGGGTTGAACAGCAACTTGCGGTGTACAAACATACATTGCATCAATCCGCGAGCCCAACGGGTTCGCTGCTTGCTCAACGCCCACAACGTCGGCGGCCCCTCGGTCCAGCATGTGGTTTCGGCCACGTGCGGTATGCGGTAGGGCTGGTTAAGCTCGCACATGTATGATATCATGCGCATTATCAAATCCATGTCTTCGGCAAAACTCGACGAGTCGTAACCACCGACGGCAACCACCACGTCGCGACGGAAAAATCCGAATCCGCCCGACACATTGTTGACGGCATTCAATGCCGACCACCCCATCTTGCCCACAAGGTAGGAACGCAGGTACTCTACTTGTTGGAAAAGAGGTATAGGCCGCTTTGACACACGCGGTTCCACCATGCGGCCGTTCTCGACCTTACAACCATTAACCATCAACATAGTGGAACTGACGGCAATGACAGGTGTTTTTTCTTTCAACACAGCCCATACGAGGCGGTAAAGAGCGTATTTGTCGATAATACAGTCAACGTCGGTATCGATGAAATAGGGATACTTGGCGGCGTTAATACCGGCATTCGAGGCATCGGCTTTTGTTCCACCATTCTCCTTGTCGACCACAGTCAATTGCTCGAAAATAGGCTTGGTAGACTTAAACACCCTTCTGACAGGTGCACTCTTCACCGATTCATGATAGGCAAACGGCACCTCCACAAGGCTGAAATACTCGATTAGCTTGTCGAGGGTGGAGTCGGTACTGCCGTCGTTCACAATCACCACCTCAAACTTAGGATAGTCGACCGACAGCATCGATATAACGTTATCGATAATGTTTGCTTCCTCGTTATATGCCGGGGCGATAATCGACACACCCGGCGTATAAGGCGAATCGCTCAACATCTTCTTAATGTAAGCAATACTCAAGAATGTCTTTTCCTTGCGCTGCGAGTTGAAGCTCAGGAACATGAGCACAGTGTAGTTGATTATCAGCAACAGGCTGTAGAAGAACACGCAATAACCGTATATGTCGAACAATGCTTCTTTCATACGGCAATCCCCCTCCTTTCCCTGTCGCGGTTGATAATCGGGTCGTTGATATGGTCGAATATCCACCTGTACTTCGCTCCGGCATGTCGTTGCTTGATATCAAACAGCGCACGTCCCGCCACACCATAGTCGTGCATGGCAAGAGCAGCGGCAAATTTCACCGAATAGTCGGATGCCTCGTCATAGCATTGTTCGAGGAAATCGAGTTGCAGGCCGGTGTCCATGTCTACCACTGCATTTATTATGGCCACCTTAACCACCTCGGTTTGAGCCTTGTAAGCATCCACAAGGTTTTCTTCGTCGTCGGTATGCTTCATGGCACCGAGCGTGCGGGCAATCTCACACTTCAGCTCGGTGTCGCTTGTTCGTATAAACGTATCGAACAATTCGCCACACTCGTCTGATTTACCCAAATAGCGAATTTCACTTGCGAAAAACGGTTTGAGCTTTTCGTTACGCGAATCCTTTACCCAGTGAGCCACATTTGGTATCGTCAATCCCACCTTGCGGCGATTGGCAAGAATCGAATGAATGTCGATTCGATCCCAATCACGGTAATAGCGATCATAGTCGTTATCATCGAAGAAACGGAACGGCTCAACCACGCTGTTCCACATGAACGTGGCTTGGGCAGCCTTACGCAAGTCGTTATTGCGTGAATACAACAAAGGCGTAATCACGGCACCCGGAACATTCTCTTCGAGGAAGCGCAACCACGTCAAAGCCCTCACCTTATACTTGGTACGGGAAAATTGCAACTCGCTTGCAAAGAAACTTTGCAACCCGAAGGCCATGATAATATTGTGGAAATTGGTGCGGTTGATGGTTTCGCCGGCATCGGTGCGAGTGTCGGTGATTTCGGTCTTGGTGTCGGCAATCATTTGCACGAGCAGGCGTTTCTCCCTCACCGAGAAAGGTTTGCGCCGGTCGTAGTTCATCATTTCGGCAATCTCGTCGGGCTCGTGCACCACATCGTCGTTGCCAATTTCTATCATCGGGTCACGATAAAGTTCGATGAACTTATCCATGATTTTCTTTTCCTTATGCTTTATAACGTACAAATACACAGTCTGACACAGCAAATATATTCCCACGCAAACGCTAAGCATTATGATGAGAATACACACCTGTATCACAAGCGGGAATCCTACAAACAGGTCGCATAAGTACCAGAAGTAGTAGGATACCATCTTGAATGCGTATGTACCGTAATCGATTTCCATTAATCGTTTTTTATGTTATAAAACATACTTTCTCACAGCTTGATTTATGTTAAACTTCTGCGAACCATACTAAAATGGCAATACAAATATAAACCTTAATTGTGCATGCAGCCAAATATTTAAGACTCTTTTTTATCAGTATTTCAGTCAATTAGCGAATTAATCGAAGAATTTCGTCAATTTTTTCATCTTACAGACAACGGGCGAAAATTTACACAAATTAACACAAGTGTGCGATATAATATGCCCATAATGAGACAACACGTTGCAATAAAAAAGCGAATTCTTCACCTTTTTATCGAATAATTCGGGCAATCGCGGCATATAGTCGCATTGACACACCCGAAAATTACAAACAGTAAAACATACCTTGCAGATACGCTCCGTTTTTCAAGCCCAAATCGGCCATGCGGCCAAAATCACATCAGCCTATTGCCATTGACATTATATTACACTATATTTGCATTGGAATGAAAGTAACCATATTATATACGACCGACACTGATGGTGCTAAATCAATAAAAAACGTAGCAGAAGATATTATAACTACACACCATACGACGGCATCGATTCTGCCCATCACAATGGGTGGAAGCGGATTTCTTGATGCCGCCGCCGAAAATATCGAAGGCTGCCATTGCATGACAGCCGGTATACGCAACAGGCACGCAATAGCCAACACAGCCGAATACCTCATCACCAAAGATGGGAAAACGGCCTACATCGAAGCATTCAAGGCCTGCGGTTTCGACCCTGACGACAGCAACCGCAATCCCGCAAAGGCATTCACATTGGGCGTGGGAGACTTGATTATCGACGCGCTACGCAACGGGTGCCGGAACTTCGTCATAGGAATCGAAGAATTGGCGACAATCGATGCAGGGATAGGTATGCTGAATGCCATCGGCTACAAAATACTGACACCCAATGGCAATGAATTGCCGCTCTACAGAGGCTCGGAAATGCTGCGGGCCGCTTCAATCGTCGACAGCGAGATAGCTCCGCTGTTAAAAAGATGCCGCTTCACGGTGGCAATAAACGACGACTCGGCATTCTACGCTTCCACCGGGCCCTCAATGAGACATGCACGCCAACTCGGAGCAAACGATGTGACAACCGACATTCTCGACAACGGGCTGCGCAACATGGCTTCGTTATACTTCAAGCACAACGGCCGCGACGTGTCATACATAAAGGGAGGTGGTGCAGGAGGCGGAATGGCAGGCGCACTCGCATCCTTTTTCAACGCCAAGCTAAAGGCCGCCACTTCAATAATACCCGGAGCAGCACACATCAACGCAGCACTGCATAAAACCGATGCCGTAATAATCATCTGCGACAGCATTACACCTGCAATTGCGACAAATGTCGCTTTTCAATACCTGATCACCCCCGTCAGGCGCAAAGCGATTCCCATATATTGCCTCGCACGGCACACCGGCGACATAACAATGCTGAGAAACTCAGGAATAACCAACGCATACGCCACTACCGACATACCCACGGGCTTGCTCGACTTGCTCGACAGCATGCACAAAAAAAGCGATTAACACGTTGTCTCAATACAGGTTAATCGCTTTTTTCCCAAATCGGTCATTTGACCGTTTGGGATTTATGCAATCACTAAAATTCCTCGAAGCTAAGCGGCAATAATGCCCGTATTCCATTGATGCGGTATACCTTATGCCTGCCACATAGCAAAATTTCTATTGGTTGTTTCCCCAGTTTCTCATATTCCAGAATGGCTTGCCGGCACACGCCGCAGGGAGCCGTAGGCTCTTCGACAAAATCGCCCTTCTGCCACGCAGTTATTGCAAGACGCACAAAACGCACCCCCGGATAGCGCGATGCCGCATAGAAAATTGCCGACCGCTCGGCACATGTCCCGGCCGGGAATGAAGCATTTTCTTGATTGGCACCGGTAACAACCTCCCCGTTTTCAAGCAACAAGGCTGCACCGACATGGAAATTGCTATACGGCGTATAGGCCCGGAATGTGGCATCTTTCGCCATTTCTACCAATTTTTTGTCATCTTCACCGAGTTCATTATAAGAGCAAACTCTTATCTTTGTATTCAAAATCATTTCTTCCATGCCACAACAGAGTTTATGCAAATATATCCATAATTTTTGGAAATACAAGTTGTTGATTGCGATTGTTTGCATCGCTTCAGGGTCATTGGCTGCCCAAGGCAAGTCGGCGGCATATCTTGAATATATCGACACGTACCGCCACATAGCAATCCTGCACCAACAACAATACGGCATACCGGCAAGCATAACACTTGCGCAAGGCCTGCTCGAAAGCCGCGCCGGCCGCAGCCGCCTTGCCACGCAAGGCAACAATCACTTCGGCATCAAGTGCCACGGGAAAAGGTGGAACGGAGGAAAGATTTATGCCAATGACGACGCTCCCAACGAATGCTTCCGCAGTTATCGCTCGGCCGACGACTCGTTTGAAGACCATGCCCGCTTTTTGAAACAGAAACGCTATGCTCCCCTGTTCAAGTTGAAAATCACCGACTATAAAGGCTGGGCACGAACATTGCGCCAATGTGGGTATGCCACCGACAAACGCTATGCCGACAAATTGATAGAAATAATAGAAACATACGAACTTTACCGCTACGACACAGGCCAACCCATCATAGCGAAACCAAAGCATCTCGAAGGCGACGAGTCGCTTGAACACTCTATCGACAGCGAAATATATAATGAAATAACTGCCGTACACGATATTGTAAAACGCAACGAGTTGTATTGCGTGATAGCAAAAGAGGGAGACACATACGCCGAAATAGCCAAGGAATTTAGCATGAAGGCGCGCAAGCTCGCATCGTTCAACGACAAGGGCTGGCGGCAACGCAACGAGCAGATACCTGCCGGAAGCATCGTCTACATCGAGGAAAAGGGAGAAACCGCCGGAAGCTCGTCGCCAAGCATATACACCACCCGGACAGGCGATACGGTATACTCCATATCCCAACGGTTCGGAATAAAACTGAAGTCACTGTGCAAAATGAACCGCTTGTCGACAGGCAACGCACACCGCTCGCTCAAACCCGGCTTGACGCTACGCCTGCGATAGTAAAGCGCACCAAAACATAAGCCGCACCACCCGGGACAATGCCGGGGGTGCGGCTTTTTAACTAAGAACCTGCTTAAATTTTGCGAAGTTTTGAATTTTGCAAGTTATTTTAAGCAAAATTTAAACAGGCTCTTAATTTTCCGAAACCGATTTCATCCATTCTTCCTCCGAGGGGACCTCTTCGGCTATTTCGGTGTTGGCAAAGTCACCGCCATACTGCTCGTCGTGCTGCGAGCGGTCGAGCCCGATGCGCTCGCTGCGCTTCGACACACGCATGTGCACCATCTTATTGGTTACCCAGTAGAGTGCATAACTCATCACAAACGTGTAGCCAAATACAATGGCAACGGCAGCCACGTGGTTGAGGAAAAATTGCAAGCGCGACACCTCGCCCCCTTCGGGGAAGAAGTAGGAATAGGTGAACACTCCTGTCAGTAAAGTGCCTACAATGCCGCCAAGTCCGTGGGTGGGGAACACGTCGAGCGCATCGTCAAAAAGGTGCTTCTTGGCCTTATAAGTGACAGCGAAGTTGCACACAATGGTGGTTACAAACGAGATAAAGAAACTTTGCCCCACTGTCACCCAACCGGCACTCGGCGTGATGGCCACCAAGCCCACCACTGCGCCGATGGCTGCACCCATGGCCGATGGACGGCGACCCAGCAGGCAGTCGAGAAACACCCACGTAACCATGGCCGTGGCGGCGGCAGTGTTGGTATTGAGGAATGCCGATATGGCCACTCCGTCGGCTGCAAGCGACGAGCCGCCGTTGAAACCAAACCACCCGAGCCACAGCAGCGCGGCTCCGAGCAGCACAAACGGGATATTGGCGGCTTTTCCCTCCTCACTGGTGCGCTTGCCAAGGAACAACGCCCCCACAAGGGCGGCCACACCCGACGCGGCATGCACCACTATGCCACCTGCAAAGTCGTGGACGTGCATCTTGGCAAAAATCCCCTCGGGGTGCCACGTCCAGTGGGCAAGCGGGCAGTAAACCACTATCACCCACAGCATCATAAAGATTAGGTAGCCCGAGAACTTGACCCGCTCGGCAAACGAGCCGGTGATGAGCGACGGGGTGATGATTGCAAACTTCATTTGAAACAGGGCAAACAGAGCCAGTGGTATGGTAGTCACGGCCATGTCTTGCTGCGTGAGACCGGCAACGCTGCCCGACGGCATCAAAT
>CALUMZ010000005.1 GCA_944321865.1 uncultured Muribaculaceae bacterium
ACTATATATAAATTTTCCTCTTTTTTTGTTTGTATTCCGGCTCCGCCGGAATCACTCTGCAAACTTAGTGTTAAGCAAAGTATTGCCTCTCCGAGGCAACTAACCACGCATATTCAGTTATAAATTGTAAGCAAGATTTGCCGCACTTGTTATTTTGACACACCCTCTACTACCACAATTGTATATTCTGTTATTCAGGTCAAATTCCAATATTATTTCGGCAATTATTCATAAATTTGTTGTCCGTGTTATCATGAAACACAACATTGAATAAACCATACACACAAATGTCAACACAAATCAACAAAATCCTGATAGCGGCGGCACTGGCCTTTGCCGGCATGGTGTCGCACGCTGCCGGCATACAATGGAACGTACCCATGCACCACGACTGGTGGTGGAATGCCCCCGAAAAACCGCAAATCACCGTTTGCGCGGCTAATGCCGACACCCTGCCGAAGCGGTGCAGCGTCACCCTATCAATCGAAACCGACACGCACCGCCCGGTAACATCTATGAGCCAAGCGGCAACAATCGCCGCAGGCGACAGCACCAATTTCACATTTGATTTCAACCTCATGCCGGGATTCTATGGCTGCACGGTAACGGGCAACGGCGCGGAAGTGAAGAAATTCAACATCGGCTACGAACCCGAAAACATAGTTTCGCTGCCCGATGCGCAGCCCGACTTCGACGAGTTTTGGCAACGCACGCTCAACGAGTTGGCTGCCGTTGCTCCCAAATACCGTCTGACGGAAGACAAAGAAAAGAGCGGCAACGGCGGCAAGGTATACGTGGTGAGCATGAAATCGCTTGGAGGAGTGGAAATAAAGGGCTACCTGACCATGCCCGACAAAGCAAGCAAAAACAACCGCCTGCCGGTGGTAGTACACTACATGGGCTATGGCAGCAAGCCTTGGTACGCCGAGCCGCGTGAAGATGCCCGGTGCATAGATTTTGTGCTAAGCACACGCGGACAGGGACTCAACCAGCCCGGCAACCAATACGGCGAATGGGCCACCTACGGCATTGGCGACAGGGAGCAATATTACTACCGCGGCGCATTTATGGATCTGATTCGTGCCGTGGATTTCGTCTGCTCGCTGCCCGAAGCCGACACCCGATACATATTTGCCGAAGGTGGAAGCCAAGGGGGAGGTTTCACGCTTGTGGCCTGCGCCCTCGACAAGCGCATTCGTGCCGGTGCGCCCCACATTCCGTTCCTCAACGATTACCCCGACTACTTGGAGATAGCCACTTGGACCGCCGACATTCTCGCCAAGGCGGGTGTGAACAGCGGCAACCGTGCCGGGCTGCTCAAAATGATGTCATACTTCGATGTCAAGAATTTTGCACGGCGCATCACCTGCCCCATCTTGATGGGAGTGGGGCTGCAAGATCCCACATGCCCGCCGCACACCAACTTTGCCGGTTACAACCTCATTTCGTCACAGAAGCAATTTGTGATATATCCCGAGTGCGGGCACACCGTCAGGCAACCCGACTGGAACAACCGCATGCAGGAGTTCTTCGGCAGCTTCGTCACACCACAGTAATCCATCACGCATCGACAAAAAACAGAGCGGGCAGGAATATCCCCAAAATATCCTGTCCGCTCTCACTCTAAACACTCATAAACAATCTTTTTTTTACAATCTTTAACCTAAAACTTCATGTTCGCCAATACCATTTTATACGTGTGAAAAACATAGTCACCAACAGCGACAGTGCAGTAAGCAACACGCCTTGCAGGAATCCGAGCCACGCGTTGGTGTGCATGAAGGCAAGCATCGGCGCAAGCACCCCGCACAGGTTCATTAGCGGCATCACCAGCAGGTCGCCGGCAACATATGCCACCATGGGATTCTGCCCCGACATTACCAAGAATGCCGTCCCTCGATGACACTTGAAATAGTCGCATATCACATGGAATGCAATCAGTGCCATGCACGCCAATCCAGAAGTGACGAAGAAATAACTTATCGTGGCATAATCCTTCTTGATTCCGCCTTGGTAAGGTTCAAAACACAGCCCTATGAGCAGCAACCCTGCCCCGAGGCACCCCAGCTTGAACCACAGCCACGCCGCCCCGGTGTGCCGTCGCAACACAAAATACATGGCGGCTGTCAGCACGATGCTTATCACCAAGTTGGCGGCAAGCCAACGGGCATAGAGGCACACGAGGTTAGACACTATCAACGCCACGGCCAGCAAGAGGCATGCCACGGCACGCCATTTGCCCGGGTCGTCCTGCCCTCCTGCCTCGGGCATACGCATCCATCGCAGCAAGTAATCACCGGCCATGCTGCCCGACAAGACGATAAACAGGTATTTCAAATAATCGAATTTGTAGAGCCACGGAAACGGCGTATAATCAAACAGCGTCGCGGTCCATGACCCGTCTGCCCCGGCACTGAGCGTTATGCCCAGCAACACTGCCATCACCGCTATGCGGGCGAGCCAATTGTCCATCGTAAAGATGTACACCACCGACCCGAAGACGGCCATGTTGGCAAGCAACAGTATTATCACGTTGCTCGTGTAAAGGCTGAACGGTCCCGACGCATAATCGACCGTGGCAAGCATCAACACGGCTGCGGCGTATGCGCCAACTTTGACGCCAATATGCACCCATTGCGGCAAGCCTTTCCACGGCAGGCGCATAAACATGGGAAACAGCACGGCAAAGCACAATATTGCCAACAGCCACGAGCGCACATCTTGCGGATTGCTGAGCATGTAGGGGTAAAAATGCTGTATGAAGATGGCGAAGAATGCCAACTGCACCCCGCGCAGCAGGGCATCTGCCACAAGCCGCACGTTGCTTTCCCCCCTTTCCCTGCGCTTCTTTATCGAGAACGGGAAAGCCGCCCCCATGGCAAACAGGAAGAACGGGAATACAAGGTCGACCCACGTCAGCCCCGGCACCGCCGGGTTAAACTCGTGGGTGGGAGGCGGAGTCTGCGCATGATACATCCACCCCGGCAAGATGCCGCCGGCGACGGTCGCCGACAGCACCATTGTCAGTATGGCATAGCCCCGCAGGGCATCAAGCGAATATGCGCGCTTAACGGTCTCTGTCATATAGCCCCGCCTTCCTTCATGCCGGCCTCAACTTCTTTCCACAAGTTGCGGTCGATAATGTGCACGATGTCAAACACCATCAGCCCGTCCGACTTCTGCAAATTGGTGGCTATGGACTCGGTCAACTTGCTCGGGTCGCTGTAATACTGGTCGACGAGCAACCCGCCCATGAACTTGTTTTGGCCCATTATCTCACGCAAGTGCATGCACGACCCTTCCACGCAATACCATGTGCCCGACTGTCCGCGGCTGTCGGTCTCGTTCCACACCACGCTGTTCTTCTTGGCATACTCCTCAAGCGTGATGTCGGTATAGTAGTTCCCGGTGGCATAGAGGTCGATAAGCTCGGCATAACCGTAATTCTTATACTCGGGCGTTGCCCAGTCATATTCAAGGCTCGGGTCGTAGGTCTTGCTTGCAAAGTTCACACCCACTTCGTAATACGACGGATACCAAGCTCCCGTGTAAGTGCCAAACGACACCTTGGGATTGGCCTTTTTCACTGTTTCGCGGGCAAGTGCCATGAAGTCGTAGATGGTCTTCGTGCGCCATTCAAACCACTTCTTCGATAGCGGTCCCGGCACCGGCACATAGCGGCCTCCGTCGCCCTTTTCCCACGTCAATATGTCTTCGGGGAAGTTCTCCACCTTGCTGCCTATGTATTGCTCGAATTTACTGCGAGACAAGTCCGAGAAATCGGCGCGTATGCCGTCGTAACGCACGCGGTCGAGCATCAGTCCGTCAAGGTCGGGATACTTGGTGACAAGTTCGGTGAGTATGTTCAAGATATAAGTTTGGTACTCGTCATTCACCGGGTTCACCATTGCCCCGTAGTCCTGTTTCATCTCGGTTATAGGCACAATCCCCTTTTCGGGGTCATACACCATCGACGCCCACTCGGGGTGTTGCGAATAAATCACGCCGCGGTCGAAATAATTGTGCCCGGCGCAGAACACGTTGAGCGACGCATGTATCTCAAGTCCCAGCTTGTGCCCCTCTTCGATGAAGTGTCCGAGGTAGTCGAAGTCGCCGCGCTGCGCGCCGTTCCACTCTTCCATGCGCGGAGCCAACTTGCTGTCATACAGTACCTCGCCCGTTATGGGACGCACGTCCACTATGGCATGGGTGAAACCCAGCGACTTAATCTTCTGCAAATAATAATCGATGGAGTCACGATTCTGGAACCGTGCAAAATTGGCCTCGGCATCTATCCACATCAATGCCGGTTTCTTGCCGGTTGCATCGCCCGCATCTTGCGGCTTGCTGCTGCAAGCGCACGCAAGCAGGGCGAGCATGGCTATCATTAAATTTCTTATTTTCATATAATTAATATCAAGATTTAATTGTCATTTATGGTCTGTGTGTAAACATTCCCAAAACGGTCGGTCGCCCGTACCTCAATCTTTGCCGAGGCATCATGCGGAGTGGCACGGAACATGTGAGGTGTCTTTATCGGGCTAATCCACTCATATTCCACACGTTCCTTGTCGGCACAAATCTCTGCCGCCATCGGGTCGAAACCCTCGTAACGCGTCATTTCGCCCATCACCTTGCCATTTTCGAGCCATTCCACGCGCCACTGTTCGTCCCAGTTCCACACGTTGGCCACAATATCGGTCGGGCATTCATCGGACGCACCCACGGGATAAGCCCTCAACTGGTAATCCACCGGGTAACCCATGCTCTTGTACACCCACTTCACATCGGTGCCGTTCACTTCATACACTCCATATCCCTGCGGCGTGCCATCCATGCACACCGGGGCTTTCCACCATATCCCGCACACGGCGGCGGTGTTGTGCTCCATGAGCGAGTCGTTGAAGCACACGTTCCAGTTGAAGTGCGTATGCCCCGTCAACAAGTGTGCCTTGCGCCCCTTTAGCAACTCCCACAACCCGGCAATGTTGCTCGTTTCATCGGGAATCAACGTATTCCACTTCAATTCCTTGGTGAGGCAACCGGGAATGTGCATGATGACAAACACAAGGTTGTCAGACGGCACACGGGCGAGGTCTTGCTCTATCCAACGGAAAGTGCGCTCGTCGATGTAGCCGATGTACTGGTAGTCGCGGTTTACGTAGAAGTTATTGTCAAGCACAATGTAGTGCGCCTTACCCTTGTTGAAAGAGTAATAGATGGGGCCAAACATGCTCTCGAACTTTGCATACGAGTACTCATACGTGCGTCCGCCATACGTCATGTCGTGGTTGCCTATTGCACGCCACACCGGCATGTTCATTCCGGCGGCTACATCCACGTATGGCTCGAAAAGCGACGGCGTGTCGCCCACCATGTCGCCGAGGTCAATGCCAAACACGTCGGCTTTGCCCCGGTAACCGGCTGCGAAATCAGTCACATCCTTGAGCAAACCCTTGTAAGTTTCAAGGTCTTGCATCGACGTGAGCTGCACATCGGCCTGCACAAGTGCCACATGACGGGAGTCATCGACCGGGTTCTTGACGAGTTCAAAGTCATATTCGGTACGTCCCTGCTCCACAGGCATGTAAAACTGCGGCACCGACTTTTCCACCTGCGGCATGTAGCCGCTCGGGGTGGTTATGTACACAAATCGCGCATCACCGTCAAGCTCCATGCTGTAACGCCCGTCGCCATCGGTCTCAACGCAATTATATCCATCAGTCACCATCACATCGGCCAGCCCGCGTCCATCGCAGGCAACCCGCCCGCCAATGCCCGCGCCGGCGGCAGCCTCGCAGCCCGCAAGCCCGACCGCCACAGCCATCATTAACGACACCGTTACTTTCATTTTTATATATATCTTCAACTTATTAAAAAGTATAGAAACAAGGTGTGCCGAAGTTATACTTGGCATTCTCTCCGGCACACCCTGTTCTAAAAATCAATTATTAAAAACTTTCTTGCACTTTGTTCATTTATTGTCCGTTGGCCGTGTGCCACCATACCTTGACGGTCGAGCCGTCGCCCTGGCCTTGGTTGAGACTTGGCGAGAGCGCATTGGCTGCATTTTCGCGGCGTTCCGAGTCGATATAGCGTATCTTGCTGATAAACTCACCTTGTGCAGGGTCGATATTCGGATCCTCACTGTGCTTTACCGAAATCATCTCGGGATAGCCGGTGCGGCGCACCTCGGCCCAAGCCTCCACGCCGCTCGGGTAGAGGGCAAGCCACTTTTGCGTGATGATTTGCTCCAATTGCTTGTTCGGGTCGCTGCTCCATGCCACGTCACCGGTAGTGATGTAAGTATCATCGTTCGACGTGTCGGAGAGACTCTTGTCGCTAAGGAACGAACGCTCGTCGGCAAGCGAAGCGCGGATGCCATCCTCGTAGTTCTGCTGTGCGCTGCCGGCACCGTTCCAACCTGCAAGTGCAGCCTCAGCCTTGAGTTGACATACTTCGCCGTAGGTCATCACCTTCAATGGCACGTTGGTAACAGGTATGTTGCCGCAGTTTCCAGAAGCTCCTGTGGTGTTGTATTCGGGGAATGCCTGCAAGCCCCATGTGAACGAGTTTTGGGTATTGCTGTTTTCAGGCTGCCCAAGTTCCACAACGCTCAATCCGTTGGCAAGTCCCTTATACTTGGGAACACCTGCCGTGGAAGCTCCAGTTGCGATACAATTGGCATAAGCTTGTGTTACACCAAACCACAACGGCAGACGCGGGTCCTCAACCGTGCTGAGCCCTGTGAGCACTTCATACATTTTCTCACTCATGGCAAATTCGCTCCAACCGCAAATCTGGTAAAGCGGGTTGCCCCACGAGTAACCGCCCGTGGCGGCACATGTAATGTAGGCATTGTCGTCATTGCTCTCCATCAGTTGCGAAGCAAGGGCGGCTTCACCCTCTTGCTGTGCCCAAGCGGGATCGACAAAGCGTATGCGCAAGGCATAGCGCAAGCGTAGCGAGTTGGCAAAGCGTATCCACTTTTGCACGTCACCGCCAAAGATAAGGTCGTTGTTGGCATCGCAAGTCTCCTGCCCGCCGTTGGCTTGCAGGGCAGCTGCAGCCTCGGTCAATTCCTTGAACACGTCGCGGTAAATCGACTCCTGCGAATCATACGCGTTCTGCGTCTCACCCACGCCGGCGGTAGAATAAGGAATGTCGCCGAAGCAGTCGGTCATTCCTATCGTGTTCCACGCAGTGATGATGCGTATCATTTGGCAAAAGTTGCTCTGGTCGGGATTGGCGGCAGCCGTTTCCTTGGCAACCTTCATGTGCTTGAGTACCAAGTAATACGGAGTCCAGAAGCCGGCTTCCGACCAACTGTCGTTGTAACCGTAACGGTCGGTTGGGAACGATGTGCTCATATTTGCAAAATACTGGCAATACTTCTGTGCATACAAGTTGTCGGCAAGTTGATAGTAACCCGTTGCATCGACATGGCAGGCAAGTTCCTGCACGGTCGGCAAGATATACTTCAAATTGGCTTCGGTCACTGTTCCGGGGTTGGTATTCATCTCATCGAAACGGTCAGTGCACCCACACAGCAACCCGGCAGCCAGTATACCTAACAGTGATGATTTATATAGTTTCATAATCGGTATCAATGAATGTTAGTATTTAATGTTCAGAGAGAAACCAAAGCTACGTGTCGGAGGCATTGAGCCATACTCGAAGGCTTGGTAGTAGTCGGCATACGACATTGCCGACTCGGGATTGATGGGCGCATCCTTGTAGAAGTAGAACAAGTCACGTGCCACAAACGACAGTTTCACCTGTTGCAACTTGATGGGTTCAAGCCACTTCTTGGGCAAGGTCCAGCCAAGCGACAACTCGCGCATCTTTACGTATGTTCCGCTGTACATGAACTCCTCGGCTACACCGTTGCTGCCGCCTACGTTGCTCCAGTAGCTTTCGGCAGTAACGGGGATATTGTTGGGTTGCCCCGTTGATGCAAGTATACCGTCTACTACCATTTGGTCACGACCTGCGAGTGTGCGCTCTGATGTGCCGTAGAACGTTGCATCGGCATCGGTCATTGAGATGAAGTCGCCACCCACACGCACGTCAATCAAGGCGTTAAGCGAAATTCCCTTCCAAGTGAGTGTTGTACCAAACGAACCGGTCCAGTCGGGGAGCATGTTGCCTATCACCTTGTCGGTCTCGGTCAGTGGCAGCCCGTCGTCGCCTATCAAGATGCGGCCCTGTGCGTCGCGTTGGTAAGCCTTGGTTGCAACGATGTCGCCATAGTCGCTACCCTCGTTCACAACAACCGATGCAATCGATGTGCTGCCGAGCGTGTAGCGTTGCACGCCTCCGCCCAGTTCGATACACTTGGTGCGGTTGAGACCCCAGTTAAGAGTTACGTCCCATTGCCAGTCCTTGGTCTTGATGGGCGTGCCGGTAATCTGCAATTCCACACCCTCGCTGCGCATCTTGCCGGCATTTATCATCTTCAGTGTGTAACCCGACGGTATGGGCGAGTTGATGGCCAGAATCTGGTCGGTGGTGTTGCTGCGGTAATATGTGAAGTCGATGCCCAAGCGGTTCTTGAACATGCGCCACTCGAAACCGGCTTCCCACGAATTGGTGCTTTCGGGCTTCAAGTCGGCAAGCGGCAATGTGCTCGGCAATTGCATTTCAAGCACTTTTCCGCCGTTGACGTTGCTCACGTATTGGCTGTAAGCGTATGCAAGTTGGTAAGCATCGGTGTCGTTACCTACCTTTGCCCACGACCCGCGCACTTTCAAGTAGTCAATCCAGTCGGGCATACGGAACATTTCCGAAACAATTCCGCTCAAGCTCACCGAAGGATAGAAATATGAACGGTTGGCGGCAGGCAGAGTAGACGACCAGTCGTTACGTGCCGTGAAATCCAAGTATGCCATACCCTTGTAACCTACCGATGCGTTACCGAACACCGACTGTATCTCTTTCTTGTAGAACGATTCGCCGGCCACCGGGTCGTCGCCGTTGCCCATCCACACAAAATCGTCGATGAGGAACTCTCCGGCCGAACCCGACACGCCTTCATACTGCTGATTTTCAACCGATGCACCAAGGTTGGCAACAACCGAGAAGTCGTTGAACGTCTTGTTGAAATTAAGCATCACGTCGGCGGTGAAATCCTTGTGAGTGGTCTCGTTGTGGATATATTCGGTTGCTGCCGAACCACCGTCGGCCACATTCAGTGCATACATGCGGTATTGGTCGTTGTACCAGTCGATACCCACGCGACCCGACAGGCTCAAGTAGCTTGTCAGCTTCAATGTGGCATTGATGTTGCCCAGCAAGCGGTTGCGCTTGGTCTCGTTGCCATTCTCCGACATTATGAACTTGTAGGGGTTCGAGAAATTCTCGGCCGGGCCCGACCAGTTCATTACCTTGCCGGTCGACAAAATGTTGTTGGTAGCCAAGTCCGACAGGCGTATGCCGCGAGGCATCGAGATGAATTGCCACATCAATCCGTAACTACCTTGCGCGGGAGCGTTCTCAACGTTCTCGGTCATGTAATTGGCCTTTACGCCCACGGTGAGGAAGTCGTTGCGGAACTCGGTGTTCAAGTCGAAGTACTGGCGGTTGATTTCATGCTCGGGCACGTTGCCGTTGTTGCGGCTGTCGGTAAACGACAGGCGACCGGTCATGTTGTCGCTGCCGGCGGTAGCGGTTATCGAGTTGGAGTACATCAAGCCCGTGTCATAAAAATCCTTTATGTAATCGTCTTGCGGCAGCAAGGCATATTGGCTGCCAAAGCTGGTGTCGCCATAGAATACTTTGCGCCAGTGATCGACCATCTGACCCTCCATGCGCGGTCCCCAACTACCCTTTGAGGCAGTATTGAACACCCCGCCCGAGCCTTGTCCGTACACGTTCTGGTAGTCATAGGAGTTATACACCGTAGTCCACTGCACGTTGCCGTTATATTCGAGCGACAGCGGTTGCCCGTGTTTACCCTTCTTGGTGGTGATGATGATGGCACCGTTCTGTGCGCGCGAACCGTAAAGCGCGGCAGCATTTGCACCTTTCAACACCGATATGCTCTCGATGTCTTCAGGGTTGATTTGCGAGGCTGCGCTTGCCATGTCGGTACCGCCATACTGGTCTTCAATTCCGCCACCGCCGTCGTTGTTGATTGGAATACCGTCAACGACCCACAGCGGTTGGTTGTTTCCGCTGAGCGAGTTCATACCGCGCAATACGACACGCGTCGAACCGCCCATACCCGAACCCGACTGGTTGATTTGCACACCGGCGATTTTACCTTGAAGCATGTTGGTGAGGCTCACCGACTTGTTTTCGGTAAGCGAGCCTACCGGCACTTCCTGCATGGCATAACCAAGTGCTTTCTTTTCGCGCTTGATACCCAATGCGGTAACCACCACTTCGTGCAATTGTTCCGATGTCGGGGCGAGAGTAACAGTTACGTTGTCGCGCCCCGCCGAAACAACTTCTTTTCCGTAACCAACAAAAGTAACTTCTATGCTATCGGTATCCGACGCAGGAATCCTGAACTGTCCGGCGATGTCCGATACCACCCCCCTCGATGTACCTTGCACTATTACATTGGCACCCGGGATGGGATCCCCGGCTTCATCGACGACAGTTCCCTTTATTGTCCTTTGGGACTGGCCTTGCGGTGATTGGGCCACTGCGGTGGCAGCACCCAAGCTCAACAACCCGCATAGAAGAATCGTCGAAAACCTCCGACAAGTTCTTTCATGAAGCAAATTGTTTTTCATAAGCAAATTGTGTTTAGTTAATGGTTCAAAAAAAATATATTATTCACGTGTTTTCAATTGTTCGAGTACCTGCCAGCACTGGAAGAGGCCGCGCGGAACGTGGAAGCAACCTTTCCACTTGCCACCTTTCAACGGCAGCAACACCTCGCCACGGCGGTTGAGGTAGCCATACCACTCGGGATATTCCGTGTCCTTGAAGTGCGACCATGTGTAGTCGTGCACACGCTCAAACCATTCGAGGCAACGCGGGTCGCCGGTGAGCTGATAGCCCTTGATGGTTGAAATGAGTGTCTCGATGTGTACCCACCACAGCTTTTGGTCCCATTCGAGCTGTTGCGGCGGGAATCCCTTGCGATCCATGAAGTAGAATATGCCGCCAAACTCCTTGTCCCAGCCATAGTCGCACATGGTGAGCGTGATGTTCTTGGCCTTTTCAATGAGTTCGGGACGACCCAGACGCTTGCCAAGGTCCATGATGAACCACATGGCCTCGATGTCGTGCCCCGGTGTGACTTGGCGACCCTCGAACGAGTCGGACAGTTCGCCGTTGTCAAGCACATTCTCCACGATGATGCCACCGAGTTCGGGGCGATAGAATACCTCCATCACCTCGTGTATGCACTCCTCGATTACCCGTTCAAGGAAATCCTTGTCGAGCAGATGCTCTATTTCAAGCGAGAGGTTGCACAATATCATCGGCAGCGAGAACCCCTTCAGGTTGCGAGTGCCGGGGTGCAACTTGTTCCATTTGCCTTTGGGATTGTCGCGCTTGGCAAGCACAACGTCGAATGTGCGCTTGGCTATGTCGGCATACTCCTTGTTGCCGGTCGCCAATGCCAATTGCCCGAAGGCCATCGTTGCAAACGTGTAAGAGAAAATGTTGTAAGGCTCAACCAACGGACGGCCCGAGCGGTCGAGCGAGAAATACCAGTTATAATTGCCGTCGTGCCCGTATTTCTTCAGGAACTCGGCACCCTGAATGGCACAGTCGAGCCACTCTTGGCGCTTTTCCACCTTGTTGTAGAGCATGGCAAAGAGCCACACCTCACGGCCTTGAAGCCAGATGAACTTGTCGGTATCAAACACCGACCCGTCGCGATTCAGACACGAGAAATAACCACCATATTCCTTGTCTTGGGAACGGGTGAGCCAAAAAGGAAGAACACTGTCGAGCAATTCATCCTTATACTGTTTAGCCAATTTGTTGAAATCCATGCGTATATAGTTTTAATTGTTAATTATCAATTATCAATCGTCAATTGTCAATTGTCTTTAGTCCAATATCGTTCAATCTCCTCGAGCGATTTACCCGTAGTCTCGGGCATCAACTTCCACACAATCAAGATGTAAGGCACGCACATCAAGGCAAATATCAAGAACGTACCCGCCGGAGTGGCATTATGCAACAGCCACGGCGTGAGCTGACCCACAAGGTAAGTGCCCACCCACAGCGAGAAGCCCGCCACCGACATGGCCATGCCGCGCACCCGTGTGGGGTACATCTCCGACAAGAACACGAAAATCACCGCCGAAATGGAAATTGCACAACAGAACACATAGAGCAGGAAGAAAGTGAGCAGGAAAGTGTTGCCAAGCCCCACTGACTCGCCGAATTGGAAGTAGAAACCTATCAGCAACAGCGACACCACCATACCCGAAACACCGTAATAAACAAGCGTCTTGCGCCCCACGCGGTCGATGATGAAAACTGCAATTATCGTAGTGACGGCATTCACGATACCCACAAGCACTTGGCTGAACAGGGCATCGCCGCCCGACAAGCCGGCCTGCTCGAAAATCGTCGGCCCGTAGTAAAGCACTGCATTTACACCCATGAATTGCCCCAGAATGGCAATGGCAGCACCGATGATAACGGCCTTCAGGATGCCGGGACGCAGCAGCTCTTTCCAGTCGGAACGCGTTTCGGAACCAATGACCGAACGCGTCTCGGCAAGTTGCGCCCGGG
Source organism: uncultured Muribaculaceae bacterium (assembly GCA_944321865.1). Taxonomy (GTDB): domain Bacteria; phylum Bacteroidota; class Bacteroidia; order Bacteroidales; family Muribaculaceae; genus Avimuribaculum. The sequence goes on from CALUMZ010000005.1 coordinate 12,709, forward strand.
CATCGGCGTCGTTGCGGTACACTTTCTTGAACACGCCAAGCGCCCTGTCGTCCCTACCCCGCAGCACAAGCCACCGCGGGCTCTCGGGAATGAAATATATGAACACGAACAGCAAAATGGCAGGCACACCCGACAAGCCGAGCATGCCACGCCATACCTCCGATACGAAAATGCGATGCATCCACTCCGAGCCAAATGCAGCCCCGCTTTGCGAGAAATGCAACAGCCCGTAGTTGGCAAGATATGCGCCCAAGAATCCTATGGTAACGGCAAGCTGATATAGCGACACAAGCTGTCCGCGATAGCGCGCCACCGAAATTTCGGATATATAAAGCGGAGACACTATCGAGACAACACCTATGCCTATGCCGCCTATCATGCGCGACACAACGAGCATGGGAAAAGATGTGGAAAACGCACACCCGACACCCGAAACGGCAAAGAACAACGCCGCGGCAAGCAACGTGTGCTTGCGGCCGCACGAGTCACTCATCTTTCCGGCAAATGCCACTCCCACTATCGAACCTATGAGCGCACACCCAACAAACCAACCTACTTGCAACTCGTCGAGTGCAAATTGCGATGCAACCTGTGATACCGTCCCCGATACCACAGCTGCATCATAACCAAACAAAAATCCACCCAAGGCCGCCACTACCGACAGCCCTGCCATGTAACCGAAATTTATATTTTGCTTAACCGATTCCATCGATATTACTTTATGTCGAAGTATTCCTTGTACCGGTCGTAGAGGTGACCGGCTTGCAGATAGGCCGACTGCGGGCTCATGAAATGCGAGAACTCAAATGTTATCGCCTTGTCGTAACCGGCGCGCTTGGCAGCCTCAAGTTTCATGCGCAGCTTGTCAAACTTGATGGGCAGGAAGCGAATGGGCATGTCGCGGTCAAACGACTCGGCATTGGTCCAGCATTGCATGCCGTAGCGGTCGGCAAGTTTCTTGTTGACGGTGAAAAATGCGTCAAGCTCGTCATAGTCGATATGTCCGTCTTGGAAAGCGCAAGCGTCTACAACATCGTGTATGCCGTCGAATATCTCGTTCCATTCTTTTTCATGCTGTTCCACCGACACCGCATCTTTGCGCGTGAGCGAACCGCTGCTTGCCATCACGGCCTTCTTGCCGTCGATCCATGGCGAGATGAACGTGGGCAGACCGCCCGAAACATCCTTGCATTGCTTACCCATGGCATGGAACGCCTTTATTGCGCCCTTGGTGGCACGGCTTATTTCGCCGCTTATGTACCAGCCGCCGAAGCTCTTGTGGCGGGTGCCATATTGCTGCCACACCTCGTCGATGACATATTTGTTGTCCTCGATTTCCCAGCTGAGGTCGCCGGTGTCCCAGTAACGCCCTGAGTCATAAAGGCCGAAGTAGAACTTCATGCCATATTTCTCGGCAAGCGTCAGGTACATTTCCACAAGGTCGACCGACGGCATGTAACACCCTTTCTTCAGCAGGTACTTCGACGGATAGGTGATAAACTTGCGGTAGCCCGAGCGGATAAGTATCACCGTGTCGATGCCGATGGCCTTCATGTTCTTGAAGTCTTGGTCCCACTCTTTCACGCCCCAGTTTTGGTGAGGAATATCGTGCGATATTTCATCGAGGAACGTCCCGGTGATGCGCAAACCGTTATTCTTCGGAACTATCAACTCACCGGCGGCAGCAACGCCCTCGGCCAACCCCGATGACGCCTGGCCATCCTCTTTGCCCGATGCTCCGCAACTCGTCATTGCCGAAGCAAGTGACGGAATTACCGCCATTGACGCTCCGGCCAAGGCTGCTTTTTTAAGGAAATCCCTTCGACTACTATTTTTCATAATTGATGATATTATTTGACAGTATTTTTCTTTTATGTACGACACAAAAGTAGGCATACTTTATAAACTTTCCAAACATTAATAAAGATTTTTATTATGCCCCCCCCTATATTTAACTTTTTAATTTTCTACCCACCGAAAACAGCCCTTAAATATTTATTAATTGTTATTTTGTTATTTTTAAAATACGGACGTTTCAAGAATTACTAACTTTGTATAGTTGAGATTAGAAGATTTCCCCATATACACTTATAATACAGCCATTTACGCAAATTTCATCAAACACAGCCATATCGTATGACACAAACGTTGCTCAAGGAATTGGAAAAAGGCTCTAAAAATGCCATCCTGAAAAAGAAGATTATTGCACATTATATATATAATGGCAGCTCCACCATTACCGAGCTGTCGAAAGAATTGAACTTGAGCATTCCCACCGTCACCAAGTTCATCGGCGAGATGAGCGAGGACGGATTCATCAACGAATACGGCAAATTGGAAACGTCGGGCGGGCGGCACCCCATCCTCTACGGGCTGAACCCCGAATCGGGCTACTTCATCGGAGTTGACATGAACCGCTTTTCGCTCGACATCGGCATGATTAACTTCAAGGGCGACCTGATATTCCACAAGGTAGGCATACCCTACAACCTTGAAAACACGCCACAAGCCCTCGATGAGCTGTGCCGCATAGTGAGGGAAGAAATCGACGGGCTCAACATCAACCACGACAAGATACTCAACATCTGCGTCGACATCTCGGGGCGCGTCAACCCCGAGTCGGGCTACAGCTTCAGCATCTTCAACTTCTCGGAACAACCGCTGTCGGGCACACTGACCGAGAAAATCGGCTACCCGGTGTGCATCGACAACGACACGCGGGCTCTCACCTACGGCGAGTTCATGAACGGCTGTGTCGACGGCGAGAAAGACATCATCTTCATCAACGTCAACTGGGGGCTGGGAATAGGTATCGTTATTGACGGCAAAATCTACACCGGGAAGTCGGGATTTGCCGGCGAATTCGGGCATATCCCTGCCTTCGACAACGAAATCCTATGCCACTGCGGCAAAAAAGGATGCCTCGAAACCGAGGCTTCGGGGCGTGCGTTGCACCGTGTTCTGCTTGAACGCATCGCAGGCGGCGAAACCTCCATTTTATCCGACCGCATAAATGCCGGCGAAGATATTACGCTCGACCACATCATCGATGCCATCAACAAGGAAGACCCGTTGTGCATCGAGATTCTTGAAGAGATTGGACAAAAATTAGGCAAATACACGGCTTCGCTTATCAATATATTCAACCCCGAACTGGTAATAATAGGCGGCAAGCTCTCTTTTACCGAGGACTACCTGACCGAACCCATCAAGTCGGCGATACGCAAATATTCGCTCAACCTTGTCAACAAGGATTCGGTAATCATGTCATCGAAGCTGAAAGAAAAGGCCGGTATCGTGGGGGCCTGCATGCTCGCCCGCAGCCGCATGTTTGAATGCTGATGCCTTTGGCTCGCAGGGAAAAAAGACACAATTAAATACCGCCACATTACTACCCCGATTGCAGAGGGGTGCATCAAAATTCCGACATTGATGTTGTAGAGACGCGGCGCGCCACGTCTCTACGGGAGTGGCAGCGTATAAAACATTAAATATCAACAACTTATCAAACCGGTTGTAGGGGGTGTATCAAAATTATCATTTCAATGTGGCAGTAGAGACGCAAAATTTTGCGTCTCTACAATCTGGTTGGATAAACTATTGATATTGAATGTTTTATATGTTGTTGCGAACATCGAGACGCGGCACGCCACGTCTCTACTCATGGCAAAATCGCATTTTGATACACCCTCTACTGCCACATTGGAATGATAATTTTTGATACACCCTCTACGGTCACAATGCCATAGAAATATAATTTTGATACACCCTCTCTCACCTTTCACTATATTTCCATAATACAGGCGGCGGCTCGGCAAAACCAAATTGGAGCAAGCTCCATTTGTTTTTGCTCTCACCTTGCACTATATTTTCATAATACAGGATGCGCCTCGGCACTACGAAAAAAAAGCGTGCAAGCACGTTTTTTTCGCAGTGCGCTCGACTTTCACTATATTTGCAAAGAAAACAGGGGACGGAAATGGAAGACTACTTAACCCGAAGCATACAAAACAAGCGTGCCGAAGTCGAAGCAATGAAATTCGCAGTCGGCGAATCGCAATTGTTCGACCTTGCACGACGGCAACGCCGCACCCCTCTGTCTCTGAAGGGTGCAGTCAAAGGCAATTACAGCGGCATAATCGCCGAGTTCAAGCGCCGCACTCCACTACAATCGCATCTGAATCCGCAAGCCTGCGCATCATCGACTATTAAAGGCTTTGCACTCAATGGTGCATCAGCCGTGGCCGTGGTAACCGACACCCGGTTCTACGGAGGCGCAATCACCGACCTTGCCACAGCATCTCATGTCGCCAATATTCCGATACTGCGCGTCGACATGCTCATCGACAAGTACCAGATACTCGAATCTTACGTATACGGTGCCGATGCCGTACTGCTGTTTGCCGAAGCGCTCGCGCGCGACGAGATTGAAGCAATGATGGTAGTCGCACACCGATTCGGCATGGAGGTTGTGCTTGCCGTGGGCAGCCCGGGAGAGATTGCAAAAATCCCGGCATGTACCGACATCATCGCCGTCAACAGCCGCAACCTGCACACGCAAACCATCAACCGCGACACAGCCTACAACATGATGTCACGCCTGCCTGCCGATGCCACCAAAGTGGCAATGAGCGGCATCTGCTCGCACAACGACCTGCACCGCCTGCGCACAATAGGGTATTCAGGATTCATTATCGGCGAAACATTCATGAAGAAAGACTATCCGGCACTCGCCATGCACAACTTCATCAATCCCCCTAAAATCGACTTCTGACGCACCAACCGCCCCGCCAAATTTCATTTGCACACATAAATTTCCTAATTTTGCGTATCGCTTATAAAACACAGATTGGACTCAATGAAACCAATGATTAAATACAGGGGTGGCAAATCCAAGGAAATACCTAACATATTACGGCACATTCCTTGTTTTTCCGGGCGTTATGTCGAACCGTTCTTTGGCGGAGGAGCATTATACTTCCACCTCGAACCGCACCAAGCCATAATCAACGACATAAACTCAAAGCTCATCGAGTTCTACCATGGAGTACGCGACAATTTCGGCAACCTGCGCAAAGAACTCGATGCGCTGGAAGCCGAATACTCAAGCAACAGGCGCGACTTCGACGCACTAAAGAAATTGTCGTCCGACAAAAAAGTCGAAGATAAAAACGAGATATTGTATTACAAACTTCGCGACATGTTCAACGGCATTGCCGCCAAAAAATATTCGGATGCCGCATTATACTATTATATCAACAAAACGGCTTACTCCGGAATGATACGATACAATGCACATGGTGAGTTCAACGTGCCGTTCGGCCGATACAAGCACCTCAACACCGATTCTGTAACCCTTGCACACAGCCGGTTACTACAACGCGCCGAAATATTCAATACCGACTATGCCAACATCTTCGACATGTGTGGGAAAGATGATTTTGTTTTCCTCGACCCTCCATACGACTGCATTTTTTCCGATTACGGCAATGAAGTATTTAGGGGGGGATTCAACGAGGACAGCCACAAGCGGTTGGCCCGGGATTTCGCCAATCTGCCCTGCAAGGCACTGATGGTAATTGGCAGCACACCATTGACACAAGAATTATATAAGGAGTATATTACAGACGAATACGAAAAAAATTATGCGGTAAATATCCGCAACCGTTTTAAGTCGACAGCAAAACATATCATAGTCACGAATTACAAAGCAAGCCGTGACAACATCAGAGAATATCCTCCAATGTATGAAAGTTGCAACACTCAATTAAGGTTATTTGAACCAAAACAACAATATGGCACGCCCCGTAAATAGCAAGGTACTGTTTTTGACAACATCTCCCCGTACCCCCGAGAAAATGATTCCGGAAATAGAATTACTCAACAAGCATTTTGCCGGCCGAACTTGGAACAATGCCTCGCAATGCAGCTTCATGAACATTTTGCGCGATGAACAATTCTTCAACGGGAAAGGAGAAAACAACCCGGCATTAAGTGCCCGTGACAGGATAAACCGTGCGCCAAAATCTCTTGGTTTCGTAACTTTGTCACCTTGCATAGCCCTTACGCCGGCGGGGAAAGCATTGCTTGAATCAAAGAGGAAAGAAGAGGTATTCCTGCGACAAATGCTAAAGTTCCAAATACCCTCTCCCTACCACAAGCCAACGCCAAAAGCTGCAACATTTTGCATCAAGCCTTATTTGGAAATGCTTAGATTGGTACGCACCTTGGGGACATTGAAGTTCGACGAACTGCAAATCTTCGGAATGCAACTTACCGATTGGCACGACTTTGAAAATATTATCCTGAAGATAAAAACATTCCGTGCTGCAAAAACCGAACACAAAGGGAGTTACAAAACATTTAAATCAGAATATCTAAACACCGAACTCACAAATATATACAAGGAAAGAATAGCCAGCGGCGAAACACGCACGCGCGAAAGCAATGATACCTCATTGGAAAAATTTCTAAAAACGCAATCGGGAAATATGCGCGATTATGCCGATGCCTGCTTTCGCTATCTGCGCTCCACCGGGCTTGTAAATGTCTCACATGTAGGCAAGTCTTTGAGCATCACCCCTGAACGCATTGAAGATGTAGACTATATTTTGCAAACAATAGACCGAAACCCTTGCTTTACAGACGATGAAAAAAGTTACATTGAATATTTGGGCGACGATGCGCTGCCACTGCTGCTGACCGACAACAAGCAAAAACTCGTTTCAAAGCTACACAACGAATTTCCTAAGGCGGAATTTGATTGCAACGCAGACACAGCCTACCTAAAAGAACTACTTGCCAACCTAACCGAACAAAGGAAAAATACTACCCTGCAAAGCCAAGTAAGAGCGATAAAAGACTATAAACTGTATGATGACATACAAAGCACTTTCAACCAAATAGAACGGTCGGAGCTATATGATGCTCCGTTAATGCTTGAATGGAACACTTGGCGCGCCATGACTATGCTCGACGGCGGAGAAATAAAAGCAAACTTAAACTTCGATGACTTTGGCAAGCCACTTTCCACGGCACAAGGAAACATGGCCGATATAGTTTGTGATTACGGCGACTTTATCCTGACGGTAGAAGTAACCATGGCAACGGGACAGAAACAGTATGAGATGGAAAGCGAGCCTGTGAGCCGTCATTTGGGCAAAATGAAAAAGTCAAGCGGACGGCCATGCTACTGTCTGTTTGTGGCTCCTGCCATAAACGAAGCATGTGTTGCCCATTTCTATGCCCTACATAATATGAATATTTCATATTACGGTGGTAAATCCGTTATAATCCCACTGCCTTTGTGCATTTTCAGGAAAATGCTTGAAGACAGTTACATGGCTGGTTACATCCCAAATCCCACCCAAGTAAGAGCTTTATTTGAGTTTTCCCGTGAAATAGCAAATAACTGCGAAGATGAAAACGCTTGGTATGAGCAAATAAAAAAGAAAGCTATTGGTTGGCTGCGCTAATGGTTGCTACCGGGCGCAAATGTTAAATTCAGGAATTTAACATTTAACACTTTAACTTCTACTCATCATAAGTATCAAATAATCGTAAAACAACTGAAAACTGTGGCACAACAAATCGACGACGACCAATTGGTGGCTATGCTGAAGTCACCCGACAACCGGGAAAAAGGCTACCGACTGCTGCTTGCCAAATACGGGTCGAGACTTTACTGGCACATACGCCGCATAGTCGTCGCACACGAAGATGCCGAAGATGTGATGCAGGAAACTGCCATCAACATACTCGCCGGCATCGACAAGTTTGAACAAAAAAGCTCATTGGGTACGTGGGTTTACCGTATCGCCACCAATGAGGCTCTGCGGCTGTTGCGCCGACGGTCGGGCATATTCCGCTCAATCGACAGCCTCGGCGAGACACTTGTCGAAAAACTTGAAGACGAAGCCGGAGTAGATGCCGACTCAGCCGAAATGCTTTTCCAAAAAGCGGTGTTGCAACTGCCCACACAACAGCGACTTGCGTTCAACCTTAGATATTACGACGAAATGCCTTACGAAGAAATAGCCAAGGTCACAGGCAAAAACGTGAATACGCTAAAGACCAACTATCACTTCGCGGTATCGAAAATAAAAAACTATCTAAAAGAAAATTCATTATGAAAGCCGATTTTGAAACAGTGGGCAAACGAATGCCCTACGTGGAAACCGAGGAATACGTCAGCCGGCTTGTGGATCGATGTGCCGACCGGGCCATAGCCCGCAGCAAACGCCCCGCTCGCTCGATTTTCTCGCGCAGCATCGGCATAGCAGCCACTTCCATGGCAGCCGCATTGATTGCCGCCGCATTAATAATCCCTGTTGTTACCGACAACCGTGCAACCGGCCCCACAGCCGAAACCATTGCACAAAGCAGTTCGCTGAGCGATGTGCTGTCGGCAATGAGCAACGATGAGCTTGCCGCCCTCGATTATTATTCGTTCGACGACCTTCCCTCTGACTATGATGAAAACGAAGAATAAACACCCACAACTATGACAATTATGAAACAACTCTACACTATCATCCTCATAGCATTGTGTTGCATCGCAGCCGGTCTTGAGATGCAGGCTCAAGATCGCAAAGGCCTCGACAAGGAACAGGCTGCATTGCTGTTCAACGCCAAAATGAAAATGATGCAAGAGAAGCTGAGCCTTACAGATTCGCAAACCGAGCAGCTAATCCCACTCTACAAAAGCTACATAGGGGAACTTAACGGCATATTCAAATCAAGAAAATACCGCCGCGGCTACAAACCGGCAGACGCCAACGACGCATGCAACGTCATGACAGAACGGCTCGACATAAACGCGCGTGTCATCGAATTACAGAAGAAATACATCCGCCGGTATGCCGAATTCCTCAATGCCGACCAAGTGATGAACATCTACCGCGTGGAAGGCCAGATACAGCGCGAAATCAGGCAGGAAAAACGCCGCCGCGCAGGCAAGTAGCAAACCGGCCGCCGCATGACACAAAACAGGCCGCCGCATGACACAAAACAGGCCGCGAGAGTGCACGCCGGAAACTCCCGGCACATGCACCCTCGCGGCCATGCCATATCTGTTCTACCCACGTAGAGACGTGGCGTGCCGCATCTCAATACCGGCAACAACGCATAAAGCACTTAATATCAGGCGGTTTCCCAAACCTGATTGTAGAGACGCAAAATTTTGCGTCTCTACTGCCACATTGAAATGATAATTTTGATACACCCTCTGCTGCCCCAATGCCACAAATTCTTCGCCCCCGGCGGGCTACCGCTCGGCACGCATGGGGTTGCTGAGGAAATCTTGGTAGGCAAGACGTATGCCGTCTTCAAGTTCGGTCTTGTAGCGCCAACCGAGCGAGGTGGCCTTCGACACGTCGAGCAACTTGCGCGGAGTGCCGTTGGGACGTGTCGCATCCCAATGTATCTCGCCTTTGTAACCTACAACCTTGGCCACAAGTTCGGCAAGAGCCTTGATGGTTATCTCCTTGCCGGTGCCTGCATTGACAGTTTCGTTGCCCGAGTAGTTCTCCATTAAGAAGACGCACAAGTCGGCAAGGTCGTCCACATACAGGAACTCCCGCAACGGCGAGCCGTCGCCCCAGCAAGTCACGCTCGGCGCACCCTGCACCTTGGCTTCGTGGAAACGGCGAATCAACGCCGGCAACACATGGCTGTGTTCGGGGTGGTAATTGTCGTTGGGCCCATACAGGTTGGTGGGCATCACACTTATGTAATCGGTACCATACTGACGGTTCAGGAACTCGCAATACTTCAATCCCGAAATCTTGGCCAGCGCGTATGCCTCATTGGTCTTCTCCAATTCTCCCGTAAGCAGGCAACTCTCAGTCATCGGTTGCGGAGCCATGCGCGGATAGATGCACGACGAGCCGAGGAACTCGAGTTTGCGGCAGTCATTCTGCCATGCTGCATGGATTACGTTCATTTCGAGCATCATGTTGTCATACATGAAATCAGCGAGGGCCGACCGGTTGGCCTCGATGCCGCCCACCTTGGCAGCTGCGAGGAACACATACTCGGGACGTTCGGCGGCAAAGAAGCGTTCCACGGCATCTTGCCGGGTTAGGTCGAGTTCGCCATGCGTGCGGGTCACGATATTCTCATACCCGCGGCGGCGCAACTCCCTCACTATTGCCGAGCCCACCATTCCGCGATGTCCGGCGACATATATTTTTGAATCCTTTTCCATTACTGCCACTGTTTTTTTCAATCGTTATACCTCCTGATTTTTACCGGTATCGCACCGTCGGGCAGGCTGTCGACCACAAGGGCAAGGTAGCCCCCGCCGCCGGCTCCGGTCATCTTCCATGCCAGCGAACGGCCGCGCCAAGCGTCGATATAATCCTGCACACCCTCGGCCATCATGCCGGGGAACATGGCAATTTGCGCTGCAAACGAGTCGCGGTAGGCCGCCGCAAAACCGTCAAGGTCGCGTGCCAGTATGGCATCCCAGCAGCGGGCGGCCGCATCGGTCAGAGCTTTCACCTTCTCGTCGGTTATGTCCTTCCCTTCCACCACCGACGTGCCGGGGCGACGCGGGAACATTGGCACAAGGCACAAGTGGCTTTCAAGCCACGACAGCACCTCCTCGTCGTGGCACGTCTCGATGCGCGAAGGCCAGTAACGACCGTCGTAATAGTGGCGGCACAGCCCCGACATACATATTCCCAACGCATCTTGCGCGCCCGACACAATGCCATCGTCACGTTCAGGGTCGTTTTCAAAGCAGAAGAGCAGCCGCGCAAGCATCTCCTCGTTGTAGGCCGGCAGTTCGTATGGCCATATCTTGCGAGCCGCATTGCGGGTCGATGTCGACATACCCGAACGCTCCATGAACTCAACCGTAGGCTCAATCGATGTAGTGATGGCCCACCCTGCGCCATGGCAGGAAACATACGGTTGGTCGATCCATGTACCGGCAATGTCGATGCGATAAGGCAAATGCGAATGCACCGTACCACGCAACGACGTAGTGGAACGCGCTTGCAACCCTGCATCGGGAGTGCGCTCCAATTCTATATACTCAATGCCGCGACTGCGGCAAAATTCACGTTTCGTCTCCGATCCGCCGTCGCTGTTAACGACGAAAATGTCGGGTTTCACACGGTCGACGGTATCAACAAAGTCCATCATGCCCGAGCCTTGATTGATGTAGGCATCGGTGACGTAACGTATCGCCTTGACCATGTAGAGCCGCTCGCGCTCTGAATATACCGTCTTGCGGCTTTTCAATTGCTCGATTGTGGCATCCGAACCGATGCCCACATACAGGTCCCCATATTGCGAAGCAGCCTTGAAAAATGCCACATGTCCACTGTGAAGCATGTCATAGCAGCCCGACACAAACACACGCTTGCGGCGCATGGTTTCGTTATTTGTTTCCATTTCCTTTGATAATGTTTTTTCTATACTATTTCACTATGCCCTTCTCAAGATACTCGGCAAGGTTCATGCGCACGCGCTCTCCGGCACGCTCCATGGCCACCTTGGCCATGTCGGAGTCTACCATCAACTTCACAAGTTGCTCAAACGAGGTCTTTTGCGGATTCCACCCAAGCTCGCGCCGCGCCTTCGATGGGTCGCCCCACAGGTTGACAACATCGGTGGGACGGTAAAAATCGGGCGACACCTCCACAAGCACGCGCCCGGTCTTGGCATCTATCCCCTTCTCATGCTCACCTTCGCCCTCGAAGCGCAATTCGATGCCGGCATACTTGAAAGCAAGCGTGCAAAATTCACGCACCGAGTGCTGCTCACCGGTAGCTATTACAAAATCTTCGGGCCTGTCGTTCTGCAATATCAGCCACATGCACTCCACATAGTCCTTGGCATAGCCCCAGTCACGCAGCGACGACAGGTTGCCGAGGTACAGTTTATCTTGCTTGCCCTGCGCGATGCGCGCCGCGGCAAGTGTTATCTTGCGCGTCACGAATGTCTCGCCGCGCCGTTCCGACTCATGGTTGAACAGTATGCCCGAACAGCAAAACATGCCGTAGGCCTCACGATATTCTTTCACAATCCAATATCCATAGAGCTTTGCCACGGCATACGGGCTGTAAGGGTGGAACGGTGTAAGTTCGTTTTGCGGAACCTGCTCCACCTTGCCGTAAAGTTCGGAGGTCGATGCCTGATAGATGCGGCACGTGCCGGCAAGCCCGCACTGGCGCACGGCCTCAAGGATGCGCAGCACTCCGGTGGCATCGACGTCGGCCGTAAATTCGGGCGCGTCAAACGACACCTGCACGTGGCTCTGCGCGGCAAGGTTGTACACCTCGTCGGGACGCACTTTGCTCACCACTTGTATCAGGCTCATCGAGTCGCCAAGGTCGGCATAGTGCAAGTGGAATCGTTCATGCCCCTCAAGGTGCGCTATGCGTTCGCGGTAATCGACCGACGACCGCCTTATTGTTCCATGTACGTCATACCCTTTCTCAAGCAGGAACTCGGCAAGGAACGAACCGTCCTGACCGGTTATTCCCGTTATTAACGCTCTCTTCATACTATTTTGATTTCGTACAGTTTATGCATTTTAGTTTGCAATATTCGCAATTTTTTTCGGGTTATGCAAATAAAAGTAAATAAAACGGGCGAAGCCGCATATCTGCAAAAGCTGTTTCCTTTGCAGATATGCGGCTCCGCCCGACATTTCTCTCTCCGACAGGCCGGGGCAATCAGTGCCGACTTGCACGCCTGCTCCGCCGCCACTCTTGCACCAACAGTCGTGGCAACGAACTGACTATGCCCCAGCACCGGCGCAACTGCTTGCGCGGCTCGCTGAAGATGCGGTGCACGAATTCAAGGTGGTGCCTCACCATCCATTGCGGCGCGCGGCTCACGTTCACGCCGCTGTAAAACTTGAACGCCGCCCCCACGGCAATCATCACGCCGCGGCGCAAGTGTGGCTTCAACAGGCTCATGAATATCTCCTGCTTGGGCGCACCGAGTGCCACCCAAATGATGTCGGCGCCATCATTCTCGATGCGCCGTGCTATTGCCGGGTAGTCAAACTCCCCGACCGCACAGAACGGCAGTTCGTAGAAGTCCATTCCCGCCACATCGGGATTAACCTTGGCAAGTTGCCCCTTCAGCCCGTCGAGTATCTCCTGCGACGTACCCATGAACGCCATCCGGTATTTGCGGCTGCTCACGATGTCCATGAATATCTGGCTGCCGCAATACTGCTCGCGCCGGCGGCCGTAGATCCACTTGATGTAAAGCGGCACATAGCTGCTGTCGCACACCGAGAAGATTGCCCCGTCGACCACCCGGCGATAAGCGGGGTCGCGGTTCACCATGTCGAGTATCACACCGTCGGCCACGCACACATAGCCCGGCTCTCCCCGGCGCACGCATTCGTCAATGGCCGACAAGGCACGGGCTTTATCAAACTCGTACCGTATATTAAAATAAGTCTCCATCGTGATTAAAAAACAGTGAAGCAATGAGAGACGCACCCTGCATGCACGCCTCAAATTCAACAAAAATGCCCTCGAAAGCAACCTGCACCTTGCACAACGCAAGTCAGGCTACAACTGCTTGCTCATCCGCTTGCAAACAGTGTCCTTAACCCAAGCAATGGCAAACGAGCCTGCAAACAATATCGGCACTATTACAAAAAAGTAGATGCCAAATTGCGACTGGTCAACGAAATAGTGTTCCAAGAAATATGGATACACAAGCCTGTCCATCATGTAACAGCACAGATACATGTCGAGCGACAGCACCGACACCTTCATCAACGCAGCCCGCAGCCACGGCGAGCCGAAATTCGCCTTGTACAGCAACAGGAACACCGCCACGGCTATAACCGTTCCCGTCACGCCAGCAAAACCTCCCGTGGGAGAAATCATGGTGTGGTTGCTCACAAACAGCGCATTGAATGTGGGATTTATGATGCACAACAGCACTATGACGGCCACCAATTTCCATTTTGCCGGTTGCGGGCTGTACTCCCGCACATAGCTGCCGGCGAAGAAAAACATGAGCGGATAAATCTTTATCCAAAAGCCCGGGACAAGGTGAAGCCCGTAACGGTTCAACAAGTCGGGCAGGGCGGTCATCAGGTAAAGCGTCAGTAGCAGCACATGTTTTTGCCTCCGTGTGGGTATCGCCTTGTAAAGCATGTTAAGAAACGGGGTGAGCAGAAACAGCCCTATCCACATCTCAATATACCACCCGTAAGGAATGGCCGAAAAATCAAGCACTTTCAATCCCCATTGCAGCCACGACAGCTGCTCCTCATGCAAATAATACCGGCGGAACAGTATTGTGACAATCGAAAAGAGCAGATATGCAAACAGCACCCTGACGCAACCGCGGTAATACTTGCGCGACACCGTCTTATTGGCGTTCAGGTACCCCCGTGAGCATTATGAACAACGGCACCCCGGTGGCAAACAACGGATTCGCCGACCCTTGAATAAACATCGACACTCCCTCAAATATGGTTTGCCGAAATGGAGTGTTAAGCGAAATAAAGTGTCCGCTTATCACAAACAAAATCGCCAACGTGCGCACAAGGTCAAGCCCTACAGCCCTATTTTGGCACGACTTTTGCCCCCCCCCGATTAGGTTTTTGAGAGGCTGTAACTGCTGCTTCTAAATCCATTTCTAAGTTATTATATTACAACTATTTATTTGTTATTACCTTTTCAAACAGCCGCTCCCACTGCCCGTACACGGCCTCCGACGAGTAGCAGCGGCGGAGCTTGTCGTGCGCACGGCGGCCGAGTTCGGCAACCGTCGGGCGGTCGTTCCACAGCTCCACCACGCGGCGTTCCAGCTCGTCGGTGTCGCCGGGCGAGAACAGCCGCCCTATGGTAGCATCGTCGCGCCCTATTATCTCGCTGAATCCGCCATGATCGGGACCAATGGTGGGCTTGCCATATTGCGCTGCCTCGAGTATCGACATCGGAAACCCTTCATACCACCGGCTCGCCATCACGAAGAATGCCGCTCTGCGGTAAAAGTTCTCCAAGTCGGCACCCGACAAGTAACCCGTCAATTGGCAATTGGCGGGAACATTCTCTGTCAACTCCTTGTCGCGCACCTCGCCCGCCAACTTAAAGGTGATTTCGGGGTGGCGGCGGGCAACCTCCATTATCATGTCGATGCCCTTCTCCCGGCTCAACCTGCCGCAATAGGCCACATAGTTGCCGACGGGGGCAACCTCGGTCTGCACCGAGTCCATAAAATTGGGAATCACGCAAATACGGTCGGCCGGGAAACCGGCTTCCATCAGTTTCCGCCGCTGGAAATCGGTGATGCAGGCGTAGGCCGTCACATTGCGGCGATATGCCCCGGTAACCCGCGCCACGGCATTGCGCAACGCATATCCCGTCGACTTCAGCAACGAATGCTCGCAATTATACCGCACGCAACCCCATTCGTTGCCACGCCTAAGGCACAACTCGCACGGCCTCCCGTCGCGCATAAACAGTCCCGTGGGACAAATCAGGCGGAAGTTGTGGACGGTCATCACCACCGGCACTCCCACCTTGCGGCATTCACGCAGGGCCGCCGGACTGATGAAAGGATAAAGATTGTGCACATTCACCACGTCGGGACGCTCGCGGCGCAACGCCTCGCGCATTCCGCGCACCCCGCGTGGCGAATACACGCCTGCCACGAAGCCATGCACCCGCCCCATGAAACTCTCGCGGCTTCCCTCCGAAGTGAGCCTGTAAAAAACCACCTCATGCCCATGCGCACGGAGCATCGCCGCCATCTTGTCGACCACGGCCTCCTCCCCGCTATATTTCCCATAGTCGTTATGTACAATCAAAACCTTCATACCTTATCAATTGATAATTGATAATTACAATAAGCTTACAACTCGCTAAATATCAACACATTATATCAATATCGATATCGATTGTAGGGGGTGTATCAAAATGCGATTTTTTCAGGTGTAGAGACGTGGCGTGCCGCGTCTCCATGACATCAATGACGCATAAAACACTCAATATCAATCCTTTTACTCAACTCAGTTGTAGAGACGCAAAATTTTGCGTCTCTACCGCCACATTGGAATGATAATTTTGATGCACACACCCCGCCACATTGAACGGGAGGGCTGCGTAGCTGCCCCTTTTAATTGTTAATTGACAATTGTCAACTGTCAATTGCTTAAACGTATCCCATGATGCGGTAGGCAATGTCGCCTATCCACTCATTCATTACGATTTCCCATTCCAATGCGGCACCCCAATCGGGGTAAAACGCCCTGTGGTTAAGGCGTGACGGGCATTCCAGAATATTCACGGCCATGACATCGGGCCGCAATCCCACCTTCGCGAAGCACTTCGCGCTCCGCTCCATGTGTGTGGCCGAAGTAATCAGCAGGCAATCCCGGTCGGAGATTCCCATTTGGGACAGGATTTCACACGTGTTAACGGCGTTTTGCCTTGTGTTTGTCGCCCGTTGCTCCAATATAAAGGCTTCTCGCGGCACACCCATCTGCTCCATGTATGCCAAAAACAATCCGGCCGTAGTGCTACCATCTTCCTGCACAATTGATGTAGCGTCGCCGGTAATCAGCACACGGTCCGCAATTCCGGCCTTGTACAATCTCACGGCTTCCCACAGCCGGTCGGCACGATCTTCTTCATACACCAATTGTCCCGTCTCCTCGTTCATGTGCCCGAAACCGCCCATCACTATCGCCACCCGGTAATGCTTGCCTGCCGGCACTGCGGCACATGCCGCATACTGCCGCGCCATGCGATACTGCACATAATCGACAAGCGGATTGTTGGTAAACACCACAAACACCCCGGCAGCCACTCCGAGCAGCGTATACTTAACCTTTTTATGCTTTTCAAAATAAAATGTCACCAACAAGATGAGCATCCAACTCACCGGTGACACCACAAAGAACCTCAACAGCTTCGACAACTCAAAAAACATAACAACCACACTACCCCAACCTACACTTAAAGCACTTGTGTACTATCCAAGCAATTTATACTTTGGGTCGTGCGTATTCCCTATTTTATGCGCAGGATTCCCGACAACTATTGCATAATCTTCAATCGTCCCCTTTACCACCGCTCCAGCACCAATGATGCAATATTTGCCTATCCGGGTGCCAGGTAGCACAATGGCTCCGGCACCGATAAAACTATGCTCGCCTATTTCAACTGCCTTGAATGCAATACTGTCATACTTACTTTCATCGACCGATGCACCTATGGCATCCAACCTGACCAAGAACGACCAATCATGAGAAAGTATGACTACTTTGGTAGAAATAACTACCCCTCCCCGAAGTGTTAATTTCCCTGAAGCGTCAAGATGCGCCGTGTAGTCGATATATGAAGGTTTTCCCGTGAATACAACCCCTTGAGTTTCATGAGCCTTTTGTATCAGCCTCATATATAACTTATTGCTCAACATACGGCAACAAAAAGCCGTTATTTTCAACACATAAAACAGTAACCTATTCATTGCCATATCTTTTAATAATCGACACTCTAAGTTTATCGGGCAACACCGCCAGCACAGCAAATGGCATCACTTTATAGTTCAGCGGATTGTACCAAAGCGATTTCGCCACCTCGCACAATGTTTCTACCCGCTCGCCAAAACGGACAGCCACCGAAGCCCGCATCTTGTGCCAATGCGAAATGTATCGTTTCATCCCATGCGTGCACTTCTCACCCTTGTGAGCGCGATACAGCGACAGCAATTGCCGCCCCACGGGATCGCCCTCGTCTTGACGTCGCGGAGGCATGTTGGCATAGTCATACCCCTCTCCAAGGCCATACACGGCACCAATCTTATTGTTAAATGCAATTTGTCCTGCTACGGCAAGCCGTGCCCACGTGAGCAAGTCCTCACCCGAGCGCACTCCCACGGGGAAGCCGCCAACGGCTTGCACGGCCTGCTTGCGCACCATCACGGCCGAAGTCCACAACGGTGGGTGCGAGCAGCACGCCACCTCAAAATAATTACTCAGCATTCCGTCCTCCCCGGCAAACGGCAGTTTGCGCAGTATCGTGGGCGTAACTTTACCATCAGATCCATGAAACTCATAGTTACAAGCATACACCGTACAATCAGGGTACTTCTTATATAAATTGTATTGAGTTTCAAGATAAGTTGGTTTCCACTCGTCGTCTGCATCAAGAAAAGCAATGAGGTCATAACGGGCCTCGGCAATCCCGCGGTTGCGGGCAGCCGACACACCGGCATTCAGCTGGCTGACGAGCCTGATGCGCTCGTCATGTACACTGCACGCCTCATCGGCCGAGCCGTCGGTCGAGCCGTCGTCCACAATAACCACCTCAAACCGGTCGAACGTCTGCCCCAGCACCGAACGCAACGTATGCGCCACCTGCCCCGCCTTGTTATAAAGCGGAATCACCACAGAAATCATAGCCTATTTAAACTGTTTTATTATAGCTTCAAAGACCTGCTTTACGGCCATGCCTTTCACCAACCGTTTAATCGTTTTGAATTTCTTTTTCAATGCTGCTATCAGCTGTCTGCGATAACCGTGCTTGAACAATAAATCCATGAAATGCACTTCGCGTTGTCCGACAGAGAAAAAACCATATTTGTTTATAAAGAATTTATCAGGGACAGTGTTCCAGTCAGGTAAAGTCCAAAATACCGTCTGCTTTGCTACCACATAATGGAAAAAAATCCATTCTTCATTTTCTGCATAAACGCAACCATGGTCAAATATCACCAATCCCGGACGTTTTTCATATCCTATATAGCTTTTATTGTACAATTTAACATCAGTCAACCTCAGCACTAAATCACTAAAACTCTGCAATTTACCCCCCCCAATTATCTCATTTATGCGCAAATACTCGTCAAATGCGAAATGGCGTGAGTCTTGAAAGATATATTCCCATCCATTTGCATGTTGATACAACCTTAATATCTCCGGAACATTCCTGAATACAGTCAATGCTCCCGACATATATTCTGTTGTAATCGTAAAAATATCAGAACTTTTCTTAACTTTCTCTGTAAAAAAATGGTTTATACGGCCAAATATTAAATCTATGTCACAATACCCCACATAGCAATAACCGGTCATATAATCTTCCAATATATGCGGCCAAGCAGGTTTCAAATCACATAATTTATAGCCAGAACTGATATTGATCTCTATGCCGCATTTCTTTGTGGCCAAATCATTAAATTTCTGCCAAGTAAACGGTACGTTATGCACGTTGGCAGGCAGTTGTAGCTTCGCCGAATCCCAATCAGTAAAAAACCAGAAATCAACGTTGCCATTATATTCGCAGCCCTTAAGAAACAAATTAATAAAAGACGGTATAGGTCCGAAATAAACCACCAATAACGCTGTGTCCTTTTTCATATCATTGTCATTGCTTTATATTATCACTACTGCCTACATTGGTGCAAATCAATAGCTTTCAAGAATATTCCTATAAATATGAATGGAATCACAAAACATTGCTGCGAATAAGAAACGACATTGTCAAACGACATTGAGAAAAAGGCACCAGCACAACTTCCTACAGCCATTGCGCCCGACAGCCTCACGAAACTGTTTTTTGGTCTTATCCACGCATGCACAATTACCTTCATTATCACCGACAAGGCAAACAGCCCGAATAAGGCTATGCCCACGATTCCCATGTCACACAAGATTTCAACATAGTCACTGTGTATGAGCTTTACAACAAATTTGTTTTTGGTATATTCTACCGACTCACCAAGCCCGGCTCCTGTTATTGGGTTGGGCTCGAAAAAGCGCGACATGTTAGCGTCCCATATAGCTTCACGTCCGTTCGACTGGATATTGTCAAAGCTCATCGAAGACACACTCATTGTCGATATGGTTTGGCTGTCGTCCATGAACATCTTCTCATGCACTTCAGGGATAAAAAACACAGCCGACACAGCCAACAATGCTATGCCAAACAGCCATGGCACAGCTTTCAACTTGTAATAAAAGAAAAAGAAGAACGACGAAGCAAGAAATATCCCACCAATTCCCGTCCGCACAACTTCGAGCACTGTTGACAGTGCAAGCCATGCAGCCGCAACGAGCCATATTCTCTTTCGGTATATCACAAACAATGCCAATGGGGCAACAAACAATGCTGAAAAGAAGTCAGCCAACGACGCATAAGCAATAAACAAGCCTCCCGACCCGAAACACAATGCGCCATACAGCCCCGGAAAGAATTTTGCACTTACTCCGCCTATCAACAATGCATATATTATGGCAATCCACGTTACCTTTTTAAACAAAAACAGAAAGTCAGCCTCGTCATTTATCGCACTGTAACCCAACCATAAGTACAAAAGCGGCAATGCGTATTTTATAAACATCATCAGCCCTTGGAACTTCACCGATGAGCAAAACAATGAATACACGGCCCACGCAAGAAACAGCATGTAACAGACAACAATCACATCAACTTTCACCTTGAATCGTGTAAATGCCAATAATAGCATCAACACTATCCAAAACGCATATTTCACAAGCGACAACGGACCCAAAAAAATCATTGCCGTTGCAAAACAGAATATCAGGAAATGCAAGTTTCGGTCAAGCAAACAGTATACACCGCTATCAACAGGATGCTTTACTACCGTCAAATTGCACCCGGTATAAATCTTAATGGCATATATGGCAATTATGACTGCGACTATTATGTTAAGCAACAACACCATTTTATGACAACTTGCTATATAAATCCTTAATCAAACAGTTGTATTTTTCCACCGAAAATACAGTTATATAATTCATGGCATTACGGCTCATTCGAGACAATTCTCGACTATTGCCAACCAACAGACCGATTTTGGCAGCCATATCCGCCACCGACTCGGGCTTGTGCAGCAAGCCCACTTCCCCGTCGCGCACTACTTCGGGCAGGCCACCGGTATCGGCAGCCACCACCACGCAACCTCGGGCCATGCCCTCAATGGCAGTCAGCCCGAAGCCCTCGCTGCGCGACGGCATCAGCAAGATGTCGATTTGGTCGTAATACCCTTGTAATGCGCTTTGCTCTTGCCGCCCGGCAAATTCTACAGCTTCCTCAACCCCGGCATCACGAGCTTGTTGCCCCATCAGCTGACGTTGCGAGCCGTCACCCACTACAAGCAACCTCGCATCGGCATGCTTTGCATGTACCTCTGCAAAAGCCGGCACCACCAAGTCCATCCCCTTGATAGGCTCCAACCGACTTACTACACCTATGGTTAACGGTCTGTCAAAATTCTTAACTCGGTTGGAAATAGTTATATAGGGAGGCAAATTATTATATATCGTGAAGTGGTTGCCACGACGCGACAACTTAATATCCGGTGAATACAATTGCGAAGTACCGAAAAACGACTTCTCGGCTCGCAATGTGATGCACTGAAACGCCGTCAACAAGTGCCGCGACACAAAGTGCAAAAGCCGCAACGACGGATATATGTCGGCCGGCGTGTGGGCAGTCGCCACAATACGCTTCACTCCAAGCAGCCATAATATAATAATCGGTATTGCTCCCGGTGCCATATACTGCACATGTGCCACATCGGGTCGCTCCGCTTTCAATATCCTGCGAAAACTTTTGTACAACAACGCAACCGTGCCTTTAATGCCGACAGGCCTCTCTCCCTTCCGGCTCATCAGTATCACTTTGCTACCGGCTGTTTCATAGTTTTCTACCATGCCGGCATCATGCTCAAAATAGCACACCGTCACCACCTCATGCCCAGCAGCTACCAACGCCCGCACAAGGTTAAGCGTCTGTATTTCCGTTCCGCCCGTCATTAGGCACGGAATGCACACCATCACCCTCATCACCTCACCAAATGCTTCAATTTGTCGATGTAATGCCCAAACGTCGGCATCACATCATGACGGTTGAAATTAATGAAACAACTTGTCCTGCAAAAATCCCTTACCCAAGTCAGCAAAGGAACTTTGCCGTTTTTTACATACAAGAAATCGAGGGCGTAATTCATCATGTATATTTTGCGCACCCGTTTCCGGTCAATCACAAAATCGGGATTCATATATAACGCATGCAGATTTGCCCCTGCCGTGGTGGCGGCCTGTGCCAATCCTTCATTGCGGAAGTTCACCTCCATAAAATAATTCTTACTATCCTTATGAAGGAACTCCACGCTGAACGGACCGTAATATCCGGCGTGCTCAAGGAACATCTCCACGCCCTTTACATCAATATCGAGGTCTTCTGTCGGAGTAAACACACCGTAAGCCCCGGCACCGACGAGCCACGGGTAATGCCTTATCTTACGCACGGCACCGGGAATATACACCTCGCTGTCGGTCCTGACACCGATGCAGTCAAGTTCATACTCCTTGTCGATAAATTCCTGCAATATGAAATCATCGCAATGACTTTCTTCATGCAAGGCATTCTCAACATCCTGCCTGTTGTGGCAAATGTGTATGTCGCTTTTCTCTCCACGGGTGCTGTTTTGCGGTTTTAAAAGAATGGGGTAATCTATACCGATGCCATCAATGTTACCGGAACGGTGAAACGGCAACGATTTCGGAGGAATCAACCCGCACCGAGCTGCCAATCGGCACTGCTCGTCCTTGTTAAACAGCTTCCCGATTTGCTTGCCACGTGCCGGAGTACGGAAATAAGGCGAAAGCGACGGCTCGTTTTTGTCAATAAACATCGCCGCCTCGTCGAAGCTGCAAATAATCGTCTGACAGAACTCTCCGTTCTCCGCTTTAAGCTGCTCCAATATGGGGAAGCATTCTTCAATAGCAGTTATCCTGAAAACTTTTTTGTCCTTAAGATACTTGCTGCGCAATACATGGCAAAAATCATCATCGCTCTTGAGTATTAGGCACTGCTCCTGTCCTGCCATGCCAAGACTACGGATAATACTGAGGGTATTATTCGTTGAATCACCTATGACAATAGCCCTGTTTTTCATTTTTCTGCCTCAAAATATAATTCTTTGTTCCAACGGCAGGCGTTTACAAATACTCGTGGCAAAACTCCACTCCACGGCCGTCCACACGGGGCAAGCGGCGTGACGTATGCGTCTATAGCCTGTTGCTTTTTTCTATTCTCCTCCGGCGACATTTTCAACACCCGTGCCTGATGCCAATCAATGTTCCACGAATTATAGTACCAAAACCACACACAATATTCAAATACCCGCACAGAGGCCTTCTCTTCTTCCGTCAACCGCCTGACAATTTCGCCGGCAGCGAGATGGTCGCTCCACCCTTCGCCGCGATGCGGCACAAACACGGAATCAGGCTTCAATGCCGCCATTAATTGTCTAAATCGCCCGGTTTCGGCATTGTCAAATGCAATACCACCATCAGGATAGTCTAAGAAATGCAAACGTTCAGTCGGCAACCCGATGATCCCGGCAGCACGGCGCGACAATTGCCTGCGGTTTTCAACCAACGAAGCCTCGTCGATACCGCAACATCCTGCATGGCTGCGCCCGCCGCCGCTCAGTATCACCACATCCGCCTGCCGCCCGGTGCTCAACAGCCGCTGTACCAGCCCCGCACACCCCAACACCTCATCATCAGGGTGCGGTGCCACCACCAAAACGGCTTCACCAACTGTTTCAAGATCACGAGCCTTACACCCTGCTACCAAACGCACCGCAAGCACCCTGATAAGCCTTATAATATCCTTAAGTTTACCTAACATTACACAAAACGATTATTCTAAAATGTTGTTATAAACATTTTCCAGATTACGTATCATAACTGTCGGTGTCAATTTATCCGATACCGTTTTCCGAGCTAATGCATTCATTCTCGCCACTTCCTGCGGATTATCCATTATGTAGCGCATAGCTTTGGCAATAGCATCGACATCTTCGGTTTCTACCAATATGCCATTCACCCCGGTGGTTATGAACTCTTTCACTGCCCCCTTATCGGGAGCAATGAACGGACAACCCATCAAAGCTGCTTCATACGGCACAAGCCCGAACGCCTCACCCACCTTGGTCAACGACAGCACCAAGTCGGTTGCCGAATATACTTCTGTGATATTTGCGACTTGTTCGCCCGAAAATATCACCCTGCCCTGCAACGTCGCAGGATATTGCCCGACGATTTGTTTCAAATACTCCAAATCTTCATGCCGACCACCGCCGGCAATAAATAGCAATGCCTTTGGGTAAGTGTCTGCTATCTTCATGAATGCCCGTATCGCATTGTCATGTCCTTTATGCCTCGACAACTGCCCTATCGATGACATCAGGAAACAGTCCTCGGGGAATCCCAACTTGCGTTTGGCATCTGTTTTTGACACGGCCGGTTTGAACACATCCACGTTCACGGAATCATACAGCACCATCGACTTTGCATGTTCCCCTTTTAACAACATTCTATTACGGGAATATTGCGATACGCACAATATCAAATCGCACTGCCGTTGGACTGACCTTGGCGGAATCCATTCCAACGACTGGCTGCGGAAGTGACCTATCACTTTGATTCCGGATAGCTTTGCAGGCAGTATCCACATCAGGGCATCGGGTCGCAACAGGTTGACGTGCAATATATCGACCCGTTCTTTTTTCAGCAAGCGGGCAAGTCGGCATCCCCAGATGCTGCGAGCCAACAGGTCGGTGCCGCGCAACGGATGCCGCCAACGGTCGCTTCCCATCCACCACTTCAGCCCGTCGGCAAGGTAATGCTTCGGGCAGTCAAGCCCGGCGTACCCGGCTTGATGTTCCATGGGATACGGAAACACAAGCACAGGCTCGAATCGGCTGCGGTCGAGATGTGATATGATGGTGTACAACACCCTCTCGGCCCCGGCAAATATGTGGCTGTAATCAAGGTATGCAATCTTTATCTTCTCACGCATTTCAATACAAATCGTTTTGTTAAAGTCAAACACCTCACCGCGCCGACAAGCAGCCACGGGCAATGGGCAAACAGCCACATTTTGATCTGCTCCGACGCAGTCAGGTCATATCGTCCGGTGTCGGTCAGCAGGCTGCGACGCAGGTTCTTCAAGCATTGCAGGCTGGTGCCAACAGGAAAATTCCTTGAAATCATTACATACGACATTATCGACCTCTTTATCCTTGCATAACATGCCCGGCGGCACTGTGGCGGCATTTCCACGCTTCTCACCAAATCGTCTATGGCCGAAAGTGCCACAATATTATCCACAAATGCTTTAGGACGGGGCTTCATTGCCGTCGACTCGGGATTCAGCCTGTGTATTTAAAACGGGAACGATACAAGCAACACACGCCGTGCTTTCCAAAATACCTTAGTAGACCAATCCCCGTCTTCATAGGTCACATTCTCCCTAAAATACAAGTCATTGTCAATCAAGAATTCCCTGCGGTAACATGAAGTCCACACGTCGAGAAAGAAATTCTCGCCCGAAAGGTATTCAATTCCCGTAAATTCTTGTCCGGAGCATTCGGCCCCGTCAGAATTAACATCTTCAAAGGTCGGCCGGGCATCATGCGCTGCGTTGTCCCAAGAAACCGACCGCAACACGTCCAACCCTTCATGGCTGCTTAAAATCCCGGCAAGCACCGACAGCGCATTCCGCGCATTCCAATAGTCGTCGGCATCAAGAAATATCACATATTCTCCGGTTGCAGCTTTAAGTGCCGTATTACGGGCTCCCCCCCCTGTCGCTTGTTATGCTCGTGTTTCAACAAATTGACACGGGGGAGGATAATCTGTTTATTACCAGACATATACAAATCAAATACCGATCTGACGGCTTCAACAGTACCATCGGTTGATGAGTCATCGACTATTATAATTTCATAGTCATTATGCGGATAATCTTGGTTCAGCAAACTGCCAAGACAGTCGCCTATATACTTTTCTACGTTATATGAAGGTATGATAATCGAAAACTTCATTACTTGAACAATGAATTTATGAATTGTAAATAATTATGTTTCATCACCTGCTTTGAGAAACATTCTCGGGCTTTCTGCACTGCCGCCTTGCCCATGCGCTCCCTCATGGCTTCATCTCCCAACAAACAGGATATTTTGCCGACAAAACCGGCAACATCGTCTTGCCGCAGCAAGTAACCGTTCACACCGTCATCGACAATGGTGTCGGTAATTCCTTTTAACAACGTCACGACAGGCACTGCACCGTTCATCATGGCCTCGGCTATCACCAACCCGAACGAATCAATATGCGTGGGGTAAACGAATATGTCAGTATCGTTCAATCGCCGGTAAACCTCCTTCCCGCTGACACGGCCTGTGAACTCTACCACACCGGCAGCCGTCTCGTCGCGCAACTGCTCCTGCAACTCGTTGTGCAAAACCCCGTCGCCGACAAATGTGAAATGGAACTCATGCCCCCCGACTCGCAACTGCTTTATTATTTGAGGCAAAATTTTGACGCCCTTGTGTTCATACAGCACACCCACGTATGTCAGTTGCGGCACTCCACGCTTACCATAATCATGTTCAAACGTTGTGTCGTCTACGGCATGAGGAATCGACACTACCTTGCCGGCATACTGCCCGTGCGTATACTCATTGAAATATTCAGCCACCGCCGGAGTTGGCGCAATCCATGCAGTCACCCGACTGCCGTTTATCGCCCCTACGCGGTAAAAGTCGGGCGTATTGTTATGCAATATATGCACCACCTTTGTTTTGCGTGGCAGCAACGGCAATATATACTGTGTAGTTGCATTATAATTGTTAACTATCACATCGGGCGATATGCGCCGCAACAATCTTGCCAATGAAACATATTTTGCTATGGTCGACTTGTCTCCCAAAGATTCATATTTTATACCCCTTTCTGCCACAAGCCGTGCAAGTTCGGCATTGTCGCTCGATGCGTGAGTGGTTATCACCCACACCTCGTTGCCACCGTCTTGCGTCAATATATCGGCAAGCGTGCACACATACTTCGTTAGCCCACCTCCGGGCGAAACCGAAGAAACTGTTATAGCGATTTTCATAATAAACTGCTCACATTAGTTTTCTGCAATCCTTAATCAGGGGGATTAGGGATTGCTTTCAGGACAAACGTCCGATCTGTATTTTATCACCTTGGCAGGATTGCCTGCAACGATTGCATTGTCGGGCACATCTTTTACCACAACCGATCCGGCTGCGATAATGGCATTGTTCCCAATTCTTATATCTCCGATGCAGGTCACATTTGCCCCAAAATCAACATTGTTGCCAATAACAGGCTTTTCACTATGCCGGTTGCCGCTTTTCACTCCAAATGTTGTCAATTGCCTCACCATGCAATTCTCACCAATTGATTTCGCAGCAATTATTGTACTAAATGCGTGTTCAAAGTATATTCCGCCACCGGCTATGTCGTTGTCATCTTCTGCCAAATGCAATGATGGGTCTTTGTGACACACACGGCGGAATGTATTAGGAATGTTGCGGCACCGGAAATAAAACAGGTTCCTAAATTGTGGGTGAAACCACAGCAAATAAACAAGTTGGCTCGTCCTCTTATGGAACATAGAGACATGCAATTCGCTAATCCAACGGTCGATATCCTTGTCAATAATCCCCCTGATTGGGGACTTTTTGTAATATAGCAGCAAGATCGCAAATCTCACAAACCCTATCAGTATTTTTATCCGCAACACAAACATATATTCCTCTCCATTTACTTTATTAAATTGGCTTTAAGGAAACCAATGCCTGCCGCCTGCCATTTCTTCCTTACCGTATTTATTCGTTCCCAGTCAAGTGCCGGCGGATTGTCGGGTAACTGGCGGGCATCAAGCAATAATCGTCCCAACAGACCAAAGTGCGACAGCAGCGAAACGAACCGATCGGTTCCCCGCCACCCGTTCACTATCGAATAGAATTCTTTATTGTTGATGATAAAAACTTCAATCAGCTATTTATGCGTTTTACCTCTACCAAGCAAAAAAATAAGAGCCCGTACCATTGCACAATATACTATTGGGAAACGCAATTCCACATACTGTTTCACCTTTCCCAAAAAAGTACCGGCATATACTCTTTTTGGGCGCTCGTCTATGCCTTCAAGGAATCGATTCAATTGCGATCTCATATCCTTGGTACACCAAAGTATTTTTTTTATACAAGCTATAAAACAGTAACTTGAAGACACCTCAAAATAATTCCTCAACGCCTCAGAATCAACTTCTTTTGAATACTGCATGTGGGTATTTACAATACTTATATAGCCATTAATTTTTCTTGCATTCAGAGGGGAATTCATAGTAGAGCTTGGACGTGATATATAATCATAGCATGATATTCTGTCAACAAATGTCGTTATTTTACTACATTGCGACAACACAATAGGAATCAGTTGATAGTCTTCATAATAAATACCTGATATAAACGAAAAACCACGTTCTTGCCAAAATTGTCTTTTAAAAACATACCCCCATGGTGCAGCTACCGTAGGCGCATTATCAATCAAGTAAGTTACCCCTTTAACCACAGGTCGGAGTGACATATCAGTATCATTATTTACTTCTTCTAAAAATTTATCTCCCACTACACTAAACGCATCTAAATTGTTTTCTTCCATGATTTTATAGATTCTACCCAAGCAGTTTTTCGATATCCGGTCGTCAGAATCCACAAACCATATATATTTACCAGATGTTTCTTTTACACCGATATTCCTTGCGACAGACTGACCTTGGTTAGGCTGACATAACAATTTGATATTACTATATCTACGCTTCAGTTCTTTAACCCTATCTAAGGTTCCGTCAGTACTACCATCATTTATAACAATAATTTCATAGTAGCTCCTATCAATATCTTGATGCTCACAACTGGCAATACAGTCATCGATATAGTCCTGCACATTATACGCGGCTACGATAATGCTAAACAGCATTCCATCTTCAATCATCCAACCGTAATCTTTTTTGTTTTTGTATGCAATTTTATCAAACTTAATACCAAGACCTACCAATATCATTTGAAACATGATCAAAGAGCCATGCGGTATCTTTGTCTAATAAGCTTGGTATAAATAAAGACCTCTTATTTATCACTTACGCTTATTTTCTGCTTAAATTCGATTCCAAAAAATCTATACCAGTTTTGCGCCATTTTTCACGGGTTGCATTGATTTGTCTCCAATCAAGCGAAGTCACATCTTCAGGCAATTGATGGATCACGTTAAGCAACCGGCCATTAAGACCGAAGTGCGACAGCAGTGACACGAAACGGTCGGTGCCGCGCTTTTCGTTCACTATCGAAAAGAAATCCTTGTTGTTGATGATGGAAAAGACAGTGCCGTGAAACGAATTTGTGATTACAAACCGTGCGTCGCGGAACATGGCAAGCCACTGTTCGACCGACATATTGGCATCGCTATCGGCCGTGCAAAATCGTACTTTCAGCCCCATGCGGGCAGCAAACTGTTCTACACACTGCCTCTTGTCGGCATCCATATCCAATATATAAGCGAGCAAAAATGGTTCTGCTGTAACCGGTATGTCACAGCACAACCCGGCATAATCTTCCTTGTCGAGCAACAGTGTAGGGTCGGGCATCTGCACAGCCTCCACACCGAGATAACGCCGGCACAACTCCACTCCTGATGCCTCGCGCGTGGATATTACCTTGAACTCCCGGGCAAGACAGGCACAACGGGCAGTAAGCTCGTCGGAGAACTCCCACTTGTCGGTACCAAACGATGCTGCGTAAGCCACCTTAGGCATTTTCACCCTCCGGGCAAACTTTAGGAACAAGTCTTCCTGCACCCTGTCGCTGTGGAATACCTTGCGCCACACTTGGTCACTGCCAACGACAATCGCCTCGGCACGGCATTTTCTAAGAAGCGATACTGTATACTTGTTTACCGGGTGCGTCAGCACAATATGTTTATTCATGAATCCGGCAAATTCCGGCCTCCGTTCCTTCTTCGGATATGGAAAAAACTTGTGCTTGCGGTCACGCATAAGGTAATACCGCAACATGTTAACCTGCGTGAGTAAATAATACCACTTGGCCATGCGCGGGAAATAATCGAGCGTTACCGGGTCGTGACCGAGGCGACGCAACGCCTCCTGCATGGCGTATGCCTGCAACGTGCCGCCATAGTTGTGCATCAACTCCTGTGTTACTATCGCTATCCTCATTGTCTCTCGTTATTTTTCATTAGCTGCAAAAGTGCCCGCTCAATCACTGCAAGGCCTTCCTGATCTTGCGTATGTTCTGCTCACCAACAACACCTTTTATCGTCTCTTTCATTATTTTCTTTACCGACACGGGAGCTTTGCGGATGTTTAGCATCATCTCGATTGCATCACTTTCATCTTTGGAGTCGGTAAATACCTCAAACAGCATCGGTTGCTGCTGCTGTTCCGGGGTTACGAACTCCTTGTACACAGCCAAAAACTCATCTTTGTTTGAGGCTGACAAGTATTTGAAGCCGAGATCCTCGGCGTAATGCTTTACCAACTTGTGCGACTTGTTGCCATAATGGCCGGCAGCGGCAATGAACGGGTCGGCATCCTCTCCGAAAGCATGTCCCATGTGTCCGTAATTGGTAAATTCTGTTCCGCGACCGTTGTTAATGAGCATAATCCTAAGGTTGCGGGTCACATGCCTGTTGCCAATGGAATTCATGTCGTAAAAAAATGCAAGGTCGCCAAGTATACCGAAAAATATTTTATTCGGTGAAGCAAGCGATGCCCCCAATAGTGTTGACATAATCCCGTCGATGCCAAAACCTCCCACATTGCAATATGTATCTACATCATTCGGGATATAGAAAAAATCCCATGAACGTAATGTGTTCAATATCCCAAGATGCAGAACCGAGCCCGACGGCAACTTGTCGGCCAAGAATTTGGCTACCCATACATTCCCGAAAGGCAATTCGGGGATATGACTGTACACATCCTTGTATTCCGACATGCATAAGTCAAGGTATGTACCTTTTTTCTCCGATTTCCCTTTACCTGAAGTGGCATAAGTCGAGAAGAAATGCTTCTCAGGCATTTCAAATACGCATCTCAACGTCCCGAAAAAGTCCCTAAGCTCCCCGTCTTCCGACACTCTCCACACCTGCTTTGCCGACAATCCCAAGCCACAATAATTTCCCGACACTTCGCCAATGTGTATCAGCAAATCGATATTTCTCAAAGTGTTTGGCGCAGGCTGCGCGCCGACCAATGCATAAAACACCTTGTATCGTCCGTTATATCCGCTTGTGTGGTCGCAGAAACATACTGCATTATATTTGTCGCAGAAGCTGTCTATGGCTTCAGTCTCCTCGGCAGTAAACTTGCGGTGCGACCCTATGAATATTCCTATATTACCTG
This sequence comes from uncultured Muribaculaceae bacterium, assembly GCA_944321865.1. Taxonomy (GTDB): domain Bacteria; phylum Bacteroidota; class Bacteroidia; order Bacteroidales; family Muribaculaceae; genus Avimuribaculum. The sequence goes on from CALUMZ010000005.1 coordinate 43,980, forward strand.
CAGTCGTGATTTCGGGCAGAGCCGTATCACTCAGCGTATACCTGTTTACAATCGTCGCCTGCGGCAACTCCTTGACATCGAAATTATGGCTGTAAGTTGTAGTAAAATTAATATGTACAGGGCCTCCACCATTGTGGCGCAATTCAAGCAATGCCTTATTTACAAGCAACGTGCAATAATGCACATCACGTTCTGATTTCACAGCCGGGACCTGAACGCTCATTTTAACTATATCATTGGGGACAGTGCGTCGGTCTATGTTTTGCGCAATCAAGTTGCCGATGTTCTGAATACCTTGGTTCGCAGTCAAAGCAAGTACGGGCAATTTGCGGTAATAAGCCTCGGTCAGTCCCGGCATGTAATTGCGCGATGCTGTTGCGCCGGTGCATGTTATAGCCACCGGCTCGCCCGACTCTGCCGCCATGCCGCAAGCCATGTAAGCGGCCGAACGCTCGTCGACCGACGAGTACATTTCAAAAAACGGGTCTTGCTGCATACTGGCAACAAGGGTCAAGTTTGTAGTCCCCGGCGATGCAATCATTTTGCGCACACCGTGGGCTTTCATCAATGATATTATTATTTGCACCGCACGTTCGTCGGTATAAAATTTTCCTTCCATAATCGTTATTTATACATGTGTCTTGAATTACCTGTTTTACCGTCGTTGCACACTATTATCTGTCCTGAAACACAAGAAGATATATCGCTTACCAAAAACGCTGCGACCTCTGCAACCTCTTCCGGTAAATAAATTCTATTATTTGGATTTCCTCTATAATACAAGTTCCCGTTTGCATCCCACCCGGTCATGTCAGATGCTGTAATACCCGGAGCTACGGCATTTATTCTAATCCCATACTTTATTATCTCCGGAGCTATTCCCTTGACGAAACTATTAATCGCTGCTTTTGTCAGCCCATAAGGTATGTCGTCGGTCTGTTCGCCTCGTTCCGAAGACATAAATAGCACGTTCCCGGTTCGGTTGTTGTCCTTTAGTATTTCCACAAAATATTTAGTCAAGAAATATCCTCCACGCAAATTTGTATTTATCTGTCTATCGAATTTATCTACGGTAACTGCATCTATTACCCATTCATGCAGAGAAATACCTGCATTATTGACTAGCACATTCACGCCTCCAAGCATCCTGTCGGCGGATTTCATAAAATCCTCTGCTTTTTCGGCATCACAAACGTCATAAACGATATATTGGCAACCTAATTCTTCCGATACTTTCCTTAAAGTTTCTTCATTTCTCCCGGAGATCAATATTTTTGCTCCTTCGGAAATAAATTTCTTTGACATTGCTAAACCAAGTCCTCGTCCCCCTCCGGTAATAACAATGTTTTTCCCTTTCAATTTATTATCCGGAGAAGTATAGGTTATATTGGCACTTACCGACACCGTTGGAATACCGTGCGCAATATATTGCAAACCTCTTTTAATATAAGATTTTAATGACATACTATTTAAAATGATTGACCTTTGCTTTTATTTTCGATAATACTAATTCCCTTTCGCCTTTTGCTAATCCCAAGAAATAAATGCAAACCGCAGTAGAAACAAAGCTAACTATGGTTACAACAATGATTCTAAACAGCGATGCCTCCATATTGAAGAATACAATTGCCGGAACAGTCACTGCCGAAACCGTCACTGCCAACATGGGTAGCACAGTTTTATTCCAAAACATACTTATAGGGAAGCCCAACAGCCGACGCATAAACAGCAGCCTAACCCAATTCACGATTATATATATAATCGCATATATTACATATGTTGCAAGGGCAGGTGCGCCCAACTTGTAAACCACCCACGTCAACGGGAAAACCAGACAACCAACGATAGTAACACTTAACTGATAATTGCGTATGTTTCCGGTCGCTGTTACAGAAGTAAACCCTGTATTGCCCAAAAGTGTGATTGCCGTTGTTATCAATGACAGTCGCAAGAATACTGCGGCACTTTCCGGTACCACGCCAAGCCACAATTGCAATATGTAATCAGCCTCAAACTCTATCGGAATGATAAAAAACAGCATCAAAAATATTTGGAACTTCGCTCCGCGACATATCAATGAAAACATGTAATCTTTGTCCCCCGCGGCATACGACTTGGTGATTTGCGGCGATATTGCAGTGGTGAAATTATTGACGAATTGCATTACAGCACCTTCCACTTGTCCCACCACGCCGCGAGCAGCATTGAGTGCCACTCCGAAATACAAGTTTATCAATATGTTCACGCCCTGTGTGTTGAACATATAAGCCGTGTTGCCAAAGAATCCCCACCAAGCATAGCTCGTCATGTTTTTCAACAGCCTGCGGTCAATTGCAAACTTATATTCACACTCCTCGAAATGCCGCTTGCAATACACACCGTAAATTATCTGTAAAAGCAGCGATATAAGGAACAAGCAGAACGAATATACTATCAGTTTATCGAACGGGGAAAAATAAAGAACAACAACAAATGCAAGTTTCAATACGACCTCAAGTATCCCCATGTAGGCGAACACTTTCATGTGTTCGTGCGCAATTATACAAGCGTTATATGGAACACTGATAAGGCCGAACACAAACGAAAGAATCGAGAACTGCAAAACCCAGTGCGCAGCATACAACCTGTCAGCAGGGATGTTAAGTTTTGAGTTCAACATCCACAGACCGGCAACTTCGGCGACAACAAAAATAACAGCCGATATGCCTAATTGTATGTTGACGCTTGTGACAAATGTCCGTTTCAGTTTATCCAAATCACCCTCGCCCAATCCGAATGTTATAAAACGGCTTATCGCGCCCGACAATGAACCCGAGAAAATGGAAAACATCGAGATGGTTCCACCCACGACATTATAAATGCCATAATCGTCAACCCCGAGTACATCAAGTATTATCCGGCTTGTAAACAAGCTGATAAGCATGGTTGCCAACGTCCTTAGGTACAAGAGAATAGTATTTTTTGCTATTCTCTTATTCTTCTGCGCATTGTCTTCCATATCTTTTGTTTTGTTAAAGGGTATTGGGGAGGGAGGGGGGTGGCGGAGGGAGCTTGGTGGCGACGGTGGGGCGGTGGAGGTCGGTGCCGGCTACGGCGTATAGGCCGTGGCGGAGCAGCCATTGCGCCTTCTTTTGCGCCTCGCGGCCATACATGCCGGTGAGCGAGGGCAGATTGAGCTGGAATTTCACACCGCGGGCGGCAAGGTCGTCATAGTCGCGCTCGTCCATGTAGACATACCGCTCGGGGTGGGCAAGCAGCGGGTAATAGCCAGCCGACTTGATGCGCTCAAGCGTGCCGGTCAGATCCATCGGCGGGTTGAAGTAGCTTGTTTCGACAAGCAGATGGTCGCCGCTAGGGCCTATCGGCAACAGGTCGCGGGCGGCAAGCCGTTCTTCAAACAGCGCATCGAGCATATTCTCGGCAGCAAGGTGCAGCTGAACACAGCCCTTGTATGCCTCCGTCAACTCGGCAAAGCGAGCCCGCAGTGCAGCGGTGGTATTGGGAATGTCCTCCATTATGTGCGGTGTAAGCCACACCTGCGCGATGCCCCGACGTTCATATTCGGCAAGCACACTGAGGGCATCTTCCATCGTCGGCAACCCGTCGTCCACCCCCGGCAATATGTGGCAGTGCCAGTCGACAAAGCCGTTCAACGTCCCTGTGCCGGCCGAATTCCGTCTCTTAAATATCCCCAGCATCACAATACCTCAAAAGCGACAACTTACCCCAAATCGATCGTTAGACCTCAAAATCCCCCTATTTATTCGGCAAGACCGGAATATTTTGCCTTGCGATGTGTTGGGCGTATCAAAATGCGATTCTGCCTCGGTAGAGGGTGTATCAAAATTATCATTTCAATGTGGCAGTAGAGACGCAAAATTTTGCGTCTCTACAATCTGGTTGGATAAACTATTGATATTGAATGTTTTATATGTTGTTGTGAACATCGAGACGCGGCACGCCACGTCTCTACTCATGGCAAAATCGCATTTTGATACACCCTCTACTGCCACATTGCGTAAAACACTGCGAATCAACCGTTGCCGGCATCGAGACGCCATGATATGTCGTCTCTACAAAGAATACGGAGAAACGGGGCGGCGGTGGTTACTTGCTGTAATAGCCGTCGCCACCGTAACCGTAATTGTAGCCGTAGCTGTAACCGTATTTGTGGTAACCATAGCGGCGATAAGCCGTTTCGGTACCGTTCAATATGACGTATATGTTCTTGTACTTGCCGTCGGTGTAAATGCGGTCAAGCTCGGGCAACATGCTGCGGTCGAGCAACCCGGCACGCACCACAAACAGCGTCAGGTCGACATGCTTGCTCACTATGGCCGTGTCGGCAACCACCTCGATGGGCGGACAGTCGATGAACACATAGTCATACTTGCCGCGCAAGCCGTCGAGCAACTTGCCCAACTTGTCGGAAGCGAGCAACTCGGCCGGATTGGGCGGAATGGTGCCAACAGGGATTATGTCATACGGGGCAGAGTTCTTTCCGTCGCCGGGATGATATGTGATTGCGGCAATCTCTGTCTCCTGCCCGGCAAGATAATTGGCTGCACCGGTCCGCGCGCCGTCCACGCACTTGCTCAGCGACGCCTTGCGCAAGTCAAGGTCAACCACTACCACCTTCTTCCTCTTCACGGCCAAGCTCGCGGCAAGGTTAAGCGTTATAAACGATTTTCCGCTCCCCGGGTTAAACGATGTCACCATCAGCACTTTATTGCCGGCATCGCTGCCGGTTACAAACTCAAGGTTGGTGCGCACCACGCGGAACGCCTCGTTAATCACATCGCGCCCCATGTCCTTTACAACTACCGGCAATGCCTCATGCGACTCTTTGCCCGATGCGATGCGATGCTGCCTTCTTCCATATTGCGGGATTTCGCCAATGAACGGCGCAGCCATGTTCTCCAAGTCTTTACGCCCTCGGATGGTTGTAATCATCATCACTCTCAAGAATATGATTCCCAGCGGCAAGGCCAAGCCTATCAGCAAGGCAATCATCAATATTGTATTCTTCACCGGGGCCGTGGGAGCCATGCTGCCGTTGGGCGGAGTAATAATGCGTGTATTGTAAGCTGTGAAAGCCTGCGACAACTCGTTCTCCTCGCGTTTTTGCAACAGGAACAGGTACAGTGCCTCCTTCACTTTCTGCTGGCGCTCAACCGAGAGCAAATACTTGGCCTGCGACGGGTTCTCGGCAAGTTGCGCCGTGGTCTTGCGTTCGCTTTGTTGCAATCCCCTCAATTGCGTGTTAAGCGTAACCACAAGGTTGTCGATTGACGAAACTATGGCCTCACGCATTGCATTAAGCGACATGTCGAGGTCGGTGACAAGCGGGTTTTGCTCGCTACTGTTGGCAACGAGGCTGTTACGCTGCAATTGCAGGTTGTTGTATTCGGCTATCTGGCCTTCTATGTTGCCATTGTCTATTCCCGAGTTGGCCGGAAGCAACCGGTTGCGACCGTCCGAACTCGTTATGTAGGTGCGTATGTATTGCGCCATCGACAGCTGCGTGTTCAGTGCCAGTATTTGGGCATTGGTCTCACTGCTTTGCGACATATACATGCTTGCGGCGGCCTGCACGTCGGGCAGCAGGTTGCGGCTCTTGAACGACGATATGTCTTCCTCCACGTTGCCCAGTTCGCGCTCTATTACTCCGAGCCGCTCATTGATGAACATCGATGTGCTCACTGCCACTTGGTTACGGTCTTTTATCCAATTTTCGTTATACACGGCAATAAGCGTGTTCAGCACATCTTCGGCGCGCTGCGTGTTCACGTCCTTGAAAGTGAGGTTGATGATTGTCGACTTGTCGTCGTTCAACGCCACCGACAATCCGGCCGAATATGCAGCCACCGCACCGTTCAGGCTCGAACGCGCGACCAATATTTCCTTCACCGGCGATGCAGCCACCTTGCTGCTGTCGTAGAATGCCGACCGTGCCACAGCCAAGCGTCCCAACGGAGTGTCGATGGTGTCGCCGTAGGCACAGCTTGCCTCGCCGGCGATTTCCTCGCCGTTGCGCACGAAGTTCTTCAACGTCAACGTGCTGTCGGCTCCGAGAGCCACAGTCAGTGCGGCGGTCTCATTGTCGTCCAATTCAAGGAACCCTACACTTAACGGCAGCGTCGTTCCATACAACGTCTTTTTATAGAATGTCCCATCGATTTTATAATCCACGTCGAGGTGCAACCGCTTGACAACGTCGAGCATCACCGCAGGCGACTTCATCGAGAAAATCTCGTTATTGACATTGGTCTTGACCGAGAACAGCCCCATGTCGGAGAATGCAGCATCCACGCCGCCGCTCGAACTGCTCTTGCCATCCTCTTTGAGCAATATTGACGCCGAGCGGGTATACACCGGCGGGGTTGACCATATATAATACAATGCGGCCCCCATCACAATGATAAGTGAAACCACAAACCACCACCAGTGCGCAATGCATTGCTGCAAAATGTCTTGCACATTAAATGCCGTGTCAGACTGCGAAGCCGTTGCAGCTGTCTTTTGATTGTTTTGAATTATTTCCATTTCTATTTTATGCAGTGGAGATTATAATCTGTTGTTGTACTAAGAAACCGGTGCTACCATGTCCCGCGCCTACAAGTTTGTGGCCAGCACCACTATCGACATCACCAGTGATGTGATTGAGATCCAGAACGATGCCGACCTGATGGTGTTGCCGTTAACAGTCGACTGGCGTGCCCGCATTTCATTAGGTTCCACATATATAACATCGTTCTGTTGTAAGTAATAAGCCGGCGACGAATATATGTCACGACCCGATGTGAGGTCGATGGCATACACACGTTGCACGTCGCCATCTTGCCGCAACACAGTCACATTGTTGCGGTTGCCGTTGATGGTGAGATCCCCGGCCATGCTCAATGCATCTATTATGGTAGTCTTGTCGCGGTCTATGCCGTAACGTCCCGGGCTGTTGACCTCGCCCAGCACCGACACGCACAAGTTCATGAACTCGACCGTCACGACGGGGTCTTTGACAAGGTTCTTCGTGATAAGCTCATTCTTTATGTATGCGCCAATCTCCTCGCGGGTCTTCCCCTCGACCTTAATCTTGCCGAGCACCGGGAAGTCTATCTCACCGTGCGAATCGACGGTGTAGCCCATCACGTCTTGCCCGTTGCTTACATTCGTGCTCGATGCCTGCCCCACTGTGCTCATCTGCTTGTTGACACGCGGCAGGTTAAACAGTGCCATCAGTTGCGGGTCGCGACTGTTAACTACTATCGAAATCTTGTCATCGGGTCTCACCGTCACGGGAACCGGAATAGCCGCCATAGCGACACTGTCGCCGGCTTTCAAGTCTTGAAAATACAACACATCTTTCGAGGAATTGCATGAACAAAACGACATTGCCATTACAGCAACGAAAAATGCCAAAGCATTCTTAAGTAGACTCTTCTTATTCATATAATTGCATTAAGCTGTTTATAACAATTGAATGTATTCCGGCTCCACCTCAACGGCGGCGGCAAGCAGCATGGGCAACTCTATCAGCAACCGTTTCTTTTTGGAACCGCGGGTAGTGAGCAGGCTTCCTTCATAGCCGTCGAGATTCCCGCCTATTATGCGCACGCGGCGGTGGCACATTGCCGCAGTCACCTCGTCGGGACGGAAATATTGCGGCGCCTGCGACACATCGACGGCACGAATGAAGCGCTCCATATCCTCGGTGCGCACAACCATCGGTTCATGGTGCGAGTTCCTCGTGAACCTGTATTGGAACGTGCTCACGCGCTCCACTATCGGGTCGATTACGTCGCGCGAGCTGTAAACAAACAACAAGTCGTGCATCACCGGCACCCAACGGCGTTCGCGCCGCCCGCCGAAAGTGTAGATTTTCCATGTCATGGGCGTGAAAAAGCGTATGCCCTCACCGGCAAGCATAGCATAAGCGGGATGCTTGGCATTGGGGCGCGTCAAGTCACGCATCACATACCATCGGCAATCGTTTCCCATGGTACAAGGCTGCGAAACGGTTTCATTGTCGCCCATAGGCGCGCGTCGCGGAAACTCCCGCTTCACTCCCACTCACCTGAGTGAGACATGAAACCGAACCGAATGATAAATATTTTTTTGATGGAAATGCATTGATGGCCGCGGAGCTGCCATACTTCGCTTATCCGCACGTGGACGATCGACAGGGAGCGCAACCTGCGAAAATCAATAATAACCTCGCATGTCAGCTGCGGAAATGCGGCATCAAACTGCCGCAGCGCAAACTTTTGTTCACCGCTCCGAAGCCACTATCTTGCTCCCAAATCGGTCTTGTGTTATGACAGATGCCCCAAGATCCATTTCTCAAAACAAAAAATAGACTTTTGGCGATCTAATGACCGAATTTGGAGATAAATGTGTGAAGCAATTGTCCCAACTGCCCGCCAACGCCACCGACAATGCCGCTGTCTCGCATCGAGACCCTTTTCTCAACCATCGGCACAGAACGTTTATTTGGCAACAAGACAATTCTTCTAATCCTGCAAGTTTGTGTTATTAATTGACAAACAAGCAGTTAATATGTTAAACTTGAAAAGTTCGAGAGTTACTCCCGACATCATGTTAAACTATTTTTTCCCTGTCCAAAGGACCTACAGCCAACGTTCCTTAATAAATAATGAACCTAAGCACGTGCAACACTTTCAAACGAAAGTGTGATAATACATGCTGCAAAGGTATATAAAATGCACTAAATAACAACAATTGCCAACGTTTTATTTATGCCCGGCCAAGTCGCTTGCCGATAAACGTTGAAACACTTTCAATCCAAACCGTGGTGTCACAGCCAACACATGGTCGAAGATGTCGGCCTGTATTCGCTCATATTCCGGCCACACTGTGGTGTTGGTAAAACAGTACAGTTCAACCGGCACGCCCTCGGGAGTGGGCTGCAACTGGCGCACCATCAGCATCTGCTCCTTGTCTATCTCGGGATGCGAGGCAAGGTAATTTTTCAGGTAATACCTATATAGCTTCAAGTTCTCCACCGGCCGGCCACTCTCCAATGCCTCACTGTCGGCAAGTCCGTCGGCCACCAAGGCCGCACACTCGTCGGCGGTGCAGAACCTCACGGTTGTAGTGTCGATATATATCGAGCGCATTATGCGCCGCGCCCCGGTGTCCCACATGCCGCGCCAGTTCTGGAACGAATCGCTCACAAGGGCATACGGCGGTATGGTTGTAACAGTCTTGTCGAAGTTGCGCACCTTCACCATCGTCAGTGACACTTCCTCGACATATCCGTTGGCCCCGTACTTTGCCATCGTAATCCAATCGCCCGGCCTGAGCATGTCGTTGGCCGACAACTGCACGCCCGCCACAAGCCCGAGTATGCTATCCTTGAAAATCAACATCAGCACGGCGGCCGAGGCGCCAAGCCCGGCAAGAATAGACGTGGCATCACTGTCCATCATTATCGCAATAGCCACTATCGCACCCACACACACCGACACGAGCTTAATCATCTGGTATACCCCCTTCAGTGGGCGGTTGCGCAGGTGTTCATGCTCGTTCGACATCTTGTAGAGCATGTTGAGGAACGTGTTGAGCAACAATAACGTCACCACCACAAGGTACACCTCGCACACCTTGTTCAGTATGCCCATCAGCTGCGGCATGTCGCCAAAGGCCAACGGCAGCATCACATACACCAATATCGGGTCGATGACACGGCAAAAGCCCCGCAGCATCTCGCGGCTGAACAGGTAGTCGTCCCACTTAGCCTTGGTCGATGCCGTAAGGCGGTGCACTGCCGGCATAATCACCCGCGTAAACAACACGTTGATGATGAAAATCAGCAGCAGCATGGCCACCACCACGGCCACGCGCGCCGCCCACGTCATGTCGGTCTCCACAAGTCCCGCCTCGACCAACAGCTGCAACATATCCTCGTTGATACTTTCCATTTTCTGTATTTTTCCTGTTTCCCACAAAGATAGTGCAAATTATGTAGAGCCAACATATCATGGCAGCTCAAAAAGAACCATGCGAGCCTGTTTTTTTGAATTTTGCCAAGCCGCCGCCGGCCTTATCAAAAGATATTGCAAACCTATGATTCTGCCAAGTGTAGAGACGTGGCGTGCCGCGTCTCGTTGACAGCAATAGCACATAAAATTTTAAATATCAATAGTTTACCAACCAAGTTGTAGAGACGCAAAATTTTGCGTCTCTACGGCCACATTGAAATGATAATTTTGATACACCACTACAACCGATTTGGCAATACAAACTAATATTCAACATTTTACATAACACACCCGTCACAAAAAAGACGAGAGGGTGTATCAAAATTCCGACATTGATGTTGTAGAGACGCGGCGCGCCACGTCTCTACGGGAGTAGCAACATATAAAACATTAAATACCAACAACTTACCAAACATAATTGTAGAGACGCGATTAATCGCGTCTCTACTGCCACATTGAAATAACAATTTTGATACACCCTCGATACGGTATCGTGAAAACTCAATTATTTCTTGATGTCGTATTGGTAGATGATTTCACCCTTGTAGTTGACAAGGAAGAAGCGCATCAGGTTGTCGGCGGTGGAGAGTATCATGAACCCTTCGTCGCCGCTGCAAAATTGCGTCCCCTCGATGGGCTTCACATCGCGCGACAGCGACCCCGACGTGTTCACGAAATATTGCACCCGGCTCCCCTTGGCCTGTATGTGCTGGAAATTGTGGATATGCCCGCAGATGTAGGCATCTACGCCATACTTGTCGAGCAACGGTTGCACACGGCGTTGCAAGTCGGTGCGCTCGCTCTCGTTCTTGTCGGTGTCGGCATAGATGGGATGGTGTCCCATCACCACTTTCCACTTGGCAGTGCTGGCTGCAAGCGTGGCTTCGAGCCACTCAAGCTCGGCGGCAATCGATTGCTTGCCGGCATCGGGATAATCCTCGGTGTCGCGGCGATACTTGTCGATGAGCGGGGTGGTGTCGATAAACACATACAGTATCTTCTCATTGCCATCCTCAACCTCCTTTTCCACGGCATAATAGCGGCCGGGCATCACCCAACGGCGGCTCACCTTGCCATAGTCGAGTACGGCCTGCGTGTTGCCGCGGTACTCATGGTTGCCAAGCAACGGGTACCAGTCGAGCATCAAGTCGGGGTGAGAATAAATAAGCTCGTAATTGGTCATCCACAGCGGGTCGTCAACGCTTGCCACACCCTCAAAGTGATGCACGTCGCCAATGGCAGCCACAAACTCGGGGTCGGCCACGTCGGCCATCCAACCCATCAGCTCGGCAACGGTCTTTTGCTCGAAATATCCGTTGCGGCCAAGGTCGTTGGCGATGTAAATGGTAGTAGAGTTGGCCGGTATTTCGGGCTTTTGGAACTTTACCTGAGCCATTGCCGCGCCCATCATGGCAATAACGGCAACTACAATCAATGTCAGTCGTTTCATTCTGTAAAAATTGTTTCGTTATAAGTTTCCCAAAAGGAACTGCCCCCATAACCCACGACATGAGTTAAGAAGCAGCTCCTTTTAATCATTTATTCTTGCCCGAAAGCACCGAAGAATGCCGACGGTGCGGGCGAAGTGAACGTGTTGTTGCTAACAAAGCCTTCAAGCCCCACCATGGTGATGCCATTGGTGGCAAAATTAGGCGTAAAGTCGGTCTTGCCGCCGGTGAGAGCGGGCGAACCTGCCTGCAAATGGAAATCCCAAGAATCGTCCCAAGTGGCGGGTGCGCCGGCTTCGTTGGCGCCAACGTTGATGTTGATGTCGCTCTGTTGGGTAAAGTTGGCAAACATCGGGTCGTTGTCGCCCGGAGTTGCGCTGCGCTTGTCATCGGCACCGACAAGGATACCCTCCTCTTCATTGGCCTGCATTTGGTCGATACCTACTTGGGTCGATGCGAAATAGAAATTGGGAGTAATCACCGAACGCGGATCTTCAAACATTTCGGTGTCATGCTTCAAGCCCCAACGGCAGTCATAAATGAGGTTGTTGTAGATTTCGGCATAGATGTTTTCTTCGAGCCAGATTGAGCCACCCTTGGTACCCGGGCGACGCCAACCGTCATTGACAAGAGTGTTGTTGTAGGCATAAATGTGCGTGGCCAAGTTCTGCAAGTCGGTGTTTGACAACTTAAAGCCGTTGGTGTTGGCATCGTAAATGAGATTGTAGGCTGCATCTACGGTACATTCCGATTTATAGTTGATGGCATCGCCGCCGTCATAACCGTTGCTTATGAAGCGGTTGTAAGCAACAATCGACTGTCCGCCGGTGATGTAGATTTGGTCTTCGGCATTGTTCATCAACGTGCAGTTTGTGATAATCATGCGGCCGGCAGGGTTGCAGAAGTGTACTGCGGGAACACCCTCGCCTGTTTCCGACTTAAACAAGCCGTGAAGGTATGATTGCGAATTTTCGGAAGTTTGTGCGCCGCCATATTCGATGGTTACATAATTCAAATACAGCTCTTGGCAGTCGAAGCCGCAAATTATACCACCCCAGTTGCGCGAAAAACGGTCGCTCTTCGACCCCTCTTCAACTGTGAAAGTAATGGGCTTCTCTTCCGTACCCATGCAATACATGTTGCCGAGCACCACAATTTCGGGCTTCACGGCAGTGTTGGAAGCAATCACGGTTACACCCTCTTCCACATAAAGCGACGTACCCTCGGGTACCACGAAATGGTCGGTCAAGACCACGGTCGAGTCTTTGCCCCAGATGATGGTCGTTGCGGGATCGCCCGTGCTGCCACCGGTGTTGCCACCTTCGCCTTCGTTAGCTACCGGTTCATCGTCACTGCAAGCAGCAAGCGACAAAAGGGCTGCCGCTGCAAACACACTAAAAAATTTACGTTTCATAAGTTTCTTTATTCAATTTGTGGGTTAATGTTATATTCGTTTTTATAATTTGAATCTCACTCCAATCAACAAGCCTACGCCACGTTTGTCTTTGCGAATCAGCGTCTTTCCGCTGCCGGTTTCCTGTCCCGGCAGTCCCTCGTTGTTCTCGTTGTAGGTCTTGATGTAGCGTTCCGATGCGGTGTTAAGCAGATTGGTTGCTTTGCCGAATATCGTCAATCCGCACTTGAAGCTCTTTTCAACCGATGCGTCGAGCGTCACTTCGCCCTTGTCCCAATAATCCGAATCGAGGTATTGCGACACGATAGCTATCTTCTCGCCGGTATAGCTGCACGCCAACTGTGCGTCCCACCCGTAGCGGGTATCCTTGTACATCAGCGTCAGGTTGGCCACATGCGGGGCTTGTCCCAGCAACGGGCGCGACTGCTCCACGTCAAAGCGGCGCGTGTTCCCTTTTTCATCCAGTCCATACAGGATTTTGGTGGTGGTTATCTCGGAATGCGTGTATGTATAATTGGCTTTTATCCCAAAATTGCGGAAGTATTTTATAATGTCGATTTCCACGCCGTAATTGGTGGCATTGCCCACATTGTCGGGTCCGTAACCAATCTGCCGCTGTATGGTGCGGCTCACATATTCGATGGGGTCTTTAAGGTGCTTATAGAACACGCCTGCCATGAACTCCTCGCTTGCGCTCGGATACCACTCCCACCGCAAGTCGATGTTGTCGATTTGCGCACGCTTCAACTCGTTATTACCAAATTCAAGGTAATCCTCGTTGATGATGGTGTAAGGCACTATTTCAAAGAAGCCCGGGCGGTTAATCGACTTGAAATAGGATGCACGTATGTTCATGTCCTTCACCGGGGAATACTTCACATGCACCGATGGCAACACGTCCCAGTAGGCCTGTTTGCTTGCAGGAGGATAATCTCCGCTCACCGACGGGTATGTCATAGAATAAGATTGGTCGGTATGCTCGGCCCTCACGCCGGCTATCACGTGCCACTTGGCCCGTGCCAATTTCACCTGTCCGTACACCGCACCAATATTTTCACCCGCAGTATAATTGAGTGGTCCCACGCTGCCATAAGGGGTATTAACTTTCCACTGAATTTCGCTGATGTCGTTGAAGTCGACACCTTGCTCGGGACGGCTTGCACCACCTTGTGTGAAATCATAGGATATATGCACGTTGTCACGCGACTTGTCGCGATACATACCGCCCGCTTTCACATTCAGGTCAAAGAGCCCTATACGTCGGTCATATTTCAAGTTCAGGTAGCCGGCTATGTCGCGGTCGGAGTTGTGTTCAAACCGCCGTTCGCTATGGTCGGCCGTCACAGTCGACACATTGTTGCGCACCATGTTTTCAAGATCCACATACGTGTTGTCGGGACGATTGTAGCGTGCGTCGGCATATTCGGCCGTCCACTCTATGCCCAGCCCGTCAAGTAGCACATTGTTATGGTGCCCCGTGAGCGTCGATGCAAAGATGCGCTGCTTGGTCTGGCGGGCACGTGTTTCGATGGTCTGTTCAAGGTTCCCTTTATCGGGATTGTAACGCGACAGATTGGTTTCGAGCGACTCGCGCACTTGGTTTGAAATATTGCTGAAGAAAGCGTTATACCACTCGATGTCGTTGTCGGGGTTGAACGTATAGTCCAGTTTCAGGTGCAATCCCGTCTGCATCTGCTGCTCCGAATACATCCGCTCGCGCATGTTCACAAGCCGCACGGCAGTTTCGCGCTGGTTCATTCCGTCTTCATAGAAGAGGCTCGACTTAGTGCGGTAGGTGTTTTGCAGGCTACCGGCAAATATGAATCCAAAGCGGTTGTCAAACAGTCGGTTGCCTACCGTCAGCCCCGCCACTATGTCGGGCATGGGGTGGAAATAATCGATAACCGTCGTCCCCTTGTTGAAATCGTCGAGCGTTGCCACATAATCCACGCCATAGGCCTCGCGCGGGGCTTCGCTCGTTATGTTGCCGTGGTCGAAGCCCGTAAACTTGTGGTCGATGTTCATTGTATTGTACCCGGCCGCGATGTTGGCATTGAACGTAAACCGCGACGGTGCATTCTTCATCACCATGTTCACCACGCCGCCGGTGGCATCACCCTCCATGTCGGCAGTGAGCGACTTAGTCACCTCAAGGCGGTCAAGCAGGTCGCTCGGGAATATGTTAAGCGGCACGTAGCGGTTGGCATCGTCGGGACTCGGTATCTTCACCCCGTTCACAAGGGTGTAATTGTAACGCTTGTCCATGCCGCGCAATATGGCATACTGCTCGTTGTCGCTGCTCCCCTTGTCGAGCACCACGCCCGACATGCGTTGCAGCACTCCGGCCACGTCAAGGTCGGGCGACACTTCTATGCTGTTGGCACTCATAATATTCAATATATTGGCCGATGTGCGTTCCACCATCCGGGCATTTATGTCGCTGCGACGGTTGGCACTCCCTATCACGGCCACCTCGCCCAGCATGTTGCCTTCGGGTTGCAACGCAACATCTATCGTGCCGTCCTCCGACACCTTGGCTTCATAATCTTGGTAACTCACATAATGCCACACGAGCGTGACATCTTTCCCATCAGGAATCTCTATCTTGTAAGAACCATCCAATCCCGACGAAGTACCCACACCGGGCAACTCCTTACAAGATACCACTGCTCCCACCAACGTTTCACCTGTCGATGAATCGGTTATTACCCCTTCTATCTTATATGCATCGGCAGTCGCTGTGGCAGCAAGTATCACACAAGCCAAAATTGTAAATCTCATCTCCTCTAAAACTATATTCTGTAAATTTCGCTGCAAAAGTACCGGCACGAAATAACAACAGTTTTACACAAGTATTACAATTTAGTAACATCCCCACCCCCGGCACAATGTATTTAGACAAAAAGACAAAAAAACAGATGTTTTTTAAAGACACATTTCCACCACCCCACCCGCCACGTAACCAACATTGATTTGACGAGGGTGCATCAAAATGCGATTTTTTCAGGTGTAGAGACGTGGCGTGCCGCATTTTCGATAGTATTAACAATGCATAACACGTTGAATATAAAACAGTTTGTCCTGCCCGATTGTAGAGGGTGTATCAAAATGCGAAATATTTGATGCACCCTCTACATAATTTGCACTATCTTTGCATAAGATAGGCTGCACCTCGGCATAACAATTTCAAGCGAGCTTGATTGTTCTGCACTCGGTTTGCACTATCTTTGCATAAGATAGGCTGCACCTCGGCATAACAATTTCAAGCGAGCTTGATTGTTCTGCACTCGGTTTGCACTATCTTTGCCTGCAAAACGGGTAACACTACCATTATGACAGAAGAAAAGATTGCTGTGGAAAGACATTTTGTCGGTTCCGAAGCACAACACGCTACACTGAAGGCGGCACTCATCGACATGGACGGCGTGCTGTATGACTCGATGAAGGGTCACACGGCCGCATGGTATCGCATGGCCTGTGAACTGGGCATTGAATGCACGCGCGATGAGTTTTATGCCTACGAGGGAATGACGGGTGCCGCCACCATCAATATACTGTTCAACCGCGCATACGGCCGTGACGCGACTGCCGAAGAGGTGAAAGAGCTGTATGCCCGCAAAGCCGCATATTTCATCGAAATGGGTGAACCGGAGATGATGCCCGGCGCGGCACTGATGCTCGAGCGGCTACGCAACGCCGGTGTGCAGCGGGTGCTTGTGACAGGATCGGGGCAGCACTCCATTCTCGACCGCCTCGACCGCGACTACCCGGGAATGTTCAGCCCCGACAAGCGTGTCACGGCACTCAACGTCACGCACGGCAAGCCCGACCCCGAACCGTACCTGAAAGGGCTGCAACTTGCCGGCTGCCGGGCCGACGAAGCCATTGTGATAGAGAACGCTCCACTTGGAGTGCTGGCGGGCCATCGCTCGGGCTGCTTCACCGTGGGCATCACCACGGGACCAATCCCCGAAGCCGACATGACGGCCGCCGGTGCCGACATCGTATACCCGTCAATGCCCGAATTTGCATCGCGCCTGCCATTATTGTTAAATGCCTTAAATAATCGACAAACAAAATGAGCCGTCAACAGCAAATCATATTTTCAAACGATATTCGCCAAGCAATAGAGACGACTCTTGGCCAACTTGATTACAACAACGTCATTCTCCTGACTGATGTAAATGTCAAGCAATTCGTTCTTCCAAGAATATCCGGAATACCGGCCATTGCAGAATCACATTGCATAGCCATTAAATCGGGAGACATGAACAAGAACCTCGAAACGGCAACATCGGTGTGGAAACAACTTGAGTCGTGCGGTGCCACACGCCGCTCGCTGATGATAAACCTTGGCGGAGGCGTGGTGACCGACCTCGGCGGATTTGCCGCATCGACATTCAAACGCGGCCTGCGCTTCATCAACATGCCCACCACGCTGCTCGGTGCCGTCGATGCCGCCATTGGCGGAAAAACCGGTATCAACTTCAACGGGCTGAAAAACGAAATCGGCGTGTTCAACGAGGCCGATGCCGTAATCATCTCCACACTGTTCTTCGACACATTACCTGAAACCGAACTCAAATCGGGTTATGCCGAAATGCTTAAGCACGGCTTGCTGAGCGACCGCAAGTATTTTGCCGACTTGCTCAATTACGACATGCTCTCGGGCGACACTGCCCTATTGCTCGAATTATTGAAAAAATCGGTGACCATAAAGCGCGACATCGTTGCCGCCGACCCTCATGAACAAGGATTGCGCCGGGCTCTCAACCTCGGGCACACCGCCGGGCACGCATTCGAGAGCCTCGCAATGCAGCGCACCGACCCCGTCCCTCACGGATATGCAGTGGCTTGGGGACTGGTGGTGGAACTGATACTGTCACATATAACGCACAAGTTTCCAAGTGACATATTACATGCCGTGGTACAATTTGTCAAAGACAACTACGGCACATTCCACATCACCTGCAACGACTATGACACGCTGCTCGCACTGATGCGCCACGACAAAAAGAGCCGCGGCGGCGAAATCAACTGCTCGCTGCTTGCCGACATTGGCGACCTGCGACTGGGCACGGTCGTATCGCCCGACGATGCCCGCACCGCCCTCGACATCTACCAAGACATGATGCAATAACCCCGGCACTGAGTTCATCTACTGGGGGGCAGCAGCATCAATGCAGCTTGTTTATTTTACAGACAATCAATTCCTTATACTTCATCTTCATTTCATCGGGCAAGAATGATATGTCAATTAAATCAAACCATTTCAACACATATTTGTCAAACTTATTCAATATATTATGAATAACCTTATCATTCAGCATTGACTTTTGCATGGCCGCAATAAAATCGTCTTTCTTCAATTTCCTCTTCTTGCCGTTCAATGCCAAAGCCAACTCCTCACTATCCTCCGGCATAACGATTGCGGTCGAGAGCATGTCATAACCCGGCGACAGCTCATATTCACCTTTCCTTCGGCTATACAATGAAAAATTCTTCAAATGCATGTCGGCATTACCGGTTATCCATGAAAACAACACCATCTCCCAAAAATTAACCAAATCCAAATTCGGAACCGATGAGTACTTGATTATGATTTTTGCAATTTGCTCGTATGACCCGCTATACTTGTATTCGGTGAGACGCTCCGACAATTGGCACATATCCTCCATGTGCAATTTACCCCCGGTGGCAGTACGGTCTATCCGGCGCGTTATGTAACACAGCTCACCGTCCGAAAAACGTATCAGGCTGTGAGGGACTACATTAATACCCGACAATTCGGCCATGTGCATCGTCACATCTTCAAGCTCCGGTAGATTACAAAAGTAATCGGTTTGCGTCTTTAATATATATTTGCCCCACAAGCCCACGATGGTAAACCTGCGAGGAGAAGCCTCTCCACCGGCGTTATCAAAATCCAATGACAATTTTGCCTGAACTCCGGGAATAGTAACCCTGTTGCGCACCACCATTTTTGCAAGTTCCGATATACTTGCCCTGTTGTATGGCAACACCGGAGCTTCATCGACCCCGAATATTTTTCTCGAGCATTTTTTATGGAAATCTTTCTCTCCGCCCGACAATTCTCCGTAACAAAACAAACACCGCATGACAATCAGTCCTCCCCTTCGTTTAATGGTACTACCCCAACAGCACCGATGCAATCCTTGCAACATGCAAGAAGCAACGACATGCGGTCACGCGCACTTATTTTCCAGTTCCTTTCGGCTATGTCAAGAAGCCACCCTTCAGGTATCAAGCCGTCAAAAAAAGGAAATAAAACAGAACTGCGATACACGCATTCCGACAAAGGCAACGTCAAACTTACCGGTTCTGCGTCTTTCGACCTTAGGAACTCGACATCATACTTGAACGTATAACCCGATTCATCCTCAGTCAAAATCCCGGCTTGCTTGTCGCGCAAATATACAATTGCTCTTTTCATCAATCGCCTCTCCTTTCCATGTGAACTGCACCCACCTCACTACCAAATAAATTCAGCACTTGATTGACTTTATCCATTCGCAAGGTGGTTTTTCCTTGTTCGAGTTCGCGCACAAATCTCAATCCCACACCGGCTTTCTCCGACAAATCCACCTGTGTGAGATTATACCGCTTGCGCATTTCTTTTACATACTTGGATAAAATGGTTTGTCCCATATCGTTATACCCTTTAGGGTACAAAAATAACAAAAGTCCTATGAAATTCAAAACAATTTCCAAAACAGGGACAGGACTGCCGCAGAAATCCTGTCGCCGTTCCCGTAGAGATGCGATCCATCGCGTCTTGGTGCAACCGCATACACCCCATCGGGTATAAAACACGGTTATTTCAGTGCCATTGCACCCGAAAAGGTATAAATCAAATGCCGGCATATATCATTCCGCCCACGTCCAACGCAAATAAAATTACTTCATAATATGTGTATTTAACATATTAGCCCTAAATTTGCATGTTTCAAAAGGCGCAAGGCAGGCACAGCCTATACACTTCACCAATATTCAAAAATAATTACATTCATGCAACCGACACAACCGACATCTTGGTATGGAAAAGACGCTGCTCGCTTCATAAGCGGCGTGGCCATACTGCTGATGATAGCACATCATTTCTTCGGATTCAAAGAATACCTGCGCCCCGACGTCAATTGGATTCCATTGTGCAAAGTGGCGGGAATAGAAATAGAGCGGTACGTTGCCGCATTTGGGAAAATATGCGTGTCGCTGTTTGCCTTCAATTCGGGCTACGTGTTGTGGACCCGAAGTGCAGATTACACGCTAAAGAAGAGATGCTTGCGACTGCTCAACTTCTTGATTGGATATTGGATGGTGTGCGGCCTATTTTTGCTATACGCCTTAGCTGTCGGCGACAGCCTCCCGACGTTGCAACAATTGATGCTAAACCTCGTCGGACTTGAAACGGGTCCGTTCCAAAATTGGGTAAACGTCACATTTGCATGGTATGTAACATATTACATAGCCTTCATTTTGCTTGCCTCGCTGTTGCTTGCCATTTTCAAAAGCCGACACCTGTGGATAGATATTGCAGGTTGGGTGGGGATAGTAATATTCTCGCACCTCTTGGACAAGATATTGCCCAACGTTTTAAGCCCGCTGCCGATAGGCGCATTCGGAATCCTCGCAGCGAAATGGACCGTGTTTGAACGCATGAACAAGCATCTGTCGCACCTGCACGCTGTGGTATTTGCATGCATGATTCCGGTTATCGTTGGATTGCGGCAAGGATTTATCTTAATATTTCTAAACACACCTGTTTATATATTAATGGGGGGGGGTCGAATCTCTGTGTGTCACCCTATTCATCTTCTCGGTCATAACTCTAAAGAATAGGTTGCGCGGCAAAAACAGCTACATTGCAACGATAGGCGATTATGGCATAAACCTGTGGTTTCTGCATGGAATTTTCTTTACATCGGCCTGCGTGCTCCAACCTTACTTGTATGCACCACGTTACTCGATATTGGTGTACCTGTGGGGAGTCGCCTGCATGTTACCCGTGGCGTGGCTGTTAAAGAAAATCCAAACCAAGCTCCACATAACCCCAAAGCGTAAAACCACACCCGATAAGGTATAAAATCGCCGTTTATTCCAGCAATTACACCCTATCGGGTATAAACAGTGTCTACTCCCACAGCAGGCGCAAGCGGCGACGGAGGCGGTGGGTATAATAATGTGCATTCTCGGGTTCGGGACGGCGCACAAGGTGCTCGATTATCACATCCGCATTGTTCACCCAGAAAACAAAACGACTGTCGGGACGGTAATGGCGGCTGAAGTCAAGCAGACGGTCGAGTTCAAAGTCGTTGCCGACGATTCCCGCACCGGCAAGCATGGCATCGTGGGCATTGCACTCCTGCTCTATGTGAGCAGGTACCATCAATATTGGTTTACCCATATACATTGCCTCGCAAATCGACTCAAAACCTGCCGTGCTGGCGTATGCACGGCAGCCGGCCATCTTCTGCAAGAACAATTTATCATCAAGGCGATGAAAAGTGAGCGTATCGTCAACTTTCTTCTCGACCTCTTCGCCCTTGCGATCCCAAAAGAAATACAATGGCACACGTGGGCACCTGCCATGCCATTCCATCACCTGCTCGGCAAATCCCGAATTTACCATGTAGCCGTGCACATAATCCCCCTCGGTCGTTGACTGTTGCAAAGCCTCCCGGCGCAACAACGGAGGAACCACATATATGTGCTGCCGAGTGTCATCGGCCATGCGACTGAATGAGAGTGCCAGCAGGCGATTGGCACCTATCGACGTGAGCCGCGTGAACATCTTCAGCATCTCAAGTTGGAACATATTCACACGCGGAAACTTGAAATCCTTGTGCAGGAACAGGTATTGATGGCCTATGCAAATCTGCACCGCCTGCGGACGGCAAAACAGGTAGGTCAGCCCGGTTAGCAATTCATAAAAATTCACCACTACATCGGCACCCGAGCGGCGTATACGGCGATTTATAAATGTGATGCTCCGCACAAACTGCGGCAACTTCCATAAATTATAGACAATGCTGCGGCCAATCTTGTTACGCTTGTTTGCCGGCGTAGGCAAGAAATTAGGGCTCTCAAAACGTTGTAACGGTGCATGCAACCGCCGGCAAAAGAATTCGGGCAATTCCCTCTGCCCGCTTTTTCCCACAAGCACCTCCACCACCTCATGGCCGTGGCGGGTGAGGTGTTCTTCGAGCGTAAGGGCCTGCGTGAGATGCCCGCGTCCCTCGCCTTGCACTATAAACAAGAATTTCATGACGCAATGGTTATTATTTGGGCTTCGGCCTTTCCTATTGGCAGACTGTCGGCTATGTCGGTATAATACACCACACTCCAATTTCCATTCTCATCTTCTGCAAGAGCCGACATGGTTTCAACCCAATCTCCCGAGTTAAGGTAGTGGATGTCTTCGTAATGCGTATTATCGGGATGATGAATATGCCCGCATATAATCCCGTCGTACTTTCGTGCGCGGGCAAACTCGGCAAGAGTGTGCTCAAAATCGGATATATAGTTTACGGCCGACTTAACCTTTTGTTTCACCTGCTGGGAAAGCGAATAATAAGGCTTGCCACGATGGGCGCGCCACCTGTTATACAAGCTGTTGAACGACAACAGGAACGTGTAACCCATGTCGCCAAGCAATGCGAGCCACTTCATTTGGGTAGTCACACGGTCGAATATGTCGCCGTGGGTGACAAAGTATCGCCGGCCCGCACTTTCTATTTCATAGTCACGCACAATGCTGATGTTATAGAAATTTAACGGTGCAAGCCCGTCAAGGAAATCATCATGATTGCCCCTGACATAAACCACTTGCGTGTTTTTGCGTTCCATCATTCGCATCAATATCTTGAAAAAACGAGTATGGTTTGGCTGCCACTTGCGTGTACCGCTTTTCTTAAGATGCCAACCGTCGATTATGTCTCCGTTCAAAATCAATCGGTCGCAATCCACGTTACTCAAGAAGTGGCACACTTCATCGGTTTTGGAATGAGCCGTGCCAAGGTGAATGTCCGACAGCACAATGGTTCGATAATACTTCCTTTGTTCCATTAAGTTTTACTCTGTTGTTAACTTTTGTCACAAAGGTATATTGCAAATATAACATTTTTGTTGCGTTTTTATAATGATTCAATAACAATTCCGCCACAGAAACTCAACAAATTTCACGGAATGCAGTCAATTTTGCAAATATGGGTTGTTCTTTTTCGCACATAAAGTTGTACATTTTCGCAAACGGGGTGTTAAAATTGGTATATAGTATACCGTTTTAAACAGATAAACTCTATATTTGCATACTTTAATTATTGCCGTGTCAAATGTTACTGCCTGTTTATCCGGGAGAAAATCACGCATCGGCAAGGCAGAATTTAGTATTATGCTTATGTAACACACCGTAGGGTTATTGTCGCTGAATCAAGGCAATTCGAGCCCGGGAGGCTGCGAACCTGCCAACTTTCGACAAAGCCCAAACACTGTTATTATGAATTTAGAAATAGCATTAGTATTGATAACCCTTGTGGCCATGCTTGCCGCATTGATAGCCGACAAACAACGACCGGGCATGGTACTGTTCTCGGTAGTTGTCTTTTTTTTGTGCTGCGGCATCATCACGCCTCGCGAGCTGCTTGAAGGGTTCAGTAACAAGGGAATGATAACCGTCGCCCTGCTATTCCTCGTCAGCGAGGGGGTGCGACAATCGGGAGCTTTGAGCCAACTGATAAAAAAGATTCTGCCGCAAGGGAAAACGTCGGTCTGGAAAGCCCAGTTGCGCATGTTGCCGGCCATAGGCTTCATATCGGCATTCCTCAACAATACCCCGGTGGTAGTAATCTTTGCACCCATCATCAAGCGGTGGGCCCGGTCGGTGGGGCTTTCAGCAACAAAATTCCTAATCCCACTCTCCTACATCACCATCCTCGGCGGATTATGCACGTTGATAGGCACTTCCACCAACCTCGTGGTACATGGAATGATGATTGAAGCCGGATACGAGGGCCTGAGCATGTTTGAGCTGGCTTGGGTGGGCATTCCAATCACAATCATAGGCATAACATACATAATGATTGCCTCGAAACGATTGTTGCCCGATGACCGGCGCGACACCGAAATCGTGGAAGACGAAGAAGAAAAAGCCGAAAACCTGCACCCGGTGGAAGTGGTGCTCGGCCCGCGCTTCCCGGGCATCAACAAGACCCTGCGCGACTTTGACTTCAAACGCCACTACGGTGCCGAGGTGAAAGAGATAAAACGCAGCGGCAAAACCATAAACAAGCGCATCGACAAGACCCGCCTGTGCGAGGGCGACACACTTGTGGTGCTTGCCGACGACTCGTTCGTGCAGACGTGGGGCGAATCGTCGGTGTTCCTGATGATTGCAAACGGACACGATGCCAACCCGCAACCCAAACGCGGCAAGCGCGCATTTGTCCTCACGCTGCTCATCCTGATGATTGTCGGGGCCACCGTGGGCGAACTGCCGATAACCAAAGAAATGTTCCCGGGAATAAACTTAGACATGTTCTTCTTCGCTGCCGTCACGACGGTGATAATGGCATGGACCAACACATTCCCGGCACGCAAATACACCAAGTTCATCTCTTGGGACATTTTGATTACCATAGCCTGCGCATTTGCCATAAGCAAAGCAATGACCAACTCGGGGCTTGCCGACCTCATTGCCGACTTCATAATAGGCCTGAGCCATAACCACGGGCCATACGTGCTGCTGGCAATATTGTACATCATCACCAACATCATCACCGAGCTGATAACCAACAATGCCGCGGCAGCACTCGCCTTCCCGCTCGCGCTGTCGATAGCCACGCAGCTTGGGGTCGATCCCACGCCTTTCTTCATGGTGATATGCATAGCATCGTCGGCCGGGTTCACAACCCCGATAGGCTACCAGACCAACCTGATTGTGCAAGGTATCGGCAACTACAAGTTCACCGACTTCGTGCGCATCGGCCTGCCGCTCAACATTCTCGTGTTCCTCGTCTCCGTTTTCCTGATACCGCAAATTTGGCCATTTGAGTTCTAACCTCCCCATGCACAATTATGGAAAAAAACAATAATAACATATATCCCGTATTCGACAAAATGCTCGGCCGCGCCGACAAGGAAGCACTGCTCGGCCAACACGGGCTGATGGTGTGGTTCACCGGGCTGAGCGGCTCGGGGAAAAGCACCGTGGCGATAGCCCTTGAACGGGAATTGCAACGCCGCGGCATACTGTGCCGCCTGCTCGACGGCGACAACATTCGCACCGGTATCAACAACAACCTCGGGTTCAGCGAAGAGGACCGCATCGAAAACATTCGCCGCATTGCCGAGGTGTCAAAGCTGTTTGTCGACACCGGCATCGTCACCCTTGCCGCCTTCATCAGCCCCATGAGGCAGATGCGGCAAATGGCTGCCGACATCATCGGCCGTGACGACTTCATCGAGGTGTATGTCAGCACACCCGTCGAGGAATGCGAACGCCGCGACGTGAAAGGGCTGTATGCCCGTGCAAGAAAAGGCGAGATTAAAAATTTCACAGGCATCTCGGCACCTTTCGAGGCCCCCGAAAACCCGGCACTCGCAATCGACACATCACGGTTGTCGTTGCAACAATCGGTCGAGGCCGTGTTACAACTAATCTTGCCAAAAATCAACAAAAAGAGAAATTAAGATTTGATTCTGAACATAATGGAAGAGAACTACAAGCTGAGCCACCTGAAAGAACTCGAAGCCGAGTCTATTCACATCATTCGTGAAGTGGCAGCAGAATTTGAAAATCCGGTAATGCTTTACAGCATCGGCAAGGACTCCAGCGTGATGGTGCGACTTGCCGAAAAGGCTTTTTATCCGGGCAAGGTACCATTCCCGCTAATGCACATCGACTCGAAATGGAAATTCAAGGAAATGATTCAATTCCGTGACGAGTATGCAAAAAAATATGGCTGGAACTTGATTGTGGAAAGCAATATGGAGGCTTTCCGCGCCGGGGTGGGACCGTTCACCCACGGCAGCAAGGTGCACACCGACTTGATGAAAACGCAAGCCCTGTTGCACGCCTTGGACAAGTATAAATTCGACGCCGCATTTGGCGGTGCACGGCGCGACGAAGAAAAATCACGTGCCAAGGAACGTATATTCTCGTTCCGCGACCGCTTCCACCAGTGGGACCCCAAGAACCAACGCCCCGAGCTGTGGGACATTTACAACACGCGCATACACAAGGGCGAAAGCATTCGCGTATTTCCGCTCAGCAACTGGACCGAGCTTGATATTTGGCAATACATCCGACTTGAGAAGATTCCAATCGTACCGCTGTATTTCGCAAAGATGCGTCCGGTGGTGGAAATCGACGGAAACTTGATTATGCCCGACGACGACCGCCTGCCCGAAAAATACCGCGACAAGATTCAGATGAAGATGGTACGCTTCCGCACGCTTGGCTGTTGGCCGCTCACCGGTGCCGTTGAGAGCAATGCCGACACCATCGAAAAGATTGTGGAAGAGATGATGACCACCACCAAGAGCGAACGCACCACGCGCGTCATCGACTTTGACCAAGAAGCCAGCATGGAGCAGAAAAAGCGCGAAGGATACTTCTGACAATTGACAATTAACAATTTTATTTAATGAATGCTCGCAAAATGCCAGTGTATGATGATGTAGAGACGCAAAATCTTGCGTCTCCGGCCATAAAACATTAACAGGAATGTCTCGTTGACACGAGACGCAAAATTTTGCGTCTCTACAATTGGGAGGATGCAGACATTCATTTATATTTTAAGATTAACGTGATTTAAAGATTGGGAAAATGGATAACAACATAAACGGGAGCGATGCTTATTCCGACAATTCCAACAAATTGTCAATTGCAGAGTTTCTCGACAAGGACGAGAAAAAAGACCTGCTGCGATTCTTGACGGCAGGCTCGGTCGACGATGGCAAGTCAACCCTCATCGGCCACCTGCTTTACGACAGCAAAAAAATATATGAAGACCAGCTTGTGGCATTGAAACGCGACAGCAAGCGCATGGGAAACGCCGGCGACCACATTGACTATGCCCTGCTGCTCGACGGGCTGAAGGCCGAACGCGAACAGGGTATCACCATCGACGTGGCTTACCGCTATTTCTCGACCAACAACCGCAAGTTCATCATCGCCGACACTCCGGGACACGAACAATATACCCGCAACATGATTACCGGCGGCTCGACGGCCAACTTGGCCGTGATTCTTGTCGATGCCCGCCTCGGCGTTATCACGCAGACGCGCCGCCACACATTCCTTGTGTCACTGTTGGGCATAAAACATGTGGTGCTGGCAGTCAACAAGATGGACTTGGTTGACTTCTCCGAAAGTCGTTTCAACGAAATAGTGGCCGAATACATGGACTTCATCGGCAAATTAGATATTCCCGACGTGACTTGCATTCCATTGTCGGCGCTCGAAGGCGACAACGTGGTGGAAAAGTCGGAGCGCACTCCGTGGTACAACGGCAAGACATTACTTGAATACCTCGAAACAGTGGAAATCGACAACGACCACAATTTCACCGACTTCCGCTATCCGGTGCAATATGTGTCGCGTCCCAACCTCGACTTCCGCGGCTTCTGCGCCAAGGTGGCATCGGGCGTGGTGCGCAAGGGCGACGAGGTAGTGGCCCTGCCTTCGGGTAAACGGTCGCACGTGAAAAGCATCGTAACATACGACAACCCCGACCTTGACTACGCATTCCCGCCACAATCGGTGACATTGACACTCGAAGACGAAATCGACGTGTCGCGTGGCGACATGCTCGTCCACCCCGACAACATGCCTCTCATGGGACGTAACTTTGAGGCAATGCTCGTGTGGATGGACGAAGAGGTAATGGATGCCAACAAGTCTTTCTTCATAAAACAAACCACCAACACCAGCCGCGCCCACATCGACAGCATCAAATACAAGGTCGATGTCAACACAATGGAACACCTGTCGGTCGATAACGGCAAGCTCTCCAAAGAGACGCTTCCACTGCAACTCAACCAGATTGCACGTGTCGTCATAACCACCGCACGAGAATTATTCTTCGACCCGTTCAAGAAGAACAAAGCCACAGGGTCGTTTATACTCATCGACCCCATAAGCAACAACACCAGTGCAGTGGGCATGATTATCAACAAGATTGACGACAAGGAAATGCTCACCGATGTTGACCTGCCCACACTCGACTTGCCAAAACTCGGCATAACACCCGAGCACTATGATGCCGTGGAACGCGCAGCCCGCGAACTATACCGGCAAGGAATAGAAATAAAAATCATCAAGTAAGCATTTACACACAGGTAGAGAAGAATATGGGACTTTTAGATTTCAACAAGCTGCCGGTTAACACCTTGGTTGGTGCCGACTGGAACACATTCAAGCAAGCAACTGCCGGGCGCAAAATCGACAAAGGTTACAAAACCAAGTTTATCCTAACCAAAAGCGTGTGCCGGCTAATGTCGCTATTCGCCTCGGCCCAAGACCGCCGCTACGATAAGTTGCTAAAGTCTAAGCCTCTCGAGCACGACCCGCTGTTCATTCTCGGGCACTGGCGCAGCGGCACCACATTTGTCCACAACGTGCTTGCCTGCGACAAGCACTTCGGATTCTGCACCACCTACCAGACGGTATTCCCGCACTTGATGATGTGGGGACAACCGTTTTTCAAGAAGACGATGAGTTGGCTCATGCCCGACCACCGTCCTACCGACAACATGGAACTTGCCGTGGACTTGCCGCAAGAAGAGGAGTTTGCCCTTTCCAACATGACTCCCTACAACTACTACAACTTTTGGTTCTTCCCACGGCATACGCAGGAATATGCCGACAAGTACCTGCTGATGGACCAAATCACCGACACGGAGTTGAAGCAGTTTGAAGAAGTGTTCACCAAGTTGATAAAAATATCGCTGTGGAACACCGGCGGCACTCAATTCCTTAGCAAAAATCCGCCGCACACGGGTCGCGTGCGCGAATTGGTAAAAATGTTCCCCAATGCCAAGTTCATCTACCTGATGCGCAACCCTTACACAGTATTTGAAAGCACCCGCAGCTTTTACGGCAACACCATCAAGCCGCTGCAATTGCAACGAATAGGCGACGACGAACTTGAACAAAACATCTTGTCGGTGTATGCAAAACTATATCACAAGTACGAGGCCGACAAGGCTTGCATTCCGGCAGGAAACCTCATCGAAGTAAAGTTTGAGGACTTCGAGGCCGACGCAATGGGCATGACCGAGAAAATTTACCACACCCTCAACCTACCGGGACTTGACGAGGCACGGCCGGCAATAGAGGCATACGTGGGCGGAAAGAAAGGATACAAAAAGAACAAATACAAATATGACGAGCGCACTGTGAAATTAGTCCAAGACAATTGGGGATTTGCCCTGCAAGACTGGGACTACCACCTCGAATAAATACCAACGTGCACTCAAATTGAAAGGAACTTCTGTTTATGAAATCGTTTAAACTAACATTGGCCTCGTTGCTGCTGACGCTGTGCGGCGGCGTGGCTTTCGCCCAACCCGGCGTGTACATGATAAACTACGGCGACATGGACCACTGGATTGACCGCCAAATCAAGGAGTCGGGTATCATAGGCGGCGACACCAAACATGTGTGGGCAATAGGTCCCACAATGACCATCGAAGGCGACGAAGCATACACCAACAAGGGTGGCTCGCCGTGGGCTTCGTCAAACGTCATGGCCAAAGTGGTTGGTATAACCAAGACCAACACTTCGGTTTTTCCCGAGAAACGCGGCAACGGTTATTGCGCTCGCCTCGAAACACGCATGGAAAAAGTGAAAGTGCTGGGACTCATCAATATGGAGGTGCTTGCCGCAGGCTCCATATTCCTCGGCAACGTGCATGAACCCATAAAAGGCACCAAGAACCCGCAAAAGATGCTCAACTCGGGCATACCGTTCACCAAGAAGCCACGGGCAGTGATGTTTGACTACAAAGTGCAGATGTCGCCGCGCACCAACCGCATCAAGTCGACCGGCTTCGGCAGCAAGGAGGAGATTGCCGGGCGCGACTTGCACGAAGTGAACCTGTTCCTGCAACGGCGTTGGGAAGATGCCGAAGGCAACATTTTCGCAGAGCGCATCGGCACCATGGTGGTGCGCTTCAGCAAAGATTGCGACTGGCAAAACAATGCACAATTTACAATCATGTATGGCGACATCACCAACGACCCGGCATACGATGAAAGCATGATGGGACTCAACTCAACCGTGCGCTATGCAGTCAACAGCGAGGGTGAAAGTGTGCCCATAAAAGAAGTTGGATGGGGCGATGCCGACGACACCCCCACCCACATTCAAATGCAATTCACGGCAAGCCACGGCGGTGCCTACATAGGTTCGCCCGGCAACATCCTGTGGATCGACAATGTGAAACTGGTATACTGACACAAATCTCTGTAAAACGTAGAAAATGAATAAGACCTTGCATAACAATGCAGTGTTGCTGATGCACTGCCCCGACCAGCCGGGCATACTTGCATCGGTGACTGAGTTCATAAACACCAACGGCGGTAACATCTTGTATCTCGACCAATATGTCGACCGCGTCAACGGCATATTTTACATGCGTGTGGAATGGGACCTCGACAAGTTCCTAATCCCGAAAGAGAAAATCAACGACTACATATACACCCTCTATGCCCAACGTTACGACATGGAATACAGCTTGTCGTTTACCGACCGGCCGCAGCGCATGGCACTGTTCGTTTCAAAAATGTCGCATTGCCTTTACGACATTCTCGCACGCTACACTGCCGGAGACTGGGACGTGGAAATTCCGTTGATTATCAGCAACCACCCCGACTTGGAAATGGTGGGACGGCAATTCAATATTCCATATTACGTGATACCTGTCAACCGCGACAACAAGGCCGAAATGGAAGAAAAGGAATTTGCCTTGCTTGATGAATATGGCATTGATTTCATCGTCCTTGCCCGGTATATGCAAGTGCTGTCAGAGGATTTCATTAATCGCTATCCCAACCGCATTATAAACATACACCACTCGTTCTTGCCTGCTTTCGTCGGTGCAAAGCCCTACCATGCGGCTTACGAGCGCGGGGTGAAGCTGATTGGCGCAACAAGCCACTATGTGACTACCGAACTTGATGCAGGCCCCATTATCGAACAAGACATCGTGAGAATTACACATAAAGATACCGTTGCCGACTTAATCCACAAAGGGCGCGACCTCGAAAAGATTGTGCTGTCGCGCGCCGTCGAGAAGCACATACAACGCAAAATATTGTCGTTCCGCAACAAGACTATCGTTTTCAGTTAACAACGTGTATCTCCTGATACAAAATATGGATGCCGCAATCATAAAATACAATGCAGGTAATGTGTTTTCGGTGGAATGCGCACTAAGGCGCATCGGCGCCGAAGCCATTGTCACCGACGACCCCGAAGTTATAACCCGGGCGCCGCGTGTAATATTCCCCGGCGTGGGCGAGGCATCGTCGGCGATGGCACACTTGCGCGAGCATCATCTCGACTCTGTAATCAAGTCGTTGCAATGCCCGGTGCTGGGTATTTGCATTGGCATGCAATTGCTATGCAAGCATTCCCAAGAAGGCGACACCGACTGCATAGGCATATTCGACTTGCCGGTGCTGCGTTTCGACAACAGCGACACCCCCGAGTTGAAAATCCCGCAAATGGGGTGGAACACTATCTCGGTAACACCCGGCAGCTTCGTCCCGGCTGAATGCGACAAGCGGTTTGCATATTTCGTACACAGCTATTACGTGCCATTGAACATGCACACATCGGCAGTTACCGATTACATAATCCCATACAGTGCGGCATTGCAGAAAGACAATTTCTATGCCACGCAATTCCATCCCGAGAAAAGCGGCGACACGGGTGAAACAATACTAAAAAAATTCATGGAACTATGATAACCATAATCCCTGCAATCGACATAATCGGTGGCAAGTGTGTAAGGCTCACACAGGGCGACTACGGGCGCAGCACCGAGTATGGCTCGCCTCTCGACATGGCTCGCGCATTTGAAGATGCCGGCTGCCGACGGCTGCACCTTGTCGACCTCGACGGGGCACGTGCAAGCCATATAGTAAACTACCGTGTACTCGAAACCATCGCCACTCGCACAGGGCTGACGATAGACTTCGGCGGCGGGGTGAAAAGCGATGAAGACTTGCACATAGCATTCGATTGCGGGGCTGCGATGGTCACCGGCGGCAGCATTGCAGCATTGCAGCCCGACGTGTTCATGAAATGGCTCGAAACATACGGGAACAATCGCATCATACTCGGAGCCGACGCCCGTGACGGGAAGATTGCCACAAACGGGTGGAACAAAAGCAGCAACATCGATGTAACTGAATTTATTAGCGGCTATGCCGGCAAGGGCATTACCAAAGTCATCTGCACCGATATTGCATGCGACGGCACTCTGCAAGGCCCATCCATCGAGCTATACAAGAAAATCCTTGCCGCCACACCCGAATTGCAACTCATTGCCAGCGGCGGTGTTTCTTCGATTGCCGACTTGGAACTCCTCGACGAAGCCGGGGTGCATCAAGCAATTGTCGGCAAAGCCATATACGAGGGCAAAATATCACTGAAAGAATTAGAACAACTCAACCTGCTCAACTCATAATGCTTGCAAAACGCATCATACCTTGCCTTGACGTAAAAGACGGAATGACAGTGAAAGGCGTGAACTTCCTGAACCTGCGTTCGGCCGGCGACCCTGTGGAACTGGGCCGGCGGTATAGCGAGGAGGGTGCCGACGAACTCGTGTATCTCGACATCACTGCATCATACGAAGGGCGCAAAACATTTGTCGACATAGTGAGGCGCGTGGCACAGGCAATCAACATTCCGTTCACCGTGGGAGGAGGAATTGGTTCGGTGTACGATGTAGACACACTGCTCGGCAACGGAGCCGACAAGGTGTCGGTCAATAGTGCCGCACTGAAACGTCCCGGGCTAATCGACGAAATTGCCCGTCACTTTGGCAACCAAGTATGCGTCGTGGCCATCGATGCCCGATTTACCGATGGCAAGTGGGTGTGCTACCTTAAAGGAGGCAGGGAACGCACCGACAGGACCTTGCAAGAATGGGCACACGAAGCGCAGGAACGCGGTGCCGGTGAAATCCTGTTTACAAGCATGGACCACGACGGTACCCGCAACGGATATGCCTGCGATGCCCTTGCCGATTTGCACGACAGGCTGCAAATTCCCGTCATCGCCTCGGGCGGATGCGGTTGTGCCGCCCACATAGCCGACGCATTCAAGCTCGGCAAGGCCGATGCCGCACTTGCCGCCGGCATCTTCCACTTTGGCGACACCGACATACCCTCACTTAAACAATACCTCCGCACCCAAGGCCTCCCCGTGCGCCTGTAAACTCAAAACCGGTCAATTAATTTAGTCTTGGCACCATGATAAAATTCCATAATGCCATTAATGAGAATGGCAAAATAATAAACATCAGCGATGTAACACAAGAGAACCGCGCCAAACATTACACATGTGTAGGCTGCGGAAAAGAAATGAGTGCCGTATTAGGCCAAGTCAAAGAACACCATTTTAGACACAAAGGCGATAGTTGCAGTTGGGAAAGCTACCTGCATAGTCTCGGGAAAAAACTTATTAAAGAAAAGTTTGACAACCAAAAAGAATTCCTGATAAAATACAACGTTGAATATTTATGCGACAAAGTTAACAATTGCCAATTAGTAAAGATAGTTGACAAAAAATGTAATCGCAAAGAATTATTTATACAGGACTTAAAAAAAATATATAATATCTGCGAAGAAGAGAAAAACTACAAAGGTTACAGAGCAGACCTAATGTTATCAAATAAAAATAACCCCAATATACCTCCAATTTTTTTAGAAATTGCAGTAACTCATGATTGCGAACAAAACAAGATAGAATCTGGCATTCCAATCATTGAAATTAAATTAGGCGATGAAAATGTACTTCAAGACATAATGAAGACAGTATACATCTCAGATATTGACAATACTGCCATTCACTTTTATAATATTGCACACCAATTTAATTCAATAATACCTTTAGACCGTTTTTGCATAACTAAAAATGATGATATTTTGCGTGGCTACTTAATTGAGAATGGACAAGATGGGTTAAATTGTCGCAATGTAACCGATAGTGGAAACCACAGACAAAACTCAATCTATGAAATAGCCATCCCTTCAGGGATAAAATTAAACGGCGATACAATTAATACCTACATGTTTGGTCTAATAAAAGCCTTTCACAAAGGTTTCAATATAAAATGCTGCTATATTTGTGAATTTTATACTCAATGTATTTTACAAAACATAGAATGCCTCAATACAGAAACAGGAGAGAAACAACTATTCCATAGTATCTATAATTCACAAGTTCAATATCTTGACAGATTCAAATTAGCTACACATTGTAATAATTATAATCCACGCCGTTATTTAATACAGATGTATTTAACAAGGACCAGTAGGGTTATTTCTTGGGAATGGGAAAAAACCGATTAACTACTATATGAAATATATATACGATTAATTCATAAGTCCAACTTTTTTCACAAACCGTGGCGTTGCGGCAAGTAATTGATTATGTATACCTCCTATCTACACACCCTCTCAGCGCAGCAACAGGGTAGCATCGCCGTAGCTGAGGAAACGGAAGTCGTGAGCGAGTGCGTAATCATATATTTCGCGCCAATTGCCATCGACAAATGCCGAAACAAGCAGCAACAGCGTGGATTGCGGTTGGTGGAAATTGGTTATCATGCCGTCGATGACGTGGAAACGAAATCCCGGGGCAATCATTATCTGCGTACTGCCTATGTAACTGTCGGCATGGTGGCGGTCAAGATAATCCACTATTGCCTGCAATGCCACGCATGTATCAGGCTCTACGTCCGAACCGACCATGTAGGGTCGCCACTGTCCTATACACAATTCATGCTCATCGGCATCGGGATTCTGCAACAATGCCAACCCTATGTAATACAGGCTTTCGAGCGTGCGCACCGATGTTGTACCGACGGCAATCACAGGCCGCCAGCCATGATTCTCAATCAAGTCGACAAGCAGCGAGCGAGTCACGGCTATAAACTCAGTGTGCATTTCATGGTCACCTATCGTCTCCGACTTCACCGGTTGGAATGTCCCCGCACCAACGTGCAGCGTCAGTTCGCGGCGAACGATTCCGCGGCGGTCACACTCGGCAAGTACACTGTCGGTAAAGTGCAACCCTGCCGTTGGAGCGGCAACACTCCCGTCGATATGTGAATACACCGTCTGGTAGTCGCGGCTGTCACTGGGTTCGGTGGCACGGTTCAAGTAGGGGGGAATGGGAATCTCGCCAACGGCATCGAGCAACGATGCAAAAGTGGTATCGGTATCGTCCCACGAAAAGCCGACAAGGAATGCATTCCCGCGCCGTTCGCCACGCTCGGCTGTCAGAGTAATTTCTTTCCCATCAACCATCAACCGCATCTGCAACGGTTCGCTCTTCCATCGCCGGGCGTTCCCTATCAGGCAGAGCCACGTGCAACTGCCCGTGCAGGCAAAAATCTGGGCATAATCGCGTGGCTCGTGCGGCTCAAGGCAGAATATCTCGATCAACGCTCCGCCGTTGGGCTTGCGGAACCGCAAGCGCGCATTTATCACACGTGTGTTATTGTAAACGAGCATTGAATTTTGCGGCAACAATTGCGGCACATCGGCAAACTTGTATTCCCCTTTTATGGAATTTCCCGAATACACCAACAATTTGCATTGCTCGCGACAGGCGAGCGGGTGCTTGGCTATCCGCTCATCGGGAAGAGGATAGTCAAAATCTTCTATACGCAGGTTACGAATCTCTTCTATGTTCATGTCAAAGATAATTTCAAAAAAAAGGGAACAAAAAAAGCTCCTGCATAACGCCTGTCTTGTGGCAGAAGCGTTGCAAGAGCTTGGAGGTCCCTGGCGGAATCGAACCGCCGTAGACGGTTTTGCAGACCGTTGACTAAACCACTCATCCAAGGAACCATGTCTTTTTTGGTGATGCAAAGGTACTACTATTTTTGATAATACGCAATACCCTGACTGGGAAATTACGAAATTGTACAAAAAAATATCTGCAACAAACCGGCCGGACATTTCCATAACCACAGTAGAGGGTGTATCAAAATTATCATTTCAATGTAGTTGTAGAGACGCGATTAATCGCACTGCTGTCCCAAAGATTCATTAACATTTTGGCGTAAATCACACACAGCAAGGCAGTTATGTATTAAAGTTAGCCGCGGTGCATTTTAAAACGGACATTTAACGATACCTTTGGGGCAAATATCAAAATGCCACAATATGCCCCAAACTCCTTACATTTTTACCCAGCTTACCGACCACTTGCCCAAGGATGTGTTCGACCGCATGGTCAAGAAACACAACGGCAACGCCGGAGTCAAGAGTTATAGCTGTTGGAATCACTTGCTCGTCATGCTCTGGGCTCAACTGACTTCCCGCCAAAGCCTGCGCGACATAGAAA
>CALUMZ010000006.1 GCA_944321865.1 uncultured Muribaculaceae bacterium
CTACCTTGCTATGTGTGATTTACACTAAAATGTTAATGAATCTTTGGGACAGCAGTGCGGCACGCCACGTCTCTACAAGCGACAAAATCGCATTTCGGTACACCATCTTATCAATTAAAGAGAGGCCGCCGGGTTGACTTACCCGCGGCCTCTCTTTCTTAACCTAAAAAACAAACTTTATACTCAAACAAACGCCTAATCCTTAAAAGCATCAAGTGCTGCGGTGGGTGCACCATCGGCAAATGCTCCAAGTTGATAGCCGTTATTGTAGCCTGCCGGAGCTTCCGGCTCCCAGTAGAATATACCTTTGCATTGCCCCGAGGTGGCATTTTCGCACTTGTCGCGCAGGTACGAAAGCATCGCTGCCGATGTCTCAACTTCGTCATATCGCATTCCCACCTCACATATCATCACCGGCTTGCCGTATGTGGCAGCCACTGAATTGATATTGGCGATACAGTCATCGACCTGTTGCTGCCAAGTGTCAACGTCGGGATAGAGCGACATGCCTATCATGTCATACTTGCCGCCATTGCTTGCCAGATATCCAAATATGCGTGTGTACAGCGAAATGTTATCACCGCCATCAAGGTGAATGATGACTTGCGACGACGGGAATATGGCTTTCACCGCATCATATCCGGCATTTACCAATAACGCATAATTGCTGCCGTTTTCATAGCTACCCAATGGATAGAGCATGCCACCGCGGGTCTCATTGCCTATCTGCACCCACTCGGGCTCTATGCCCAATGCCTGCAACTTCGACAACATGTCGGTAACGTGGCTTGCAACGGCAGTCTGCAATTGGTCTATGTCATAACTTGCCCATGCGGCAGGAGTTATTTGATTGGCCGGGTCGGCCCACGTGTCGCTGAAGTGGAAGTCAATCATCAGCCGCATACCCAACTCATGCGCACGACGAGCCTTAATTACGACATCATCTATATTGCACCATCCACTCGTCGGATTGACCCACACACGCAGGCGAATCGAGTTCATGCCACAATAGTCGCGCAGCAGTTGCATGCATTCCATCTGTACACGCTCTTCGGGAGTATAAAACAACTCCCCTTCTTTCTCAAGTTGTGTCAACCAACTCACGTCGGCACCCTTGGCAAAGGTTGTACGGTCTATTACAATTTCCTCCTTCACCACCGGAGGATTGGTGATGGGGCTGTCTTCGGTACAGGCAGCCGAGAAGCCTGTCGACGCAACGGCTGCCGCCATCAGTATTTTTGAAATCTTCATGATTTTATATTCTTTGTATGTTTTGATAATTGATTATTCCAATGTGTAAGTTCCTGCACACAGGTCGACTGTGAGCGTGTAGCTGCCCGGGGCAAGCGACTGGTCGTCGGTGATGTTGCTGCCATAAAGGTAAAGCATCCCGTCGCTGCCGCCAAAGTTGAGATCCCAGTTTTCGTTGACATAAATCTTGAAGCCCCATGCCGACGCTTGCGTTATTTCGACCTCGGCAGTATACACCCCTGCATCGGCAGTGGCTGTCATTGCTGTGAGCGTCCAACTGTCGTCGGCACCGGCATTGATTCCTGCATATTGCACCGAGGTGATTGCCGTGGTCGAATAAGTCATGGCCGACATCGACACATCAAAGAGGTACAGCCCCTCGGCAGGAGCCGGAATGTTGCCGGTGTGCACGTCATCCATGAGTACGAGCGAGCCACCCTCGGCAGTTCCGCCATCGGTTGTATATGCCGGCGACCATTGGTTCTCCGCAAGGCAAATCTGGTATCCCCATGCCGAATTTACGTAACAAGCCCCACCATAGAGATTGCTGTCGGTATCATACCGGCGCAGGTAATTATTGAAATTCCAACCGGCATCGGGGTTAGGCCCGTCATCAATACCCACAAGGTAAATATAGTCGCCAAACTCGTCACCCGGTCCCGGTTCTACCGAGCCTCCGGCCTCAACAGTACATGTATAATGGCTCGGGTCGCTAAGGTTGAGCGTGATAGTCACGTCTCCCGCCACAGGCACTTCCACCGATATGTCACCGGCAGCATCGCCAAATTCCACAGCATCGCCATTCTGCGTGAATCCGAATGTCGTCGGGGTAGATGCACTGTCGCCGGTGTTGATGTCATACAATTCTCCATTGCCCGAGAGTTGTATATTAATGGTACCGGCAGCAGCGGCAGTGTAACTATACGTCCAGCAATTGGCATCGCGGTTATAGCTCATGGCACCTGTCACGTCGCCACCAACGTTTACTTCCGACAACAACAATGCCGACCACTCAAATCCCGGAGTATTAACTGTGGTATAATAACACCCCGACTGACCCGGATACCACATGTTCCACGACCCCGGAGTAGTGTTCACGCTTATGCGGAATACCGTGCCGCTTTCATCGTTGCCCCATAATGTTCCGTCGCCTTCTCGCATGTACCATTTGAACCAACTTGCACAACCCACGAAACCCGTATACACGCCATCATCGTTAACCGAGTAAAGCGTTGCACCTGTTTCAGTCATTGTACCCTTGTCAATGACGTATGCCACAGTCATGTCGATTACATACGGGGTGACGTTCACCGACATGGTGTTACTGTAAGTAGGGGCGACATTCTCGCCGAGCGACGATTCCACACGTATGTACAACGGAGCTTTTACACCCGGCTCGAAATCCAACCAGTTAAGGATGGAGTTAAGCTCGAAGTGGGTAAATTGCATCGAGAATTCACCGGCATCGGCCTCTTGTTCCGACACGGTTGCAAAATCTTCGGTAGCCGAAAATTGCACCGTGTTGACCGATGCATTCTCGGGAGCGGCCACCAACGGGTTGCTTAGCGATATTTCACCATTATCGCTCCAGTATACCGTCAAAGCCAAGTCATCCACTTGATTGTAATTGAGTACTATGTCGCCGCCATTTCCCGACAGTGCCACATTGCCGGCACCTGTCACCGTCAAGAAGTCACCATCCTTGTCGCACGATGCGGCAATCAAGGCAACCGTGGCAATCAAAAATATATTTCTTAATGTTTTCATTATATACAATTTTTCAAGCTATTAATAATTAGGGTTGCTAAGGTTGGTATTGACTGCTATTTCGTTGGCAGGTATGGGATACACATTATATCGGCTGTCGACACCGCGCCCGTTGAGCACGCCGCCTTTCCACTGCCACAGATATTGGTCGCTCGTGAAGCGTCCGAAGCGTATCAAGTCGGTGCGGCGCACGCATTCAAGGTACAACTCGCGCCCGCGTTCGTCGATGATGTAGTCGAGGTTCATTTGTGAATCGGTTATTTGTCCTTCAGTGTCAGTCGGATCGTCCGGGTCGTTGTTGTAGGCACGGTTACGCAATTGGTTGAGGAATCCAAGCGCATCGGCGCGTGTATAACCGGTACCGCCACGCAACACCGACTCGGCAATCATCAAGTACACATCGGCAAGGCGGAACACCGGGAAATCGGTGCTTACGCCGTTGGATTGCGTGCTCGATGCTGCTTCACCGGCATCAGTCAGATTAGTCCATTTTTCACTAAGGTAACCTGTGGTGGCATCTTCCACACCATTGTTGAGCCATGGATCGATAGTTCCGGAATTGGTAAATAACATGCAACGGCTGTCGGTCGAAGTATCTACATCGCCCCACAATTCAGAAAATTCACCTCTCACGCGGTAGGAACCCCAACCCGAAGTCAACCCGTATGCAGCAGGGTCTTGAACCGAATTGTCGTTGCTTACCGCACCGGCGCACAAGTAAGTGGTTGCTCCCCACGATACAGTGGTAGTGGCATCGACCACAAACGGGAATATTATTTCATTGGTACGCAAGTGGTTGTCGGCATTGAACAGGCTTGCATAGTTGGGTTCAAGGCTGTATATGTTGCAATCGATGATTTTCTTGCAATACGTCAGGCAATCGGTATATCGTCCGGTACCGGTATAAACCTCGGCATTGAGGTACAGGCGGGCAAGCAGTGCCCATGCAGCGGCACGGTCGGCACGGCCATACTCGTTGGTTCCGGGTTCAAGCATGGTGCCTTCGATTGCAGTCAACTCATTTTCGATGTAGTTAAAAATTTGCGTTGAGTTATATGCTTCGGGAAGGAAATCCACATTAGGTGTGTTTTCATCGACAAACGGGCCTTGTCCAAACAAGTCGAGCGCATAATAATATGCAAGAGCCCTCAAGAAACGAGCCTCGGCACGGTAAGCACGCACATCATCTTGTTCCGTTGCCGTAAAACCGGCAATCACATCTTCAGTGGTATGCTTCAAAAAGTCGTTGCACAAGGCTATGGTATAATAAATGCGATAGTAGCAATCGGTAACCCACGGGTCGCTTGCGTCCCACGACAAGTAAGTCACGTCAAGCAGGTTGTCGCCGCTTGCCCATGTATAAACCATTTCATCGGTGCCTGCCTCTTGCAAGTTGATGTAGCAACGCATCAGGTCGAAGCTCTCGCTGCCGCTCGTGCTGAGGTCGGCATCGCCACCACCAAATTCCTGTCCGGCAATCACAAACGACACATACAATTTGCCCAAAGCGGCTTTGCAACCGGCGGCGCTGTTGTAAACGCCATCGGCACCGGTTTCAACAATCGGGTCTTGGTTAAGGTCGTCAAGGCACGACGAAAGTCCCATTGCCAAAACCGCCATTACGGTATATAATAATTTTTTCATTGCTCTTTGTTGTTTTTAATGGTTAAAAGTCAATTCCGACAGTCAGCGAATATATGCGCGGACGCGGATAAACCGAGTTGTCTATACCCGATTGAACCTCGGGATCTACTCCCGAATACTTAGTGACAGTAAATACATTCTGCACCATTGCCGATACGTTCAGGCTGAACCATTTGCACACTTGTCCGAAATTGTAACCAAGTTGAATGTTGTCCATCTTCAAGAACGAAGCATTCTCGACATAATAGTCAGATTGATACTGGCGCGTGGTGAAACGCGTATCAAGGAAACTGCTGCTGAGGTTATTGAGTTGGTATGAATTATACGACATCGTGTTCAATGCACCCGTACTCATGGCATTGCCGTTGTATACATAGTTGCCTATGCTGGCACGGAGGCTGGTGCTGAGCGTCCACTTTTTCCATCGCAGGCTGGTGCTCAAGCCGAGCATCCAGTCGGGAGCCGGAGAGTGGTACAGGTAGCGGTCATCGGCATTGACTACTCCGTCGCCGTTAAGGTCGGCATAAAGCCCCTCGATGGGTCGGCCGGTCTCCTCGTCGTAAATTTGCTTGTATACATAGAATGCATACGGTGCCGCGCCCTCGGTAAGTGTCTGCACATAATAGCTGTCAAATGCCGTTCCGGCGTTGGTATAAGTCTTGTCCGACGAACCGGCGTTGGTGCTCAGGTTAGTAATTTCATTGGTGAGCCAAGTGGCATTGGCGCTGATGCTCCAAGTCCAGTCCTTGGTTTCTATGGGAGTTGCGTTAACAGCGATTTCCACACCGCTGCTCTTTACATTGCCCACATTCGAGAGCATCTCGCGGGCGAAGTTGATACCGGCCGGTATCGAAACTGTTGCAAGCAAGTCGCTCGTCTTGCGGTTATAATAGTCCACCGAACCGGTGATGCGGTTGTTCAAGAATCCAAAGTCGACACCCACGTTGAAAGCCTTTGTGGTTTCCCATTTGAGATTGGGATTATAGGCCTCGGGACGATAGGTATACAACGGCACGCCGCCAAAGTTGGCTTGAGCTCCATTCTGGCTTATGGTATATACAGGCATGTAGCTGTAATTGGCAATACCGTCTTGCTGCCCCGTGATACCATAGCTGAACCGCAACTTCAAGTCGTTCATCACATGATTGATGGGCTTGAAGAATTCTTCGTTTGATATTCTCCAAGCAAGAGCCACCGACGGGAATGCACCCCAACGGTTGTCCTCGGAGAAGCGCGACGAGCCGTCGTAACGCATGGTTGCGGTGAGCAAGTAGCGTGAAGCGTAAGAATAATTAACGCGTCCGTAGAACGAAATCAACCCGTGCTTCTCATCGGTTGCGGCACTGGTGTTCACCACCTCGCCGGCCACATTGGTTTCCTCCATCAAGGCATTCTTCGATTCCCATTGCTGGTAGTCGTAACCGGCGGTGACATCAAGCGTGCTGTTGATGGCGTCAAACTCCTTGTTATAATTCAAGTAGGCTGTCAACAGTTTGTTGAAGTTCTCCTGTGGCCCGTAATGGTAATCACGTCCGCCCGAAGTAAAATAGCTGTAAGCATTGGCAGGTACATACACATCACCTTCGCCATGTGAATAATCGTAACCGAGCGACACATGCGCACGCAATTCGGGAAGGAAGTGCATCTTGTAATCTATGTCGAGATTGCCGATAAAGCGATAAACCTTGCTTTTGTCGTCACGTTGGTTTATTTCTCCGACAGGGTTTGCCATGGCACCGGTAACCACCGACTCGGTTCCGGCAGGGTGCGCTTCGTTATATCCGCCAAACATGCCATCGGTCGAATATACCGGAATGGTGGGATTCATTGCCGATGCATTCCAGATGGTTCCGGTAGGTGCGAAACGGTTGTTGTTCCACGTACCCTTAACGCTCAAGTTAAACTTCAGGTAATCGTCGAAGAACGACGGCGACAGGTTGATATTTCCCGTATAACGAGTGGAATTGTCGGTACGAAGCACGCCATCTTGGTTGGTGTAGCCAAACGACACACGGAACGGGAAATTACGGGCCAAGCGTCCCGACACGCTCAGATTGTTGTCGGTGCCGTAGGCAGTCTTGAATATCTCGTCGTTCCAGTCGGTATTGGCAGTTCCAAGCAGCGACTTCTGCGCAGCTGTTCCGTATGTGTTCACCACGTCGACAAACTCGTCGCGGGTGAGCATGTCGGCAGTCTTGGTCTTCGTCTGGAACGAGTGCGTCGTCTGCAAGCTCACTTTTATCTTGTCGCCGCCACCTTTCTTGGTGGTGATAATGATTACACCATTCGATGCACGGCTACCATAGATGGCCGTTGAAGAAGCATCTTTCAAGATGGTCATGCTCTCTATGTCGTTAGGGTTGATGAGGCTGAGGAAGTTACCACTGCCGCTTACCGACCCGCCTATTTCCATAGGCACGCCATCGAGCACGATAAGAGGATCATTGCTGGCATTGAGCGATGCACCGCCACGAATGCGGATTGTGCTGCCCGCCGTTGGCGAACCGCCGGCACTCACGATTTGCACACCGGCCACCTTGCCGTTTATCAACTGTTCGGGCGATGAAATCAAGCCCTCGTTAAAGTCCTTTTCACCGACGGCAGTAATCGACCCGGTAAGGTCATCTTTCTTCTGCGTACCGTAGCCTATCACCACTACCTCGTCCATGACTTGCGTGTCGGGAGTCATTTGCACATTCATCGTGTTGCCGGTAACAGCCAACGACTGCTTGCGATAACCGATATAAGAAAATTCAAGTGTAGCAGCTCCGGCAGGCAACTTAATCGAAAAGTTTCCATCAATGTCGGTACTCGTACCCGTATTCGTGCCGGGCACAAGCACTGTGACACCAAACAGGGGCTGCCGGGCCTCGTCAATCACAGTACCCGTGACTATGCGCGCGTCCTGTGCCATAGCCGTCAGTGGCAGCAACGTTGTCATCAACAACGCCAACATTGCCAACGTGCGGCCGAGAAATGTCAATTTAATCTTTCTCATGTGTTTGTGGTTTTAATTTTATTGGTTTATGTGGTTTTATTATAATTCTCTTTATTCGAGCCATATTCCCGAAAGCGATACACGGCAATCAGTCCCGGGCTTCATGCCGCCCAATATCACCTCTACCCTTTCAACATCCTTCAGTTCGAGTGCCGGTGCGCCCTGCACGGCGACTTTTCTCGACAGGAACATGGGGAATGGTTGCGGACTGATGCGTGTGACATCGGGGCGGAAATCGCTTATGTCGGCCACAGCCATGCCGTTGGCCAATTCGGCACGGCACGAATATGTCGCCCCGAGTTTTGTAACCAAGGCCAATTTTACACTGCATGGTCCATCACCGACCGTCATAGCCATATACAATTTCCTTCCTTTTAGCAAATCGGATATTGGCGCGATTATGTCGCCTACATATTT
The DNA here is from genome assembly GCA_944321865.1 of uncultured Muribaculaceae bacterium. Taxonomy (GTDB): domain Bacteria; phylum Bacteroidota; class Bacteroidia; order Bacteroidales; family Muribaculaceae; genus Avimuribaculum. The sequence goes on from CALUMZ010000006.1 coordinate 8,078, forward strand.
TGAAACGACCACCTCGGCAGTGTCGGTCGAGGCCGATACCCGGATATCATACGAGTCGGCGGCCATGGGTTCGTTGCACGAATAGCTGCAACTGTATCGTTGCCCGTCGGGGATCGACGATATTCCCATACCGTTCCAATCCTCATTGGCGGCAAGCAGCACTATCGGCGAACCGGCATTACATACCTTCACCGAATAACTCCCTGCACCAAGGAAATCCCAGTCGAGCGGCGTGCCTTCGATATTGCCGGGGTAAGTCACAGCCTCTCCCCCGGCGAAGGCTACTACATTATACCTAAAATCTTTTTTACCTTTATCTATCTTTACATTTGCTTGATATTCATGGCTGCCGCAACGCTTCATCTTGTAAAGGAGGTTGGTCTCGTTCCAGAACGAAACGTCCGACGGGTAAACCACCACCGAGTCGACATTGCCCGTCACCGTGGCGCGTATGCACAGTTCGCTGTCACCGGCCACATACCGCAGCGGCGTGTGCACCACCTTGACCGGCACGGGGCGTTGTGCCGGAGCGACAAATTCGCCCACCCGTATCGACCCGTATTGCGAGTCGGCCGTCCATGAAGTCGTTGTACCGGCCGCAGTGAGCAGGTATACACCGGGATAAACGTTGAAACAGCCGTCGGTTGCCCGTCCTTTGCGGTTGTTCCCCTCGTTGACCGCTTCATAACCGAAGTCAGTGCCCAACGACGGCAAATTTATCTCAATATGTTCCTCGCAATACATTATTTCTCCCACGCGGCGTTTTAGCGATGGCTTTTCAAACGGGTCGCAAGTGAGCACAACGTCGGGCATCACTTCGAGCCGCCATGTATTGTCGTCGAGACGGTCGAGGAAATATGCCCCCGAACCGGCATACTTCACCACCGGCGAGTTGCCCACGCCTGCCACTTGTGTCAATGCTTGCAGGTTGCGCGGAGCGGTTGCGGTATTGTTGGTATAGAAAAATTTATCGTCCGAGTTATATTCACTGAGGTTTTGCGCATAGCTCACGCGGAAATTGCCAAAAACCGTGTCGGCGGGATAAGCCCCGTAATCGGCTCCGCGTTCTATCTCATGGGCGGCCATCGAAGCAATCTTCATGCCTATGGCCTTGCCGGGTGTGTAAGCGAGATTGAGGAAGTGGGTCTGATACTCAGTGTTCGACCACGCCATGTCGGTGGGGTCGTAGGCAAACTGGGTTATCCATTGAAAACCGGCCTTGCGGAAAGTGCGCACGGCAGCCGGGTACAAGAATGTGTACAAGTTATCGGCCGGGTCAAACTCATAAATCATCCGGGCCCGTTTGTCGAAGTTTTTCACGTCGGCAAAGGGTATGTTGTATGTCTCCACATACGGCAGGTAGTTGCCCTTGCGCTCATGTCCGGCCACAAGCCCCATGGGATACCATTGGTAGGTAGTGCCCTGTATGTCGGCCTCAAACAGGCCTTCGGTGCAGTGCATGTTGTGGCTCACGTTATAAAATATGGGCTTTTTGAAACCTCCGCTGCGCAAAGCCTTCACCATGCGGTTCACATAATCCTTTGCCGCACGGGCATCGCCATTGTGGCAAGGCTCGTTGTTTATCTCTATGGCAAGTATGCGGTCGTCGCCGGCATACGTTTTGCCTGTGTAGCGGTTCTTGTGCCCGGCAAACGCCTTCAAGTAGTGTTCCTGAATGGCAATGGCACGGGGATCGTCGTGAATGCCGCACTTGGGGAAGACATACGTGAAAGCCCCCGTGTCGATATTCTTCTCGGGGTAACCGTTGCCAAAGTTGGTCTGTGCCGTGAGCACAACGCTTATACCCCGCTCTTCCATTTTATAAATGAGGTAATCGAGCAGGTCGAGATGTTCGTTTTCAATGATATTTCCCTGCGCATCGGCTATTTCCACATCCCACACGTGAATGCGGAATGCGTCAAGCCCCAACCGCGAGAAGTGGTACACGTCACGGTCGATTGCCCGCTTGTGGTCGATACCAAGGCTCTCGAGTGCCCTGTAGGCATGGGCAAACGGAACTGTATAATTTGCGCCATAAAACGACACTTCGGCACCGTTGTCACTGCGGCGCATAACTCCGTTTTTATCCACTGTAATGTTGTAACCCCACACAGGTGACACACACAATACAGTCAAGATGGTCAAAAGTAATTTCTGTAATTTGTTATACACGGCTGTACTTGTTTTTAGGTTTAGGCAAAACTACCCAACCCACATTTTTCAGCCTTGTACAAATCGGACAGATTAGGAAAATTTCAGGACATGGGGCGCAAAATTACCTTTTTTGTCTTGATCGTTATGCTACACAGCATTCAATCGGTTGCAGAACAATGTTTTTCAACATAAATCAAACATTAGCGAGCCGCCAAGCAAACGTGACCTACCGGCTGCGGAGCAGTTAAGCCGAGTATTGTCCGAGGCAACAGAACTACTGCGGTCCGATGTCTGATTTGTGTTCCACATATTCCCGCGGGGTGCAACCAAACTGTGCCGCGAAGCACTTCGAGAAATAGGACGAGGAACTGAAGCCCACCATGTACATCACTTCCGAGACGTTGAACTTGTTTCTGGCAAGCAACATTGCCGCTTTCTTCATGCGTATCTGGCGGATGTAGTCGCTTGGCGACACCCCGACGTAGCTCTTCAGCAACCTGTAAAGCTGCTTTGACGACAACCCCGACTTTTCACACACGTAACCGACGTTCATGTCCGGGTCGGATATGTTGTCTTCAATCACCTTTGCCACTGATGCGAGCATCTTTTCATCGGCCGACTCGGCAGCTTGCGGCTGCCTGACGGTGGTAATTTCCTCTACCCTCAGATTGCGGCGCATTATTTCCCTTGCACCCAACAATTGTTTTACCCGGTCAAGCAACATGCCGGCCTCAAATGGCTTTGACATGAAAGCGTCAACCCCGGCGCGTATGCTCTCACCCTCGGTCAGGCGGTCGTCCTTTGCCGTGAGCAATATGATGGGGACGGCAGCAAGGCGGCCGTTATGCTTTATGCGACGGCACATTTCGAGACCGTCCATCACGGGCATCATCATGTCGGCGATAATCAAGTCGGGACACACCGAATTGCACACGGTCAGCCCCGCACGTCCGTTATCGGCAGTGATGCAAGTGTAGTCGTCCTTCAATATCTCGCAGATGAATGCTGCTATCGATGCGTTATCTTCCACCACAAGCACCTTGGGCTTGCCCGAGGCATCATCTGCCGACCGGTCTTTCCCCGGTTCGGCAACTTCGCTTACAGGTTCGGCGACCTCGCCTGCCGGAATCGTTATCGTGAACACCGACCCCTCGCCTTGCACCGACTCGGCACGTATGCTTCCGTGGTGCATTTCCACGTAAGTCTTGGCAAGGTATAGCCCTATGCCGGTGCCCTCCTTATGCCCCACGGTGGCCGACGACTGGTAAAGGCGTTGGAAAATGAACGGCAGCTCGTCGGCGGGGATTCCCACACCATCGTCCGATACCGTAATCACCACATCGCTGCCACTGAGGGAAAGCGACATTGCTATGGTGGCATTGTCGCCCGTGTACTTGCACGCATTCGACAACACATTGTTTATCACCGACTCCATCTTCACGGCATCGGCATTGACAAGCAACCGTTTTTCATCGCAACTGAATACAAATTGCTTCGTCGGGAATCCTTCACGATATGTCTCGAAGATGCTGCGGCAAAACGAAACCATCTCAATCTGCGAATAAATGAGCAGATTATCGGGGTTATCGTCCATGCGGTTTACTTCGAGTGCACGGTGAATTAGAGTATTGAGCTTCAACGCATTCTGCTGTATGGCATCGAGGTGCCGGCGCGTCTCGGGATTCTTCTCGTCGTTGAGCATCTTGCTCAGCGGGCCTATTATCATCGACAACGGCGTCTTCAGTTCATGCGATATGTTGGTGAGAAATTCCATGCGGCTGTTTACCATCTCAAGGGTCTTTTCGCTGCGCACACGTTCCAACCGCAAGCGTATCTTCAACCGCAAGAAGTTAAATATCCACAACAAGAACAGCACTCCGAGCAATACATATATCGTTATGGCCCACCACGATGCATACCATGCCGGACGTATATTTATTGCCAAGCGGCATACTACATCTTCAAGACCTTCAACCGGACGAATTTCGAGCGTATAATTGCCCGGAGACATGCCGGCAATCAATATGCTGTTGTCTCCCGGCGGCAACGAAACCCATTCATCGGATATGCCTGTCACCCGGTACTCGAAATCCTTACGATTGTCGAGTTGGTAGTCAAAGTCGGAAAATTCCACTTCAACCCTGTTTTGCCCATGCGACAGTTGCAACTTGTCTATTTCTCCCACGTTGGCCGGAACTTCGGGTTCGTATGACTCGTCATTTATGCGCAAAGCGGTTATTTTTATGTCACGCTTCTTCCCTTTACTCGACAGTATCGACGGATCTACCACCAACAGCTCTTCATCGCCGCCAAGCAACATCTTGCGGAAAGCACGGTCATAATAAATGCTTGTGTATAACTTGTCGGGCAGTCGCAAGTGCTGCATTTTCCCCGATTTGAAATTCAACACCCACACACCGCCCGATGTGGAAATCCACAAGTTATTTTTCGTTACTTCCATGGCATATACGTCAAGCCCCGATGATGACGGGAACGAGTGACGTTCGGCCACGGTATCACCATCCGACACAAGTGCAAAACCATTGTGGTAACCACACCACACACCATTGCTGCGCCTGTCGGCGGCTATGTATTGTATGTATCCGTTGCTTACGTCAATCACCTTGACTCCGCCGCCCTCTTCCACCACTTTCACAATTTTTCCCGACTTGTAAAGAGAAGCCCAAATGCTACCGTTCTCCGATTTAACCAATTGGGTTATCATATTATTGGGCAAGCCGTTGGTGCTGTTGTAACCAATGTCGGCCACACACTTTCCTCCACCGGTCCCCACTAATTTATCACAGTCCACGGCAAGCAAACCGCCAAGGTAAGACCCTATCCACAGCCGTCCCTGCTTGTCCTCGACGATACCATAAGCCCAGTTGGCATTATAAGCAAGTGTGCTGTCGGTTACCAAGTAGTTCACAAATTGCTCCTTCACATAATCAAACCTGTTTATGCCGCCATCGGTGGCAACCCACAGTTCATACTTGCCATCTTCGCTGATACTGCGCACACGGTTGTGCCTGAGTGGGTATCGGTCGTTTTCCATTTTGTACCAATTGACTTTTCCCCGGGGGGAACGACGTATCAACCCGTTCGTACCGCCAAGCCACAAGTATCCGCGCGAATCACGGAATATGGAATAAAAACGTCCGCCGTCGCTGCTGCCCGTGAGCCGGTAAAGGGGGAACGCCGAAAAACTGCCTCCGTTGACCCACACCGATAATCCCGATTCGGTTCCTGCCCACAGGTTGCCGTCACGGTCGGCCATGACACTCCACACCACATTGTTCGACAACGACGTGGAAATGCGCGAATCATGGCGGTAACTCTCCATGCGATGTTCGGAATACACAAAAAGTCCATTGTCGGTCCCTACAACCAAATCGCCATTGGCCGCTATTGCCAATGACTTTATATATTGCCCGTTGAATTGCCCGACGGCCTGCGACACTCCGTCGTCATAGCTATATTTATATAAGGCGCCTTCCGTACCTACCCACAAGCAGCCCCTGCCGGGGTCGTCGGCAAGAGAATTGACAAAAAGGTTCCCACCCTGACGCGGCTCGGAAATATGAATGACGGAAAACCGTCCCGTTTCACTGTCGAACCGGCACAGCCCATTGTATGTACCCACGTAAATATCCCCACTGCTTGTGCTCCTGACTGCATAAACGGCATTATGAGGCAGTCCGTCAGACATATTTTGCAGGCTACCGCCCGAAATGTCATATTTATACAATCCCTTAAGCGAGCCGACCCATAGCAACGAATCTTCGTCGAGGGCAAACGAGCGCACATCAGTAGGGAAAGCAATCTCATGAGTGATATGCTCATCGGCCGATATGTCAAAAAACAGCACTCCGGCATCGGCCCCGGCATAAAGCACGTCGTCGACCACCATCAGGCAATTTATGTTGGTGTTGCAGCCCGGTACATCTGCAAAACGCCGATGCATGCTATATCCGTCATAATCATACAGTCCCATGTTGGTGCCAAGCCATATCATACCGGTACTGTCTTGGCATAACGAATAATACACCATGCCGGCATCGGCATGCGCATCAATGTTTACAAATGTTTTGGCACCGCCCATGCGCTGCGCCATGGCGAAAAACGGCAACAAGAATAACAATAATATTATTTGCGGCAATCTTGGCATTATTCAGTATAAGGTACAGGTTTATGTATTCACAAATGTACAACATATCCCCGAAAAAAGCAACCCCGTCCCGGCCGCATAGCCACAATGTGACGGGCTTGCCGCCTGTAAAACAGTGGGCAAGCCCGTCATTAACAATTATCGCCGGCACTTTTGTATTATTTCACACGCTTGTATCCATATACGGCACGGCAGCCAAGTTCCTCTTCGATGCGCAACAGTTGGTTATACTTGGCCATGCGGTCGCTGCGGCTCATCGAGCCGGTCTTGATTTGCCCGCTGTTGGTAGCCACGGCAATGTCGGCAATCGTGGCATCTTCGGTTTCGCCCGAGCGGTGCGATGTCACAGTGGTGTAACCATGCCGGTGGGCCATCTCTATCGCATCGAGCGTTTCGCTAAGCGAACCTATCTGGTTAACCTTGATAAGAATTGAGTTTGCACACCCCATCTCGATACCTTTGCGCAAAAATTGCACATTAGTCACAAACAAGTCATCGCCCACAAGTTGGCAACGGCTGCCGATGCGGTCGGTAAGTTTCTTCCACCCTTCCCAGTCGTTCTCGCTCATGCCATCTTCTATCGAATCGATAGGATACTTGTTTATCAGGCTTTCGAGATAATCTATCTGCTCATCGGCTGTGCGCTTCACGCCTTTCTCGCCCTCAAAAACAGTGTAATCATAAACACCGTCCTTGTAAAACTCCGACGAAGCACAGTCCATGCCTATTTTTACATCCTTGCCCGGCTCGTAACCGGCAGCTTTAATGGCAGCAACTATCGAGTCGAGTGCATCTTCCGTGCCATCGAGAGCCGGAGCAAAACCACCCTCGTCGCCGACGGCAGTGCTAAGCCCGCGATTATGCAGCACCTGCTTCAATGCGTGAAACACCTCGGCTCCCATGCGCAACCCCTCACGATACGACGGCGCACCCACCGGGCGAATCATGAACTCTTGGAATGCAATCGGAGCGTCGCTATGCGAGCCGCCATTGATAATATTCATCATCGGCACCGGCAACACGTATGTATTCACGCCGCCAATGTAGCGGTAAAGCGGCATTTCGAGATAAGCCGCAGCAGCCTTGGCAACAGCGAGCGACACACCAAGTATGGCATTGGCGCCAAGCCGCGACTTGGTGGGAGTCCCGTCAAGTTCGAGCATCTTGTGGTCTATGGCACGCTGTTCAAGAGCCGACCACCCTGCCAATGCAGGAGCAATGACATTATTAACATTCTCCACGGCCTTCAGCACACCTTTACCCCCATACCGGGCTTTGTCGCCATCGCGCAGTTCGAGAGCCTCATGCTCGCCGGTCGAAGCTCCCGAAGGCACGGCAGCTCTCCCCATGACACCACATTCCAATATCACATCCACTTCAACCGTTGGATTGCCGCGAGAATCAAGTACCTCACGGGCAATAATCTTTTCTATTTTCATATAATTCAAGGTTTTAATATTTCAAAAGACAAAGATACACCGTCCGAGCCACTTAATCAATCCCCATTAATGGCGGTATTTCATGATTTGCAAAAGAAAAAAGAGAGTGCTTCAAGTTTTTTTTTTAATTTTGTGCCACTGAAAAGAAAGAAACAATATATACACACACAGAAAATGCCTGAGATTTCTCTACGCGGCGCAATAATGCCCGCTTCTCCCATACGCAAACTCGTGCCGCTCGCCAACGCTGCAAAAGCTCGCGGAGTAAAGGTTTACCACCTCAACATCGGCCAGCCCGACCTGCCGACACCGCCAAACGCACTCGAGGCACTGCGCCACATCGACCGCAAGGTGCTTGAATACAGTCCTTCGGAAGGCCTGCTCTCCTTGCGGGAAAAATTAGTGACTTATTACCGGCGTTTCAACATTAATGTCGACGTGAACGACATTATAATAACATCGGGCGGATCGGAAGCCGTGCTGTTTGCATTCATGGCGTGCTTGGATCCGGGCGACGAAATAATAGTTCCCGAGCCGGCATACGCCAACTACATGGCTTTTGCCATATCGGCCGGGGCAACCATCAAGACCATACCCTCGTCGATAGAAACGGGATTCTCTCTGCCGCCGATAAGCGAATTTGAAAAACTTATCACCGACCGCACCAAGGGCATACTCATCTGCAACCCCAACAACCCCACCGGGTACTTGTACACGCAAAAAGAGATGGAACAGTTGCGCGACATCGTGAAAAAGCACAACCTGTTCCTTTTCTCCGACGAGGTATACCGCGAATTCTGCTATACGGGCGCGCCCTACATATCGGCGTTCCACCTCTCGGGTATAGAAAACCAAGTGGTACTCGTCGACTCCTTCTCCAAGCGTTACAGCGAATGCGGCATACGCGTGGGCGCACTCGTCACCAAACACGAACAACTGAAGAAGAACGTCATCAAGTTCTGCCAAGCGCGTTTGAGCCCGCCACTGCTGGGACAAATAGTTGCCGAAGCCTCCATCTCCACACCGCCCGAATACATGCTCGACATATACAACGAATATGTGGAGCGGCGCAAATTCCTCGTCGACAGCATCAACAAGATTCCCGGATGCTACACGCCGATACCGATGGGTGCATTCTACACTGTGGCAAAATTGCCGGTCGACGATGCCGACCTGTTCTGCCAATGGTGCCTTAGCGAATTTGAATATGAAGGGCAAACGGTGTTCATGGCCCCGGCATCGGGCTTCTATACCACACCGGGACTGGGACGCAACGAGGTGCGACTGGCATACGTGCTGAAGAAGGACGACCTTGCCGCGGCAATGAAAATACTTGAAAAGGCTCTTGAGGCATATCCCGGAAGGACACTATGAGATATGAGCTGATAATAGCACGGCGGCTTAAGCTCAGCGGAGGACAGGAACGCTCTTCATCGCCAAGCCTCACCGTTGCCGTTATCGGCATGGTGCTTGCCATAGTAGTGATGATATTGGCAATCACCATAGTCACCGGGTTCAAGCAGGAAATCTCCAACAAGATATACAAAATCGACTCACACATCAAAATAGGCAGTTCGGGCTATTCGCTCGCTGCCGAATACAACTGTGTGGACGAACGCGACATAATACCACTGTTGGAACAGTTGCCCGTGGCCGATTCCCTGTCGGGCATAAGCCTCATAGCCGAAAAACCGGCGATATTCAAGACGGCAAACGACTTTAAAGGCATCATTTACAAAGGGTGCTCACCCGGATACGACTGGGGCTACCTGAACGAATGCCTTGTTGCCGGACGCCTGCCATCGATGTCCGACACAGCCAATGTTTCGGAAATAATAATCTCGAAATCGACTGCATCGCAATTGCAAATCGACGTCGGAGACCGCATCTACACCTATTTCATAGATGAAAAAATCAAGGTCAGACGTTCAACTATAGTTGGAATATTCTCTACCGACTTTGAAGAATACGACCAAGCATTTGCCATAGGCAACCTGCGGGCCTTGCAAAACGTGAATGGCTGGAACGAACACACCGGCACATACGTTGGAGTAAATTCAAAGCATACCGATTGCATAGAACAAGAAGCCTACTCGATATTGTCTGCACTCTACGGCATCACCGACAGCTACGGCAGGCCGTTGTATAATGTATCGGAAACCCACGCCAATAACGTGGCCTACTTCTCATGGCTTGGATTGCTCGACATGAACGTAATCATAATCATACTGCTGATGACTGTTGTTTCGGCATTTACACTGATTTCAGCCCTGCTGATGATTGTTCTCGAACGCATCAACATGATAGGCATCTTGAAGACTCTTGGCGCCTGCAACAGCTCGATTCGACGCATATTCATTTACCTCACCCAGAAACTTATCCTAAAAGCCTTGGTAATAGGCAACATTGCCGGCATAGGCATGGCGTTGCTACAACAACACTTCCACATAATAAAGCTCGATGCGGCATCATACTACATGCCCTACGTGCCGATAGCAATAAACTGGTGGTGGATATTGCTGCTCAATGTGGGAATTATTGCAGTATCATACCTCACGCTCATGATACCATCGATGATAATATCATCGATAAAACCATCAAAGACCGTCAATTTTGAATAACTATAAAAATAAAACATGAAGAAGCTATGACAACCGCCATTCTACTATTAACTGCAGGCCTTGCCCTGTTGCTTGCCGGAGCCAATTTCCTTGTCGACTCCGCCATCGCCATCGCCCGGCGTGCCAAAATATCTGATTTTGCCATCGGCATCGCAGTGGTGGGCATAGGCACTTCCCTGCCCGAACTGTTCGTGTCGGTGTCGTCAGCCATACAAGGCATGGGCGACATGGCCGTGGGCAACGTCGTGGGGTCCAACATCTGCAACATATTCCTCATACTGGGCATTACAGCCATCATATCACCTTTTGCCGTCACCCGCCAAAACATGGCACGCGACATTCCTTTCGGCATACTGGTGTCGGTGCTGCTGTTGTTGCTATGTTCCGACACGCTTTTCCCCCGCATCATTCGTGACGAAGTGGGACGGTTAGACGGCTTAGTGTTCTTGCTGATATTCGCCGGCTACATGGCCATTGCCATCATGCACTCGAAGAAAGAAGAAAAATCAAGACACGAAAACGAGGAAAACGCCACTTCGCGCCTCAGCGGCAAACCGGCAATATTGCTATGGGCTGTGGCGGCAGTGTCGCTGGCAGCTTTGCTGTATGGTGGCAACATGTTCCTTGACAACACTGTAACACTTGCCCGGCAATGTGGCATAAGCGACAAAGTGGTCTCATTGACAATTGTCGCCGTAGGCACTTCGCTGCCCGAACTCGTCACCTGCATAGTTGCGGCAATCAAGAAGTCGCCGCAACTCGCAATGGGCAACGTGCTTGGCTCCAACATATTCAACATTCTGGGCATATTGGGCATTTCATCGCTCATCAACCCATTGGTGCTAACCGATGTCAACATCATCGACTTTTGCGTGATGATACTCGCCGCCGTGCTCACCTTCGTGTGTGCATTCACTTTCAAAAGGCACACCATCGACCGTCACGAAGGCATAATATTTGTAGCATTGTATATTGCCTACATTGCTTGCACCGTTATATTCCAATAAAGCCGCAAGGCTCTATGAAAGCGCCGGCGGGCAACCGGTATTTTTTGAAAAATAATCTCGTAAATTCATAATTATCCTAATATTGTTATGAGCGACACTAAGGCACAATTTGAACACGTCATAGGAATTTGCAGGAACTTGTTCGTCAAGAAATTGCACGACTATGGTGCGTCATGGCGAATCATGCGCCCCGAATCGATTACCGACCAGATATTTATCAAAGCCAAGCGCATACGCAATCTCGAAATCAAAAAAGTGTCGCAAGTGGGCGAAGGCATATATCCCGAATTCGTAGGCATTGTAAATTACGGCATCATCGGGCTCATACAACTCGACTTGGGATTTGCAAGCAGCGTCGACATAAGCAATGAAAAGGCACAAGAGCTGTATGACAAGTTCATGACGCGCACCAAGGAATTAATGTATGCCAAGAATGCCGACTACGACGAGGCGTGGCGCGACATGCGCATAAACTCCTACACCGACCTGATTCTAACCAAGATACAGCGCACAAAACAAATCGAAGACAACCACGGCGAAACCATCGTTTCGGAAGGCGTGGATGCCAACTACATGGACATGGTAAACTATTCGCTTTTCGCGTTGATAAAACTTGAATATGAAGAAGGCGAAGGACAAGAAAGAAAATAAATACGGCAAGTACTTCGGGCGCAAATGGGGGCCTGCCATAATAGCCGTCCTGCGCTTGATAGTGGGCGCGGTTTTCTTATTTTCGGGATTTACAAAGGGGATAGACCCGTGGGGTAGCGTATACAAATTCGACGAGTACCTGAATTCTTTCGGATTTTACGACTACGACGGGTTGCTCCTGTTCATGGCCTTCTCGGTGTCGGCTGTGGAATTTGTGCTGGGCATGTTCATGTTGCTGGGCATATACAGGCGGTTCACACCGGTGGCGATGCTTTTGATGATGGCCGTAATGCTGCCTCTGACGCTCTACATAGCCATTACAAACGATGTGGCCGACTGCGGCTGCTTCGGCGATGCCGTGACGATAAGCAACTGGGGGACATTCTGGAAAAACGTGGCACTGACACTCGCGCTCACCTACCTGCTGCTCTTCAACAAGCACGTAAAGAACATCTACGGATTTGCAGTGCAATGGATTGTTGCATTCATTTCGTTTGCCTACATCCTGTCGGTAGCATGGATCGGATACTCCTACCAGCCGCTCTTGGATTTCCGCCCGTTCCCGGTGGGAACCGTCATATCGCCCGATGCCGCATACCACGAGGGGAACAGCGAAAACTTCATGTTCGTATATGAGAAAAACGGCATCAGCCAAGAGTTCACAATCGACAGCCTGCCCGACGAGACATGGACATTCGTCGACCGCATACCCATTCCACAAGTCTCCAAGGCCGCAACCGACCCGGCGATATACCGCCCGATAACGGTAATGGACATTGACCATGAAATTGCCGACGGCGCAATAATCGACGACGGCGAGCAATTGTTGCTCTTGTTCCCGTCGCTGAGCGATGTGGTGATACCGTTCACCTACTTGATTAATGAGACATGCGACTTCTGCCATAGCCACGGCATCGACGTTGTGGGACTGACCTCCAACGGCAAAGCCGAAATCGACGAATGGAACGACTTGTCGATGGCCGACTACCCGATGTATGTGATGGACGACAGCGAACTCAAGATGCTCGCCCGTGGCAACCCGGCCGCAGTGTTCCTGCGCAATGGTAAGATCGAGTGGAAACGCACCATGCAGTCAATTCCCGTCGACAACATCGACAACGTCGATTCACTCGACCAATTGGTGGGCGACACCACCCCGCGGCACGTTTTATACACCATGACTGCCATCTACTTGGCAGCGATGCTGCTTGTGCTGATAATCAACCGCACTCACATAGTTGTGAAATTTAGCTTGCGCCGAGTAAGGAAAAATCGGAAAAAACAAGTAAATTTGCAGCAAGAAAGTGAAGAGTGACCGAAAATAATCAATTGATATTATACAATCTCTAAATTAAGCGATTATGAGAAAAAACATTGTAGCCGGAAACTGGAAAATGAACACCACTGTTCCGGAAGGCGTAAAACTCGCCACCGAAGTTAACGAAGCATTAAAAGGTTTCACACCCAATTGTGACGTAATCATTGGCGTACCTTTCACCCACCTTACTGCCGTTGCAGCCGTAATCGATAGCAACAAGCTCGGCTTGAGCGCCGAAAACTGCGCCGACAAAGTTAAAGGCGCCTACACCGGCGAAGTTTCGGCAGCCATGGTTGCCTCTACCGGAGCTAAATATGTTATCCTTGGCCACTCAGAACGCCGCGCCTACTATCACGAAACCGTTGAAATACTTGCCGAAAAAGTAAAATTGGCTCTTGAAAACGGTTTGAAAGTAATATTCTGCATCGGCGAAGTTCTTGAAGAACGCGAAGCAGGCAAGCAAAACGAAGTTGTTGAAGCTCAATTGGCATCGGTATTCGGACTTTCTGCCGAAGACTTTGGCAAGATTATCCTTGCATACGAACCCGTTTGGGCCATCGGCACAGGCAAGACTGCAACAGCCGACCAAGCCGAAGAGATACACGCATTCATCCGCGGCCTCATCGAAAACAAGTATGGCAAACAAGTTGCCGAAGACACAACCATCCTTTATGGCGGAAGCTGCAAACCGAGCAATGCCAAAGAATTGTTTGCAAAGCCCGATGTTGACGGCGGACTCATCGGCGGTGCCGCACTCGAGGCCGAATCGTTCATGGGTATCGTAAAAGCATTCTGATTGCTTTAAACCCAAAGCGACATAAAGAGCTCATATTTTCTAAACAAATATTTGCTGTCGGATGACCGTTTTTGGGTTAAACAATACTCCCATAAGGAAGTGCCGCAAGGCTTTAAACCCTTGACGGCACCTCCTCGTTTTTACAACACTTCCACACTTCTCTCTTACAAAACCACACACTTTTTTTTACACACACGAAGAGATGTCACGACGTTTTTTCCTTGCACTGACTGTCATTGCCGCCATTGCCACGATGACGGCGGCACAAAAGACTATTGCCGACCACCTGCAACAATCGACGGGCGGGCGAGTGACAATACACCAACCGGCCATGCTTAACATGCGCCTGAGTCCCGAAAACGGAGACACCACAAACTTGGCGACACACGAGCTGATGCGCAATGAAAAGAACACGGTGGGCTACCGCATACAAGTATTTTCCGACCGCAACCAGCGCACTGCCAAGGGCGAAGCATTGTCGAAAGAACGCAACATAAAGGCATCATTCCCCGACATGGGCACATACATCAGCTACGATGCCCCATCGTGGAGACTGCGTGTGGGTGATTTCCGCACACGCGAAGAAGCCAAAGTGCAGCTCGACGAGTTGCGGGAATTATTTCCCGGCTATGCCAATGAGATGATCATAGTCGTTGACGTAATTAACACAGCGCAATGATATTAAACAAATATGACGAAAAGGCTGTCGAAGAGATAGCCGCATGCTACCGACGCATACTTGAATTAGTGGGCGAAAATCCCGACCGCGAAGGATTGGTTAAGACTCCCATGAGAGCGGCAAAAGCCATAATGGACATTACACGCGGTTACAACGAAGACCCCGAACGCATTATCCGCTCGGCCATATTCGAGCACTCGGGTTCACAAGTGGTGACAGTAAAAAACATTGAATTTTACTCGGTATGCGAACACCACATACTGCCTTTCTTCGGACAGGTATCCATAGGGTACATCCCCGACGGGCACATAGTGGGACTGAGCAAACTCGCACGCGTAGTCGACGTGTATGCGCACCGCCTGCAAGTGCAGGAACGCCTCACCGGAGAAATATGCTCGCTGCTCACCCGCACATTGTCGAGCAAAGGGGTGATAGTGCTATGCGAAGCAGGACACTTGTGCATGAAAATGCGCGGAGTGGAGAAACAAGACAGCACAACCGTAACAATGGACTATAGCGGTGCCTTCAGCGATGCCGCACTGCGACGCGAATTCATCGACTCGCTGAAGTAGCCGGCACAACCTGCCGTGCCACGCAAAACTACGACGGCCTTGCACACCATCTGTGTGGCATAATGCACGCAATAGCCGCAAATGCATGGCATTTTTTCGCTTCGACAGGCATTTGAATTTTAGATTGTAGCCTATATGGGCATTTTTCACACAAAAGATTTGCATCATTGAATATTCTTGCATAACTTTGCCACAACATATATTATAAAGCAATTGAATAGTAATATGAATGCAAACACTTCCATTAAGGGCATGCTATCGGCCAGCTTTCACGTCGTCATTTCGATTAGCGTCGTGGTGGCAATAACCATTGCATGATAATGGAGGATAGCAAACATAACCCTACAAGAAAAATAAAGCGCATTTTGAATGACGCTTGCATGATAAAAAATAAACCTTTCCTCCACGCGCAGGCAAAAGACGGCGGAAAGGTTTATTTTTATTTAAACCCCGAACCCAACCGACAAACCTAACAAAAAAGAGATAAAAAACGAATCATGAGTATCCCATTAAAAAGTGCCATATCGACACAAGGACGCAGAATGGCCGGAGCCAGAGCATTGTGGCGCGCCAACGGCATGAAACCCGAACAAATGGGCAAACCGATAATCGCCATTGTCAACTCGTTCACGCAATTCGTGCCGGGGCACACACACCTGCACGAAATAGGGCAAATAGTGAAACGGGAGATTGAACAATTGGGCTGTTTCGCCGCAGAATTCAACACCATAGCCATAGACGACGGCATAGCAATGGGACACCAAGGTATGCTATACTCGTTGCCATCGCGCGACTTGATTGCCGACAGCGTGGAATACATGGTCAACGCACACTGTGCCGATGCAATGGTGTGCATCAGCAATTGCGACAAGATTACCCCCGGAATGCTGATGGCCGCAATGAGATTGAACATTCCCGCCATTTTCGTATCGGGAGGCCCGATGGAAGCCGGACATGCCGGCAACCGCGCACTCGACCTCATCGACGTCATGGTCGATGCCGCCGACGACAACATCGACGATGAAGCCGTTGCCGAAGTCGAAAACCACGCTTGCCCCACTTGCGGCTCCTGCTCGGGAATGTTCACGGCCAATTCCATGAATTGCCTTACCGAGGCCTTGGGGCTCGCATTACCGGGAAACGGTACAATAGTAGCAACCCACGCCAACCGCATCAAGCTGTTCAAGCGCGCGGCGAAACTCATTGTCGACAACTGCAAAAAATATTATGATGAAGGCGACACAAGCGTGCTGCCACGCAACATAGCCGGCCGGCAAGCAATGCTTAACGCCATGACACTCGACATTGCAATGGGGGGCAGCACCAACACCGTGTTGCACCTGCTGGCCGTGGCCAACGAAGCCGAAACCCGTTTCACAATGGACGACATCGATGCATTGTCACGAAAAACTCCGGTACTATGCAAGGTCGCTCCAAATTCAAGATACCACATCGAAGATGTCAACCGTGCCGGAGGCATAATGTCGATTATGAGCATTCTCGCACAAGCGGGTCTCGTCGACACCACCGTGCCCCGAGTGGACGGAATGACATTGGGAGAGGCCATAGACAACTATGCGACCGACGGCAACAAGTTCGACGTGGCCACGGCATGGCTGTGGAAAAGCGCCCCGGCGGGGATCAGGTCGATTACCCTCGGCGGGCAAGAAAATTACTATAAAGAACTCGACACCGATCGTGCTACAGGCTGCATACGCGACATCAAACATGCTTATGTGAAAGATGGCGGGCTGGCCGTGCTGCGCGGCAACATTGCCATGCACGGGTGCGTGGTGAAGACGGCAGGTGTCGACGAAAGCATTTTCCACTTCCGCGGCACTGCCAAGGTGTTCCTGTCACAGGAAGACGCAGTCGAGGGGATTCTCGGCGGCAAGGTTGTTGCAGGCGATGTCGTCGTTATCATATACGAGGGGCCAAAAGGCGGGCCGGGAATGCAAGAAATGCTATACCCCACCTCCTACATCAAGTCGCGCCACCTTGGCAAGCAATGCGCACTCATCACCGACGGCCGTTTCTCGGGAGGGACTTCGGGGTTGTCGATAGGGCACATTTCACCCGAAGCGGCACGGGGCGGCAATGTAGGGCTGCTGCGCGATGGCGACATAATTGAAATAGACATTCCCCGACGCAGCATAAACGTGTTGCTTAGCGACGAGGAACTTGCGGCACGCCGCGCAGCCGAAGAAGCCAAAGGGAAAGATGCCTTTAAACCTGCGGGCCGCAACCGGACGGTATCAAAAGCACTGCAGGCATACGCCTCGATGGTGACATCGGCCGACCGCGGCGGTGTGCGGGAATAAACCCCGGCTGCCACAGAAATTATTGCTATATAAAACAATTTTTACACATACACACACTTAGACATGAGTGAAATTATTACAGGTGCCGAAGCGTTGATACGTTCCCTCATTGCCGAGGGGGTTGATACCATATTCGGCTATCCGGGAGGAGCCATAATACCGGTTTTCGACCGCTTATACGACTATCGGCAGCAATTAAGGCACATACTCGTGCGCCATGAACAAGGCGCCACACATGCCGCACAAGGTTATGCCCGGGTGTCGGGACGCACCGGCGTGGTAATTGTCACATCGGGGCCGGCTGCCACAAACGTCATCACCGGCCTGAGCGATGCCATGATGGACAGCACGCCGCTTGTGGTCATAACAGGACAGGTGGGCAGCGAATTACTTGGCTCCGACGCATTCCAAGAAACCGATGTGATAGGCATTACGCAACCGGTCACCAAATGGAGTTACCAAATTCGCAATGTGGAAGACCTGCGCTGGGCCGTAGCCCGTGCTTTTTATATCGCTTCGACAGGAAGGCCGGGACCTGTAGTACTCGACTTTGCCAAAAACGCACAAGTCGCCACCATGGAGTGGAAAGGCTATAAGAAGTGCCACTTCGTGCGAACCTACGAGCCCAATCCCGACATAAACATTGCCGACGTAGAGACCGTTGCCCAAATGATCAACCAAGCCGAACGCCCGCTCATAATATCGGGACACGGCGTGGAAATATCGGGAGGTGAAAAAGAATTGCTTAACCTTGCCGAGAAAGCACAAATCCCCGTAGTGACCACATTGCTGGGAATGTCAACCATCGACTCGGGGGCGAAATTGTTCAAGGGGCTGGTGGGTATGCACGGCAATGTGGCCGCCAACGTGGCTATTTGTCGTTGCGACCTGCTCATTGCCATCGGCATGCGGTTTGACGACCGCGTAACCGGCGACCCCGGGCATTTTGCAAATCAGGCAAAAATAGTACATATCGACATCGATTCGTCGGAGTTTGGCAAAATAATAAAGCCCGATGCCACCATTCATGGCGATGCCCGCAAGGTGCTTGCATTGCTGGCCGGCTGTGTCGCTCCTGCACAACATGACGAATGGCTCGCCGACTTTGACCGGGCTTGGCAGGTGGAAAATGAGAAAGTCATAGCTCCCGAGCTGAACAGCACCCGGCGCATAACAATGGGTATTGTGGCCCGCCATGTGGCCGAAGCCGCCGGGAAAGGTGCCGTATTAGTGACCGATGTGGGGCAAAACCAAATGATGTCGGCCCGCTACTTCAAATACACGGCACCGCGCAGCATCATCACATCGGGGGGGCTGGGCACCATGGGATTCGGCTTGCCTGCCGCCATCGGTGCAAAAATAGGTGCTCCCGAACGCACAGTGTGCTTCTTCACCGGTGACGGTGGCTTGCAAATGACTGTCGAGGAATTGGGCGTGATATTGCAATATGGCATCGACGTGAAAATCATATTGCTCAACAACAACTTCCTTGGCATGGTGCGCCAGTGGCAAGACTTGTTCTACGACCGGCGGTTCTCCGAGACACAACTCGTCAACCCTAATTTTGTGATGCTCGCCAACTCCTACGGAATCGCAGCCGAAGATGTGGAGACACTCGACAAGCTCGATGCCGCCATCGACCGCATGCTCGCCCATAAAGGCGCATACTTGCTCAACGTCAACATCGACCCCGAAGAACTTGTATATCCCATGATTCCTGCCGGGGCTCCCATAAGCACCATATTGCTGAACAAGGATGAAAAGTATGAAAATTAACGCAATCATGGAAGAAAACAACAATAAAGAGCTATTTACCGTAACTGTGTTCTCCGAGAACCGCGTGGGATTGCTCAACCAGATATCTATCATATTCACCCGTCGCAAGCTCAACATCGAGTCGCTGTCGGTATCCCCTTCTTCAATAAAGGGGGTGCACAAATTCACCATCACGGCATACGCCGACGAAACCACCATAGCAAAACTGGTGCAACAGGTGGAAAAACGCATCGATGTGCTCAAGTCGTTCTATTACCGCGACGATGAGATTGTTTATCAAGAGGTGGCATTGTATAAAGTGCCAACGGCCGAATTGCTCAATGAAAAGAATCTTGAAGCAATAATCCGCCACCACAATGCACGCATCCTCGAAATAACCAACGAATACACCGTAATAGAAAAAACGGGACACGACGACGAGACGACAGCACTGTTTGAAGAACTCAAGCGGTTCGACATACGCCAATTCGTGCGCAGCGGCCGCGTTGCCGTCACCAAGTCGCCCGAAGAATATGTGACAATGTACATCGAAGAACGCGCCCGCCGCAAAGAGGAGGTAGAACGATGCTTGAACGCAGAATAACCGAAGAAAACGGTGTCTACACCCACGAATTTTTCCTCGCGGCCGGCGAATGCAACGCCGAGAGCCAAATGCCGCTGCCGATGCTTGTGGGGCGGCTCATACGTGTAGCCACCGAACATGCCAACGCCACTAACCTCGGCTACGAGCGTTTTGCCCCCGAGGGACGCGGTTGGGTGCTCACCAAGCTCGCCTTGGAGATGAAACAATTTCCCCAAGTCAACGACCGGTACACCATACTCACATGGATAGATGCCACCGGAAAGTTGCTGACGTTCCGCAACTTTTCAATCCTGCGCAACGATGAAGTCGTGGGGTATGTGCGTTCGGAGTGGGCAATGATCGACATGCACAGCCGCCGCCTGAGCGACATATCGATGGTAAAGGAACTTGCAGCATCGGCCCGTCCCGACGTGCCGTGCCCCATTCAACCACCCTCGAGGCTCACGGCTTTGAAACAATACCGCAGCGGAAGCCGCACCTTCGGCTACTGCGACGTCGACTTCAACCGCCACGTCAACACGGTGAGATATGTGGAATGCCTGATGGACCAGTGGGACATGGAACACTACGACCGCTACACGATTTCTCGATTCGAGGTGACATTTGCCAAGGAATGCTACTATGGATCGACCGTCGAAGTAAGAATCGACGATGCCAATCCTGCCGACTGCCGCGCCGAGATAGTCAATGCCGGCACGGTGCATTGCCGGGCACGGTTCATGTTCACCGAACGCGACAGACAACAATTACAACAATAAAATCATAATTCACTCAACACAAAAACAAGATTATGGCAATTCTGAATTTTGGCGGAGTTGACGAGAAAGTAGTCACCCGCGACGAATTTACGCTTGAAAAAGCCCGGGAAGTATTGAAAAACGAGACTATCGCAGTCATCGGCTACGGCGTGCAAGGTCCCGGCCAAGCCCTCAATTTGCGTGACAACGGATTCAAGGTAATCGTAGGGCAACGCAAAGAAAGCAAAACATGGGACAAGGCCGTTGCCGACGGTTGGGTACCGGGCGAAACATTGTTTGAAATCGAAGAGGCAGCCAGCCGTGGCACCATCATCGAATACCTGCTTAGCGATGCCGCACAGATAGCCCTGTGGCCTACCGTCAAGAAGCACCTCACCGCAGGCAAGGCCCTCTACTTCTCACACGGGTTCGGCATCACATACAGCGAGCGCACCGGCATCATTCCGCCAAAGGATGTTGACGTGATAATGGTGGCTCCGAAAGGCTCGGGCACATCGTTGCGCACCATGTTCCTGCAAGGGCGCGGCATCAATTCGAGCTATGCTGTCTATCAAGATGCCACCGGCCACGCCCTCGACCGCTGCATAGCCCTCGGCATAGGCGTTGGCTCGGGCTACCTGTTCGAGACAACTTTCAAGCGCGAAGTTTACAGCGACCTCACCGGCGAACGCGGTTCACTGATGGGTGCAATACAAGGATTGCTGCTCGCCCAGTATGAAGTATTGCGCGAAAACGGCCACACACCGTCGGAAGCATTCAACGAGACCGTCGAGGAACTCACGCAGTCGCTCATGCCGCTGTTTGCCGCCAAAGGTATGGACTGGATGTATGCCAACTGCTCTACCACGGCACAACGCGGAGCTCTCGACTGGATGGGACCGTTCCACGATGCCATCAAGCCGGTAATGGAAAAGCTCTATGAAAGCGTAAAGACCGGCAACGAAGCTCAAATTTCAATCGACACCAACAGCCAACCCGACTATCGTGAAAAATTAAATGCCGAACTGAAGGCATTGCACGACAGCGAAATGTGGCGAACGGGTGAAACCGTGCGCAAGTTGCGTCCCGAAAACAACTAAACAATTGACAATTGACAACTGTCAATTATTTATTATTGAGCGCACGCACCGGCTGACCAAAATCGGCAACCCGGTGTGTGCGCTCAAGCTATTTTATCTCCCCAATTCGTCAATTATCAATTGTCAATTGCTAAAAGTAATAGTTCTGGCACTTGCGGTTATAGAGCAGCATGCCCTCGGCAACTTCGCGCGAAGCCTCTTCACCTTTCGTCTTTGCCACTATTGAAAGAGCAAACGGTACGGCTGCGGCAGGCCCGTTACCGGTAATCACATTGCCATCGGCAACCACCGGTATAAATCCTTTTTTGGCATTCGGCATTGAGTTTTCAAAACCCGGATAACATACGGCCTCACGCCCATCGAGTATTCCGAGCGGGCCAAGCACCACTGCCGGCGAGGCACAGATGGCAGCAATATTTCCTCCGCCACTATTGTGCTTCACAAGCAAGTCGGTAAGGGGCTTGAATTCTGCAAGGTTGGTTGCTCCCGGCAGTCCTCCCGGCAATATCAACCATTCAGCATTGGAAAAATCGATTTCGGCAAACGTTGCATCGGCCGTCACCGTCACCCCATGCGCACTTTTCACTTCCCGTGTATCATCATAAATCGAAACAGTCACCACGTTGATTCCGGCCCGACGCAATATGTCGACTGTGGTAATGGCTTCCATGTCTTCAAAGCCTGTTGCTAAAAATAAGTAAGATGTGTTCATAATGGTGAAGGATTTTTGTTAATAAACTATCTGTTGAGACAAATATATTCATTTATCCGAGACTATCAAAACAAATTGCGCATAAATGTGTGCAAACGTAGCATATTTGTGTATATTTTACATCTTTTGGGGGCATTTTGAACAATTTCGGGACAAAAACAAGCAATATTGTTACAACTTCGTAACATCGCCTCAGAACCGGCACATCAGTATGGCAGGCCGGCGTGAACCAACTTAAACCAAACCCCACACCGTGAAAACGAACAAAATTCGTTACTCTCGCCCCACTTGAAATTATTAAAACAATACAAAAAAACAATGCGCTATGAATACCCGATTATTTTTGATTTGTTGCACAGTAGCAGCAATGTCGCTGTACTCCTGCAACAATGCAGGCAACGGAAAAGGGTTGAAAAAGGGGGTGGAGACCAAGAGCAGCTCGCCGGCCAACCCGGCATCACGGCTGAAGAAATTGTAAAAATTGGAATCATTTTTCTAACTTAGGCAAGCAAGGAGCGAAACTATGACAGTCCCACTCCTTGCTATTTCTTATTTATGATCTGCCGTTCAGCAGATCCCCCCAAAAAAGCGGTCTTTAAACCGCAAATAATTTTGTTTTGAGTAACCGACCGACGCTGCCCATTTTTTGCGGATTGCCTTGTGGCAGCAAAATATTTTCCGCCATGTGCCGTTATTATATTGATATATGTGCTAAAAGCGTATGGACATACTTTTACGATACTTCTTTATTTCAATCATACTATGCTGTGGCGCATTAAAGGTTTCGGCCCTCGATGCGTCACACTATGCAACCAACAGCGTGCTGTCGGCCGGTAGATGGGTCAAAGTCTCTGTCTACGAGACCGGCATTCATGCCATTTCCAATGCCACACTTGCCGAATGGGGGTTCCCCGACCCGGCGGCGGTAAAGATTTTCGGATATGGCGGCGCCCCTGTTTCCACATTGCTCGACGAAAAGCAAATCGACGACTTGCCGCAAATACCGGTATTGCGCACTTCAGCGGGATTAATTTTTTATGCACAAGGCCCGGTCACATGGAAAGAGAAGAACAGTAATGGCGTGTTCTACAAGCAGTATCAACACCCCTACTCTACCGCCGGATACTATTTTATCACCGACCGCAGCGACATAGAGACGGCCGCACTGCCATCAGAGCACATTCCGCAAGGAAGCGGCGAAACTGTCACGACTTTTACCGACAGGCTTTTCCATGAAACAGAACTTTTCTCGCCCGGAGAGACCGGCAACTATTTGCTGGGAGAGGACTTCAGATATAATACAACCCAGACGTTCGACTTCAACCTATCGGGATGGGTAAAAGGTTCAAGCATAACTGTCATGACTGGCTTTGGCGCCATGGCTCCGGGCGGAAGTTGCCGATTGACTTTCAGGCAAAACGGGAACTCGATCGAAAGCAGCTCATCCGACAACATATCATCACAATATGCCGAGTATGCCCATGTAAACACCGTTGAAACCACAAAAAAATTTGTACCGGGGAGCGAAAAATTAAGTTATTCGGTAACTTTCAATTATACCGGCGTGGCTTCAATTGCCCGGTTAGACTATATTACAGTCAACTATTCACGCCATCTCGACATGGGGGGCGTGTCGCAATTGCAATTCAGGACTCCGGCCGACGGCTCGGCCGAATCGGTATATAACATATCGGGCTACTCACAAGGCATGCATGTGTGGGATGTCACCACATCGCATGCACCGGTGGAAGTTGCATATGCAACATCGGGCACGAATGCGTCTTTCACCCCGTCGTCGAGCGGGGCACGCGAATATGTGGCTTTCAACGAAGGCGGAGGCTTCCCTTCCCCGTCGTTGGTGGGCAGCGTTGCCAACCAGAACCTGCATGCCGAGCCTATTCCCGACATGATTATAATCACCCCGGGAGAATTTATCGATGAGGCCCGACGGGTGGCGTCGCTACACGAGCAAGTCGACACGATGCGCGTTCTTGTGCTTGACCATTCGCTCATTTTCAATGAATTTTCATCGGGAGCGCCCGATGCGATGGCATACCGCAAGATAGCCAAGATGTTTTTTGACCGTGGAACCGACAACGAGGGGCATCGGTTGGGCTACATGCTGCTTTTCGGACGCGCGCTCTACGACAACCGCAATATAACATCGGTAGCACAATCGCTTAAATATCCAAGGTTGCTGATGTGGCAGTCGGACGATGGCTACAACGATGAACGCTCGTTTTGCAGCGATGACATATTGGCCTGCCTGTCCGACGGTTCAAGCACCTCCAATGTACATAGCCGCGGCATGGACATTGCATTGGGCCGAATGCCCGTAAAAAATGTGTCCGAAGCCGAAGTCGCCGTCGACAAACTTGTGAAATATGTTACACGCCCCGACTTCGGGTCGTGGAAAAACAATGTAATAGTCCTTGCCGATGATGGTGACGATGCCGTACACATGGAACAGTCGGATACGGCAATCGTTAGAATGATGGCCAATGGCGGAGAGAATTACGTGTATAACCGCATATATATCGATGCCTATAAAATCAATTCGGACGGTAGCGGCAACAAGTATCCCGACGCACGCCGACAGATGTTCAAGCTATTGAACGACGGAGCGTTGGTGTTCAATTACGTCGGGCACGGAAACCCTGTGAGCTGGACCCATGACGGAATATTGACATGGACCGACATCAACAACAGCATGGACTACAACCACATACCATTCTTGTTCACGGCAACATGCGAATTTTCTCGCATCGATGCCTCATCGGTATCAGGCGGGGAAATCATGTTCCTGAATGAGCGCGGAGGCGCCATAGCATTGTATACAACCACGCGCCCGGCCTATATATCCCAAAACGGCACACTCACCGACAGATATGGCAGGCAATTGTTCTCACGCGACGATAACGGGCAATACCGGCGCATAGGCGACATCTACAGGCTGTCGAAAAATTCAATCAACGATACCAACAAATTGCGATATGTGCTGCTCGGCGACCCGGCAATGCGGCTGGCATATCCCACCTACCATGCCGTGATAGAATCTATCAACGGCATAGAACCTACCGAAGAAAACATGCCTGAATTCAAAGCCCGCCAGTTGATTACGGTAAAAGGGTCGATCTATGACGACAACGGGAAGAAAGCAACCACGTTCAACGGCACGGTTTTCCCCACTCTGTATGATGCCGAACGGTCGGTAGAAACCAACGGGAACCAAGACGGGACAAAATATGTGTATGATGAGCGCAGCAACAAGCTCGCCATGACAAAAGATTCAGTAACAAACGGGGAATTCAACTTCAGCATAAACATCCCTTCCGAAATATCGGCCGACAATTACCGGCCGGCCCAGCTCAGCCTGTATGCTTATAGCGAAGATGGCAAGGAAGCCAACGGGTCGAACAGTAACTTCTACATCTACGGGTATGACGACTCGGTGACGGGTGATACAATCGGTCCCGATATCAGGGTGATGTATCTCAACAATGAAGATTTCACCGAAGGCAGCGATGTCAACGAGTCTCCGATGCTTATTGCCGAGGTGTATGACCGTTCGGGGCTTAACTTCTCGTCGGCCGGTGTGGGACACCAGATGACGCTGTTGCTCGACGACGTGACCACGCTGTCCGACGTGTCCTCGTATTTTACGCCCGAGATGGCTCCCGACGGCGAAGGGTCGGGCGGCTATATACACTATCCGCTCGAAGATATTGCCAACGGAATGCATTCTTTGCGGCTGAAGGTGTGGGACACTTTTGCCAACTCAAGCGAACGCACAATAACGTTCAACGTAATCAATGGGCTTGCACCAAAGTTATATGCAGTGTATGCTTATCCCAATCCGGCACGCAGCGAAGCCAATTTCTATTTAAGGCACAATCGCCCCGACGCATACATCACTGTCACCATCTATGTGTATAACCTGATGGGGCAATTGGTGTGGAGTACTACCGAATCGGGACGCAGCGACATGTTTAACTCGTTCCCGATAACGTGGGACCTGACCGACTTGTCGGGACGCCGCCTGCAACGCGGAATATATCTATACCGCGCAGGTATCTCCACCGATGGCGTACAAGAGACCACCGAATCACACAAGATTGCAATTACTGCCGAGTAGTAGTAATACTGCACACACGCATCTTCACGCGCAGGCTATCGCCCGGGACGCGAAATTGTTATGTCATAACCCATTAACCGGGCCGACACTTTGAAGGGGGTTGCACTCTTGCGAGGCTTGCCGCTTAGGTAATAATAAAATATTCGCTGGCGGTCAAACGAGTTTATCGACACTTGGCGCGACTTGCCGGGCTGCAATTCGCAAGGCACGTGAAGGGTGCGTTCATGCAGCAGCGCACCGTCCATGTCGGTATAGCGCAATGTAACGGTTATCCCGGCGATGCCAAATTGCAAATTGTTCCTGACAAAGAATGTTTCGTAATTGTCGGTTGCCCGCTTGTTGAAACCGCGCAAAGTAACGGCATTTTCATCAAATTCCGGCAGCCGTGTCACCGTGCCGGCAGTGCAAACAGTATCGCTCACCGACAAAGTGTCGCAACCTGTCTCAAGGAATTCCACATTGCGAGTGTGCGGAACAAGTGTGCGACGGGCATGTGATTGGCTTGTACATGCCGCAACCATTGAAATTATCGCAATCGATGCTGCTACCCCCAATCGGCCATTAGACCGCAAAAGGGGTACACCCGCACCGGGGTGAAACCATTTAGACAGATTTGTTTTCATAAGTACCTTATTTCATGGTGAATGCTCCCGTTGTCATCGTAGGCCGGATATATTTTATTGAACCCCACAGGCAGCTCCTCTTTCTTGACCGACGGATATATGGAAATAAAACGGAACAACTTGGGCAGGAATCGTGAAAGGTTGAAGCGCAACCTCACCTTAAGACTGTTTTTCTTGAAGATGAGCGACGTATTGTTGTCGGTCAACGTGGCGACGCACTTGCCCGGGCCGAACAGCCGCATACCGTCATGTTCACTGTAGAGCCAAAGTTCAAACTTGTGATTATCGGCACTTTCGGCGATATAACCGATTACGGTACCCGGTAGCAGCGACATGTCCTCACTGTCTATAAGCACAATGCGGTATTTTATTTTCCGGGAAAACCGAGGCGATTCAAAGTGTTCTATGAGCACGGTTATCATCTCGTCGGGGTATTCCCATATGCCTTCGATGGGTTGCAATGGAGACGCGTCAAGAAGCTCCCTTGCCGACTCGGGAGTATAACCGGGCAACACACATGACTGCGATGGTGGATTATCGCCATAATATTCACCGGCATCGGCAGCAATAGCAACCGAAGCCACCATTAACATGGCCGTAATGAACACTATGCGCAATTCAGCCATCACCATGCAGGATTAGTTCATCGCAAACCGATATTTCAGTCCGAAACTAAGTATTTCTTTCATCTGCCAGTCGCCCCACTTCGATGTTGTCTCGGTTGAGTCGTCATATCGCAGGTGCAAGTATAATTGTGTCGAAAGATACTTGTTGATTGAAAAGTTGAAAGTGTTTTCCCAATCTCCTTGTACGTAATCATAGTCGGTAAACGCATATATTCGCGACGACCAACTGATTGTGGGAGTTATTGCCCACGTCAGTTTTGCCTCGATATTGGAACCCGGTGCACCCTTTACGTGCTTTCCGGCATCGACACCCATCGATGTGGGGTCTACGCGGTCGTTTTCACGGCATATTTTCAAGTTGTAGGAAAGCGGCGCAATCGACAGGTCGAATGTGGCATACCCGTTTTTGCTCTTTGTCCCGTATGTCATACCGAGACCGAGGTTCAATTCACCGGGAGTAAGGAATGATGCGTTAAGCGTGTTGCTGTTGGCAGCATAGTTGTTGAGCAGCTGCGTCTTGAATTGCATCGTCAACGAGTAGTACCAATTGCGAATTGCCTTATAACCGAATTTTGTATTCACTTGTAACAAGTCTTCGCTGATGCTGTAATTGCGCAGAGAATCTTGCGGGGCCGAGCTCAAGCCTATCTTGTATTGTACCGTGTTATCAAACAGCAGGTTGGGGTGTGTGTTCTGGTTGAGTGCGACATTCCAAGTGAAATTTCCCAATATGTTCAGGTTGTTGTCGCCGCCTTGGTACCAGTTCTCCGAAATATAGGCTTGTGAGAATTGCAATGAACCATCGATGGTGTGAATCCAGTTGCGCATCTTTATCACAGGCACATCGAGTTCCTTCACAATCTCGGCGGCCAGAGGGTCGGTATTGGTTTCCTCCAATTTGAGAGTGCGTTTCGACGGGTCGGCATATATTTCATACTGCTTCGGCGGTTCGGGAAGGTCGTCGAGGTTATAATACACCATCTCGGGGTGGTTCAGCATCATGCGGTAACGTGAACGACGCTCGTCAAACGTTTTTCTGCTCAAACTGTCGAGTAGATGTGTGTCGTAATCAAACCCCATCTTGTCGATACCGATGCTGTCGGCATAGTACGAAATGTTGCCGTCAAACGATTCTTGACGTTCAAATATCAGCGGCATGAACAGCAAGCTCGGCTCAAGCTTTATGGAATCGAAATTGATGGTTGAACTGTCGCCCAGCGTGACTGTGATGATTTTAATTTCAGGCTTGCGCTTTTTGCGCATCACGGTTCTGATGCTGTCGACGCGCCTGATGCTATCGCGGCGCACAATACTGTCGCGTTGCAGGCTGTCAACGCGCAACAAGCTGTCCATGACCTGCTTGTAAGAACGGTCTATGGCTTCACTTTCCACAACGCCGCCAATGCTGTCGTTGTACATTTCGGCATCGGCAACTTGGAAGATGTCACCATCGCCGGTATCGTTAGGGGTCGATTGTGCAAATGAAAGCAGCGCATAGCACATTATAATTGCGAATATGGGTAATAAACGTATTTTCCTCATAATTTTAGATGTGTGTCTCTTTGTTATTGTGCGTGCATGAATTTCGTAATTATATCCGCGCGTAGGCGCGATATGCAAAATTACGTATATTCCGTGATATAACCTTGAAAAAACCTGTATTTGCGTGAATATAATATAATTTACGGACCGACGTGGGAAATTAGATGCTCCACCTCCCCTACCGTTTCCTGAGCCATGCCTCCCATTGCAGGCTGTCGCCGTCGAATACGTTGAGGTCGACATCGCCCTGCACTCCGTCGACGTTGCCCCAATGGCTGTACTGGAGTATGGTCCAGTCATATTCTTTCACTTCGCGCGGGTGCCTGAATGTGCACAGCCACAGGTCGAGATGAGAGAAATCTTCGTCGATGTAGCTGTGGTAGCCGTCTTTGTTGGTGTAGATGATTACCTTGCAGCCGCGTTGCTGCAGAACCGATACCATTTCTTCGAGATTATTCCGGACCACAGCCTCACTCTCGGCATCTTCGTTGCCCCAGTCCTCGACATCGATGGCAAGTGGCAAATCGAGCATCTTCCCGGCCACGGCATCAAGGAAATTACGGGCTTGCGCTGTGCCGTTGCCATTTTTGCGGAAGAAGTGGTATGCTCCCACTTTCAGACCTGCCGAACCGGCACTGTCACAATTGGCGCTAAAACATCGGTCACGGAAATCGGCACCTTCCGATGCCTTGATGTATACAAACGTAACACTGTCGGCAACCACACGGTCAAAGTCGATAATGCCGTTGTGACTTGAAATGTCAATGCCGCAAATGGGATACTCCTTTTTCAAAATCGTGATTACCGGCCTGTGCAACCTTCGAGTCACATATACCAGTCCGGCAGCAAGCAACAGCAAGCAAGCCACGGCACAAGAGGCCATTATCACCGTCCGCCGCTTATACCACGGCTTGCTTGGGCGGCGTCCGGACCTTTTGCCACGCCGCGATGATGCTTTTGTGCCGGCCGGCTTGGTTTCATTAGGGCTTGCTTCTTTCATTTTACAAGGCTGTAAGAGATTTTTTGGTGGGGATGTTACGCTTTTGTCACTTCAATTGTTCGAGCCTGCGGGCATCACCCACAATCCACAACACATCGTGGGCGCAGAATGGGACTGCACCATCGGGCTTTATATAATCGTTGCCGCGCTGTATGGCTACCAACAGGGCAGAGTAATCGTCGCGCAACCGTGCAGTAGCCGTGGTTTTCCCTATCAGCGGAGAATTGTCGCTTATTTCAAAGTGTACAAGGTCGATTTTGCTATCACTGTCCGACGGATATTCCAATCCTTTTTTCTCAATGATGGGCAACAATGATTGAATCTGGCTGTCGGTTCCCACAATTCCGAGAATATCTCCCGGGAATATGCGCATGTCGCCGGTAGGGATATGTATATTGTGTTCTCCGCGCTGTATCCCCACAACGTTCACTCCGTAGCGGCGGCGTATGTCGGCATCGCGCAGCTTCTCTCCCACGAACGGGCAGCCGTAGCCCACTGTCACACGCGCCACGTGCAAGTCCGACACAAGCACGGCATCACGCCCGCTGCGCCTGAGCTCGCGCTCGTTGAGATTCTTCATGAATTGCATTTCGATGTCGTGCATGCTGCGCTTGACTTTGTTGGAGAAAAACAGCACCGTCACCACAAACACTATCAAGCCTATGACTATGGCCACGCCGGTGGAATATATGTGGCCGAGGTATCCTATCAACAATGTCGATGCAACTACGAGCCTGATGACTATTATTAGCACTAAGGGCAATCGCGTCTTGTTGCCTTGGGTCCTTAATTTTTCCCTTTCTGAGCGTTTTACGCCTGTGACGGCGAGCGCAAGCAGGAACGGCGACATTACCACTATGGTGGAAACCACGGCTACCAATTGCCCCCACCGGTTGCCGATAATTTCCTCCATCAACGGCATGAAATACAATTCCGACACAAGGATTATGGCTATCACGATTACCGTGTATAGCAAAATTCTCCACAAGCTGCGCCTGACGATGCTGCGCCACAACGATTGCTCTTCGCTAAGTTGCGTTTCGGTGTTGCTGTACCGCTCTATCAAGAACTGCAAGCGCTGCGGCAGGTGGCGAGACACGAAACCATAGGCAGGTTCGGCCATTTTTATAAAGTAAGGAGTACCGAATGTGGTCAACACCGATACTGCCACCACTATGGGGTATATATAGGAATTGAGTACCCCGAGCGACATTCCCAACGATGCAATAATAAATGCAAATTCTCCTATCTGCGTGAGGCTGAAGCCCGTTTCCATCGAAGTCTTCAAATCTTGCCCGGCGACAAGCGAGCCGATGGTGCCGAACAGTGTCATGCCCACTATTACCACCACCGACAGCAGCAATATTATTCCTGCATACTCGGAGATTATACCCGGGTCGACCATCATTCCCACCGATATGAAAAACACTGCACCAAACAGGTCTTTAACAGGAGTAACCACCTTTTCTATATGTTCGGCCTCGCATGTCCCGGCCAGTATGGCACCCATGAGGAAAGCACCGAGTGCGAGCGAGAAGCCCGAGAACACCGAAAAAACAGAGGCCAGCATGCACAGCCCCATTGCGGTGACAAGCAGCAACTCCTCGTTGATAAATTTGCGGAAGTAATTAAAAAACGTGGGTATGACAAACACCCCCACGGTGAATGTGATGACAAGGAAAAAGACGAGTTTGAGTATGCTCATGAGCATCTCCTCGCCTGCCACGCTGTTGTTGATGGCAATTGACGACAGTATCACCATCATCACCACGGCAAAGAGGTCTTCGCACACGAGCACGGCAAAAACGTGTGCCGTAAACTTGCGTTGCCGCATGTTCAGGTCGGTGAATGCCTTGATGATAATTGTTGTCGAAGACATAGAAAGCATTGCGCCGAGGAACAACGCATCGATAAACGAGAAATCAAGCAGATGCCCTACCACCAGACCGATTCCCATCATGCACGCCACAATGATTAGTGCCGTTACCACTGCCGACCCGCCCACGTTGAGCAACTTCTTGAAGCTGAACTCAAGCCCAAGCGAGAAGAGCAGCACCACAATACCTATTTGAGCCCAAAAGTCGATGTTGGCCTCGTTGGCTATTGTGGGGAACAAACTGAAGTGCGGTCCCACAAGGAACCCGGCTACAATGTAGCCCAACACCACAGGTTGCTTCAGCTTCTTGAAGATGATTGCAGCCACGGCACCCACTATCAGCAGCAGGGCGAGGTCGGAAATCAGGCTGTTGGTCTGCAATGTTTCGGTATCGGCGGTCTCGATGCCGGGTGCGGCGGTCTCGGTGTGCAATTCGTCCGATTGCCCCTCTGCCATCTCTATCATGCCCGGGCAGTGGGCAAATGCGTTGTCGTAGGTGAATATATTTGTCATTTTGTCATATCGTCATTTCCCGGTGGGCAGGCTGCCACGGCATTCTACTGTCACGAAGTCGGGTCGTTGCCTGTGTACCGGTTTCCGTGTTATTGCTTTCCCGTTTTGTGGAATGCAAAATTACGAAATATTTTGTTTCGAGTGTTGTGCGCTTATATGTTTATGTCGTTTGACAATGTTATGGTATGTACCGGCATGACGCGGCTTATTTCGTTGAACACCGGTGCATAATCCATTTTTCCTTTCGTAAAAACCATTAAGTCCACACATGAAACCTGTTGCTTGAAATCATACTTTATGAATCGGTCTTGGATTTTTACCCCATGGCTATCCAGTATGCCATCGATAGAATGGAACGATTGTACTATGCCTTCTATCTCAATGTTGATTACACGTGTTTGCCCGCCTGCCCCCACACGCTTCCGGTCATATTGTTCGAGCGATACGAGGATGAAAAGCACCAATGCGGTGGCTATAAGCGAAACGATATACATTCCTGCCCCGACGGCAAGCCCTATCGCTGCCACCATCCAGATGCCGGCGGCGGTGGTGAGGCCGCGCACCGACCCTTTCATCTGTATTATCGCCCCGGCTCCGAGAAAACCTATGCCGGTGAGCACCTGAGCTGCAATACGTCCCGGGTCGCCGTTTTTCAACCCGAGGTATTCCTGTGGTATGTATATGCTCAGCAACATGGCCAGCGTGGCTCCCATTGCAATCAGGGCAAACGTGCGGTCGCCGGCTATCTGTCCCTTGCTTTTGCGTTCCAAACCCACTATCGACCCAAGAAACAGGCTCAATATCAACTTGAATACCGAACCGACGACGGTGACATCGTTGGTCGTTATGTCATGCCATATATCACTCCAGATATTCATTTCCTTACCTCTACTTTCCTTTTATTTTGCAAACTTACTAATAAAATCGTATGCGTGTGCGTGTTTTGCCGTCGGCACGACTGTTTTTTTCGGACTTTGCTTGCATGTGTCGGCAAAATTTGCGAATACTACACACTATTCTTTACGCCAAGTAGTCGGTGATATTTCCTCAAACTGTAAATAAAGTTTAATTTCAATTCGCATACACGAATCTTATGTTAAATAATACTATGTAATAGAATTTTCTTGCTCTTAGATTATGTTATAAAACATAAAGTGTTTACCTTTGCATCAGTTATTCATGGTATTAGTTTTAAGGCAAACTAAGATGAGTGTCGTGAGACAAT
The DNA here is from genome assembly GCA_944321865.1 of uncultured Muribaculaceae bacterium. Taxonomy (GTDB): domain Bacteria; phylum Bacteroidota; class Bacteroidia; order Bacteroidales; family Muribaculaceae; genus Avimuribaculum. The sequence continues at coordinate 42,252 of CALUMZ010000006.1, forward strand.
CACTTCTGTTTTTAGGTTTATGTTAATGGTATTAGAAGGTTATTTAAAGCGATCCTGGGCAGTGATGCCGAGGATTTATTTTTTTTGCCCGGAGATATATCCGGCAAATATATGAGCCACAGAATCCCACAGTACACACACAAAAAGATTCCCGCGCCACATTATATCGGGGCACGGGAATCTTTTTGTACGTTATTCTTTAAAGCTGCTTATCTCTGATGCGCAACCTCTTACTTCTTGCGGTTGCCATAACGTTGCATAAACTTGTCTACACGACCTGCAGTGTCGACCAACTTTTGCTTGCCGGTGAAATACGGGTGAGAAGAGCTGGTGATTTCAAGTTTTACCAACGGATAAGTAACGCCATCGATTTCAATGGTTTCCCTTGATGCCACAGTCGAACGTGTGATGAAAGTTTCGCCATTCGACATGTCTTTGAAAACTACTTCGCGGTAGTTACTCGGATGAATACCTTCTTTCATTGTCTTGTATCCTATTTATAAGTTATTTAATCTATTTTTGCTCTCCACGTTGGTGGCGTGGATTTCGTAATGGCTTGCAAATGTACGCATATTTTTCTGAATTACAAAAAAATTCTGTCACGGCAATACGAAAATTGCCGTTCTGAATGCCTTGTGACACACTGCAATACCGGCAACAGACATATCCGGCACCAACGACACACTTCTTTTTTACAAGGTTGAATCGAAACGCACGTGCAACTTCGGCACATTTGTCGGAATTAATTAGTAATTTTGCATCTTGAAATTTGAAAACGACATTATATACTTATGAAAGAATTAGCCACAAAATACGACCCATCGGAGGTCGAAGGCAAATGGTACAAATATTGGATGGAACACAACCTGTTCCACTCCGAACCAGACGACCGCGAACCCTATACTATAGTAATACCGCCGCCAAATGTAACGGGAATCCTGCACATGGGCCACATGCTCAACAATACCATACAGGACATTCTCGTGCGCCGCGCCCGCATGGAAGGCAAGAATGCATTATGGGTGCCCGGAACCGACCACGCATCTATTGCTACCGAAGCCAAAGTGGTTAACAAACTTGCACAAGAGGGGATAAAGAAAACCGACCTCACTCGCGACGAATTTCTCAAACACGCTTGGGAATGGACCCACAAGCACGGGGGCATAATCCTCGAACAGCTTAAGCGACTGGGGGCATCGTGCGACTGGAGCCGCACAGCCTTCACCATGGACGAAAGACGCAGCCGCTCGGTGATACGCGTGTTTGTCGACCTATACAACAAGGGACTTATATATCGCGGTGTGAGAATGGTGAACTGGGACCCCAAAGCCCTCACTGCACTATCCGACGAAGAAGTCATATACAAGGAAGAACATGGCAAACTTTACTACCTGCGTTACCGCGTGGCAGGCGAACCCGATAAATACGCCGTGGTTGCCACCACCCGCCCCGAAACAATCATGGGCGACACGGCCATGTGCATCAATCCCAACGACCCGAAGAACCAGTGGCTTCGCGGCAAGCGCGTGATAGTTCCGCTTGTGGGACGTGAAATTCCTGTCATTGAAGACGACTACGTCGACATAGAATTTGGTACCGGCTGCTTGAAAGTGACTCCCGCCCACGACGTGAACGACTACATGCTTGGCGAGAAGCACAACTTGCCAAGCATCGACATATTCAACGATGACGGCACACTGAGCGAAGCTGCCGGGTTGTATGTGGGCATGGACCGCTTCGACGTGCGCGAGCAAATCGAGAAAGACCTTGCGTCGGCCGGACTGCTCGAAAAAGTCGAGGCATACACCAACAAAGTGGGACACAGCGAGCGCACCAACGCCGTTATAGAGCCAAAGTTGTCGATGCAATGGTTCTTGAAGATGGAACACCTTGCCAAACCGGCTCTTGAAGCTGTGGAAACAGACGATGTGAAATTCTATCCGGCCAAGTTCAAAAACACCTACCGGTACTGGATGACAAATATAAAGGACTGGTGCATATCACGCCAATTGTGGTGGGGACACCGCATACCGGCCTATTACCTGCAAGTACCCGGCGCAGGACGCGAATGCATCGTTGCCGAAAACGAGGAAGATGCACGCTGCATGGCAGTTGAGAAATTCCCGTCGCTCGCCGGCACCGATTTTACCCTGCAACAAGATGAAGATTGCTTGGACACATGGTTCTCGTCGTGGCTGTGGCCGATTTCGCTATTTGACGGCATTCTCGACCCGGGCAACAAGGAAATCAGTTACTATTATCCCACCACCGACCTCGTAACGGGCCCCGACATAATTTTCTTCTGGGTCGCTCGCATGATTATGGCCGGATATGAATATTGCAAAGACCGTCCTTTCAAGAATGTATATTTCACCGGCATCGTGCGCGACAAGCTTGGACGCAAAATGTCGAAGCAATTGGGCAACTCCCCCGACCCCATCGGCCTTATCGAAAAATATGGTGCCGACGGTGTGCGCATGGGACTCATGCTTGCCGCTCCGGCTGGGAACGACATACTGTATGACGATGCACTGTGCGAGCAAGGACGCAATTTCAACAACAAGATATGGAACGCATTCCGCCTTGTAAAAGGTTGGCAGGTGGCCGATGATGCCGAACAACCGGCAGCAGCAAAGACAGCCGTAAAATGGTTTGGAAACGTCTTGAACAGCACCGTTGCCGAACTTGAAGACTTGTTTGGGAAATTCCGCTTGTCCGAAGCTTTGATGGCCGTATACAAACTGTTCTGGGACGAATTCTCGTCGTGGTACCTCGAAATGATAAAGCCTGCATACGGGCAACCCATCGACCGCACAACCTACGAAGCCACCCTCGGCTACTTCGACATGCTGCTGCGGCTGTTGCACCCTTTCATGCCATTTATCACCGAAGAGCTGTGGCAGCACCTTGCAGCAAGAGAAGAGGGCGAAAGCATTATGCACGCATTGCTGCCTAAAGCTGCAGAAGTTGATGCCGACTGCATAAAGGCAATGGACGAGGCCAAGGAAATAATTGCCGGCGTGCGCACCATACGCCTGCAACGCAACATTCCCAACAAAAACGCACTCGACCTGTGCGTGCAAGGCCGTTTCACCAACCCCATGAGCGACGTGATATGCAAGCTCGCAAATGTTGCCTCGATTAACGAAATCAGCTCAAAGGACGCTACAGCCGCAACATTCCTCGTCGGTACCACCGAATACTCGGTGCCTCTCGGCAACAGCATCAATGTGGAAGAGGAACTCAAGAAACTCGAAGCCGACTTGAAGTACATGCAAGGATTCAAGATGTCGATTGAGAAGAAACTCGGCAACGAGAAGTTTGTCAACAATGCTCCCGAGACTGTGGTTGCCGGTGAGCGCAAGAAGCTCGCAGACGCCACCACAAAGATCAAGGCACTTGAAGACAGCATCGCCGCCCTCAGCAAGCAGTAATAAGGCACCACGTTATAACATAAATCAGGCTCACGGATACAGTGGAAAGCGCCACCAAGATGGCAGGCACCCCGTATCCGTGAGCCTGTTTTTTTCATTTTGCGATTCCCCCGGGGATTGCGGATGCGTCTCGGCAAAACGAGAAAAAAATGAACGAGTCCATTTTTTTGTATTGCGCTCGACTTTCACTATATTTGGGAAAAATATAACAGACCTATGAAACGCCTTACATTACTTATGCTACCATTGATGATGACATGTTGCACATCAAATCGGGGCGCCGATATACGCGCCCTCACAGTTGACGACATTGCGGTGACGGTGACACCGCAGGAGAACCGTGAATATTCCTATACCGACAAGAAATCGGGGTATTGGTACGGTCGTACCCACCAAGACCATTTCGACGATTGGTTTGCCGGGTGGAACATTGCCACGCGCCGCATATTTTCGGATTACACCCTTGCCGTTGACGGCACACCGCTTTCACGAAAAGATGCCCGTAAAACAACCGTGTCGCCCGACTGCCTGACGCGTCGTTGGGACAACGCCCGGGAACGGCTGCAAATGGTTGACAACAAAGAAATTCTAAGCATCGCCATCGACAGTGTTGCAGGCGACAGCATTGCAATCGCATTGGATGAAACATTACTGAAAAATCCGGTGTTACAAGCCGGTGCACTATGTTTCACACCTGTCGAAGTCGATAGCAATATCATAAAAGTAGCACCTGCGACACCCCAACCGGTAACGTTTGACGGCCGTTGGCTCAAGACTCCGGCAGCTGCCTGCGGCTTCTTGATTGCCTACGGCAGCGAGGCACGTTGCGACTCGTTGATAGCAGAGTTCAGGCAAGATGGCAAGCAATTGTTGGAGGCTCGCAAAGAACGAATGAACTCGTTGCTTGCACACAACACCCCGCTGCACAGCAACCTGCCCGAGGTTGACCAATCATTGGCATGGATTACGCTAACTATGGATCAACTAATCACACGCCAACAGGGACGCGGCATATATGCCGGGCTGCCGTGGTTCAACACCTACTGGGGGCGCGACATGTTCATTGCCTTGCCGGGGGCGGCTCTCGTCACGGGGCAGTTTGATTGCGCCGAAGAGATTCTAAAAGACTTTGCGCGGCTGCAAGACTGTGACACGGCATCGGCGACCTACGGCCGCATTCCCAACCTTGCAACCCCCGACAGCATAATCTACAATACTGCCGACGGCACCCCGCGCTACGCCATCGAAGCATGGGAATTAATGCAATACACCGGCGACAGGCAATTCCTTGCCGAGGTCTACCCGGCAATTGTCCGTAGCATCGACCAGTGTATTGCCACGCAAATCGACGACAAAGGCTACTTGATGCATGCCGATGCCGACACTTGGATGGACGTAAAACGCAATGGTGTTCCCGGCTCGCCGCGCGGCAACCGTGCCAACGACATACAATACTTGTGGTACTGCCAATTGAATGCAGGGATAGAAATGGCCCGATTGATGAACGACCCGGCCCACGCCAATCAATGGCAAGCCGTGGCCGAATCGCTTAAGACCAACTTCGAGCGCGACTATTGCGACAAAGAGAACATTCTCATATACGACCACCTGAATGCCGACGGCACAGCCGACTTGCAGTACCGTCCGAACCAACTCTTTTGCTTCGACCTGATAAACGATGACAACTTCAAGCAACGAGTGACACGACGCGTTTGGGAAAATCTTGTATACCCTTGGGGCGTGGCATCGCTCGAACAACACGACCCTCAGTTTCACCCGCAACATGAAAACTGGGACAAATACCATAAAGATGATGCTTATCACAACGGAACCGTGTGGCTGTGGAACAATGGCATTGCCATGCAGCGCATGATAGAATACGGACAAGTGGAAACTGCATGGAAACTGTTTTGCAACATGAACCGGCAAGCCCTGCGCGAAGGGGCTGTGGGCAGCCTGAGCGAGAATGCCGATGCACACCCGCGCCCGGGCAAGACGTGGGCGGGACGTTCAGGCACATTCTTGCAGGCATGGAGCAACTCGGAGCAGTTGCGTGTGTGGTATCAGTGCTTCCTTGGCATTCGTCCCGACTTGATGAACGGCATTGTCGTTGTCGAGCCGCACCTGCCGGCAGCAATCACTTCACTTGAGACTGCCGTGAAAATCGGCAACGGCCGCTTGACTTATATATTCAAGGATGGAAAATTCGACATACGGCTGGAAAATGTCGATGCCAAGCTCGTAATCAAGGAACCCGAAACGCCGCAACCTGCCGGCAATGCCATATTCGACGGTGTAGACTTCTGCCGCCCCGACACAACCATCGATTTTCCATGTATGAAACAGAGGTATAATAAAAATTAAACTCAAATCTAATGACCGATTTGGGTTTAATATGCAAACGATAGGGGCAATAGCAGCAAATTAGTGGACATTGAGGGTGTATCAAAATGCGATTTTTTTAGGTGTAGAGACGTGGCGTGCCGCGTCTCGATAACATTAATGATATAAGATGCTTAATATCAAATAGTTTGTCAACCCGGTTGTAGAGGGTGTATCAAAATAGAAAGAAGGGCTGCGAAGCTGCCCTTTTTAGCATCTTTCATAATTTTGATACACCCTCTACTGCCACATTGGAATGATAATTTTGATACACCCTCTGAACAGCCTCTCCGAGTCTGCACTCGGCTTAACCTTCGGAAAGACAAGCACATATACAAGCGGCTTCGGAGATGTCGAACTTAAACTGTTGCATTAGTTCGGCATCTCCGAAGCCGTATTTCAAAGAGAGGCCGGGTACCGCGGGTTTCGTTCGCTAATCGCTCACTCCACGTGTGGTTAAGCATAGTATTTCCTCTCCGAGGCAACAAACCGACACAAACCTATCCCCTTCTTTGCAGTTATAAAACGTAAGCAAAGTTTGCCTTACTTGTTATTTTGATACACACTCTCAAGATTAAATTTATGTGACATAACAGCACAACACCAGCCGAATACACTTTCTTTATATCACAAACGCGACCTCTTTGAAAGCATAACTCCCTGTCGAGCCGTCGGAATGCCTCAACACAAGCATACCCGTCGGAAGCACATCGGCAATGGCAGCGTCAACATATTCCCCCGATGGCAACAAAAAGCGGTGCTCCAACCCATCATTACGATACAACGCCGACAAATACCTGTCGTGCAGGGCGGTATTTCCACTTGCCTCAAGCGATAGCACTGCCGCTTCTATACGACTGCACACATCGCGCAAAGCCTGCTCAAGCTCCACCTCTCTGCCTGTTATCTGTCTAAGCGACACGGGATTAGGTGCATCGCTACAAAATTCAATCTGGTTAATATTTATACCTGCTCCTATTATCGTATGGTTAATGCTGTTGCCGCATAACGAATGTTCTATGAGTATGCCGCAAATTTTTTTATCCGCATGATATATGTCATTTGGCCATTTGATAGAAAACCCATCGGCATACTGCGACAAAAAATCCACAATTGCAAGTGATGCAGCCTCACTTATAAAAAACTGCCCGGCAGGAGCCACCGGAAGTTTTTTAATCAACAGCGAAAACGTAAGGTTTTTACCCGGCTCTGATTCCCATGAATTTCCGCGCTGCCCGCGGCCGGCCGATTGATTATGGGTATAAACTACCGTGCCCGATGGCAACATCGATGCCATACGGGCAAGGTAGGTATTTGTAGATGCAGTTTCGCGAATATTGATGTATCGTGCCATGTCAATCTTCGGGAAACTCCATAGTCAACGTTCGTGCATGGTCATCGGGCGACTCCGTTATTTTCACCATCACGGTGTCGTCGGGCAACAGGTTCTCTATGCGCTCGGGCCACTCTATAAGGCACACGGCACCGCTGTCGAAATAGTCCTCGGTGCCTATGTCCTCGGCCTCGCGTTCATCTTCAAGGCGGTAACAGTCAAAGTGATAAATCAACTCGGCTGTTGTATCGCTGCGGTATTCATTTATTATCGAGAACGACGGAGAATTGGTTACATCATCCTCCACACCAAGTTCACGGCACAGAGCACTGATAAAGGTGGTCTTGCCGGCACCCATCTCCCCATAAAATGCAAATACGGTATAATCGCCCATCTCAGCGGCAAATTCCCGTGCCGCATTCCCAAGTGCATCAAGAGTCGGGATTTCTATAACTTTGGTTTTCATAATGTTTCTCGTTTTTTACTCCGACGATATTTTTATTATAATTGCCAGTTGCGAATGCGCTCCATTGCCTCGGCTGTATCTTCGTGGCGACCGAAAGCCGTCAGGCGGAAGTAGCCCTCGCCGCTCGGACCGAATCCCACGCCCGGCGTACCGACAACATTGACTTCACCAAGCAAGCGGTCGAAAAATTCCCACGAACCTATGCCATCGGGAGTCTTCAACCAAATATACGGAGCATCCACGCCACCATAAACGGTGAAACCGGTAGCTTCAAGTCCGGCCTTCATCATGCGGGCATTTTCCTTGTAATAGTTGATAGTCTCAATCACCTGACTGCGGCCCTCGGGGGTATATATTGCAGCCGCACCACGCTGGGTGATGTAGCTTGCCCCGTTGAACTTGGTGCACTGGCGGCGGTTCCACAGCCCGTTGAGCTGCACCTGCCGTCCGTCGGCAGTAGTCGCAGTCACTTCCATTGGCACCACGGTGTAACCGCAACGCACGCCGGTGAACCCGGCAGTCTTCGAGAAACTGCGAATCTCTATTGCAACTTTGCGGGCACCTTCAATTTCATATATAGAATGCGGCACCTCGTCGCGACTGATAAATGCTTCGTAGGCAGCATCAAAAATAATCAACGAATTGTGTGCAAGCGCATAATCCACCCACTTTTTCAATTGCGCACGTGTCAATGTGGTGCCGGTGGGGTTATTCGGATAGCACAAGTAGATAATGTCCACTTGTCCCTCGGGCAGCGCGGGGTCAAAATTATTCTCGGCCGTACATGGGAAATATGTAACATTGCTCCACTTGCCATCGGCCAGCATGTCGCCGGCGCGGCCGCACATCACGTTGCTGTCGATGTATACGGGATAAACAGGGTCGGTTACGCCCATGCTGTTGCCCCACTGCAATATTTCACCTATGTTGCCGGTGTCGCTTTTTGCACCGTCGCTCACAAACACCTCATTGACGCTCAACTTCACGCCGCGTGGCTCGAAGTCATGCTTGATTATCGCCTCACGCAAGAAGTCATAGCCCTGTTCGGGGCCATAACCGTAGAATGTCTCCGACCGTGAAAGGTCATCGACGGCCCGGTGCATAGCCTCGATGCTTGCGGCAGGCAGCGGACGAGTGACGTCACCGATGCCGAGGCGTATTATTTTTTTGTCGGGATTCTCCGAGCGGTATTTTTCAATCCTCTTTGCTATGTCGGCAAAGAGGTAATTGCTTTTCAATTTCAGAAAATGTTCATTAACTAAAGCCATCTTTCCAATATCGTTTTTTCTAATTCGATTATATGTAATTATTAATGACGTCCCTTGCCGTTATTGTTCTTGCGGCGTTGCTGCTCGGCAAGCATGGCTTGCTGCTGGCGTTGTGCTTCCTCAAGCCGTGCCATGAAACCGCTCTTTTTCTTCGGCTTCTTGGCATTCTCGGCCATCATGGCACGCATCTTCGATTCGCTCACGAAGTGGCGGTAGGCATACGTCTGCATGATAGTGATAAGCAACGAAACAAAGTAGTAGTAACTCAATCCGGCCGCATAATTATTAAAGAACACGAGGAACATGATGGGCATCAAGTAAGCCATCATCTTCATGCCCGGCATCGACTGCCCGCCGGCTTGGTTCTGCATGTTGATGCGCGTATATATCACATTGGTCACGGTCATCAGCAAGCAGAAAAGGCTGATGTGGTTACCGAAGTAATTGGTTATGAACGGTATCTGTGCGTCCCAACTCACAATGGCATCGGGAGCCGAGAGGTCCTTCACCCACAAGAACGATTGCCCGCGCAGCTCGATGCACGATGGGAAGAATGTGAACATCGCAATCAGTATGGGGAATTGTAACAACATCGGCAGGCAGCCGCCCATGGGGTTGGCCCCGGCTTGACGATACAATTCCATCATCTTTTGCTGCTTCTGCATGGCCTGCTCCTTGTCGGGATATTTCTCGTTGAGCTTTTTTATGTCGGGGGCAAGGAATCGCATCCGCGCTTGCGACTTGTAGCTCTTGTGAGCCAACGGCCACAGAATCAACTTAATGAGAATAGTCATTATCAAGATAATGATACCATAACTCGGTATAAAGCTGCCAAGGAAGTTGAACACCGGAATGATGAAGCCCGTGTTAATCCACCTGAACAGCGGCCAGCCGAGCGGGATAACCTTGGTGAGGTGCAAATCCTCGTCGGGAGAAATCTTCTCGTCGTATGACGACAGCAGCGGATAAAGGTTCGGGCCAAAGTAGAAGTTGAAACTTGCCGGCATGGGGTTTGCCGAATTGTAATCGAGCGAACTTTCCATGCTCATCGACTTGAGGAAATCACGATTGTCGATATTCTCGGTAGGAATAACGCGACTTTCGAGCTTTCCGCCGTTGAAATAAGTCTTACATATCAATATGCTTGAAAAGAATTGGTTCTTGAAACCCACCCATTTCAATTTGTCGGGCATCTGTTCGTCATCATCGCCTGTTTCGCTGAGGTAATCCACATCTCCACCGGCATATTTGTAATACAATGCGCTGTTGCGCTCCTCAAACATGCGTCCGGCCTCGTGGCGCGACATCTTCTGGCTCCACGCAAAATCAAGATTTGGAATATTGGCAGGAATCACCTTGTCCATCTGCTCCTGCAACACATCCATCTCCACGTCGTAGCGGCCAGCCGGCAACACATAGCGTATGCCAAACTTGCTGCCGCCTCCAAGGTCGAGCTGCATCACCACCGTGCTGTCGTTCAATTGCATCGGCGTGAAGTAGAAGTCCTTGGTGTCGAAACGCTGCGAGTGTGTGTTGAGTATAAAGCTGTAACTGTTGGTCGAAGCGTCAAACAGCCGCACAGGATTCTTGCCATCTTCATTGAAGTTCTTGTGATCGGCATAATCCTTCAGCGTGACACCCGAAATTTGGCCGCCGCGTGACGATAGTTCCACGCGCAGCACCTCGTTTTCAAGCACAAGTGTGGAGTCTTTCCCGTTCAGGAAGTTGGCAAAAGTGCCGTTGCGAGTGTAATTGCGTATGGTCTCCCTCACCTTTGCCACAAGCCGGTTGTGGAATGCCACATTGGCCGTTTTGGGTGCAAGAGCCTCGGCGAGGCTTCCGGTCGACCCGCCGTCGAGCGTGATTTCGCCCGACAATTCGCCGCCGTCAAGCGTCACGGTAACGCCGCCGCTTGAAAGAGTGTAAACTGCCTCGTCGCCTTCGCCGACAGCCACTCCGAACTGTTGAACCGTGGTTTTCAATGTTGCAATCTCGGCCGCGGTCACCGTGTCGGTCACACCAAGGGCGGTATCGGCATCGCGCATCGCTGCATCTTCGGCGGCTTGCTCGATTGCGGCACGGCGTTGTGCAAGTTCGGCCTCCGACGGCTGGTTGAGCCACATGAAGCCGAATATCACCGCACCCATCAGCAACATTCCTATAATCGCGTTCTTGTCCATTTATTCGCTGTTTTTTTGTAATTCTTCTTTGTTTTTATGATTGTAGTTTCTCTGCCTTGTTTGCAATAGCCGCACGCACAAAGTCCATAAACAACGGGTGCGGGTTCAATACCGTGCTGCTGTATTCGGGATGATACTGCGTGCCTATGTACCACTTTTTCCCTGCCAGTTCCACCACTTCCACAAGGTGCGCTTCGGGGTTTTCGCCCACACAGTGCATTCCTGCGGCCTCAAATTGAGCCCTGTACTCATTATTAAATTCAAAACGGTGACGGTGACGCTCCATTATATCGGTCTTGCCGTAAGCCTTGGCCACCTTCGACCCGCCAATCAGACGGCATTGGTATGCTCCGAGGCGCATGGTACCACCCAACGATGAAATGCTTTTCTGCTCTTCCATCAAGTCTATCACATTATATGGAGTCTTGGTATCCATCTCCGTGCTGTTGGCTTCGGCAAGCCCCAATACGTTGCGGGCAAATTCTATCACCATGCATTGCATGCCAAGGCAAATACCGAATGTGGGCACATCATGTTCGCGGCACCACTTCAATGCCACGAATTTCCCTTCCACACCGCGCTGTCCGAAACCCGGAGCGACAATCACGCCGTCCATCTCGCGCAGAGCCTCACCCACATTCTCATCGTTGAGTTTCTCTGAATTTACATAACGCAAATCGAGTTTCCTGTCGTTATAAGTTGCAGCTTGGAAAAGCGACTCGGTTATCGACTTGTAGGCATCTTGCAACGACACATATTTGCCCACCAAGCCGATGGTGATGGTGTCAGTGGCATTCTTTATCTTGTCGAGGAACTCGTTCCAGCGCGTCAAGTCGGGTTCACCGCTGTATGGCGTATTGGTCTTCTTAAGCACTATTTCATCGAGGTGCTGTTCGTGCATCTGCAACGGCACTGCATAAATCGTCGGCGCGTCGATTGATTGTATCACGGCATCGGGCGACACGTTGCAGAACAATGCCACCTTCTTGCGCATCGACATTGGAATGTCCTGCTCGGTACGCAACACCAGTATGTCGGGCTGTATACCCACTTCCTGCAACTGCTTTACGGAATGCTGCGTGGGCTTGGTCTTCAATTCCTTTGCAGCCTTGATGAATGGCACGTATGTCAGGTGCACCACAAGGCAATTTTGCCCCAGTTCCCACCGCAGCTGGCGCACAGCCTCAAGGAATGGCAGCGACTCTATGTCACCCACCGTGCCACCTATCTCGGTAATCACAAAATCATACTTGCCCGTATTGCCAAGCAACTTCACGTTACGCTTTATTTCATCGGTAATGTGCGGAATGATTTGGACAGTCTTGCCAAGATAATCCCCGCGGCGTTCCTTGTCGATTACGCTTTGATAGATGCGTCCGGTGGTGATATTGTTGGCTCGCGACGTCTGTATGTTGGTAAACCTCTCGTAATGGCCAAGGTCAAGGTCGGCCTCATGCCCGTCGGCAGTGACGTAGCACTCGCCATGCTCATATGGGTTGAGCGTCCCCGGATCGATGTTGATATACGGGTCAAACTTCTGAATCGTAACTCTATAGCCGCGCGACAACAACAGTCGTGCCAACGACGACGATATGATTCCCTTTCCCAAAGAAGAAACCACACCGCCGGTAACAAATATGTACTTTGTTTCCACTTCTTGTCTTGTATTAAACATTTTAAGTCGCAAAATTAGCAATAATTCTCGACCTTACCCACCTATCAACTCGTAAAAATCAATAATGCCGTAATAATAACCCCGATTTCGCCATTTCAGACAAGCCGCCTCCACCCCCTGCACGGCAGCCACAAACGCCAGATGCTTAAAAAATTATATTTGCTCAATATAATAAATATTCGTAACTTTGCACCCCCGAAAGGCTCGGCTTGTGCGCACCGCAAGCACATTTCGACGAGACACACGGCTTGTTACACACGATTAAGATTACAATATGACATTTGAAGAATTAGGCGTCCGCGAGGATCTTTTGAAAGCCATAACGGAATTGGGATACGAAAACCCGATGCCCGTACAGGAAAAAGTTATTCCACATTTATTAAATGAAGACAACGACGTTGTAGCCCTTGCACAAACAGGGACCGGCAAGACTGCTGCATTCGGCTTGCCCGTATTGCAACGCATCGATGTGAGCCGTAAAGTGCCGCAAGCATTGATAATATCCCCCACACGAGAATTATGCCTGCAAATCGGCGGAGACCTTGCCGACTATTCCAAATATATCAACGGGCTGAAGGTGTTGCCGGTATACGGCGGTTCGAGCATCGAAAGCCAAATACGCTCGCTGCGCAACGGAGTGCAAATAATCGTTGCCACCCCCGGGCGGCTGCTCGACCTGATAAAGCGCGGCACAGTCGACCTGCAAAACGTGCACACGGTGATACTTGACGAAGCCGACGAGATGCTCAACATGGGCTTCGTCGACGACATCAACGACATCCTTACCCACGTGCCCGAGCAGCGCAAGATGCTTATGTTCTCGGCAACAATGCCGCCCGAGATAGCAAAAATAGCGGCACGCTTCATGCACAACCCCGAAGAATATGTGATAGGCACCCGTAACGAGGGAGCCGAAAACGTGCGACACATATATTATCTCGTACACGCACGCGACAAATATCTTGCATTGAAACGTATTGCCGACTACAATCCAAGCATATACGGAATAATATTCTGCCGCACACGCCGCGAGACTCAAGAAATTGCCGACAAGTTGATTGTCGACGGATATAATGCCGACTCGCTCCACGGCGACCTGTCGCAAGCCCAACGTGATGCCGTAATGAAAAAATTCCGCGAACGCAACCTGCAACTGCTCGTTGCAACCGATGTGGCGGCACGCGGCCTCGACGTGAGCGACCTGACCCATGTCATCAATTACGGGCTGCCCGACGATGTTGCAACGTATACCCACCGAAGCGGGCGCACCGGACGCGCAGGCAAAACCGGCGTGTCGGTATCGATTGTACACTCTCGCGAAAAAAGCAAGATTCGCAGCATTGAAAAACGCATTGGCAAGCAATTCGAGCTAAAAGAAGTTCCCACTCCCGAACGTATCATCGAACGTCAACTATACAACCTTGCCGACCGGATTGAAAAAGTAAAAGTCGATGAAGACGTAATCTCGAAATACATTCCGGGCATACAGAAGAAACTCGAATGGCTCTCGGGCGAAGACCTGATAAAACGTGTTTTGTCGCTCGAATTCAACCGCCTGCTCGACTATTACAAAGACGCTCCGAAACTCGACATCGTCACCGAAAAGAAAAGCAAGGAGAAAGGCTCGAAGAAACGCTCGGGAAGCGGCGCGGAAATGTCGCAGGAAGAAAAAGACCGCAGAACGGGAGAGCCGGGATACGACCGCGTATATATCAATGTGGGCAAGGCCGACGGATTCTTTGCCTCCGACCTCATATGCCTAATCAACGAGAATGTACACGGGAACCGCGTCGACGTGGGGCGCATCGACCTGATGCCGGGATATTCGCTATTCGACGTGCGCAAGGGCGAAGGCCAGCGGGTTGCAAGCGCTTTGCGCAACTCCGACTTCTATGGCAAACGCCTTTATAGCGAAATTGCCGACATCAGCAAAGACTATGCTGCCGAAAACAGGTCCAAGACAGGCGGAAAGCACGCATCAAAGTTTGAAGACCGCAAACGCGACCGCCGCACACGCCGCGACAAAGAACGCGGTTTCAAGACTCGCGAAGCCCGCAGCAACCGTGGGAAAAACGCCGAGACAACGGGGAAAAAGAAAGAAACCCACGGCAATTATGATAAATTTATAAAGAAAAAGAGATAAACCTCATGTTTATTTCTTAACTTCACGGCTGCAAGAAAAAATGCCCCGCCACATGAAGAAGAATATAAAATACGCAATAGCCTTGTTGCTTGCCGCTACATCGGCCTTGACGGTAGCGGCACGCGACGTGCGCAGCCTGTTTGCATCCGAAGATAAAGGAGTATTCATGTCGCTGCCACAAGACACAAGGCTCGACATGCTCGATTACTATGCAGCAGGGCAGAAGATGAAAATGCAAAACAACTTTGGCGGGCAGGCCGGAATCGACACATTGGCTCACGATTACATGAAGATTAGCACATCGGCAAGCTCAAATGTGGAATTACTGATGGCATCGGCAAAGCGCGACACAGTGATATATGTCATCACAACATACCTTTTGCCGACCGCCGACTGCCACATTGCCGTATATGACAAGGAATGGAACGAACTCAAAACCGGGAAATACATAAAACTCCCCGAGATGCAAGACTTCATACGCATTCCCAAAGGCGACAAGACGAAACGCGACGACGTAGCAAACGAAATCCCATTCCCGACAATGCGCTGCCATTTAGACCCGGCAACAAAGTCAATAACCATCTCCCCCACCATCGAGGGATACATGACAACCGAAACTCACGATGCCATAAAGGGATATGTCGCAAACAGCATTGCCTACTCCCTGAAAGGGACAAAATTCAAGAAACAATAGCGCACACGAAGCATGCACACGGGCCGTCGCCCCCCTTGCTCACCTGCCGTTGCGAAACTCGCTGGGTGTGACACCAACACGCTGCTTAAAATACTTCCCGAAAAACGACTGGTTGGCAAAGTTCAAGTCACTGCTTATTTCCTGAACGGTGCGTGATGATGAACGCAACATCACCTTTGCCGCCAATATCACAAAATTATCAATCCAGTCACGCGCAGTGCGTCCGCTCACCTGCTTCACTACCGTTGTCAGATGCTTGGGAGTGATAAACATGCGGTCGGCATAATATTTAACCATCCGGTCACGGCGGAAGTCACGCTCCACAAGTGTGACGAAATTATAAAATATATCCTCGTTGTGCGACCGGCGTGTGACGGCATATTGATAATGCTCCTTATAAATCGACAATATTTCATACAGCACCGACTGCAACAACCCCTGTATAACTTTTCGCCTGTATACCCCACCGGTGGTCTTTATACGCCTCCACAAAAAAGCGTGAAACTCTTTCAGCGTCTCGGTCTCGGCATCACTGAGCCTTATGACGGGAACCGACTTGAAACTCATTATCAACGGCAACATTGAATGCAAGTCGGGCAACATTTCTTCGGCAAACTGCTTGCGTATGGCAACAAAAATCCCCTTGAAATCGGGCGAAGATGTGTAGCCGTGCAAAATATGGTCGGGCATGAACGTAACAAGGCTGTTGGCCGGGACATGGTATTCTTTCAGATTCAACTGCACGGTAGCTTCACCACGCAGGCACACGGCAAAAACCGGCATTTCGAGCATGACGGGATTCTCCGACAACTTGATTCCGTTAATATCATCAAAGATATATACCTCATCGTCGAGATTGTCCTTGTTAATCACAGCATCTATATTGCCGTAACGTATTATACTGTCTTTTAATTCTTTGTCCATACCGTCAGCCCTCCGTGGCCGATTTTGGCAAAAATCGCGCCGGCCACTTCCGCAATATGGCAAAAGTAACAACAAAAAACATCATATCCAAATTTGCATCACCCCCCCGCAAAGTTTAACAGGAGAATACACATTCCCGCCTTTTAGGACAAATTTAGTAACATATAACCCTTTCACAGACATGTTTAAATTACGATATTTGCATCGACAATAATAGCAATAACGCATTTGGTTGATAATACTTTTCTATACAGATTCTATTACAAAAAAGTCCCATTCGTGAGAACGGGGCTTTTTATTTATGGTTACCCGATAAAATAACGCTGCAACACTGCTCACAAAAAAGCTAAATAAACATTTAACAACAGACAAATTGTCAGAAAGTTTGCTTATCTTTGCAGGAATTTTTACATGTAGAATAATATTTATGGTAACACCTACTAAGAAAACCATCGACCTTGGTGACGGACGAGTGATCACCATCGAAACAGGCAAACTTGCCAAGCAGGCCGATGGAGCGGTTGAACTGCGCATGAACAATACTATGCTTCTTGCGACAGTTGTGTCGGCGAAGGAAGCCGGCGAAGGAGTTGACTTCATGCCACTCCAAGTTGAATATAAAGAGAAATTCTCGGCTTTCGGGCGATTCCCCGGAGGATTCCAAAAACGTGAAGGACGTGCATCTGATTACGAAATTCTCACCGCACGCCTTGTCGACCGCGTTTTGCGTCCCCTGTTCCCCGACAACTACCATGCCGACACATTCGTGAACATCATCTTGTTCTCGTCGGACGGTGTCGATATGCCCGATGCTCTTGCAGGACTTGCCGCCTCGGCAGCCATAGCCGTTTCCGACGTTCCGTTCAACGGACCCATTTCCGAAGTTCGCGTGGCCCGTATAGATGGAAAATTCGTCATCAACCCTACTTTCGACCAACTGAAGACAGCTGACATGGATCTTATGGTGGGTGCTACTTACGACAATATTATGATGGTCGAAGGCGAGATGGACGAAGTGAGCGAAACCGACCTGCTCGAGGCCTTGAAAGCCGCTCATGAAGCCATAAAGGTGCAATGCGTCGCACAAATGGAACTGGCCAAAGAACTCGGCGTGACAAAACGCGAATATTGCCACGAAATCAACGACGAGGAACTGAGAGCCAAGGTGAAAGAAGTTTGCTACGACAAGGCATACGCCATCGCCAAGGCAGGTTGTGCCGACAAGCATTGGCGTGCCGACAGCTTCGAGGCCATCTGCAACGATTTCATAGAATCGCTGCCCGAAGAAGAGCGTGAAGAAAAGACCCCTCTTGTACAACGCTACTATCATGACGTGGAAAAAGAGGCGATGCGCCGCTGCGTGCTCGATGAGGGCATACGCCTTGACGGGCGCAAGACCACCGACATTCGCCCCATCTGGTGCGAAGTGGACTATCTGCCGGGGCCTCACGGTTCGGCAGTGTTCACCCGTGGCGAAACTCAAGCATTGGCAACCGTGACTCTCGGAACCAAACTCGATGAAAAAATCGTCGATGACGTCCTCAACCACGGCACCGAACGCTTCTTGCTCCACTACAACTTCCCACCCTTCTCTACCGGTGAAGCCAAGGCTCAACGCGGTGTAGGCCGCCGCGAAATCGGGCACGGAAACCTCGCACACCGTGCGCTCAAACGCATGTTCCCCGAGGAATTCCCCTACACGGTGCGCATCGTATCAGACATTCTTGAATCAAACGGTTCTTCTTCAATGGCTACCGTGTGCGCCGGAACTTTGGCTCTGCTCGATGCCGGCGTGAAAATGAAGAAACCGGTGGCAGGTATCGCAATGGGGCTCATTTCCGACACGGGCAACGTTAAGCACGCCGTGCTTTCCGATATTCTCGGCGATGAAGACCACCTCGGCGACATGGACTTCAAGGTGACCGGAACAAAAGACGGTATCACCGCCACCCAAATGGACATAAAGTGCGACGGCCTGTCGTATGAAATACTCGAGCAAGCTCTCAACCAAGCTCGCGAAGGACGCTTGCACATATTGAACATCATAAACGAGACTATTCCTGCTCCTCGCGAAGATTACAAGCCTCATGTGCCTCGCATCGTGAAGATGACTGTCGACAAGGACTTCATCGGCGCAATCATTGGCAAGGGCGGCGAAACGATACAAGGTATACAGGAAGAAACCGGCGCAATCATCACTATCGATGAAATCGACGGCAAGGGAGAAATAGAAATCGCAGCAGCCAACAAAGACAGCATCGAGGCTGCCGTTGCCCGAATCAAGGAAATAACTGCCGTACCCGAAGAAGGCCAAGTATATACAGGCACAGTTCGCAGCATTCTCGAATTCGGCGCATTCGTCGAGTTCATGCCCGGCAGGGACGGGTTGCTCCACATTTCCGAAATCGGCTGGAACCGTTACAACGACATGGAAGAAACCGGCTTAAAAGAGGGCGACCAAGTAACAGTCAAGTTGATTGAAATCGACAAAAAGACCGGCAAGTTCCGCCTGTCGATGAAAGCATTGCAAGAGAAGCCCGAGGGCTATGAAGAACCGCGCCGTGGCGGAAACGGCGGCGGAAACAACCACCGCGGCAATGGCGGAGGCCCACGTCGCAACAATGGCGGCAACGGAGCTCCTCGTGGCCCGCGCAATGGCGGTGGCAACCGCGGTCCGCGACGCGACTAATCGCACTACCCGGCACACACATTTTTCAATTGCCAAATAACCATTCAGGGCAACCCCGCAAAGGGTCGCCCTGAATTATTTTATACACTTATATACTTTGCCCCAAATCTAATCGTGTTTTGGGTTTAACCCAACTCTACCACTTCACAATTGGCAAAAGTGCCGTTGTCGATAGTGAGCAAGACAAGTGTGCGCACCGTCTGCCACCCTTGGCGGCCGGCTGCCCCGGGATTAATATACAACAGTCCGAGCCACTTGTCATTATATATTTTCAATATATGCGAATGCCCGGCGACAAACAATTGCGGCTTCTCGGCGAGCAACACCGATTTTATTCCGGGGGCATATCTACCCGGATAGCCACCGATATGCGTCATTAACACCTTCACGCCCTCGATGGTGAAAACCTCTTGCTCTCTAAATCGGCGGCGCAACATTCCTCCATCGATATTGCCGCATACCGCCCTCACCGGTGCTATTGCCGACAAGCTTTCTACCAGTTCAATGCTTCCTATGTCGCCGGCATGCCATATTTCGTCGCAATCCTTGAAATATTGCACATAACGGTCGTCCCAACAGCCGTGCGTGTCCGATAATATCCCTATTCGCTTCACACCACCCTATTGAGGCTTGACAAATTCCATCATGCGGCTAAGATACTTGCCTATGATGTCAAACTCGATATTTACCACAGTTCCGCTGTGGATGTTATGGAAATTGGTATGCTCATAAGTATATGGTATAATAGCCACCTCAAATGAATCACGCTGTGAGTTGCACACGGTAAGGCTCACACCGTTGACTGTAACGCTACCTTTCTCAACCGTTACATAACCCTTTGCTGCCATCTTCGGGTCTACTGTGTAACGGAACGTATAATATCGTGAACCATCGACCTCTTTCACATCGGCACAAGTGGCCGTCTGGTCGACATGTCCTTGCACGATATGCCCGTCAAGTCGGCCATCGACTTTCATGCTGCGCTCAACGTTTACCTCGTCACCCGGTTTCAACAAGCCAAGGTTGCTACGGTCGAGAGTCTCTTGTATGGCTGTGACGGTGTAACAGCCCGGTTCGGGAAATGACACCACCGTCAGGCATACACCGTTATGCGACACGCTTTGGTCTATTTTTAATTCATTTGCAAAACTGCACTTTAATGTTATATTCATGTTCCCGCCAATGCGCTCCACTTTAACGACCTTGGCAGCTTCTTCCACTATTCCTGAAAACATATTTTTTATTTTTAAGTCTGCTAATTATATCAAATGTCACCACCGCCCTGAATGCAACACTGTATGCAATCGAGGCAATGCCACAAAGCAATCGTCAATCGGAGTTACTGCATTGTCACAGTTCCGATTTCTTTTATACTGCCTGTTTCGGGATAAAACAGTAGATAGTTGGGAGATTTCTTGTTGGTGAACATCGATGGGTCCAGCCCGAAATTAATGCCAAATTGCGACACGTCCACTTCCTTGTCAAGCAAGTTCTTACCGTCATATCGCAATGTCACGCGCGCCTGCCCCGGAATATTATACATCACGGCATTCTTGGGCAATTTCTTCGGCTCTCCTTTATCGTCCACCGGCATTTCTCCTTGTCGTGTTACTTCTACCGATATGTAAACCGGGTCTCCGCCAAGGTTGTCGCTTTTTACTACGCCCTCAACATCCGAAATCCTGAACAACACATCTTTGTCGACATCGCCGGTCGGACAGTAATCAAACTCTCTTGTCACCGTCACCGTGCGTTCACGTCCGCAGAAAAGAGCCATCAATGCCCGTTCCTGCTCATCGAGCTGAGCCATTATCAGTTTAAGGGCTTCGCCATCCGGAATCTGATCGGCCTCTCCGGTTGCAAATGCCGTGCGGCTTTCCCTGATTTTGTATATCAACTGTGCCGCTATCTGGGCACGTTTGGCAGTAGACTCGCTCACAAGCAACTCGCCGGGCAAAGCCATCACAAGATCTTCCGCCGTCAACGACGGTTCCTCCTTTTTCTTAGCCGGACGCTTGGGTATATTGTCTTCCACGGCCTCCTTGTTAATCGACAATGGCAAACCGTCATCGGTCATCATCAAGAATACGCCGTTTCCACCCTTGAATTGCATCAGGTATCGGTTATCTTCATCGGGCACCCCGTATGGTGTAACTTTTACCGATTTCAATTTCCACGATTGCGAATCTTCCGTTATAGGCTTGCTTACGCTTAAATAACGTTGTGCATATTGGTAATAAGGCCCTGCCTTGCGAATGGTCTTTTCCATTTCCACCTCTATGCGGAAATGCGTCACCGGCAACGAATACACCAAGCCATATTCGTTATGCTTCGCTGCCGTGAATTTTTGCGTCTGTTGGGCATGGGAAACAGCATTGCAGCAAACCACCGATGCCACCACTGCAAGCCATATAAAACTATTATGCTTCATTTCCTATTTTCTCTTATTGTATTATGCAAATATACTACACTTTTTTTATAAACTATTTTTAAAACATCTATATTTTGGCTTTTTTAGAGCCTGTTTAAATTTTATACAATAAGAACCTTGCCGGTGCCTGCTTGTCGACACCGGTCACGCCTTGCCCGGCACAAATCATGTGACGAACTAATCCCAAGTGATTCGCACAAAGCCCACGCTTTTTACACAATAATGACTGATTGGAAGGGGGGACGGCTATAACTACCGACCCGAAAGTTCCCATTGCAACAAATTGATACCCGATTCCAATTCAGCTTCGGCATCATCGTCAAGCCCCGGGAAAAAATCTATGCCTGTCAGCCGCTCCACTTCATCGACCGTAACTGCATACTTCTTTATCGCACCTTTGCTCGACCCATTGGGATATATAAACGCTATTGCCCTCGGTGGATCTACAAACGGAGCCATGACAACCTTGAAAAAATGCTCGGGCACAGCCACCCGGCTTTCACCAATCGTACTCATACCTTCGGTCAAGACAGGCCCCGAAGCGACTATCAACGAACTGTCGCGCCGTGCCCAATCACGCACTTTATCTTCAAGCTTATTCCAGCCGCCCGAATTCAACGCCGCCTTTTGCGGGCATATATTAGTCATGTAAAACGATTCCTTCATCACTTCCCTGTCCCATTTCATGTCGGCGGCCGGAGCCATGTGCCCGCGTGTGTAGCCCGAGTGCGTGTAGTCCCATGGATTTGCGCAACCGGGGACCTGCTCGTCAGTCATGAAATTCTTATATCGTGGAAACTTCCCTTCGGTTTCTTTTCCAGTCAGCTCATATATCACACAATTCGGCACATGGTAACGACTGTTAAAATACACAGTAAAGCCCTTGTACACCACCTTCATATTGTCGACTCCTGCCGGGAAATGCACCTCTTCGAGCATCGAGACCTCCATGCTCTCGCGCCTTGACTTGTCGGCACTGTAAACATCCAATGCCACATACCTGCCGACAAAATACAGCACAAAAAGCATTATCGCCCCCCACAACGAAGCGACAAACCGTCTTTTCAATTTGGAAAGTTCTGTACCTATCGTGCGCGGTCTTCTCCGACCTTTCGCACCCGTTCGTCCACGTTTTTTTGCCATATCGTTCCTATATTTCACCAAGCAAAAATACTACAAAAACCACTCCTGCCACAAATACCGGCTGATAATTATTTTGGATAATAACCACAAAACGCATACATTTGCAACCGAATTAAAAAACACACAGAAATATGACTGAATTACCTAACGACGTGATGATGCTGTTAAGCTTTGTCAACATGAAATTGCGCGACCGGTATGGCTCTCTCGATGAAATGTGTACCGACATGCAAATAGACCGCAAATGGCTCGAAAACAAGCTTGCTTCCGTCGGATTTGAATACAACAAAGCACAAAACCGCTTTTGGTAGCCCGACGTGCACCAAGCCTCCCACGGCACACGTCCATTTCCTGCATAAATGAACCAAATTCAGCACACGCCGCACATGCAAAGAAGAAACTGCTGATTTTTAGCAACATAATCTCCGCAGCTACCATAAACCAACACATGCTGCACATTTTTTTGCAAAAAAATCACCCAAACATTTGGCAGTTTCACACAAAAGCACTACCTTTGCAACGCTTTTAAGGAGATTCGCTAGCTCAGCAGGTAGAGCACATCCCTTTTAAGGATGGGGTCTTGGGTTCGAGCCCCAAGCGGATCACTCAAACAAAGGCCAAGTCCCGCAAAACGTCAGTTTTGTGGGACTTTTTTGTTGTCCCATGGCGACCTTGACCGCCCTCCTTCACAATGTAGAGTAGCCAGTGAGACAAAAATGTGGGTCAGTCTGAAAATCCGGTTGTATTCAGTCTGCCCGTTTCCCGCATTATGCGCACAGTTTGGATAGTCTGAACA